>CAMHJQ010000003.1 GCA_946185485.1 uncultured Prevotellaceae bacterium | reverse complement strand
GTAACATCGGGGTTACAACCGAGAACATCTTCCCCGTCATCAAAAAGTTTCTCTACAGCGATCATGAGATTTTCCTGCGCGAGATGGTTTCAAACGCCGTCGATGCCACACAGAAGCTGAAGGCACTGGCTCAGCAGGGCGAGTTCAAGGGTGAGTTGGGCGACCTCACCGTCCACGTCAGCCTGGACAAGGACAAGGGCACCATCACCATCTCCGACCGTGGTATCGGCATGACCGAGGAGGAGATTGACAAGTACATCAACCAGATTGCTTTCTCGGGCGTCAACGACTTCCTGGAAAAGTACAAGGACAATGCCAACAATATCATCGGACACTTCGGACTGGGCTTCTATTCCTCGTTCATGGTGTCGAAGAAGGTGGAAATCGTCACCAAGTCGTACAAGGACGGCGCCAAGGCCGTGAAGTGGTCGTGCGACGGCAGTCCAGCCTACGAGATTGACGAGGCAGAGAAGGCCGATCGCGGTTCGGACATCATCCTCTATGTGGACGACGACTGCAAGGAGTTTCTCGAGAAGGCCCGTCTGGAGCAGCTGTTGAACAAATACTGTAAGTTTATGGCCGTTCCCGTAGCCTTCGGCAAGAAGCAAGAGTGGTCGAGCGAGAAGAAGGAGATGGTGGACACCGCTGAGGACAACATCATCAATAGCGTGGAGCCCCTGTGGACCAAGGCTCCGTCGAGCCTGAAGGACGAGGACTACAAATCGTTCTACCGTACGCTCTACCCCATGTCGGACGAGCCGATGTTCTGGATTCACCTGAACGTGGACTATCCGTTCAACCTGACGGGTATCCTCTACTTCCCCCGCATCAAGAGCAATATCGACCTGCAGCGCAACAAGATACAGCTCTACTGCAACCAGGTGTTCGTCACCGACCAGGTGGAGGGCATCGTGCCCGAATTCCTCACGCTGCTGCATGGTGTCATCGACTCACCCGACATTCCCCTGAACGTGAGCCGAAGCTATCTGCAAAGCGACCGCGAGGTGAAGAAGATTTCGACCTATATCACCAAGAAGGTGGCCGACCGCTTGCAGGCTATCTTCAAGGAGAACCGCAAGGAGTACGAGGAGAAATGGGATGACCTGAAGCTGTTCATCAACTACGGCATGCTCTCGGAGGAGTCGTTCTACGACCGAGCCAAGGAGTTTGCCCTGTTCAAGGATGTCGAGGGTAAGCACTTCACCTTCGACGAGTACAAGACCCTTATCGAAGGAGCCCAAAAGGACAAGAACGACCAGTTGGTATATCTCTACGCCACCGACAAGGAGGAGCAGTACTCCTACATTCAGGCTGCCAAGGACAAGGGATACTCGGTGCTGCTGCTCGACGGCCAGCTCGATGTGCCCGCCATCCAGATGCTGGAACAGAAGTTTGAGAAGAGTCACTTCACACGTGTGGATGCCGACATCATCGACAGACTGATTGTCAAGGACGATGCTCCGAAATCAAACCTCACGGAAGACGAGACTGCCAATCTGTCACAAGTGTTCCGTTCGCAGATGCCAAAGATGGAGAAGACGGAGTTTATGGTCGAGGTACAGAGTCTGGGCGACAGCCAGCGCCCTGTGGTCATCACGCAGAACGAGTGGATGCGCCGCATGAAGGAGATGAGCCGTTTCCAGCAAGGCATGAATTTCTACGCCCAGATGCCCGACTCGCTGAATCTGGTACTCAATGCTGACCACCGACTGATAAAGGAAATCTTGTCAACTCTCAACTCTCAACTCTCAACGGAGCTAAAGCCCATCGAGGCCGAGCTGAAGGGTCAGGAGGCCCGTCTGGCCGCCATCCGTCAGCAGCAGGAGAAGAAGAAGCCCGAGGAGCTGACTCAGGACGACAAGGACATGAAGGCCGAGACGGAAAAGGCTGTCGACGAGCAGAAGCACAAGAAGGAAGAGTTGCTGAACGGTTTTGCCGCCAAGAACGACATCATCCATCAGCTCATCGACCTCGCACTGCTTCAGAACGGCATGCTGAAGGGCGAAGCCCTCGACAAGTTCCTGAAGCGCAGCGTCGACCTCATCAAGTAATCCGGACTCGATAAGTTCCTAATAACAATAATGGCTCGACATCAAAAAAAGGTGTCGAGCCATTTTCCATCAATATTCAATTCTTCAATAATCACTTGCCCAGTATCTGCTCAGCATGTTCCTTGGTCTTCACCTGCTTGCCGGCATAGATCTGCGCGATGATGCCCTCTTCGTTGATGATGAAAGTGGTGCGAATCGTTCCCATCGTCTTCTTGCCATACATATTCTTCTCTCCCCATGCTCCCATGGCCTCGAGTAACTCATGGTTGACGTCGGCAATCAGCGGGAATGGCAACTCGTACTTTTCCTTGAACTTCACATGCGAAGAGGCAGAGTCCTTGCTCACGCCCACCACTTCGTAGCCTGCCCCCTGCAGCTCACTGTAATGGTCGCGCAAGCTACAGGCTTCAGCAGTACATCCACTCGTATTGTCCTTCGGATAGAAGTAGAGCACCAACTTACGGCCCTTATAGTCACTCAGACGGATGTCCCGTCCCTGTTCGTCCTTGCCCAGAATCTCAGGCGCCTTGTCTCCAATGTTCATCATCATTTACTCTAATAACATTTGCCATGTTTCCTACAATCGTTGAAGAAGCTGCTGACAACCCTCCAGCACATCGCGCCAAGTGGCTTCGAAGTCGCCGGTATACCAGGGGTCAGCAACATCACCGGGGCGACGGGTATAGTCCATCAACAGCGTGATTTTCCCATCCGGGTCGTCACCACAAATACGACGCATGTTGCGCAGGTTCCAGCCATCCATGCCGATAAGCATGTCGAAGCGGTCGTAGTCGGCACGGGTCATCTGACGGGCCGTCTTGCCCGCACAGCCAATGCCGTGCTCAGCCAGTTTCCGTCGGGCAGGCGGATAGACGGGGTTGCCCAGCTCCTCCGTAGAAGTGGCTGCCGACTCAATATAGAAATCAGCCTCTCTTCCCGCATTGGCCACGAGGTCCTTCATCACAAACTCTGCCATCGGACTGCGGCAGATGTTACCATGACAGACAAACAAAATTCTATTCATTCTTCGAGACAATCAACCCCTCCTAACCTTCCCTTTCTAAGGGGAGGAAATAGTTACTTCATTTTGACACACTCTCATGGTTTAGTTGAGGCCGAAGATGACGCGGAGGCCGCCGTCGACACCCGAGAAGCCCATGAAGGCCAGCGAGAGCAGGCCGGCAGAGAGCATGACGATAGCCATGCCGCGCATGCCCTTGGGGATGCTGACCAGTTCCAGCTGTTCGCGCATGCCGGCAAAGACGGTCAGAGCCAGTCCGAAGCCGATAGCCGTGGAGAAGGCATAGACCACACTCTGCAGCAGGTCGTAGT
This sequence comes from uncultured Prevotellaceae bacterium, assembly GCA_946185485.1. Classification (GTDB taxonomy): domain Bacteria; phylum Bacteroidota; class Bacteroidia; order Bacteroidales; family Bacteroidaceae; genus Prevotella. Next base: position 148,227 of record CAMHJQ010000003.1, on the reverse strand, counting down.
CCTTCTGGATGCACAGGATGGCGACACCGAGCACGGCACAGTTGGTGGTGATAAGCGGCAGGAAGATGCCTAAGGCCTGATAGAGGGCGGGAGACACCTTCTTAAGGATGATCTCCACCATCTGCACCAGCGAGGCAATGACCAGGATGAAGGCTATCGTCTGCAGGTACTGCAAGCCATTGGGGTCGAGGACGTACTTCTGCACACACCAGGTGACGATGGTGGCCAGGGTGAGCACAAAGGCTACTGCTGCCGACATGCCTAACGAGGTATCGACCTTCTTGGAGACGCCAAGGAAGGGACAGATGCCGAGGAACTGCGACAGGATGATATTGTTGACAAATATCGCGCTAATGAAAATCAAAATATACTCCATAATTCTTTATTTTAAATGAAAGAAATGAAAGAAATGAAAGAGTTCCTTCACTTTTCACTTCTCACTTTTCATTTGGTTAACGATCGCGATGAGGAATCCCAGCATGATGAAAGCACCCGGAGGGAGCACGAAGAGCAGGATGTTGTAGGTCTCGGGCAGCAGGGTCAGGCCGAAGATGGAGCCAGAGCCTAACAGTTCGCGGCAGATGCCAAGGAGCGTCAGTCCCAGGGTGAAGCCCAGGCCGATACCGATACCATCGAAGAACGATGCCAGAGGGGAGTTCTTGGAGGCAAAGCCCTCTGCACGACCCAGGATGATACAGTTGACAACAATCAGGGGGATGAACAGTCCGAGGGCAGCGTCGATGTCGGGCAGGAAAGCCTTGATGACGAGCTGCAGGAGGGTGACAAAGGCAGCGATGACCACGATGAAGACGGGGATGCGCACCTTGTCAGGCGTGACCGACTTCAGACATGAAATCACCACGTTGGTGCAGATAAGCACAGCCATCGTAGCCAGTCCCATCGACATGCCGTTCATGGCAGAGGTGGTAGTGGCCAGCGTAGGACACATACCAAGCATCAGGACGAACGTGGGGTTCTCCTTGACGATGCCATTCTTAATGATACTTATATAACTCATATATTCTTTTCTTTTTCTACAACGAATTTCACGAATTGAACAAATTTTTTTCTTTCTACGAATTTATTTCGAATTGCTCGAATTCTTCTGCTGGAAACCAATTAGTGAAATTCGTGTAATTCGTTGTCGTTATTATTCTTGTTTCGTAGCTCCGCTCTCAGCGTCTGCAGGGGTGACCTTGTAGGCGTTGTAAGCTTGGTTGACTGCCTTCAGGAAGGCACGCGACGTGATGGTAGAGGCAGTGATGGCATCCACCTGTCCGCCGTCCTTCGATACGGTGAGAGGCTCCTTGGGGTCCTTACCGATGATGTCGCCCTTCTGGCCCTTCTGGAACCACTGGTCGGCCTTGGCACCCAGTCCCGGCGTCTCGGCATGCTCGAGCAGCGTATAGCCCAGAATCTTGCCTTCGGGGTCGAAGCCCACCAGCACCTTCAGGTCGCCGCCAAAGCCCATCGTAGTGCTCTGCACGGCAGCGCCGAGGTCCTTGCCCTGAGCGTCCTTAACATTATATACTATAAAGGTAAGTTCCTTGCCGTCGACGTTCTGCTTCACCTCGTCGGTCTTGGCTACGGTGAGGTCATTGCACACCATGACGGTCTTGATACCGTTGGCCAGTGCCTTCTCTTTCTGTTCACTGATGGGGCCCTCGGTGAGATGGTTCACGTAGGCAAGGACACCACCCATGATAACTGCTACCAATGTGAGTACCAGTACCATATTCAGTAATGATGATTCGAGTTTTTTCATAACTTTACTTTTTTACTCTTTTACCTTTTTACTTTTTCTCTGGTACTTCACCGAAGCGTTTGGGTTTCACGTATGTATTGATAAGAGGTGTAAAGGCGTTCATGATGAGGATGGCGAACGACATACCCTCAGGATAGGCACCCCAGTTGCGGATGACAACGGTCAGGAAACCGATACATACACCATAGATGAGCTGTCCCTTGGCAGTCATCGGAGAGGTCACGTAGTCGGTAGCCATGAAGATGGCACCCAGCATCAGACCACCCGAGAAGATGACGCTGAAGGGGTCGGCGTATGCCGGGCTGGCCAGGTGGCAGAGGCCGCTGAACACGAACACCGTGCCGATGATGGAAACGGGGATGTGCCACGTGATGATCTTCTTCCACAGCATGTAGGCCAGACCCAACAGCAGAGCCAGGGCACAAATCTCACCCATAGCGCCGGCACCGTCGGGATGGTTGCCTAAGAACAGGTCGAGCGACGAAGGCAGCTGGTCGAGCACCGAGGCGTCGCCGCTCTTGATGGCCTCCTTCATGATAGCCAGCGGCGTGGCACCCGTCTCGGCATCCAGATAGCTGGTCAGCTGGCCCACCTTCGGCCAGGTAGTCATCTGGGCGGGGAAGGCCACCAACAGGGCGGCACGACCTACCAGAGCCGGATTGAAGAGGTTATTACCCAGACCGCCAAACGTCATCTTGGCAACACCGATGGCAAACAGCGCACCAATGATGATGATCCAGACGGGGAGGTTGCTGGGGAGGTTGAAGCCGAGCAGCAGACCTGTCAGGACGGCCGAGCCGTCGAGGACGGTATTGCGCTCGCCCTTGAGCATGAACTTATTGATGGCCCACTCAAAGAATACGCAGGCCGCAACACTCGTTGCACAGACAATGGCCGAACCAAGGCCAAAGAAGTAGAACGACACGAGCAGCGCAGGCAGCAGGGCAATGATGACGCCATACATGTTGCGCTCGACGGTATCTGTTCCGTGTGCGTGAGGTGATAGTGATACTATTAATTTTCCCATTGTTTTATTTCACAATTTGACTATTTCACAATTTGACTATTTCTTTGGAGCGTTGGCAGCAGCACGCGCACGGATGATGCCCATGACGGTCGACTTGGCCTGGCGGATATTGTCGAGCAACGGACGGTGGGCAGGGCACGTGAACTGGCATGAGCCACACTCGATACAGCTGACAACTTCCTCTTTCTCGGCGCGCTCCCAGTTCTTGACGGCAGCGAGCTTGGCCAGCAGATAGGGTTCCAGGCCCATCGGGCAGGCCGACACACACTTGGCGCAGCGGATGCAGGGGTTCGGCTCCTTGCGGAAAGCCTCGTCGCCGCTGATGATGGTGACCGAGTTGGTACCCTTGCAGATGGGCACTTCTAAGCTGGTCAGCGCCTTACCCATCATCGGGCCGCCGGCCAGCAACTTGTTGTCGCCCTCGGGCATACCGCCGCAGGCCTCGATGAGGTCCTTCATCGGCGTACCCATGCGGACGAGGAAGTTGCCGGGGTTGGCCAGCTTCTTGCCCGTTACGGTGGTGTAACGCTCAAACAGTGGCTTGCACTTCATCACGGCCTCATAGACGGCAAAGGCAGTACCGACGTTCTGCACGATGGCACCCACATTGACGGGGATGGCAGGAGGTGCAGGTACCTGACGGCGGATGACGGCATCCACCAGCTGCTTCTCACCACCCTGCGGGTAGCGCTGCTTCAGGGGAACGACCTCCACGCTGTATTCGGTATTGCCGAAGACCTCCTCACACTTCTTGGTGAGCAGTTCGATGGCGGGCATCTTGTTGGTCTCAATGCCGATATAGCCCTTCGTCACCTTCGCACCCTTCATCAGCAGTTCCAGACCGACGAGGATCTCGTCAGCATGCTCCATCATCAGACGGAAGTCGGCTGTGATGTAGGGTTCGCACTCCACGGCATTGATGATGACGCACTCGGCCTTGGCCGTGGGCGGGGGACATAATTTAATAAAGGTGGGGAAACAGGCACCGCCCATACCGACGACACCTGCCGCCTTGATGCGGTTGACGATTTCCTCGGGTGTCAGTTCGGGGTGGTCCTTGACCAGCTCCAGCTTGTCGGAGCGGTCGATGGTTTCTTCCCACTCGTCGCCCTCTACATTAATAATAATGACGGGCTTGCGATAGCCTGTGGCATCGATGGCGGTATCAATCTTGAAGACCGTTCCGCTGACGCCAGAGAAAATAGGGGCCGACACAAAGCCGCCAGCCTCGGCTATCAAGGTTCCCACCTTCACCTTGTCGCCCTTGGCAACAACGGGCTTGGCAGGGGCACCGATGTGCTGGCTCAGGGGGTAGATAGCCTGCTTGGGCAGGGCTGCCGCCTTGGTCTCGACATCATGGGTCAACTTGTTCTCCTCAGGGTGGACACCACCTATTCTAAATGTTCTGATATTCATGCTTGGTCCTCCTTTTCTTTTGATTGACCATTGACCATTGACGATTGACCATTGGCATCCTCAGTGGTTTCCGGTTTTGGTTTGGGTGCGGGGAAATTGACTGCGTGGATGGCATTCGTCGGACAGACAGCCACACACTTCTTACAGAGGCGACACTTCTCGTGGTCGATGTACGAGACGTTGTTCTCGATGGTGATGGCACCAAACCTACACTCCTTCTCGCACTTGCCACAGCCGATACAGGCAGCCTTACAGGCCTTCATGGCAGCAGGTCCCTTGTCCTTGTTGACGCAGGAGACGAACACTCTCCTACCCTTCGGACCCTTCTTGCGCAGTTCGATGATGTTGCGCGGACAGGCCTTCACACAGGCTCCGCAAGCCACACACTTCTCCTCATCGACCTCGGGCAATCCGGTCTCGGGATTCATGTGGATGGCGTCGAACTGACAGGCAGCCACACAGTCGCCACAGCCCAGGCAGCCAAAGCCGCAGGCCGTCTCGCCGGCACCGCACGCATTCATGGCAGCACAGGTGCGCAGACCACTGTACTCGGCAATCTTCGGACGCAGCGCACACGTTCCGTTACAACGAACCACGGCAACCTTCGGTTCACCGTTGGCAATGGCCATACCCAGCAGGTCGGCCACCTTGCGCATCACCTCCTGTCCACCAACAGGACAGGCCAGCCCCTCGATGCTGCCGGCGTCGGCACCCTTGACGAGGGCATCGGCCAGGCCACCGCATCCTGCGAAGCCGCAACCGCCACAGTTGGCTCCCGGCAACTGTTCCGTCACCTGGGCAATGCGCGGGTCTTCATAGACAGCGAACTTCTTGGAGCAGACATAGAGCACCAGGGCGGCTATCAGTCCGATAGTTCCCAGCACTGCTACTGCAATCAAAATGAAATCCATAAAGTTTAATTTTATTTGTTTTAGTTTAAATTGTAATCATGACTCAATCGTAAAAGCGAAACGGCTGCCTATCCGGTCGCGAAACAACCATAGCAGCCCGTAATACGGCAACAGTGAGACCAGTCCGCCTAAGGCAGCCTTGCCCTCATCGTCCGTTATCAGGAGCACCGCCACCAGCACAGCAACCATCACCACGAAGGGCAGTCCGAACGCGAGCAGCAGGGCATGCCCCGCCATCTGGCGAGAGGCCGCCACCGTCACGTTCTGACCTACAGCATAGCGGGCACTGTCGTTACAGTAGACGTCGATAATCTTCTCCTTCGACTCAGCGGCATTGCAGTAGCCTGCCACCTTGCAGGCGGCACATGCCGAAGTCTGGACAATGCGCACATGCACACAGCCACTTTCAATGCTTTCAACAACGCCAGAATGACTTATTTTAGTACTCATTAGTTTTGCAATCTCGAGTTTGCATTGCAAAGGTACTAATTATTTGTGAATTTAAAACCATTATTGATAAGTTTTTTGAAAAAAAAACCGTAATCGTTTGCAACTATCCATTCTTTTTCTTACTTTTGCGGTGTCAAACGGAACTCACTAACAATGAAAGCAAACGAACAGACTTTACAACAAGTAGAACGCGCCCTGCGCAAAGTAACAGAAAAATTCCCACCTACGGATGACGTCACCCTGCTGACGGACATCCATTTAAGAGTGTCCCAGGAGTCTGGCGAACTGGTAGCTTTCGACGATGACGACCAGGAGATTACCCGTTGCATCGTAGAACAATGGATAGACAACAAAGACGCCAGCTTCTACGATGACGTGACCACCACGCTACGCCAGGTGCTCAACAAGCACAAGAAGCAGGTGGAGCAGATGGCCATCCTCAAGCCCTACTCCTTTGTGCTGGAGGATGACGACCGCGAGAACATCGCTGAACTGTATGTTGTCGACGACGACACCATCATCATTGACAAGGAACTCATGTCGGGCCTTGACAAAGACCTCGACGACTTCCTCAACCAGCTACTACGCGACTGACATCCCCACTGGCTATTCCGGCAACTCGCCGAAACCATCGTCCTGACCCATCATCATACGTTCTATCTGCTCGTCGACATTAGCCGGCGCCTTGCTTGGTTTTGCAGGCACCTTGCCCTTTTTCCCCTTGTCCAGTTTGACACCCTCGGGCAAAGCAATCAGGGCCTCGTCCTTCCAACTGTCATCTTCGGCGATGTCGTTTCTCTGGGCAGAGTCTACTGGCAGACGTATGGCATGCACCTTCTTACTATGGTCATGACGGACTCGCGGACGATGACAAGCCCCTAATACCAGGAGTGCCACCAAGGCAAACATCAACTTCTTCATAGTCTATATCATTGTTTATCTAATCCTTAATCTATCACCCACAACGGGCTGGTAATCAACAGGTAACTCATTCATCTTATAGAGATACTTGATGCGGATGCCATAATACTGGGCGATGCTGTACATCGACTCTCCCCGCTGCACCGTATGCGGACGCCCCTTGTAGCTTTTGGGGGCCTTTGTGGCCTTTTTCTTCAGCCACACGATCTCGCCCTCTTCCAACGTGTCGTGCTTGTCGCGCTCGTTATAACGCGCCAATTTGCGATACGAGATGTCCACGTCGGCGGCTATCGTCTTGAAGGTGTCACCACGACGGGCCTGTAGATAGTAATTCTTGTTGAAGGTATAGATATGACGGAGGTCGCCATGCTCTATCTGCTGCGTCCGGAACTTATCATACCCCTTGGTGGTGTCCAGCTCATAGAGCCTGTAAAGCTGGATGATTTCAATGAGTTTCGTGGCATACGTCGGACTGGTGGCATAGCCACAAGCCTTCAGACCTTTTGCCCAACCCTGATAGTCCGTCAGTTTCAACTGAAACAGTGACCGATAGCGCTGGCTCGTCGTCAGAAATGTGGAGTGGTCCTCATAACTTTCGTAAACATTATTGTATGCACGGAAGCACTCCTGCCGGGCATCATCGTCATGATAGGTCTTCCGGCCCGTCCAACCATTGCACTTGATACCGAAATGGTTGTTGCCCTTCACGGCCAGCTCGCTTCTGCCAGCAGCAGACTCGAGCACGCCCTGTGCCAGGGTAATGCTGGCAGGAATCTTGTGTTTCTGCATCTGTTCGATGGCAAGATCCCTGTATTTGTCGAAATAGTCTTGATAGTGCTTCGTCCATACCATCTTCTGTGCAAACAGCCCGAATACTGGCACCAGCAGCAACAAAACGCAAAATATCAGCCGTTTCATCAATAAACTTCGTTTTTATTTTGCAAAAGTAAATAAAAATAATTAAATTTGCAACGAAAAAAGCAATAATATGAAAGAATTGGTCATAAAATCAACGTTCAAGGAAGCTCAGTTGGACGAATTGACAGTGCAAGAACGCACCTTGGTTCAGATGGCTATCGAAGCCACCGACCGTTCCTACGCTCCCTATTCCCACTTCCATGTTGGTGCAGCCATCGAGTTGCGGAACGGCGAACGCTTCATAGGGTGCAATCAGGAGAACGCCGCCTTCCCGTCCGGCATCTGTGCCGAGCGCTCGGCCATCTTTGCCGCCGGAGCCAAGTGCCCCGACGAACCCGTCACCATGCTGGCTATCGCCGCCCGCAACAAGCAGGGCGAGTTGCAGCAAGAGCCGGTGAGTCCGTGCGGCACATGCCGACAGGTGCTCATCGAGACGGAGAAACGCTTCCAACAGCCCGTTCGCATATTGCTTTATGGTCAGAAACACATCTACGTTGTCGACAGCATCAAACAACTGATGCCGCTGTCGTTCACGGACTTTTAAACACAACACAATACACAAATGGTACAAATTTCTAAAGAAGCCGCCCTGGCATATCACGAGTCAGGGCGTCCTGGCAAAATTGAAGTCAAGCCTACCAAGGCCTATCGCACACAAACCGACCTCTCGCTGGCCTACTCGCCCGGCGTGGCATACCCCTGTCTGGAGATTCAGGAGAATCCCGACGATGCCTACAAATACACCGACAAGGGCAATCTCGTAGCCGTCATCTCCAACGGCACCGCTGTCCTCGGACTGGGCGACATCGGCGCCATGAGCGGCAAGCCCGTCATGGAGGGCAAGGGACTGCTCTTCAAAATCTACGGAGGCATTGACGTGTTCGACATCGAGGTCAACGAGAAAGATCCCGAGAAGTTCTGCGAGGCCGTGGAGCGCATCGCCCCCACCTTTGGCGGTATCAACCTGGAGGACATCAAGGCTCCCGAGTGTTTCTACATCGAGGAACGTCTGAAGCGCACGCTCGACATCCCCGTGATGCACGACGACCAGCACGGCACAGCCATCATCTCGGCGGCAGGTCTGAAGAACGCCCTCGAGGTCATCGGCAAGGACATCCATCAGGTGAAGATCGTGGTCAACGGTGCCGGTGCTGCCGCTATCTCGTGCACCAAACTGTATATGGCCATCGGTGCCGACAAGGCGAACATCGTCATGCTCGACTCCAAGGGCGTCATCCGCGCCGACCGTCAGGACCTGAACGAGCAGAAGCGCTTCTTTGCCACCTCGCGCACGGACATCACCACCCTCGAGGAGGCTGTCCGCGGGGCCGACGTCTTCGTCGGACTGTCCAAGGGCAACGTGCTGTCGCAGGACATGGTCAAGACCATGGCCAAGGACCCGATTATCTTCGCCCTGGCCAATCCCGTGCCGGAGATTTCCTACGAGGATGCCATGGCAGCGCGTCCTGATGTGCTGATGTCCACCGGCCGTACGGACTATCCCAACCAGATCAACAATGTCATCGGCTTCCCCTACATCTTCCGCGGTGCGCTGGACGTCCATGCCACCGCCATCAACGAGGAGATGAAGCTGGCTGCCGTCTATGCCATCGCCGACTTGGCCAAGCAGCCCGTGCCCGACGTGGTGAACGATGTCTATAAGGTCAACAACCTCACCTTCGGCCGCGACTACTTTATTCCCAAGCCCGTCGACCCCAGACTGATCACCGAAGTCAGTGCCGCCGTGGCCAAGGCAGCCATCAAAAGCGGCGTCGCCCGTAAGAACATCACCGACTGGGACGAGTACAAGCGCTCACTCAGCGTACTGCTGGGACAGGAGACGAAGCTCACCCAGAAGCTCTACTCTACGGCGGCCTCCCATCCGCAGCGCGTGGTCTTTGCCGAAGCAATCCACCCCACCATGCTCAAAGCCGCCGTACAGGCCAAGGCCGAGGGCATCTGCCAGCCCATCCTGCTGGGCAATGACGAGGTAATCACCAAGCTGGCCAAGAAGCTGGACCTCAACCTGGAAGGTCTGGAGATTGTCAACCTGCGCCATCCCTCTGAACAAGAACGTCGTGAGCGCTATGCCCGCATCCTCACCGAGAAGCGCCAGCGCGAGGGCTATACCTACCAGGAAGCCAACGACAAGATGTTCGAGCGCAACTACTTTGGCATGATGATGGTCGAGACGGGTGAAGCCGATGCTTTCATCACCGGTCTCTATACCAAGTACTCCAATACCGTCAAGGTGGTCAAGGAGGTCATCGGCATCCGTCCGCAATACCAACACTTCGGAGCCATGCACATCATCAACTCGCCCAAGGGAACGTTCTATATCGCTGACACGCTGGTCAACGAGAACCCCGATACGGAAACGCTTATAGACATTGCCAAACTGGCCTCGAAGTCGGTCAAGTTCTTCAACGAGAAGCCCGTCGTCGCCCTGGTGAGCCACTCCAACTTCGGCTCGTCGCAGAGCGATGGCGCCAAGAAGGTGAAGCAGGCCGTAGAGTACTTGCAGGAGCGCTATCCCGACTTGCCCATCGACGGCGAGATGCAGCTGGGCTTTGCCATCGACCGCGAACTGCGCGACGAGCAATATCCCTTCACCCGTCTCTATGGCAAGGATGTCAACACGCTGGTATTCCCCAACCTCACATCGGCTCGTTCCAGTTACAAGATGCTGCAGATGCTCAACAGCGACATCGAAATCATAGGCCCCATCCAGATGGGACTGAACAAGCCCATCCACTTTGTGGACTTCGGAGCTTCCGTCCGCGACATCGTCAACATCGTGGCTGTTGCCGTCATCGATGCCTACGTTGACAAAGTCAAGCAAAACATTGTCGGGGCTGAGGACTAAGCATAAGCGAGCAAATGAATGATGAGCGTGTTCCGGGGAATGGAACACGCTCATTTTAGTATGTATGACTTTTTCTACTGTGCAGCGGCCAGAGGCAGCAGTCGTACAACTGATAGGGATTCAGCAGCTGGGGACGGCGACGCGGGGTCACACGAGGGTCACGCCGTCCCATCACGGTGAAGTGATACTCCGACTGGTTGCCCTGATAGTCACGCAGGATATAGGTGAGATGGTAGGGACGTTCCTCGTCGAAGGTGACAATCCCTTGGTTAAAGTCGGTATGCAGGATGGGCAGACGCATGCCGGCTTCACGATAGGACTTCATATACCACACGTGGTTACGACGCCAGTGCTGATAGTCACCCCATTGGTTGACCTCGGACTGGCAACTGACAGGAATGCCGCTGACATCGGAGCGGAACACCTCACGACCATCCAAGAGCAAGCGCGTATGGCGGATGCCGTAGTGGTTGTAGGTAGCCTCGCAGTAGTCGTCGGCCCATAGGGCAAAGCCTACCCTGCCCCATGCCGTAAACTCGCGGGAGATGGTCCAGGTGGTGCTGTGCTTCTTGGTGTCGGGCTGACCGAAGCCGAAGGTCTGTTTGGAGGTTCCTCCGTTAAACACGCCCTCACCCCCTTGAGGTATCGCCATGAAGGAGTGGGCCTGCGGGGCAACGGTGTCGGCAATGAAGCGTGCCAGCTTTTCCATGGGGTCGTACATCACCCATGTCTCGGTGTCGTGCAGTTCCAGGTGCAGATGTGGTCCGGTAGAACGTCCGGTGTTGCCACTGATGGCTATCTGGTCACCGCCATGTACGGGAAACTTGCCCTCAGGGAAAGTGACATCCAGCGTGTCGCGCCAACCGGTGCGCGCTATCATGTCCTCATACGCCGGGACAAACTTCTTCAGATGGCAATACACGCTGGTCATTCCGTCGGGATGATTCACGTAGATGGCATTGCCGAAGCCATACTTGTTGACTGTCAGGCGAGAGACATACCCGTCGGCTATCGAGTAAATCTTCTTCCCCTCCTGGTTGTCTGTCTTGACATCGATGCCACCATGGAAATGCCAGGGTCTGGGCTCACCGAAGTTGCCCGCAAGCACGATGTCATAGTCAACGGGAGAGCGGTATTCACATTGAACATTGACCATTGACCATTGACCATTGTCATCGCCGCAGGAAAAAGCAATAATAGAAATAAACAATATCCAACAATATTTCATGGTCAATGGTCAATGGTCAATGTTCAACATGCCTTAAAGCTCATGTCGAGGCCTTTGACCGAATGGGTCAGGGCACCTACGCTGACGAAGTCGACACCCTGCTCGGCATAGTCGCGGATGGTGTCGAAGGTGATGCCGCCGCTGGACTCCGTCTCATAACGGCCAGCAATGATGTCGACGGCCTTCTTGGTATCAGCCACGGAGAAGTTGTCGAGCATGATGCGATCGACGCCACCATGGTCAAGCACCTGCTGCAACTCGTCGAAGGAGCGCACCTCAATCTCAATCTTCAGCTCCAGGCCTTTCTCTTTCAGGTACTGATGGCAGCGGTCGATGGCATTGACGATACCACCGGCGAAATCGACATGGTTGTCCTTGAGCAGTATCATGTCGAAGAGTCCGATGCGATGGTTGCAGCCGCCGCCAATCTTCACAGCCTGTTTCTCCAGCATGCGCAAGCCCGGCGTCGTCTTGCGAGTGTCCAGCACACGGGTCTTGGTACCCTTCAGGCGCTGCACGTACTTGTCGGTCATGGTGGCAATGCCACTCATGCGCTGCATGATGTTCAGCATCAGCCGCTCGGTCTGTAGCAGCGAGCGCACCTTGCCCGACACCACCATGGCGATGTCGCCTTTCTTCACCCGGGTGCCGTCACCCATCAGTACCTCCACCTGCATATCGGGGTCGAAACGATGGAACACCTCCTTGGCGATTTCGACACCTGCCAGGATGCCGTCCTCCTTGATTAACAGATGCGACTTACCCATGGCATCCTCGGGGATGCAGCACAAGGTGGTATGGTCGCCATCGCCGATATCCTCGGCAAACGACAGGTCGATGAGCCTGTCGACGAGTTCTTCGACATGGATGTCAAATCCTGCCCTGCAGAAATCTATACTTAACATAAGCTATCAGTTTTTACGATGATCCTGGAAAAGATAGATGCCGATGCCGACGCGCAGACCATAGCACGTATAGTCGAAATCCTTCGTCGAGAGGTCGAAATAGACCTCAGGCTCGATGGTCACCGTACCCCCCAAGAAGAAGGCATAGCCGACATGGGCACCCGGCAACACGTCGTTATAGTCATTGCCATGACGGAACTTCAGTCCTGCACCCAGGAAGATGCCATTCTGCTCGATGTAGTAACGGCCGGCAGCACCAACAGTAAACATATCGGCAGCATGTTGCCAATGGTTATAGCCCACCTCGGCGAGTGCCAACAGGTTATCCTGCACCATGAAGCCACCACGAGCATCAAGTCCCAGATGGAATTCCTTGGACTGACTGCTGATGTCGAAACCCGACATAGAGGCGCCCAGGTAGATTTTTCCTTGTTCAAACTGTGCGTGCGAGGCTACTGAAACGAGTAGCGCAGCAAAAATAAATACAATTTTCTTCATACGTGTTGACGAATTAAAATGAATGACTCTGCTCACTGTATTGTGATTTATTCTGCAAAGGTAAGAAATAAAAATGAAATAGAACGAGCTATTACGAAAAAAATTTGTACCTTTGCCGCAATGAAACGATTGACCCTATTATCTATCCTATTTTTGCTGGGCTCAGTGGCACACCTTACAGCACAGCCTAAGTACGAGGTCAGGGCAGTATGGCTGACCACCATCGGCGGCATTGACTGGCCGCACACCTATGCCCGCAACGGTATCGGCATCGCCGAACAGAAACGACAGCTTACCGATATACTGGACCGGCTTCAACAGGTTGGTATCAACACCGTGCTCCTGCAGACGCGTGTCAGAGCGACGACCATATACCCGTCCGAGACAGAACCCTGGGACGGGTGCCTGTCGGGCAATCCAGGAAAATCGCCTGGCTATGATGCCCTGCAGTTTGCCATCGACGAATGCCATCGACGCGGCATGGAGCTACATGCCTGGGTCGTGACGATACCCATCGGCAAATGGACGTCGTACGGCTGCCAGCAGCTGCGCAAGCACTACCCCAAGATTGTCATGAAGATAGGCGACGAGGGCTATATGAACCCTGAAGTGCTGCTGACTGCCGACTACATCGCCGAGATGTGCGAGGAGATTACCAAGCACTACGATGTCGACGGCATCCACCTGGACTACATCCGCTATCCCGAGACGTGGAAGGGCAAGAAGAACCCCGACCACATCACGCGCATTGTTCGTCGCGTACACCAGGCCGTCAAGCGCAACAAGCCCTGGGTCAAAATCAGCTGCTCGCCCATTGGCAAGTACGATGACCTGTCACGCTACTCGTCCAAGGGCTGGAATGCCCGCCGTCAGGTGGCACAGGAAGCCCAGCGCTGGCTGTACCAGGGACTCATGGACCAGCTGTATCCCATGATGTACTTCCAGGGTAACAACTTCTACCCCTTTGCCATCGACTGGCAGGAGAACAGCCTCGGACGCTCCATCGCCGCAGGACTGGGCGTCTACATGCTGCATCCCAAAGAGCGCAACTGGCCTTTGGATGAGGTACAGCGACAGCTGAACGTCACCCGCCAGATTGGGATGGGACACTGCTATTTCCGTGCTAAATTCCTGCTGGACAATGTCAAGGGGGTCTACGACCTGGCGCATGACTTCGACCGCCAGCCAGCACTCGTGCCGCCCATGACATGGACAAAGACACCCGTCCCCATGGCTCCCAAGGTACTGGAGGTGCGTCGTACCATTCGTGGCGACGAGCTGTCGTGGAGTGGTGCACAGAACATGAGCAAGGGACCCTACCTATTATATAATATATATGCATCGGAAAAGTACCCCGTCGACACCGACGACCCGGCAAACCTCATTGCCGTGCGCCACGCCCAGACCAGTCTGCTGGTAGGCAAGTCGTCGGGCTTGCAGCATCTCGTCAACTATGCTGTGACGGCCGTCGACCGCTATGGCAACGAGAGTCCGGCCACGCAGGAGCCTGTCCTGTCGACAGCACTGCCCGCTGCCTTCATGCCCAACGACGGCCGCGTGCTGACGGTGACAAGAAAGAGCGAGGCCGACTACCTGGCGGTGCTGACCATGCAGGGTAGGATTGTCTATTCCTGCCGCAACCAGGCACAGGTCAACATCCAGACACTGGCAGACGGCGTCTATGAGCTGCGCTCGCTAAACAAGAAAGGCATCATGCACCGGCTGGGATTCTTCATCATCAAACGCAACCAGCCATGGAGAAAGTGATATTAGGCATCGACCCGGGTACCAACATCATGGGCTACGGCATCATCAAGGTATGCAACGGCAAGGCCGAGATGGTGACCATGGGGGTCATCGACCTGCGCCACTTCGGTGACGGATACCTGAAGCTGGGACATATCTTCGAGCGCGTGACAGGCATCATCGACTCCTTTCTGCCTGACGAGATGGCCATCGAGGCACCGTTCCTGCAGAAGAACGTGCAGACGACGCTCAAGCTGGGACGTGCCCAGGGTACAGCCATTGCCGCTGCCATCCACCACGGGGTGCCCGTCCACGAATATGCCCCGATGAAAATCAAGATGGCCATCACGGGCAACGGCGCCGCCTCGAAGGAACAGGTGGCTGGCATGCTGCAACGACTGCTGAAGTTCGACGAGGAGGCTCTGACCAAGTTCATGGATGCCACCGATGCCCTGGGTGCCGCCTACTGCCACTACATGCAGATGAACCGCCCGGAGAGCCAGGCACACTACAAGGGCTGGAAGGACTTCGTCAACAAAAACAAGGAACGAGTAAAGAAATGATTACAACACTTGCAGGACTTAACGGCAGCGGTAAGACGCTGTATATAGAGCGGTTGCGCCGCCAGCTGGCATCAGACAGCGTGCGCTATATCGCCTTCACCGACTCGTATGGCGTCAACGTCGACGGGCAGTACTACTTGCAGCTGCGCTGGAACCAACACGACATCGACCACGAGACACCCACTGTGGGCGAACTGCTGCAGCGGGCCTACCTGCTGGCAGGACCCGACACAGCGGAGCGACGCCAGCAACAGCAACAGCTGTATAGCCTGTTCCATCTCAACGACATGATGGACAAGTACATCATCACGCTGTCGAGCGGCGAACTGCGCAAGTTCCAGCTGACGAAGACGCTCTTTGCCAATCCGCGCCTGCTCATCATGGACAACCCCTTCATCGGACTGGACGCCCAGACCCGCGACCTGCTGAAAGCCCTGCTGCAGCAGGTTGCCCGAGAGCGCCACATGGACCTGATGCTCGTCATGTCCAAGACGGACGACATCCCCGACTTCGTCGACCAGGTCATCGAGGTCAAGGCTGGCGAGACGCTTCCCCCCTGCTCCCGCGCCGACTACTATGCCCGCCTGCAGCCCGTCCCGCCCCACGTTCTCCCCCCTTCTCAGCAGGAAGCGATTTTATCGCTTCCCTACACCGACAACGACTACGACTGCCGCCACGTCGTCGACATGCACCACGTCAGCATCCGCTACGGCGAGCGCACCATCCTCAGCGACCTCGACTGGACGGTATGCAACGGCGACCGCTGGGCACTGTCAGGACAGAATGGCAGTGGCAAGTCAACCCTGCTGTCACTCATCTGCGCCGACAACCCTCAGAGCTATGCCTGCGACATCACGCTCTTCGACCGTCCCCGTGGCACGGGCGAGAGCATCTGGGACATCAAGAAGCACATCGGCTACGTGTCGCCCGAGATGCACCGCAGCTACAAGCGCAACCTGCCGGCCATCCGCATCGTCGCCAGCGGACTGATGGACTCCATCGGACTCTATGCCGTACCCAACGGACAGGACTACGACCGCTGCCGCTGGTGGATGAACATCTTCGGCATCGGACAGCTGGCTGACAAGCCCTTCCTGCAACTGTCGAGCGGCGAACAGCGACTCGTCCTGCTGGCTCGTGCCTTCGTCAAGGACCCGCAGCTGCTCATCCTCGACGAACCGCTGCACGGACTGGACCTCTGCAACCGCCGGCTGGTGAAGGACGTCATCGAAACCTTCTGCCAGCGACGCAACAAGACGATGATCATGGTCACCCATTATCAGGAGGAACTGCCCGCCGTCATCACCCACCAGAAATTTTTGGCACGGAATTTGTAGTTTTCCCATCAGGACGTTATCGCGTCATGACGCTATAACGTTATTACGAACGAAAAAAAAGAAGAAATAGTGACAAGTCAATTCTCACCCAAGGTTTCCGAAATCCTCGCCTACTCCCGGGAGGAGGCCGCCCGGCTCGCCAGCCAGAGCGTGGCTCCCGAGCACCTGCTGCTGGGACTGCTGCGACTGAAGGAGGGGCCCGTCATCGACATCCTGCAGCGACTCGACATCAACATGCAGAATGTCAAGACGGCACTCGAGGCCCGTGTGCGGGAAGACGAGATCGGACACCCCATCTATACACAACAGCTGGTACTCAACGAGAAAGCCAGCAACATCCTGAAGTTGGCTGTGCTCGAGGCACGCCTGCAGCGCTCCACCCGCGTGGAGGAACAACATGTGCTGCTGGCCATCCTGCACGATGCTGCCGACAACGGTGCTAAACAAATATTGGAAATGAACAACATGAACTACGAAGATGCGCTGACCATGCTCAGCGTCAAGAATGGCGTAGGACTGCCCGAGGAAGACTACGAGGAGGAGGAGAGCGCCACTGGC
Source organism: uncultured Prevotellaceae bacterium (assembly GCA_946185485.1). Classification (GTDB taxonomy): domain Bacteria; phylum Bacteroidota; class Bacteroidia; order Bacteroidales; family Bacteroidaceae; genus Prevotella. Next base: position 131,118 of record CAMHJQ010000003.1, on the reverse strand, counting down.
GACAGCCAGGCGTCCAACGGTTCTGCCGGCAGCAAAGCCACCACCACCCAGACTAAACAGACGAAGTCGAAGACACCCGTGCTCGACAATTTCGGCACCGACCTGACCCAACAGGCCCTGGAGTCGAAGCTCGACCCGTGTGTCGGTCGTGAGCGCGAGATACAGCGCGTCATCGAAATCCTCGGCCGGCGCAAGAAGAACAACCCCATCCTCATTGGCGAACCGGGTGTCGGCAAGAGTGCCATCGTCGAGGGACTGGCCCAGATGATAGCCTCGCGCCACTGCTCGCCCATGCTCTTCAACAAACGCATCATCACGCTCGACATGACGGGGGTGGTAGCAGGTACCAAGTACCGCGGACAGTTCGAGGAGCGCATGAAGATGCTCGTCAAGGAACTGGAGCAAAACCCTGATATCATTATATTTATCGACGAGATACACACCATGATTGGTGCGGGCTCGGCAGCCGGCACGATGGATGCTGCCAACATTCTGAAGCCCGCTCTGGCACGCGGCACCATCCAGTGCATCGGAGCTACCACACTCGACGAATATCGCAACTCCATCGAGAAGGACGGAGCCTTGGAACGCCGCTTCCAGAAGGTGCTGGTAGAGCCTACCACCGACGAGGAGACGCTGCAGATTCTGAAGAACGTGCGCGGACGCTATGAGTACCACCACCATGTCACCTATACTGACGAGGCCCTGGAGGCATGTGTCAAACTGACAGCCCGCTACGTGACAGACCGCTTCATGCCCGACAAGGCTATCGACGCCATGGACGAGACGGGGGCACGCGTACACCTGCAGAATGCCAACATCCCGCCCGAGATTACGGAGAAGGAGAAGGAGATCAAACAGGTCAAGGAGCGCAAGCAGCAGGCGGTCGGCAACCAGAACTTCGAGTTGGCGGCCAGCTACCGCGACCGCGAGACGGTGCTCAACCGCGAACTGCAGGAACTGAACCAGAAGTGGCTCAGCGGCGAGGTGGACGTGCGCCAGGAGGTGACGGCCGAACAGGTGGCCGACGTGGTGTCGATGATGACGGGCGTACCCGTACAGCGCATGGCACAGGAAGAGGGTGTCCGCCTGAAGGGCATGGCACAGGACCTGAAGTCGCACGTCATCGCCCAGGACAAGGCCATCGACAAGATGGTACGTGCCATCCAGCGCAACCGCGTAGGACTGAAGGATCCCAACCACCCCATCGGCGTCTTCATGTTCCTCGGCCCCACGGGTGTGGGCAAGACCTATCTGGCCAAGAAACTGGCAGAGTTCATGTTCGGCTCTGCCGACGCACTCATCCGCATCGACATGAGCGAATATACCGAGTCGTTCAACGTGTCGCGCCTCATCGGTGCCCCTCCGGGCTACGTGGGCTACGAGGAGGGCGGCCAGCTGACGGAGCGGGTGCGCCGCCACCCCTACTCCATCGTCCTGCTCGACGAGATAGAGAAGGCTCATGGCAACGTCTTCAACCTGCTGTTGCAGGTGCTGGACGAGGGACGCCTGACCGATGGCAACGGCCGCTTCGTGGACTTCCGCAACACGGTCATCATCATGACCTCCAATGCCGGCACCCGCCAGCTGAAGGACTTCGGGCGCGGCGTGGGCTTCAGCGCAGCATCGACGTCTGCCCTCGCCCTGGACGAGAAGGACAAGGAGCACGCCCGCCAGATTGTGCAGAAGGCGCTGTCGAAGCAGTTCTCGCCCGAGTTCCTGAACCGCCTGGACGAGATCATCACCTTCGACCAGCTGGACCTCGACGCCATCAAGCAGATTATCGACGTGGAGCTGAAGGGGCTCTACCGGCGCATCGGCGAGCTGGGCTACCAGATGGAGCTGAGCGACGAGGCCAAGCAGTTTGTGGCTGAGAAGGGCTACGACGTGCAGTTTGGCGCCCGTCCGCTGAAGCGTGCCATCCAGACCTACATCGAGGACGGCATCTCGGAACTCATCGTCAATGGCGACCTGGCGCAGGGTGCCGTCATCCGCATCACCAAGGAGGCAGACAAGGACGAACTCACATTTAATCATCAAGCAATATGAAATCCATCAAGACAACCATCACCACCATGCTGGCAGTAGCATGCGTCGGCATCACGTTCGTATCGTGCAGTTCGTCCTCCAACTGGGGACAGGTTCTGAGCACCATTGGCAGCGGAGGCACCGTAGCCAACGTATTCTCCAGCGTCATCGGCATGGACAAGGTCACCCAACAGGGACTGATAGGCACCTGGACATACAGGGGTCCCGGCTGTGCCTTCACCAGCGAGAACCTGCTGGCCAAGGCTGGCGGTGAGGTGGCAGCCACCAAGGCGGAACAGGAGATGGAGCCCTACTTCAAGAAGGTAGGCATCAACTCCAGCAACACCCGCATCACGTTCAACCAGGACATGACCTTCGCAGCCACCATCGCTGGCAAGTCGTTCAGCGGCCAGTACACCTTCGACGAGGCCAAGGCCCTGATAACGCTCAAGACGCTGCTGCTCAACTTCAACTGCTATGCCAAGCGCGAGTACGGCGGCATCTCCATCCTCTTCGAGTCGAAGAAGCTGCTCACCGTCCTGCAGACCATGGCTGCCTTCAGCGGCGACACCACCATCCAGAAGATTGGTGAGCTCAGCAAGAACTACGACGGCATCCGCTTCGGCTTCGACATGGGTAAATAAAACATAGCCGGAAGCATCGGAAAAAAACAGGGTTTGGAACATTCCAAACCCTGTTTTTATCTTATGTTATCACCCTTGCCTTAGGCGGTAGCGGGCAGCTCCAGCCACTTCACGTAGCAGAAGTCCTGACGGTGAGGCAGGTTCTTGTTCTTCGGGTACATGCGGATGGCACTCTTGTACTGGCCGAACTGGCTGGGCGATAGGGTGGCCTCGAAGGTGTAGTTGTTGCCTTCGTGACCTGTCATCTTCAGCGGCTCTACGGAGAACACCTTCTCATTGCCGTCCTTGTCGATGCAGACGTTCACCTTCTCCAGTCCTACGGCATCGTCGAGACCCTGCTCGTTGATGACATACTTGATGTCGTACTTCCGTCCGGCCTCGCAACCAGTAGCGGGGAAGTTCCACTCGCAGCTGACGACGTTGATGGCATCCCATCGCTCAGCGACAGCTTCCTTCCACTGGGCGATATCCTTGGCCAGACGGTAGTCGTTCTTGGCGAGTTCCTTGAAGCGCTTGGCCTCCTTCTCGTAGAACTTCGAATAGTAGTCGTCCAGCTGACGCTTCATCGTATAGTGGGGAGCAATCTGGGCAATCGAGTTCTTGACCACCTTGATCCAGCCCTTTGAGATGCCGGTCTTCTTGTCCTTGTCATAATAGAGAGGAACTATCTCGTTCTCCAGCAAGCTATAGATGGTGGCAGCGTCGAGCTGGTCCTGATAGCCCTGGTTCTGATAGGTGCGCTTCTCGGTGAGTGCCCATCCGGCACCCTCGCGATAGCCCTCCAGCCACCAGCCGTCCTTCACCGACAGGTTGACGACACCGTTCATCTCGGCCTTCTCGCCAGACGTACCGGAAGCCTCCAACGGACGTGTCGGGGTGTTCATCCAGATGTCGACACCTGATACCAGGCGGCGAGCCAGCAGGAAGTCGTAGTCCTCGAGGAAGATGACCTTACCCTGGAACTGAGGCATCTGCGAGATTTCGAAAATCTTCTTGATGAGTCCCTGGCCGGCTCCGTCGGCGGGGTGAGCCTTACCGGCAAAGAGGAATACCACCGGACGATCGGGATTGTTCACAATCTTATCCAGACGGTCCAGGTCGGTGAACAGCAGGTGAGCACGCTTGTAGGTAGCAAAGCGACGGCAGAAGCCGATGACCAGTGCGTTGGGGTTGAAGCGCTCAACGAGTTTCACGACGCGTGCGGGATCACCCTGGTTCTTCAGCCAGGTCTCCTGGAACTGTACCTTGATATATTCAAACAGCTTAGCCTTCAAAGCCTGGCGGGTAGCCCAAATCTCCTCATCGGGACAGTTGTAGATGCCGTGCCAGATATCTTCGTTCGACTGGTCGCTCATAAAGCTCTTGTCGAAGTACTTGCCATAGACGGCACGCCACTCGGCAGCAGCCCAGGTGGGGAAGTGGACACCGTTGGTGACATAGCCCACGTGGTTCTCTGAGGGATAGTAGCCCTGCCAGATGGGGGCAAACATCTTCTTCGACACCTCACCGTGGAGCCAGCTGACGCCGTTGACCTCCTGACAGGTGTTGCAGGCGAAGGTCGACATACAGAACTTCTCGCTGTGGTCGTCGGGGTTGGTACGACCCATGCCGATGAACTCGTCCCACGAGATGCCGAGCTTCTGGGGATAGCCACCCATGTACTTGCCAAACAGACCCTCGTCGAAGTAGTCGTGACCAGCGGGCACGGGGGTGTGAACGGTATACAGGCCGCTGGCACGTACCAGCTCCAGAGCCTGGTTGAAGTTCAGGCCGTCCTCCTCGATGTAGTCGCACAGGCGCTGCAGGTTGCAGAGGGCAGCGTGACCCTCGTTGCAGTGGTAGACATCCTTCTTGATGCCCAGCTTCTTCAGCAGCAGCATACCGCCGATACCCAGCAGGATTTCCTGCTTCAGACGGTTCTCCCAGTCGCCACCATAGAGGGCGTGGGTGATGGGTTTGTCAAAGTCGGAGTTCATCTCGTTGTCGGTATCCAGCAGATAGAGCTTGACACGGCCGACGTTGACACGCCACACGTAGGCATGCACCTGATAGTTGGTATAGGGGACGTCGATGACCATCGGGTTGCCGTCCTTGTCGAGCTGGCGCTCAATGGGCAGCGAACCGAAGTTCTGCGTCTCGTAGTTGGCAATCTGCTGTCCGTCCATGCTCAGCGACTGGGTGAAGTAGCCGAAGCGATAGAGGAAACCGACGGCGCACATGTCGACGTTCGAGTCGGAAGCCTCCTTCACGTAGTCACCGGCGAGCATGCCCAGACCGCCGCTGTAGATCTTCAGGGCCGAGTGGATACCATACTCCATGCAGAAGTAAGCCACCGAGGGGCGCTTGCTGTCGGGCTTCACATCCATGTAGGCACGGAACTGGGCGTACACGTCCTTCACGCGCTTCATCAGCGACTTGTCCTTCAGGATTTGCTCCTTGCGGTCAAAGGTCAGACGCTCCAGCAGCATCACGGGATTATGCTTTACATCATGGTAAATCTCAGGGTCAAGGTCACGGAACAAGTCACGTGCCTCGAAGTTCCATACCCACCACATATTGTGGGCAATCTCGTCCAAACACTTCAGTTGCTCGGGAAGACTCGACTTCACAATCAGATCCTTCCACTGCGGAGCATTTGCATAGTCAGCTTTAATTTTCATAATTTATCAAAAATGTAACTTGTTTTATTTATTTCTTATTTCTCTCTTCAGCCTTGCGCAGGGCGATGTCGTAGGCCTTGTGGTAGTACTCGATGAACTCCGACCACAGCGCCTTCTTCGACAGGGCGTCAGCCTTCTTGCGGCAGGCCTCCACCTCCTTGGGCGTCATGGCAGAGAACGCAGCGACCGTGTCCTTGATGGCGTCGGCCACCTCTGAGTAGTTGTAGTCCGTACGATGGATGACCTTCACACCGTCCTCCAGCTCGCCGTAGTGACCGAACTCCTTGTTTGCCCACAGTCCGAAACCAGCCAGGTCGGTGGTGATGCAGGGCACCTTGAAGGCCACGGCCTCCAGCGGTGTGTAGCCCCACGGCTCGTAGTACGAAGGATAGACGCAGAGGTCGTTGCCCAGCACCACGTCGTAGTAGGTCATGTTGACGATGCCGTCCTGTCCGTCCAGGTAGCACGGCAGGAAGATGACCTTCACGTTCTCCTCCTTGCGGTTGTGCATGTCGTAGTATTTCATCATGCTCAGCACGTTGTCGTGACTCATGTTGTGCAGCCAGTGCGTAATCATGGGCACCTCCAGCGGCGTCGTATAGGTATCGCTGCCGTTCAGGCGCTCCTGCAGGTCCTGGCGCGGCTCACCCACCCAACCGGGCACCTCGATGAACGCCACCACCTTCTTCTTCAGGTCGCGGTCGCGCAGCAGACGGTTCATGGCTTCCACAAACACGTCGATACCCTTGTTGCGGAACTCATAGCGTCCGCTGGTCGACACAATCAGCGTGTCGTCGTCCAACTGCTCGCCTAACAGTGCATTGGCAACCTCCAGCAGACGGCGGCGGGCTGCCTTGCGCTTCCGTGAAAAAGCAGCACCCTTGGGCACGAAGCTGTTGTCGAAGCCGTTGGGCAGCACCACGTCGACAGGCTTGTCCAGCAACTCCTTGCACTCGTTGGCAGTGATGTCGCTGACCGTTGTGAAGCAGTCCACATGCATGGCCGTCTGCTTCTCTATCGAGTGCTTCGACTGCATGTTCAGCTCTCCGGCCATCTGGTCGCCGTTATAGGCAAACAGGTAGTCATACAGCGGCTTCTGGTTGCCGGCTATCGAACGGCCTATGCTGGTGGCATGCGTCGTAAACACCGTGCCAATCTGCGGCACCTTATTATTAATATATAGGGCACCCAGTCCGCACATCCACTCGTTGGCATGGTAGATAACCTTCGGTGACTGCGAACCATCAAACATATACTGGTACAGGCTCTCCACCACCAGGGCGGCAGCATACGAGAACATCGACGCCTCATCGTAGTCACCGTAGGCATGCAGCGAGTCCACGCCGTAGTTCTCCCACAGCCAGCAGTAGATGTCGTTCTTCTGTTCGAAGTAAGGCTGGAAGTCCACCAGCACGGCAATCGGCTCGCCGGGAACGGTCCAACGGCCTACCCTGACCTTCAGTCCCTGTTCCTTGGCCTCCCACTGCCAGGCAGCCAGCAGTGTCTTGTCCTCCTTAAAGTACGGGCTTTCCTTCTCCTTCCAGAAATCGGGACCAATAAAAATGATGTGATCCTTCATTTCGTCCTGCAGCGTCTTCGCACGAGAGGACAGCACGGTATAGATACCACCAACTTTGTTGCATACTTCCCAGCTCGATTCGAAGATAAAATCAGGCTTCAAATAACTTTTTAACATAGTATACCATTAATTTGGGGGGCAAAGTTACTTAAAAAAAACTAAAAACCACCATGTTTTAAGATTTATTTTTCAGTTAGTCAACGATTTATTGATTTAGATTTAGTACCTTTGCCCCGTTAACATCAAGCAAAATGAAAAGAATTTTTTTACTTCCCATAGTCTTGTTTCTCGCCTGCACAACGGCATCAGCCCAGCAAGAAGACAAGAATTTTCAAGGATATTTATTCAACAAAGAATTTAATGTCTACCTGAAGATCAATTTCCACGACCAGGACGTCGAGGTGCCCGGTCAGGCACTCTACGGCAAGCTGCCAGGCTATCTGGGCAAGCTCCACAACACCTTCTGCTGGCCCATCACCTCGTGCAAGATGAAGAATGACAAGTTGGCAGTCGTCCAACTCATCAACGACTACGGCAGCGAAGACCTCAGTGCCAACATCGTCCGCGTCAACGACTCCACCTACGTCCTGAAACACATCTCGGGAAGCCCCATCAAAGTCCCCAACAACGGCAAATGGCAGAAGCTTCCCAAGACCATCGTCTTCAAAACCGCCAAGCCCTGAAACAAGCCTCGCGTTGAGTAAAATCACATGCTGCTCTGCGTACTGGCGAAGGGAGTCCGTAGCGGCGTCAATCAGAGTCCGTAGCGGCGTCAATCAGAGCCCGTAGCAGAGCCATTTAGAGCCCGGCGCAAGAAAATTTCCTGCTACGGGCAGGAAATTTTCTTGCGCCGGGCTCCATTTCGCGGCAAATAATTACACAAGGGAGTCGTTTCCCTCTTTCAAGTCTGAAAACTACCACAGATTGCACAGATTACAGCTACTTCGTAGCGATTTTGAAAGGAAATGTGAGGGCGGCACAGTAGCGGCACGGTTTTTCGCCAACCGTGCCGTCCTTGACTTATTGATATTCAGCAAGATAAGTCGTTGGACGGCACGGGCGGCATAGTTTTTCAGGATTTCCCTATAGAGAGAGCAAAAGGAACAACACCAATCATATCCATCACAGTTTTTCTCCGCAGTGGGAACAGTAGCGGTCGTTGTCGCGCACCATGGCATCGCAACGGGGACAGTGGCCGTCCTTCGGCTTTTCCTTGGTCTCATCGATGATGTTGGCCGTGACAATGCCTGTGGGCACGGCAATGATGGTGTAACCCAGCAGCATGACGAATGCCGACAGCAGACGGCCGATGGGGGTCACGGGCGTGATGTCGCCGTAGCCCACGGTGGTCATCGTGACAATAGCCCAGTAGACCGACGTGGCCAAGTCGGTGAACTGCGTGTCGGGCTGGCCGCTCTCCACCATAAACATCAGGGTACCCAGGCAGGTGACCATGATGAGCACAAACAGGAAGTAGACGGCAATCTTGTTGAGACTCTTCTGGAGCGAGCGCATCAGTATGTAGCCCTCGTTGATGAAACTGAAGAGCTTGAAGACGCGGAAGATGCGGATGAAGCGGAACGAGCGCAACAGGATCATGTAGCGCGCATTGGGCAGGAAGAAGGAGAGGTAAGGCGGCAACGTAGACAAGAGGTCGATGATGCCGAAGAAACTCAGCACGTAGTCGCGAGCCCGTGGTGAGCAGTAGACACGCGCCACGTACTCGACGGTGAAGAAGAAGGTGAGCAGGTACTCCAGTATCTCCAGCACCAGCTTGAAGGTACGAGCCAGCGAGGGGATGGTCTCGACGAACGAGATGAGGATGCTCAGCGATATGGCCGTCATGAGCGTGATGTCGAAGATACGTCCTACAGGGCGATCCGACTCAAACATGATGCCATAAAGCACTTCTTTCTCCAACCAACGAGGTTTCTTCATATTTCTTCTTTCTGTCCGTTTGCGCTCGTCAAATCAGTGAGAAGGCAACGTCCATCATGTGCGTAAAACTGTTCTGTCGCTCCTCGGCCGTCGTCTCCTCACCCGTCAGGATGTGGTCGGAGATGGTGCAGATGCCCAGGGCACGGTTGCCCGAGCGGGCAGCGTTCATGTAGAGGGCGGCTATCTCCATCTCGACAGCCAGTACACCCATGCTGATCCACCTGTCGGTGTGCGGGTTCTCGTGATAGAACATCGACGACGACAGCACGTTGCCCACCTTGTAGTGGTAGCCGAACTGCTCGCACGACTCGACGGCCTTGCGGACAAGCTCGAAGTCGGCGATGGGTGCAAAGTCACCCGGCAGTTCGAACTGTGAGGCGTAGTTGCTGTTGGTGCAGGCACCCATGGCAATAGCCAAGTCGCCGATGTGCAGGTCGTTGTTGATGCTGCCTGCAGAGCCCACGCGGATGATGGTCTTCACACCATAGAAGTTATACAGTTCGTAGGTGTAGATGCCGATGCTGGGCATGCCCATGCCGTGACCCATCACACTGACGCGCTTGCCCTTGTAGGTGCCGGTGAAGCCCAGCATGCCACGCACCTGATTAAAACAGACGGGGTTGTCGAGGAACTTCTCGGCCATGAGTTTCACACGCAGCGGGTCGCCCGCCATGATGACAGTCTCGGCGATGTCGCCATACTTGGCCCCGATGTGGGGAGTGGGAGTCTTTGCCATAGATGTAACTGGTTATTAGTGATGATTAGCCTCCGAAGTTATCGTACATGATGCTCTCGGGTTCTACACCCAGGGAGTCGAGCATGCTGACGACGGCGGCTGACATGGGGCCAGGGCCGCACATGTAGTACTCAACGTCCTCGGGAGCCTCGTGGTCTTTCAGGTAGGTGTTGAGCATGACCTGATGGACGAAGCCCGGCGTGTACTTGACGCCAGCGGCATCGGCAGCGGGGTCGGGACGGTCGAGGGCCAGGTGGAAGTGGAAGTTGGGATACTCCTTCTCCAAGCCCAGGAAGTCGTCGAGATAGAAGACCTCGTTGAGGGCGCGGGCACCATAGAAGTAGTGCATCTCGCGATCGGTGGTGTGCAGCGTCTTGGTCATGTGCATGATCTGTGCACGCAGCGGAGCCATACCGGCACCACCACCAACCCATATCATCTCGCGCTTCGAGTCGAAGTGCGGGTGGAAGTCGCCGTAAGGACCGCTCATGATGACCTTGTCGCCGGGCTTCAGCGAGAAGATGTACGACGAGGCGATACCCGGGTTGACATCCATGAAGCCGCTGCGGTCGGCCTTGAACGGCGGCGTGGCGATACGCACGGTGAGCATGAAGACGTCGCCCTCGGCGGGATAGTTGGCCATGGAGTAGGCACGGATGGTGGGCTCGGGGTTCTTACACTTCAGGTCGAACATCTTGAACTTCTCCCACGATGGAACATACTCCTCGGTAATCAGGTCACGGTCGTAGTCGTTGTAGTCGATGCAGTCGAAGGCTGGAATCTTGATCTGGGCGTACGAACCAGGCAGGAAGTCCATGTGGGCTCCGGCAGGCAGCTGTACCTTGAACTCCTTGATGAACGTAGCCACGTTCTTGTTGGAGATGACGGTACACTCGTACTCTTTGACGCCGAGGATGCTTTCGTCGACATGAATCTTGAGGTCGCCCTTCACCTTGCACTGGCAACCCAAGCGCCAGCCCTGCTTGATTTCCTTACGGGTAAAGTGAGGCTTCTCAGAGTCGAGAATCTCGCCCCCACCCTCGAGTACCTGCACCTTGCACTGTCCGCACGATGCCTTACCGCCACAAGCGCTGGGCAGGAAGACACCATTCTCGTTCAGGGTAGACATGAGCGAGTTACCCTGGGCTACGGAGATGGTACGGTCGCCATTGATTTCAATATTCACGTTGCCTGAGGGGCTGAGGTACTTCTTAGCCACCAGCAGGATAATCACGAGCAAGAGTATTACGATGAGGAATACTCCGATACTATATGCAATAAACTGTCCCATACCTTCTATTAAATATTAAGTCCAGAGAAACACATCATGGCCATGGCCATCAGACCAACGGTGATGAATACAATGCCGAGGCCCTGCAGCGGACGGGGTACGTCCGAGTACTGCATCTTCTCGCGAATGGCACCCAGGGCTACGATAGCCAACGTCCAGCCGAGACCTGAACCGAAACCGTAGAAGACGGCATCCCACACAGAGGTAATAGCCTGCGAGTTGGAGGGGTCCATCAAAATGCGCTGCTGCATGAACAGCGAGGCACCCATGATGGCGCAGTTGACGGCAATCAGCGGCAGGAAGATACCCAGAGCAGCATAGAGCGACGGAGAATACTTCTCGACCGTCATCTCGACGAGTTGCACCATGCCGGCAATCACGGCAATGAAGAGGATGAACGACAGATAGCTGAGGTCGACACCCTCGACGAGGCAGTCGGGCCCCAACACCTTGGTCTGCAACAGATAGTTGACGGGGACGGTGACGGTGAGCACGAAGGTCACAGCCAGTCCGAGTCCCAGTGAGGTCTTCACCGTCTTCGACACGGCAAGGTATGAACACATGCCGAGAAAGAAAGCGAAAATCATATTGTCCACAAAGATGGACCTAAACAGTAATGATATTGCGTGTTCCATAGCTTACTTCTCCTTATAAAAATATGCACGATGAATCCAGATGACACAGCCCACGAGAATCAGCGCCATGGCGGGCATCGTCATCATACCATTATTAACATAGCCAAAGTCGTAGCAGGCATCAGGGATAATCTGGAAGCCCAGCAACGAGCCACGTCCGAAGAACTCGCGGAAGGCACCCACGATAACCAGAATCATGGCGTAGCCCAGTCCGTTGCCCACACCGTCGAGGAATGAAGGCCAGGGCTTGTTCTGCATGGCGAAGGCCTCCAGACGACCCATCAGAATACAGTTGGTGATAATCAGTCCGACATAGACGCTCAGTTCGACGCTGACATCATAGGCAAACGCCTTCAGAATTTGTGAGACAATGGTTACCAGAGCAGCAACAACCACCAGCTGCACCACGATACGGATGCGGTTAGGAATGGTGTTGCGGATAATCGAGATAATCACGTTAGAGAAAGCGGTGATTACCGTCACGGCCAGTCCCATCACGATGGCGGGCTTCAGCTGCGAGGTCACAGCCAAGGCCGAGCAGATGCCCAGCACCTGTCCAAGGATAGGATGGTCAACGTTCAATGGGTTTGTAAAAACCTCCTTATTTTGTTTACTGAATAGTGCCATAATAGTAATTTACGATTTACACATTTACAATTTACTATTTATTTCTCAGCAGGTTGATGTAAGGTTTCAATCCGTCGCGAAGCATATCGCTGACACCATTAGAGGTCAGCGTGGCTCCCGTGACACAATCGACTTCAGAGACAGGGTTCTCAACCTTCTTGACAACAGCAATGGCTATGTTGCCCTGCTCGTCCTGAATCTTCTTGCCCTGGAACTTCTCCTGCCAAGCCTGTGAGTCCTTGATTTCTGCACCCAGACCAGCCGTCTCCGACTCGTGGTTGAAGTAGGCACCATTGATGGTGTTCAGATCGTCATTGACAGAGACAAAAGCCGAGATGCCACCCCAAAGGCCCATGCCCTTCAAGGGGAACACATACTTCTGCTGACCATCAACCTCGCAGACATAGTATTTCAAGCCGTTCTCTTCCTTCTCGTCCTTCACCACCTCGGCATACTTGGCTTCAGCTTCGGCACCGTCCAAGCCGCGGATGTTCAGCGAGTAGAGAATCTGCTTCTTCACGTCGAGGGCCACATTAGCGTCCTGCATGGGCTTCAATGCCTGATAGACAAATGCCAGCAGGAAGGCCACGATGACCACCAATATCGTACTATATATTATAATGTACGCGTTAGAGTTTGTATTCAGTTTCATTTTGTACCTCCTCTCTTTAAGCGTTTCGAAATGTTACGCTCCACGATGAAGTGGTCAATCATAGGAGCAATCATGTTACCAAAGAAGATGGCCAGCATCATACCCTCGGGGTAACCGGCATTCTTGACACGGATAATCACAGCCATGGCACCGATGATGAAGCCATAGATGAACTGTCCGGTAGTGGTGCGGCACGAGGTGACGGGGTCGGTAGCCATGAAGACGGCACCGAAGGCAAAGCCACCCAGCACGAAGTGATGCCACCAAACCATGTTGGTTGCACCCATCTGCTCGAACAGGATAGCCATCAAGCCACCACCTACGAAGACACTCAGCATGGTGCGCCATGAGGCAATGCCCGTCCACAGCAGGATAAAGGCGCCAATGGCAATAGCAATGACCGAGGTCTCACCAATAGAGCCGGGAATGAAACCGAATATCATGTCGCAGATACAGGTGTCAGGAGTAATGCCCTGTGCCACCTGACCCAGCGGTGTAGCAGCGGTAAATCCGTCAGGCAGCGTGTTGCCCAGTCCGAAGATGCTGTCATGAGCCACCCATACCTGATCGCCCGTCATCTTGGACGGATAGGCGAAGAACAGGAACATACGGGCAGCGATGGCGGGATTGAAGAGGTTCATACCCGTTCCACCGAATATCTCCTTGCAGAAGATAACCGAGAAGGCGCAGGCCAAAGCCAGCATCCACAGCGGGCAGCCAATGGGAACAATCAGGGGAATGAGGATACCTGATACGAGGTAGCCCTCCTGAATCTCCTCGCCTTTCCATTGAGCCCAGATGAACTCAATGCCCAGACCTACGATGTAGCTGACCAGAATCTTGGGCAGCACAGCCAGGAATCCGTAGCAGAAGATTTCAAAGAACGAGGCCGTAGCCAACGTGCCGGCTGCCAGGAAGTTCTGGTAACCCACATTGTACATACCAAACAGCATGGCAGGCATCAGTGCAATGACCACCATACTCATAATGCGCTTCGAGTCTATCGCGTCGTGAATGTTGACACCCGTGCGAGCCGTCGTATTGGGCACGTAGAGGAAAGTCTCGAAGCCGTCGAACACCGAGCGGAAAGCGTGCAGCTTGCCACCCTCTTCGAAGTTCGGCTTAATCTTATTGAGATAGTTTCTTAATGCTTTCATATTTGATTAAACATTGAACATTGACCATTGAACATTAAGCATTTTCCTTGCGGAGGATGTTAAGACCTTCACGAACGATGCGCTGCAATTCCAACTTCGACGAGTCCACGAACTCTGCCAATGCAAAGTCCTCGGGAGCCACCTCGTAGATGCCCAGAGCCTCCTGACGGTCGATGTCGCCAGCAATGATGGCCTTGATGAGGTATTCGCCATAGATGTCCATCGGCAGCACCTTGTCGTACTCGCCGCTCATGATGATGTGACGCTCGCCACCCTTCACACGGGCATCCAGCGCATAGTTCTTCTTGCCACAGAGCCACGAGAAGTAGCTGCGGCTGACGGAGAACTGCTTGAAGCGGGGCATAATCCAGCCCAGCATCTCGTCGGCATCGTTGCCCTCGGGGATGACGGTGATCTCAGAGGTATGAGCTCCCAGGAAGCCATCCTTGGTGGTGGGCTTGCCCGTCAGCACATTGCCATTGATGATACGGACGTTCTTCGAGGCGTCGTAGCTGTTGCTGAGCAGCGTAGACAGCTCCTCGCCCACCAGCATGTCAACATAGGAAGGACTCTTGACTTCGCTACCACAGAGAGCCACCATGCGGGACAGTTTCACCTTACCCGTATTGAGCAAGCGACCAATGAACAGTACCACCGTGGGGTCGCCGATGGTCCATACCACCTCACCCTTGTTGACGGGGTCGATATGGTTGACCTGCACACCTACGTTGCCAGCGGGACACTTGCCGTCGAAGACGTTTAATTCAACGTTACCAGAGGTAAGAGGTAAAAGATGAGAGGCAAGAGGCGAATCCACACCTAATCCCACGTAGGTCTTGGCAATCTTCGAGAGTGCCAAGATACCCGTACAGAAATCCTGCTCCTGACCCTTCACTTCGAATTCGAAGTCGGCAGCCAGCGGCTTGTCGCGCAGGGCAGACACAAAAATTGCCTTAGGCTGAACACTTGGATTAGTTGATACAGCATAGGGCAACTGATTGATGTATCCGAAGATACCCGCCTCTAATAACGCGTTAATGACTTGCTCGCCAGTCATCGTACCGGCTTCGCGCTTGCCGAAGTCCGTAAACTCCTGCTGCGCATCGGCATCGACCTTGATACAGAGCACTTTTCTGCGTTCGCCACGTACCACCTCACGGACTGTGCCGCTCACTGGCGAGGCAAACTTCACTTCAGGATACTGTTTGTTGACAAACAAAGCATCCCCGGCCTTGACCTTATCGCCCTCTTTGACGACCACTTTCGGAGTGACTCCTTCGAAGTCATCAGGGACAAGTGCAAACTTGCCGTTCGACTTCAACTGAATCATTTTCTCCTCAGCGCGTCCTTGCAGGTGAATGTCCAAGCCTTTGTGTAACTTGATTACATTTGCCATTGTATAGAAATGATATTATGAATAGTTTTCTTAAGAATGGTGCAAAATTACTAAAAAAACAATAGAAAGTGAAGAAAAAGTAGGTGAAAATGTGCACTATCACAACTTTTTAATGTAATTTTGTGCCAGATTTCGTGGCAAACTACTGGTTTTGCCATCCCAAATTGGCAGATTTGAAGTTGTTGAAATACATATTCTACCTTGTCGTATGGACCATCCTCGGCCTATACCTCTTGTATTTTCTGACCTTCAAGACCCCCACCATGCAGGCTTACATCGCCCAACAGCTGGCCAAGCTGACAGCCCAGACGCTGGGCACCAGCGTGGACATCGAACGCGCCGACTATAGCTTTCCCAACCGGTTGACGCTCTACGACGTCATCATCCGCGACCAGCATGGTGAAGACATGCTGAAAGCGCGCCGACTGTCGGCACGCATCGACCTGCTGCCACTGACCGAGGGCAAGATTTCCATTGCCTCGGCACAGCTCTTCAGCACCCATGCCGTGCTCTACCAGCGCGACTCGCTGAGCAAGCCCAACTACCAGTTCGTGCTCGACTCGCTGGCCTCGAAGGACACCACCGAGAGCAAGCCCATCGACCTGCACGTCAACTCGCTCATCATGCGACACTCCAGCGTCAGCTACGACCGCTTCGACCTGCCGCATACTCCCGGCGAGCTGAACATGAACCACCTGAGACTGACGGACATCAGCGCCCACGTCATCCTGAAGACGCTGACCCCCGACTCGCTGAATGCAAACATCAAACGACTGGCGTTCAAAGAGCACTCGGGACTCGACATCGAGGAGTTGTCCTTGAAGTTTGAGGGCGGACGCCGGCACTCCCTGCTGCAGGACTTCGTGCTGAAGATGCCTGGCACGGACATCCGTCTGGGCGACTGCACGGCCAGCTACCGATTCCGCGGAGACCACTTCGTCATGCCTTCGCTCAACTACAGGGGAAACATCGAGCTATCAACGATAACACCTTCTGACTTAGCGTGTTTGCTGCCGTCGCTCAAGACTTTCAACACTACACTATCCTTAGAGTCGACGTTCATCGGCGAGAGCGAAGACCTCGAGATCACCAGCCTGTACGTCAGCTCGACGACGGGCGACATCGACATCGATGCCGACGGATGGGTGAAGGACCTGACGCAGGATGCACCCAACTGGCTTGCCGACATCAACGACCTGAGGCTGTCGGACAAGACTGTCAACTTCATCTCCGAAAACCTGAACGGACAGCACGTAGAAGTGCCCGACATCGTCACCCGACTGGGCAACATCCACCTGAAAGGTTTTGCCAAAGGCACGGGACTGCAAGACATCGTCACCAACAGCCAGCTGAACACCGATGCCGGCAACGTCAGCTTCAGCCTGGTGATGAACGGACAGCAAGCGTTCAACGGCAAGGTACACGCCGAGGACATCGACCTGCACCACCTGCTGGACGACGACCACTTCGGACGCATCAGCACCGAGATCATGCTCAGCGGCATGCTACCCGGCAACGGCAAGACACTGGCCATCGAAGCCGACGGACTGGTCAGCTCGTTAGACTACAACGGCTACCACTACCAGAACATCAACATCGACGGCAGCTACCAGGCCAACGGCATCAAGGGCAAGCTGGACATCGACGACCCCAACCTGAAACTGAGCATCGACGGCTTTGCCCAGAAACAGGGCCAGCAACAGAACGTCAAGCTCACTGCCAGCATCGACAACTTCTCGCCCCATGCCATGCGGCTGACGGACAAATGGGCCAACACACGCTTCTCCACCCACGTCGAGGCCGACGTGCAGGCCTCCAGCCTGCGCGACGCCATCGGGGCAGTGACCCTCAGCGACTTCAACATGACAGCGCCTGACAACGAATACCACCTGGACAAGCTCTATATCGCATCGGACGTCAACGAGAACATCCACTGGCTGATACTCAACAGCGACTTCGCAGAGGCCAGCATCACGGGCAACTTCAACCTGGAGACGCTGCCGCAGAGCATCACCAACCTCATAGCCGCCAAACTGCCTACCCTGCCAGGGCTGCCCAAGGTGAACCCGAACGTCGACAACAACTTTGCCATCAAGGCCACCGTCACCAAGTCGGACTGGTTGCAGAAACTGCTCGACATCCCCTTGGAGCTGGGCGAGCCGTTGACGCTGACAGGTACTGTCAACGACAAGATACACCAGCTGGACGTGGAGTGCGACATCCCGCAGTTCCGCTGGGATGGCAGCCTCTACGAGCACACCCACCTCAACGTGCTGTCGCCCATGGGTACCCTCGTCTATAACGTCACCACCAACAAGTTCACTGACGACGACGACTTCTTCGAGCTGCAGTTGCAGGGCAGTGCCCACAACAACCAGCTGACCAACTCGCTGACGTGGAACAACCATACTGGCGACCCGCTATACGGAAAGATTACCGCCATGGCTGAGTTCGACACGCTGCTCGACGGCAAGGAGATAGTCACCGTCACCTTCAGTCCCTCGAAACTGACCATGAAGGAGACGGAATGGGACATCCTGCCCAGTCACATCCGCTATAGCGACAACAGATTGGAAATCAATAACTTCAACATTCGTAACGATGACCAGCACCTGCGACTCAACGGCATCGCATCGGCTGATGCCAACGACTCGCTGAAGGTCAGCATGCGCGGTGTGGAGATAGCCTACATCCTCGACCTCGTCAACTTCCATGCCGTCGACTTCAGCGGACTGGCTACGGGCGAGGGGTGTCTGAGGGGACTCTTTGGCGAACTGCAGGCCAGCGGCAAGCTGACCGTCGAGCAGTTCAAGTTCCAGGACGGCCGCATGGGTACCCTGCACGCCAACGTGGACTGGAACAAGGAGAAGGAACAGATAGACATCCATGCCATCGCCGACGACGGACCTGACGCCAAGACCTACATCGACGGCTTCGTGGCACCAGGGCCAGGACCGGGAAGCATCGACCTGGGCATCCGCGCAGAGGGTACCTACCTCGACTTCGCACAGTCGTTCACCAGCTCGTTCATCAGCCATATCGACGGCCATGGCAACGGTGCCGTGCGACTCATCGGTCCGCTGGACGCCATCAACCTCACAGGCGAACTGGTGCTCAACGGGCGGGCACACGTCACGACGTTAGGCTGTACCTATGAGATGCGCAACGACACGCTGCGCATGGTGCCCAACGAAATCATCTTTGCCAACTGTCCCGTCTACGACATCCATGACAACAGGGGCGTCTTGACGGGCGGCATCCACCACCAGGAACTCACCAACCTGACCTACGACATCTACGTCGCAGCTGACAGGCTGCTGGCCTACGACTTCCCCGACTTCGGCAGCGAGATATTCTATGGCACTGCCTTCGTACAGGGCACTGCCGCCATCCACGGACGCGACGAAGGCGTGCTGATAGAGGCCGACGTGACACCCGTCAACAACTCCTTCATCGTGGTCAATGCCGCCACGCCCGAAACCATCACCAACCAGGAGTTCATCCAGTGGGGCAACGCCGCCCAGCAGTCATCATCCAATGTCCAGCGTACATCGCCCAACTACCGCTCCGACATCAACCTGCGCCTGAAGGTAGCCACGACGGCGGAGTCGACACTGAAGATACTCATGGATGCCACCACCAACGACTACATCACCCTGCACGGACATGGCGACCTGCAGGCCAACTACTACAACAAGGGCAGCTTCACCATGTTCGGCAACTACGAGGTGGACAACGGCACCTACGAGGTGACCATCCAGAACATCATCAAGAAGAACTTCACCTTTAGCGAGGGCGGATCCATCGTCTTCAGCGGCGACCCCTATGATGCCAGCCTGAACCTGCAGGCACAGCATATCGTCAGCGGCGTGTCGCTCAGTGAGCTGAACGTCGGAAGGTCGTTCTCGAACAGCATCCGCGTCAATTGTCTGATGAACATCACCGGCCAGCCCAAGGCCCCGATTGTCGACTTCGACCTGGACATGCTCAACGTCAACAGCGACGAGAAGCAGATGGTGCGCTCGCTCATCAACGGACAGGAGGAGATGAAGCAACAGGTCATCTACCTGCTGGCCGTGGGACGCTTCTATCCGCAGGGCTCCAACAATGCTGACCAGAGCGAACAGCAGAGCAGCACGTCGCTGGCCATGCAGAGCCTGCTGTCGGGAACGCTCAGCGGACAGCTCAACTCCATGCTGTCGCAGGTCATCAAGAGCAACAACTGGAACTTCGGCGCCAACATATCAACGGGTGACGAAGGCTGGAACAATGCCGAATACGAGGGCATCATCAACGGGCGACTGCTCAACAACCGACTGCTCATCAACGGACAGTTCGGCTACCGCGACAACGCCACCACCGCCAACCCCTCGTTCATCGGCGACTTCGACGTACGATACCTGCTGTACCCCAGCGGCAACCTCGCCCTGAAGGTCTACAACCAGACCAACGACCGCTATTTCACCAAGTCGTCGCTCAACACCCAGGGCATCGGCCTCATCATGAAAAAGGACTTCAACGGCTGGCGCGACCTCTTCAGCACCAACCGAAAAAAGAAAAACAAAGAAAAGTAAGTGCTTTTGGCTTACTGCTCCTGGAGCCATTGGGCGCACATGTCGGCGCAACGCTCACCATCAACACCTGCGGAGACAATGCCACCGGCATAGCCTGCACCCTCGCCACATGGGAACAGTCCCTGTATGCGGACATGCATCAGCGTGTCGGCATCGCGGACGATGCGCACAGGACTGCTGGTACGCGTCTCGACACCAATCATCACCGCCTCGTTGGTTAAGAAACCATGACACTGGCGACCAAATGCCTTAAAACCCTCCTGCAGACGGTGGCTGATGGGTTTGGGCAGCCAGAAGTGCAGCGGCGAAGACAGCAGGCCGGGGGCATAGGACGAACGGGGCAGGTCGTAGCTCAGCCGTCCGTTGACGAAGTCTGCCATGCGCTGGGCAGGAGCCGTCTGCTTGCGGTTGCCCTGCTGCCAGCAGTCACGCTCTATCTGTTCCTGCAGGGCAAGCACCTTCAGTGCTGGGGAGATGTGGGATGAGGGGTGAGTGGTGCTCGGATAGTCCTGGTCGTTGATGTCTTCCGGGCGAATCTCGACCACCATGCCCGAATTGGACCACTGGCCGCCACGATTCGAGGGGCTCATGCCGTTGACGACAATCTGCTCCTGGTCGGTGGCAGCAGGGATGACAAAGCCGCCGGGACACATACAGAACGAATAGACACCGCGCCCTTCGACCTGCGTCACAAAGGAGTATTCGGCGGCAGGCAGGTATTTTCCGCGCCCTTGCTTGGAGTGGTACTGTATCTGGTCGATGAGTGCCGAGGGGTGCTCCAGGCGCACGCCGACGGCGATGCCCTTGGCTTCGATTTCAATCTTGGCATCCGCCAGATAGCGGTAGACATCACGGGCAGAGTGCCCCGTAGCCAGGATGACGGGACCGCGGTATTCATTGACCATTGAACATTGACCATTGACCATTTTTACGGCCTCGACACCCACCACCATTCCACCTCCACAATGGTCAATGGTAAATGGTAAATGGTTAATGGCCGAAGGCGAATGGTCAATGATTAACCGTGTCATCTTGGTCTGGAAGTGGACCTCGCCTCCACAGCGGAGGATGGTGTTGCGCATGTTCTCAATGACGCGGGGCAGCTTGTCGGTACCGATATGGGGATGGGCGTCGGCAAGGATGTTCGTCGAGGCACCATGCTGGCAGAAGACGTTCAGGATTTTCTCTATGGAGCCGCGCTTCTTGCTGCGCGTATACAGCTTACCATCGGAGTAGGCTCCTGCCCCACCCTCGCCGAAACAGTAGTTGCTCTCGGCATCCACCTGCTGCGTCTTCGCTATCTGTGCCAAGTCCTTTTTGCGTTCGTGGACGTCCTTACCACGCTCCAGCACAATGGGGCGCAGACCCAGCTCTATCAGTCGCAGGGCAGCAAACAAGCCCCCCGGACCGGCACCGACGACGATGACCTGTGGAGCCTCGGAAACGTCGGGATAGTGCGTCACCACGTATTCGTCCTCGGCGGGTTGCTCGTTGATGTAGCAACGCACCTTCAGGTTAACGAAGATGGTACGCTGGCGGGCGTCGATGCTACGACGCAGAATGCGTAGCGACGTCAGCGTGCGCACATCGAAGCCGTACTCGTCGGCTAAGTAGTTGCGCAACGCCTGTTCGTTGGCTGCCACATGGGGCTGCACCCGAATCTGATATTCCTGTATCATTCGCCCTTGAAGAGGTCGTTGATTTCTTCTATCTCGTCCTCGTCAAACCACTTGGACAGACGCTCGCGGGCCTTCACCTGAATGTCGGGGTCGATATCCGTCCATACCTTCTTAAGCACGAAGACGAGCACGCCCAAGTCATCGGCGAGTCCGGCAATGGGGATGGCATCGGGCACCACGTCCAGCGGACTGATCAGGTAACCCAATGCACCGATAATCATGGCCTTGTTGGTGGCACTAACCTTGTCGCTCTGCAACGTATAGTAGAGAATCAAGGCTGCATAGACGAGTTTTGCACCAGCCCCCTTGGCAATGCGGGCAATCTTCTCAACAAAGTCTCGCTTCGAGAATTTGTTGCTATAATTCATGAAGTCAGGTAATTCCATTGTTTATTGTTTTATTAATTTCGTTTTTTCTTGTTGTTATTTCGATGATTCGATGTTTCGACATTTCGATGTTTCGATGCTTCGATGTCTCGTGACGACGTCATTTGATCCTGATGATGCGGATGCCGGTGAAGGTCTTGTGCTTCGACAGATAGTAGCGCAGCGTCATGGGTTCCTCGACGACCTTGCCATGAATCTGCGAGGCGTTGAGCAGATGCAGTCCGTCACCACGCCATACGGCAAAGCCCAGGTGGGCAATGTCGAGGCCTTCTTTGTTGCAGGTGATGGCAATGATGTCGCCATCCTTGACGGTCTTGCGCAGCAGGGTGGTATTGCGGATGTCCTCCTTGGGGATATAGCGTGCCGTACGACCTGTCAGCGCCTCTTCCTGCTGGCGGATGGCGGGCACCAGTTCGGGATGCGCCTTCAGCGCCTGATAGGCATTGGGATGGGTGCTCATATAGCTGACGGCGATATGCTGCAGGGCGGTGAACGGCGGATTGGGCGACTGTATGTCGGTGACCATTTTCATGCGCACCTTGTCGAGTATCCAGTCAGAGAAATAGTGCAGCCGCGAGGGGTAGCCGTCGATGATGCCCTGTCGGTAGCGCAGGTTGCGGAGTGTGTTCACGTAGTCGGCAAAGGTCTTGCGTCCCTGCTGAGCACAGATCTTCAGTGCCGTCACCGTTTCCACCAGCGTGGTGCAGTCCAGCTGGCGGGTGTTCACCACCAGTTGTTCGCGGTCGTTCACTTCCAGCGTATGTGCGATGTATGGAACGCCCAGGAACTCGCGTGCTATCGAGAGTACGGGGCTCTGCCGGTGCACCTTCTGCAACAGCTTGCAGATGGTGATGCTGTCAGCGCGTTCGTAGGTCACCTGGGCCGAAGCCGTCGAAGGCAAAAGGATCAAAAGGCAGAAAAGCAAAAAGCCTTTCAGCCCGACCTTCACCTTATTATAATTGCAGTCATGCATCGTTCTATTCTTCAATATCTTCATTTTTCCCTTAATCATCTTTCACTTTCTTATACGCTTTTCGAGCACCGAAGTTTAATCCCACATAGATACACAGGTCGCCGAAGATGTTGTTGGCAGCAAAGCGCGACTTGCGATAGTTGTAGGCGCGGACCACTGCCGAGGTACCGGCATACCACCGGTCGTTGTTCCATACCACAGCCAGGCGTCCAATGCCGTCAACGTTGAAGTTGCCAAAGTCGAAGCCCTGGTCCTGTTCCGTCGCAGTCTCACCAGTCGATGACTTGTAGCCCAGTGCCAGTGCCAGACTGGAGCATAGCAGGAAGTTGCGGGCAAACACCCAGTTGTAGGCATAGCCCACGGAGGCGCTGATGTCGCGGTATTTGACGCTGTTGAACATCAGGCTGCTATCCAGTTTCACTTTCTCGCCCAGTCGCTGTCTGATGACCGACTCCATCTTGGCATAGTCGAAGGTCACGCTATGGTGCGTATATCCGATACCAGCCATCCATGAACCACAGCTGATCTTCTGTCGCGTGCTCTGGGCAAAGGCCGCCGGATAGGAGAAGCGTTTGTGGTTGAAGATGTAGTAGAGGTTGAACCCGGTGATGCTGGCGCTGAGTCCGTCGAACGACAGTCCCTCCAGCGGTTCCGTGTCGATGCCACGTCCCAGACTGGCACGGCGTATCTTGTAGTCGTCGACGGAACGGCGGTAAAACACGTCGGCACCGATCTGTGCACTATAGATGCTGGCGTCAATCTCCAGTTTACGCGTTCCGCTGAACAGGTTGAAGTTGCGCAGGTCGAAGGTATAACCCAAGAACACCCACCGCCATCCGAAGTAGGGGCCCATCCTGACACCGATGGTGGGTGCCAGCAAAATGGACTGTCGGCTGTCACCCGTCGTACCCAGCCGGTAGTAGTCATAGGTGTTGATAGACTGCAGCATCACGGCCCAGTTATAGTGCTGCGGCTCGACGTAGGCGGTATCTATCTTGCTAAAGATACGGAAGGTGCGTCGCAGCCATCCTTCTTCGCTGTCAGGCTGTACCGTCTGCAAGCTGTCAGCGGCCCATGCCGTCAGACTCATCATCAACAATATCACGACCCATCTGCTGCGCATCAGTTCAGAATTTTCCTAAGATACGATCCAGCGCCCAGTTGACGGGCGTAGCAGATACACTGGTACACTGGCAGACGTCGATGCCCTGCAGGTGTTCTATCACATTCTTGATGAGCGGTGCCTGCACGTGAGGCGGATTGGGCACGGCAAAGCTCTCTTCACCATATAGGGTATGCAGTCGGATGGGCTGGTAGTCGAAAACAGAGAACGACACAGAGCCGCGATCACCTATCAGGTCGATGCGGTCCTCGCGGGCAGACTCATGGGCAACAAAGCACCACGAACCAGAGCCCGGCAGTCCGTTCTCAAACTCAAAGCAGGCGCTGACAGAATCCTCGGCCTCATAGAGTCCGCCCCTGTTGGCGCAGATGCCACGGGCCTCGATGATGACACCGAAGATGTGTTGCAAAAAGTCAAGCTGGTGGGGAGCCAGGTCGTAAAAATAGCCGCCGCCCGCAATGTCGGGCTGCAGGCGCCATGGCAACTGGTCGCCCTTGCTATAGTCCAGTTCCCGAGGCGGCACGGCGAAACGTACCTGTACGTTGACAACCTTTCCGATGACGCCGCGGTCGACAATCTCCTTCACCTTTTCAAAGTAAGGCAGGTAACGCCGGTAGTAGGCCACAAAGCACGGCACTCCCGTCTGTTCCGAGATGCGGTTGATGCGGGCGCAGTCCTCGTAGGATGCTGCCAGCGGCTTCTCCACATAGACCGGTTTGCCGGCCTTCATCGCCATGATGGCAAACGTGGCATGACTCGACGGCGGCGTGGCGATGTAGACGGCATTCACATCTGGGTCGTCTATCAGTTCCTGGGCATCGGTATAGAAGCGTGGCACCCCATGACGCTCAGCATAGCTGCGTGCCTTCTTCTCGTCGCGACTCATTACAGCCACCACGCACGACCCGTCCACTTCCGAGAATGCCGGACCGCTTTTTTTCTCTGTCACCTCACCGCATCCGATGAAGCCCCACTGGATAATTTTCATATTTCGCGTGCAAAGATACAAAAAAGTTTAGAGTTTAACGCTTAGAGTTTAAAGAAATTTCGTATCTTTGCACCGTATTAAAATAAAAAGAATGGAAAAACAACAAGATTTGGCGCTTTTGAAGGCCCGCAGCTACCGTAGCGTGCTGGCCTCAGGATTCCGCCTTTATACGGAGAATTTCCGCCGTCTGTTCAAGGCTTCCTGGCAGATGGCACTGCTCTATGCTATCGTCTGTGGTGCCCTGGGCACGCTGGCAGCCATCCGCATTCCAGAACTCACCATGGTACTGCTGCAACAGCTGACAGCGTACCAAGGTATCTTCATCGAACCACTGTTGCAGTATGGTGCCAACCTGCTGGCTCTCATCGGACTCTCGCTGCTGGCATTGGCCACACTGGCTCTGGCATCTGCCACCATCCTGGCCAAGCTGAAGGAGCACAGCGAGACGGGCACCATCACAACCCCGCCCCACTGGCTGACAGCCAGTCCCAAACTGATGGGGCGCACGCTGAAGGGCGTATTCCTCACGCTGCTTGTCGTCCTGCTGCCCACGTTGCTCATCAGCGCCGTGATGGCTGCCATCGCCATGACACAGCCCGCATTGCTGCACGGACGGATCATCACCGTCGTGGCTGTCACCGTTGTCTACTCACTACTGATCGCAGCCTTTGCCCTGCCCCTGCTGCATGTGCTGATGAAGTATCTCATGGAGGCGCCCTGCGGATACTGGCGCACCCTATCGCAGCACTATGGCAGGGGACTGCGCCACTGGGGCATGATGTTCCTGGTATTCTTCGTCAGCATCCTCGTCATCGAACTGATAAGCCTCGTTGTCATGATGCCAGCCCACATCCTGAACCTCGCCAACCAGACG
Organism: uncultured Prevotellaceae bacterium; assembly: GCA_946185485.1. Taxonomy (GTDB): domain Bacteria; phylum Bacteroidota; class Bacteroidia; order Bacteroidales; family Bacteroidaceae; genus Prevotella. The sequence continues at coordinate 105,178 of CAMHJQ010000003.1, read as the reverse complement.
GCACATACCGGACTGTTGTTAGGCGACCCGCTGGGCATGCCGTCCTTCATAACGCCGCTGACATTCGTATCTTTCACGCTGTGCTGCTTCATCGACTTCTACGTCAGTCAGGTAGCGCTGGTGCACAACTACTATGTCTACGGCTCCATTGAGGCACAAGAACAGGAAAAGGCAAAAGGGTAAAAAGATAAAGAAATGAAAAAGATATTGTTCATCGACCGTGACGGCACCATCATCCGCGAGCCGGCAGACGAGCAGATAGACGCCTTCGAGAAACTTCAGTTCGTGCCCAAAGCCATCAGCAGCTTAGCGTTCCTGCGCCAGCATACGGACTACGAGTTCGTCATGGTCAGCAACCAGGACGGTCTGGGAACCCCGGCATTCCCCGAGGACACCTTTTGGCCCGTCCACAACTTCATCCTCGACACGCTGAAGGGCGAGGGAGTCGTATTCGACGACATCCTCATCGACCCCCATTTCCCGGAGGACAATGCCCCGACGCGCAAACCCAACACGGGAATGGTACAGAAATACATTGACGACCCCGACTACGACACCCAGGCCAGCTACGTCATCGGAGACCGTGACACGGACAGGAAATTTGCCGAGAACATCGGGTGCAAGTTCCTGAAGATTGACAGCGCTGACGGGGAAACCGCCGACAGCGAGACGTCGTGGGAGCGGGCTGTCGCCATTGCCTTCGGCGGTGAGCGCAAGGCCGAGGTACGTCGTACCACCAAGGAGACCGACATCCTGGTGAAGGTCGACCTTGACGGACGCGGCAAGTGCGACATCCAGACGGGGCTGGGATTCTTCGACCACATGCTGGAACAGATTGGCAAACACGGCATGATAGACCTCACCGTCCGCTGCCAGGGTGACCTGCACGTCGACGAGCACCACACCATCGAGGACACCGCCCTGGCCTTAGGCGAATGCCTGCTCAAGGCCCTGGGCGACAAACGCGGCATCGAGCGCTATGGCTATTGCCTGCCCATGGACGACTGCCTATGCTCAGTAGCACTCGACTTCGGCGGCCGTCCGTGGCTCGTATGGGATGCCGAGTTCCGCCGCGAACGCATCGGCGAGATGCCTACGGAGATGTTCCTGCACTTCTTCAAGAGTCTGAGCGATGCCGCCAAGATGAACCTCAACATCCGTGCCGAGGGCCAGAACGAGCACCACAAGATTGAGGGCATCTTCAAGGCCCTGGCCCGTTCGCTGAAGATGGCTTTGCGCCGCGATGTTTATCACTATGAGCTTCCCTCCACCAAAGGAACACTTTGAACGTAAAGGACAAGAATAGAATAAGAATCTTTAAACATATATATATGACACCTGTAAAGATATTAAGTGTAGACGACGAGATGGATCTCGAGCTGTTACTGACCCAGTACTTCCGCCGGCAGATCCGCAAGGGAGAATACGAATTCTTCTTTGCCCATAATGGCTTAGAGGCCCTTACCGTCCTACTGAAGCAAAAAGACATCAACATCATCCTGAGCGACATCAATATGCCCGAGATGGACGGACTGACGCTGCTGACGAAAATCAACGAGATGCAGAACCCTGCCATGAAGTGCATCATGGTTTCGGCCTACGGCGACATGGGAAACATCCGCTCGGCGATGAACAACGGTGCCTTCGACTTTGCCACCAAGCCTATCGACCTCGACGACCTGAGCGTCACTATCCAGAAGGCCATCGAACAGATAGAATACATCCGCAAGGCACAGGAGGAGCACACGCAGTTAGAGTCGCTGAAGACCGACCTGGCGGTAGCTGCCGAAATCCAGCAGGCCATCCTGCCACGCATCTTCCCGCCCTTCCCCGAGAATGAGGCGCAGCTGGACCTGGCAGCCATCATGACGCCTGCCAAGGATGTCGGTGGCGACTTCTACGATTTCTTCCGTATCGACAACGACCACATCGGCGTGGTGATAGCCGACGTCAGCGGCAAGGGCATCCCTGCAGCCATCTTCATGGCGGTCAGCCGTACCCTCATCCGCACCGTTGCCCTGCAGGGCATGTCGCCGGGTGACTGCCTGACGAAGTCGAACGAGTTGCTCAGCAAGGAGTCCGTTGACTCGATGTTCGTCACCGTTTTCTATGCCATCTACAACATCCGCACCGGTGAGTTGCAGTACTGCAACGGCGGACATAATGCCCCCTACATCCTGAAAGCCAACGGACAGGTGGAGATGATGCCTACCAGCACCAACTGCATGATAGGAGCCATCGAGGAGTGGACTTACCAGACCTCCAAGGCTCAGTTAGGCGTCGGCGACACGCTGGTGATGTATACCGACGGCGTCAACGAAGCCTTCGACAGCAACTTCCAGGAGTATGGAGACGAGCGCATGCAGCAACTATTAGAGCAACAGAAAGGACAGGACTGCCGTACCATCATAGAAGCACAGATGAACGACGTGAAGTCCTTTGCCGGCAATGCGCCGCAAAGTGACGACATTACCATCATGGCCCTGAAACACAAAGCATGAAGACATCTGGCAATATTATCACCGCCGCTGTCCTGGCAGCTTTCGCGCTACTGGGAGTCATGGTCGTTATCGGACACCAGAGCCGACAACGGCTTGTCGAACAGAACCTGCAGTTGCAGGAACGTTTGGAGGAACTCACCATGGAGGAGAAGCGGTCGGCGGTGATGCAGCGTGTCAATGCTCAGATGGAAGAGATAGCCAACGAGGAGCGCCGTATCAGCGATGAACAGCGCGAGGAAGCCATCGAACAGAAGACGGTTGCCGACGAGATGCGCCGCAAGGCCGAGGCCGAGCGCCAGAATGCCCTTGTCGCCGAGCAGCGTGCCCTGGAAGCATCGGAGGTGGCGCAGAGCCAGCGCCGTATTGCCGAACAACAGCGTAGCGAGGCCGAGCAGTCGAAGCGTGTCGCCGACACGCTGACGTACATTAGTCTGGCACGTACCCTCGGACAGGCTGCCATCACGCAGTTCAAAGCCGGCAACAACGAGATAGCCGACCTGCTAACCCAGACAGCCTGCCTGTTCACCACCCGCTACCACGGCGACATCTACTACCCCACTGTCTACCAGGCGCTGGCTACGGCCAGTCAGAACGAGACCGTATGGAACAAGCACAAAGGCAGCATTACCGACATCGCTTTCTCAGACAACAAGTCGGCATACATGGTGACCTGCAGTACATATGGTGAAATCATCAAGCATACGCACTATGCCGGCAATCAGCTGACCAGTGAAACTCTGGTCAGCAATCCACACTACGACTTCCGCGACATCTTCATCGACCGCACGGCGAATGTCATCTATGCGCTGAGCCGTTCGGGGCACCTCATCGTTATAGACCCCGACAAAAAGGTTCATGTAATTACAGTCAATATACAGAATCTCAAGGAGTTGGACAATACTGGCCGTCAGTTCATCATCTTTGGTGAGGAAGGCATGGCGCTGCTCGACACTGAGAAGCTTGCCATCGTGGAAGAGAAGAAGTTGCCTTTCCAGATAGAGTGTGCCAGCCGCTCTAACAACTACCCCATCATCTTCGATCGCCAGGGCCGTATGCACATAGTGAAAAGCTTCTCGAACATCATCACCAGTCCCGTGCCGTTCAAAGGCCAGGTGACATCCTACACCGAATCGAAGGACCTGACAGCCTTCGGCATGAGTGACGGCAGTATCAACATCATAAACAGCAAGGGACAGAAGACGCGGCTGGTGGGTCACCTGTCGCGAATCTCGAAGGTCAAGGCGGACGGCTACCGGCTATACTCGTCAAGCTACGACGGCACGCTGAACCTCTGGCTCACCAACAGCGCCAAGATAGCCCCCATGCCGTTGTTCACCACCAAAGGATGGATTATCAACTTCACCTTCGACCTGCAGATGCATTTCGTCTGGTCGGGCGACCAGAAAGGCAACCTGACCCGAGCCCTTATCTCCGTCCCCGAGATGCAGAAGCGCCTGCAGACCAAACTGAAGCGCAACATGACGCATGAGGAATGGAACTACTATATCGGCCGCAATGTACCCTATGAAAAGGTGATGAAGTGAAAAGACAAAAGTAAAAAGAAAACAGTAAGAAATGACGCAACACGGTATATACGACAAGCTAAAGGTTCGGGTGAAAAGGATGCTACCTCTTTGCCTTCTTACCCTTTTGCCTTTATCCTCCCTGGCTCAGGGTGTCCCCTACCTGCGCAATTTCTCCGCCACCGAATACAAGGCCCACAACATGAACTTCGACGTCATCGCTGGCAACGACGGCACAGTATATGTGGCCAACTTCGAGGGACTGCTCTACTACGACAATGCCGACTGGCACATCATCTACACGCCGGGCATCAGCCGCATTACCGCCGTCTTCCAAGACTCAAAGGGAAGGTTATGGACGGGCGGCTACAACTACTTCGGCTACCTGAAGACAGATGCTGACGGCAACCTATACATGCACCCTTGCCCGTCGAAGCAGCCCTTCCAAGGCGAGGTGCAATGGATCTGGGAGAAGGACGGCAACGTCTACTTCCTGATCAGCAACAAGGAAGTATATGCCGTCCAAGGCGACAGCTATTTCATGAGACCTGGCATGATCAGTCCCACGTCAAACCGCAAGGACTACCAGGTACAGGCCGACATCACGCAGGTTGAGGACCTGGAGGTCGGTGTGCAGGCACTGTCGACGAACGGCGACGGCGTCATCTTCGTCGACAGCACTGGCCGCGAATTGTTCCGCGTCACCGAACAGAACGGACTATGCTCCAACAACGTCAACCACATGGACTACAACCACCATGGACTGCTGTGGGGAGCTACTGACAATGGTGTCTTCTGCATCGCCTTCCCCTCCGTCTACCGCCACCTCACCGACCATGAGGGACTACGCGGAGAGGTGCTGGCCATCGAGCGGTTCGGAGGCGACGTCTACGCCGGTACGCTGAGCGGACTGTTCCTTTTGCGCAACAAGATTTTCCAACCCATCCCGGCTGTCGGCCATGCCTGCTGGCAACTGGTTCATCAGGGTGGTTCGCTACTGGCAGCGACGTCGGGAGGCGTATACCGCATCGGTGCTAACCATAACGTCACGCAGTTGACGACGGGTCACACGCTGTCGCTGCTCACCGACGGCAATGACGCTTTCTACTGCGGCGAGATTGACGGTGTCTACTATCACAGCGGCAAGGAGCACCGCCAGGTGAACGGCATCGAGAAAGTGACAAAGATGGTACGCGACAAGGAGGGAGCCATCTGGCTGCAGAATCTCTACGGAAGACTTTGGAAAGGCCGGTGGGACAACGATTTCAAACCCTACGGAAAGGGGGGCCAGAACGAGATATCGACGTTGGTGGACTTCGGAAACATCCTAATGCCTATCGGCGCCAACACCACACATCCTATCAAGTACCCGCTATTCTCCTATCTGGACCAGGAGGGCATCACCTGGCTCACCGACAACAAGGGCAAACACCTCTACGCCTTCCACGACGGTGCCGTCGACAGCCAGCTGTCGGCTGACGTCTACCCACTGATGGACTACTCGGTACGTGCCATGATGCGTGACGAGGAACTGCTGTGGATGGGCGGTGACAAGGGTATCAACATCATCGACCGCGTTCACCACGACAACTATCGAGTGGAGAAGCCACGTCTGCTGCTGCGTAGCGTCCTGCTACGAGGCGACAGCGTGCTGTGGGGAGGCTATGGACCACAGCCTGCCAGCCTGCCGAAACTGTCGAGCGACGACCGGCACATCGTCTTCAACTACTCCATCGACTTCCCGTCGCTGTTGCTGAAGACGCAGTACCGTACCCGCTTGAATGGAGGACAGTGGAGTGTATGGGAGACTTTTACCAAGGAAGAGTACAGCAACCTACCCAACGGTAATTTTCTGTTCGAGGTACAGGCCCGCGACGCCTTCGGACATGTATCCGACATCGTAGGCATTAGCTTCAGCATCGACTACCCATACTACATGCGCTGGTACATGATACTGCTCTACCTGTTGTTGGCGGCCATCACCGTCTACCTCCTCGTACAGCTGCGACTACGCAAGCTCGAAAGGGACAAGGACCGCCTGGAGCACATCGTCAGTGAACGCACTACTGAGGTGGTACGTCTTGAGAAGATGGCTACGGTGGGTAAGCTGACGCAGGGACTCATAGACCGCATCCTGAACCCGCTGAACTACATCAACAACTTCGCCAAACTGTCGGAGGGGCTCGTGGGCGACATCCGCGCCAACATCGAGGACGAAAAGGAGCATATAGACCCTGAAAACTACGAGGACACCATGGACGTGCTGGACATGCTGAAAGGCAACCTGCAGAAGGTCAGCGAACACGGCGCCAGCACCACCCGCACCCTGAAAGCCATGGAGGAGATGCTGAAGGACCGTTCGGGCGGCATCGTCGCCATGAACCTGACACCCCTGCTCCACCAGAACGAGGAGATGGTGCTCAAGTATTTCGAGTCCGAGTTTTCGCAATACGGCATCCGTTCCGTCTTCGATGTCCCGTCGCAGCCCATCAATATCAACGGCAACGCCGAACAGCTCAACAAGACCTTCATGAACCTGCTGAGCAATGCCGTATATGCTGTCGTTAAGAAGTCGCAGCGCACACCGCAAGGCACACATTATCAGCCCGAAATCGCACTGCGCACCACCGTGGACGGCAGCAAGGTGAAGCTGACCATCCGCGACAACGGCATCGGCATCGAGCAAGGCATCATCAACAAGATCTTCGACCCCTTCTTCACCACCAAGACCACGGCGGAGGCGTCGGGCATCGGTCTTTACCTGGGGCACGAGATTATCCAGAACCACGGTGGCACTATCACCGTCGAGTCTGAGAAGAACCAATATACCGAATTCATCATAACATTGCCATATGGAACAAAACGTTGAAATCTTACAGCAACAGCTGAAACAGCAGGAGAAACTGGCCTCGCTGGGCTTGCTCAGTGCCGGCATCGCCCATGAGATACAGAACCCGCTGAACTTCGTCATCAACTTCAGCAAGATGTCCGACAAGCTTCTTCGCGACCTGATGGAGATTGTCGAGGATAACAAGGACAAACTCTCTGCCGACGACTGTGAGGAGGTGGACGACATCGTTGCCGACCTGCGCGAGAACATGTCGAAAATCGTGGAGCACGGCGAGCGTGCCATCAGCATCATACAGGGTATCCTGCTGGTGTCACGCGGAAAAGAGAATGAGTTTATCAGCTCCGACGTCAACCACATCGTCCACGAGTACGTATGGCTCTCCTACCACGCCATGCGCGCCAACAACAAGCGGTTCAACATCGGCATCCACGAGACGTACGACGATACACTGCCGCGCATGATGGTTATCCCGCAGGATCTCAGCCGCGCTGTACTAAACCTGATGAACAATGCCTGCTACAGCGTCTTCAAACGCAGCCAGCACGAGAGCGACGACTACAAGCCGCAGATTGCCATCACCACTGCATCGCAGGACGGACAGCTGATTATCACCATCAGCGATAACGGCGAGGGCATGAGCGACGAGGTGAAGCAGCGGCTCTACGAGAACTTCTTCACCACCAAGCCGGCAGGCCAGGGTACTGGACTGGGTATGGGCATCACCCGCGACATTGTCGAAACGAAGCACCATGGCCGCCTCGAATTCCAGTCAGCTCCCGGACAGGGCGCCACCTTCACCATCACCATCCCCATCAAGAAAGGGTAGAGAGCGCAAAAAGGTAATATAGTAGAAAGGTGAAACACAGGCTGATGTATACGCGTATATATAATAAGGTGAAAGTTAGGGTAAAAAGTATTATACTTCTTTGCCTCTTTACCTTTTTACCTTTATCCCTACTGGCGCAGAGCGAGGCAGAGCGCTACCGTACCATCTACGACCAAGCCGAGCAGGACTACAACATAGGCCGGCTGGAGGAAGCACAGCAGGCACTCAAGAACAACCTCTCCGACTTCCCGCTCACCCTGCGCATGAGTGCTTTCCGCATGCTGTCGCTGTGCTGCTTGGGACTCGACCAGGATGCTGAGGCCGAGAACTACGTTCGGATGATGCTGGACGAGAATCCCTACTACAGCACGACGGCCTCCGATCCGCAGCGTTTCATCGACATGGTGGAGAACATCAGGGCTGGTCACACCGCCACCATCACCACCGCATCGAGCCAGGCCGAGCAACTGAACGAGGTGCCCGTGCCAACCACGCTTATCACCCGGGAGATGATAAAGGACTGTGGTGCCCGCAACCTGCAGGAGGTGCTGGCAACCTACGTGCCAGGCATGAACATCATCGACTGCAACGACGACATCAACATCGCCATGCGCGGCATCTACAGCAACGGACAGGAGAAGATACTCATCATGCTCAACGGACACCGCCTGAACAGCTTTGCCACCAACATCGCCTCCCCCGACTTCAGCATGTCACTGGAGAAAGTGAAACAAATAGAGGTGCTGCGAGGACCCGCCTCGTCACTCTACGGCGGTGTGTCGCTGACGGCTGTCGTTAACGTTATCACCAAACAAGGTGCCGATGTGGATGGCGTAGAAGCTCGTGCCGGCATCGGAACCTACGGACAAATCAAGGGCGGCATGCTCTTCGGCAAACGCTATTTCGACCTTGACGTGCTCATCTGGGGTAGTCTCTACAAAGCCAAAGGCGAAAGTACGTATATGCCTCAGGAAGAGACTGGTATGAAGATGATGGGCGGTGACGTCACCATCGGCGGCATCGGTCCCAAGCCCAGCTACGACTTCGGCGTACAATTGAAGTACGGGGGACTGCAGTTCCTCTACAACTCTTGCTTGTCGCAGGTCATCTCACCCTTCACCATGACCTATACATTCTCGCCCTACACCCTCGACAAGTACCGCACACAGAACGGACTGGCTCCCAGTTTCGCCACCTTCTCGCGACACGCCAACTTGAGCTATAGTGGAAAGTTGGGCAACGTATGGCTGAAAGGCACCGTGACCTACGACAACAGCGACCTCACCCACTATCAAGTCATCAACGAACCCGAGGTGTCGGCCATGGTTGAAGTGCTGCCCATACCGGAAGTCGTCAAGCAACAGCTTAATGGACAAGGCGGAATCTCGCGATACCTCAACGGACAAGAGCACACTGTCGGCGGCAAGCTGCAGGGCGACTGGAGCTACATCGACAACGGCACCCACCGCGGACTGTTCACCTTTGGCGTCGAATACAGCTATTTCGAACTCGACGACGTGCGTTACAACTTCGGCTACGACTTCATCAAACTGATCAGGGAAAACGACAGCATACCCATGCTGGGCAAGGGTCACGAGAGCAACATGAACGGATTCGTACAGATGAAGCACCACTGGCGCTCGTTCATCCTCAATGCCGGCCTGCGCTACGACTACAAGAACCGCTACAACGACACCAAGATCCGCGAGTTCTCGCCACGACTCGCCCTCATCTACGTACAGCCTAAGTGGAACCTGAAGCTCAGCTATTCGAAAGCCTTCATCGACGCCCCCTACCTGTACCGCAAGATCAACCTCTTCCTGGCCTCCTTCATGGGCATCACGCAATACGCAGAAGACCTGGACCCCGAGTCGCTATACTCCTGGCAACTCACCTTCGGCGCCACCCAGTGGCTGCCCGGACTCAACTTCGAGCTGAACGCCTTCTACAACAAAGCACGCGACCTCATCGTGCCCTACCTCATACAGCATAGCAATAGCGGCCATATCAACACTTACGGACTGGAACTGACGGCCAGCTACCAGCGGCATAGGTTATCGGCACACTTCAATGCCACATGGCAGGACGTCAGCCACAACAGTCAGGCCGGCTATAATTACGACTATGCATTGAACATACCCACGATTACCGCCAACGGTATCGTAGCGTGGCAGACAACACACAACCTGAGGCTGCATACCCGCATTGGCTTCGAGGGACGCCAGCACACCTCCTACATCGATATCCTGAATTACGCCCACTACCAAAGCACCCTCGCTGTTTGGATGAAGAATCTGGAAGAGTTCGAGGAGTACCTGAACAGCCCCGACTACGATTCCGACGTGTCAGAAGAAAAAACGGCCGAAATAGAACGTTTCCGTAATTTAGCCAACGAACAGCAGAGCAAAATCGACGTCTACAAGACGCTACCCGCCCGCGTCATCTTCGACCTCGGTGCCAGTTACCAGTGGCGCAACCTAACGCTCACCGCCAACATCAAGAATCTCTTCAACCACCACTACCTCCAGGGCGGCATGTCGACATGCCTCGTGCCCCAGCGCGGCCGCTGGCTGATGTTCGAAGTCGCCTACAAGTTCTGACCCACCCCTCATGGAAAAGTGTATTTTATTGCTGTCACCCCATGCTTCGTTGAATGAGGTCATTATATAAACTGCAATAATCTTGATAACTTGCGTCGTGCCATCAACATGATATGGCTTAGAAATTAGTCAAAATCAGGCTAAAATGTCTTTGAAATCAGGGTTCTCGGACGGCCTGAGGGGGGGTAACAAACTTTGTCTAATTCAGCGGTGTTTTTGACAATTATTGTGATTAAAGGGTCTACTCAGTCATTCGGCAGAGAAAAACAAGAGGATGTGCCTTTTCTTGGCACACCCTCTTTTCGTTAAGATTCTTACACTTTCTTTCCCCCGAGCCTGTTGTCAGGCTGGCTGCTCAGAACGGTCCGTAGCCCATGCACGAGGTCGTGCCCAGCGCTGTGATGGCTGCCGTCAGCATGCTGACAATGAACTGCAGCACCGTCTTCCAAGTGTTCTTCTTCATGAAGTTTGAAATTTGAAGTTTGAAGTTTGAAGTTTATGATTAGTTTGAAGTTTGATTGCATTGCAACGCCACACTCTCAAAGAGAGAACACCACACTCTCAAAGAGAGAAGTTTATGGTTACTTCATTTCTTTCATTTCTCTTCATTTCTCTTCATTTCTCTTCATTCCCTTCATTTCGGAAACATCAGTCTCCGTTGTTGTCTGCCGGGTTGCGGAAGTCCTCGATGGTGGTGCGGACCTGCACGGTACGCTCCTCGCCAGCCACGGTACGCGACTCGCTGGCCACCACGTAGCGCACGCTGGGAGCGACGCGCTCTTCGAGGAAACGCTTCGACGTCAGGTTCTTGAAGGCGTCGCTCTGGGGAAGGAATCGCATGCGGATACCCTTCAGCAGCGATGCCAGCTGGAAGTCCTTGCGCTTGGCGTCGGCCTCGTCGGCACCCTCGCTGGCTGCCGTTGCGCGGAAGATGCCCAGACCGTCAATCTTCACCGGCTGACCCTGTGCCACCAGTTCGGGAACGCACTCGCCCAGCTTCTTCAGCACGGCGGCGATGGCCTCTTCGCCGACGGCGCAGTTGTGGTTGCGGATGTGCTGCACCAGACCTTCGGTGGTCAGCGTCTCGGCGTTATCCACCTCGACGTAGTACTTGCCGTATGCAGACGACTTCTCGTTGATGTTCTTCCTCAGACAGAGGGGCATTTGGATAAAGTTTACTGCCATAGTCTTTGTGTGTTTTTAATGGTTAATACTCTGGGAGTTCAGAGATTTGTCATCGTCCGGCTCGCTCGCCGAAACGTCTCTTCCCTCGATTTTTTATTTCTTATTTTTTATTTTATATTTTTTATTTAGACGCGAAGCGTCGCCTTTTCTTGTTGCAAAGGTACGCATTTATTTTGGCCCCTGCAAGCAAAATGCCAAAAAACCAGTGTTTTTGAGCCCTATTTTTCACCCCATTTTTGCAAAAAAATCCTGCACCCTCTGAGCCAGGCATCATTTCTTTCATTCCTCTTCATTTCTTTCATTTCTTTCATTCCTTTCTTTCCCCTCCGGCCGCTCCGTGCAGGAAAATTTCCCGCACGGAGCAGGAAAATTTCTTGCGCCGCGCGCCGGTGCCCTCAGCTACATCCATCATTTTATGCTTTTCTACATAATGCCTTCGGCAGGTGCTCCACCCTCTGCTTCCAGACAGTCACTACCCACGAAATCAACTTTTAAACTTTAAACTTTTAAACTTTTTGATACTTTCAAAAACACAGGGTACATATATAAGAATATATATAATATATATATTATATATATTCTTAATAATTATACATAAATTATGCATTCCATATTCACTCTCCATGTCACAACTTCATGAGAAAACCAAAAACACCAAAAAGTGTAAAAGTTTAAAAGTTTAAAATAGCGTCCGAGGCAGGATGCGCAACCGCAATACCATTGAGTTCCTCGGTCTTTGGGAGAGTCTCCATAATCCAAGTTTTAACCGTGTTCAATTCGACACGTTTAGGACAGAGGCAGGACTAAACCGCTTTGTCATGACACCCTCAAAGTGGGTGGATAATACAGGTGCCATTGGTATTACAGCCAAGGCTGGACGCTATGGTGGAACATACGCTCACAGTGACATTGCAATGGAGTTTGCTTCGTGGATTTCCGCTGAGTTCAAGCTCTACTTGATGAAGGATTATCGCCGCCTGAAGTTTGACGAGAACTCGCGGCTATCTTTGTCATGGAATCTAAATCGCGAGATTTCGAAGCTCAATTACCGCGTACACACAGATGCCATACAGCAGAACCTGTTGCCTCCAGACCTGACGCGAGAGCAGCAGTCTTTTGTGTATGCGGACGAGGCCGACATACTCAACGTGGCCCTCTTTGGTATGACAGCGGCACAGTGGCGGTCACAGAACCAAGGTCGCAAGGGAAACATACGTGACTATGCCTCTCTACAGCAACTGCTTGTTCTGTCGAACATGGAGTCATACAATGCACTACTCATTGAGCAGAAACACCCGCAGGCTGAACGTCTGCAAATGTTGCGGCAGATGGCCGTCAGACAGCTACAGGTGCTGTCTTCACTTGATGTGACTAATCTACCAAGTCTTCCACCCAGCATAGGCAATGATTAGCTATTGCTATAGAGTATTTATGAAGAGAGCAACATACATAGAGCAAAAGGTAGATCAGGGGTTCTCTGATCCGCTGAAGATGGCTGAGGGCTGATGTATGAGGGTCTGTCCCGCTGTGTCCTCGCTGTGTCCTTTGACAGATAAGGTGGAAGTCGTAAGATTTCCACCTTATCTTTTGGCAGTTCGGATTTTTTTTGTACTTTTGTAGGCAAATATTCTATTAACCCACGCTTATGACACACAATACGACATCGAGTTATAAGAAAGTGGGGGGGGTATTTTCTAAAGCCTTCGGCTTTGTTGCTCCCCGCACATTACCCCTTATTTTCTTTATTCTGAGCATATTCCTCGCAGTCGCCTGCGAGAAGGAGCTGACGTACTATCCCGAAATAGTCGCCTATCATGCCGAGTCAAAGACCCTTGACGTAGCCACTTCCGACAGTATTGGCAAGTTCAACGTTAAGGTCAAGACCTTCGTGGCTCAGCATCCCGCCGCCACCCAGGACCCCCTCTATCCTGAGATTCAGAAGAACATCAAAGCAAACCTGCTCCGCCTCTCCATCACCATCGACGATGAATGGGACGGTGAGACCACCATTGAATTCTAAGTTATAAATAATAATAAATATTTTCATTCCCGCTGCAAAGCGAGGAAACTTTAGGTTTTTAGTACAAAAACAATTTACGTTCCTCGTGGTTCGTGAGAATAGCGAGGATTTTAAAAAAGAATAAAGTAAAACAAGATATATGGAATACGGAATAGTTTATCTACTGACAAATCCCTATATGCCAGGTCTTGTTAAGATAGGCATGACGAAACAAGAGGATTTGGAGAAGAGGATGAAGGAACTCTATACTACTGGAGTACCTGTAGCCTTTGAGTGCCAATTTGCTTGCAGAGTAAACAATAAAGACTGTGCCAAAATTGAGAAAGCCCTTCACACTGCCTTTGATCCTCAGCGAGTCAATAAGAACCGTGAATTCTTCCGTATCAATGTTGAGCAAGCAAGGGCTATCCTTGAACTATTCCACCATACCGATGTGACAGAAGATGTGACTGAGGAAATTCAAAATGATCTGACTGATGACGACAAGGTAGCCAGCTCTAATGCCCGTCCGCCAAAACGTCCTCCATTGAATTTCTACGAAATGGGATTGCAGAAAGGCGATGTATTGAAATGGAAAGACAACCCTTCTATTACTGTTACTATTATATCAGAGAGAAGAGTTAGCTATAAAGGCGAAGAGGTTTCCATCAGTGCCCTTTCTGCCCAACTGAAAGGCTATAAGGTGAAACACATTCAGCCCACTCCGCATTGGGTTTTCAACGACCGCCTGCTGAGTGATATTTATGATGAAACTTATCCGTTTGAAGAGTAGTTCCGCTCCTCATGGTATCCGAATTAGAATACATAGTACGATGGGTAATTATAAACAAAGAAAAAGGAGAAAATTAGTAAGAGGCTCAAGCATATTGAGAGTATTTGGTTCATCATATCGTTTTAAGGATGAAGCGAAAGAAGAACGGGCGAGCCGTAGGCGTGGCCAGGGCCACGCAAAAACTTCAAAGTTACAAATTAGTACCCGATATTCCGTCCATACTATTATAACTCCAATGGGAAATAAAAGATAAAGATATATGGCAAAGAAAGAAAATACAACCTCAATAGGATTTGAGGAAATCATCTGGAGAGCAGCAGATAAACTGCGTGGTAACCTGAGCGCATCAGAATATGAAGGTGTAGTGCTTGGATTGATATTCCTGAAGTATATCAGCGATAAGTTTGAATCTAAGTATAACGAACTGAAGGATGATGAATATGCTGATGTGGAAGATAGGGATGAGTACGAAGCTGATGGCATTTTCTTTGTTCCACCAGAGGCTCGATGGGAAGTCATCAGGAATGCTTCTCGTACACCTGAGGTTGGCAATATCATCGACAGGGCTTTGATGGCCATTGAAAAAGAGAATCCTAAGCTGAGAGGTGTTCTGCCAGGCAATTACGGACGTGAGGAATTGGATAAGCGCAGGCTTGGTGATGTGGTGGATTTGTTCACCAATATCAAGATGCATGCGTCAGGTGACGAGAAAGACCTGTTGGGGCGTGTCTATGAATATTGCTTGCAGAAGTTCGCCTCTATGGAAGGCAAGAATGCTGGAGAGTTCTACACCCCCAGCTGTATTGTCCGTACCATTGTAGAGATATTGCAACCTTTTGAAGGACGTGTCTATGACCCTTGTTGTGGTTCAGGCGGTATGTTTGTCCAAAGTGCGAAGTTCTTGAAGAGTCATCAAAAAGAACTGGCAAATATCAGCATCTATGGTCAAGAGTTTAACACCTCCACTTGGAAAATGGCTCACATGAATGTAGCTATCAGAGGCCTAGAGGCGAATCTTGGACAAGCTGCTGCTGACACCTTCATGGACGATCAGCATCCCACACTAAAGGCCGATTACATCATGGCCAATCCCCCATTCAACTTGAAAGACTGGGGGGCCGATAAACTGCAAAATGACAAGCGCTGGATGTTTGGAATTCCACCATCTAGCAATGCCAACTTTGCATGGATGCAACACATGATTCATCACCTTTCACCTACTGGTCGTATTGGTTTGGTATTGGCTAATGGAGCCTTATCGTCACAAAGTGGTGGTGAAGGAGTAATCCGTCAGAAGATAGTAGAGGCGGATTTGGTAGAAGGCATTGTTGCGCTTCCTTCTCAGCTGTTCTATAGTACCGGTATTCCTGTATCACTGTGGTTCCTCTCTCGCCAAAAACGACAGAAAGGGAAGGTGTTGTTTATTGATGCCAGAAATATGGGTACAATGGTAACTCGTGCTGTCCGTGAACTGATGCAGGATGACATCACAAAGATTGCTGACACCTTTGAGCAGTATCGTAATGGCACACTGGAGGATGAAAAGGGTTTCTGTGCAATAAAAACCTTACAAGACATTCAGGCCCAAGAGTTTATTCTGACTCCAGGCCGCTATGTTGGCATAGCAGAGCAGGAAGAAGATGGCGAACCATTTGCAGACAAGATGGATCGTCTGACCTCAGAACTGAGCGAACTTTTCAAAGAAAGTCATCGCTTAGAGGATGAGATTAAAAAGCAGTTAAGTAGTATTGGGTTTGGAATTTGATGGAATACAAAAAGACAGAAAAAGAGATACTAAAAGCCATTGTTAAATATGATGGTGAAGTGAAATCTTTGGCAGAAGTACTCAACAAGAGTAAACTGTTAGAGAAAAGAGGAATCGCCATTGTTCCAAATAAACATCCAAATTTCATTTTTCTGAGTAAAGACAGATATTCTGAAGACGAAAAGGATGCATTAGGTTATGTCACTGAGTTAATATCTCTTATTGAAAGTCTTATTAAAAATCGTCTAATTGTAATAATACCCTTTCAGTCTTCACATGTTCTTGTAGTAGGCAAAATGAAATCAGAATATGGTAATAGACCAGGCTTGATTAGAATAAATGACGGGAAAGAATATGTTGTTTTTAAGAGTGAGAATTGGGGCGAATTGGTTTCATCTACTGGTGAACAAACACATTGGATTTTTACTTGCTCAGATGAATATGTGGCTTTAGAAAAAATACTTAATTCTTACTTTACAGTCAGTGAAGAACTGAAAGATTTAGTCATGCACAATTTTAAAACGGAAGAGCAAAGGCGATTTTCCAAACAGCAATTTGCCACGTGGTTTTCTATCGCTGTGGCTATTATTATTGGTTTACTAGGAATATTAAATAGATAAATTCTCATTTATGGAAGAATATAAAGCATCACCATGGGGCATCATTCCCACCCACTGGAAGATATCTTCGATTAAGGAAGAAACGGATGTAGTGACAGATTATGTCGCTAATGGAAGTTTTGCTTCATTGGCTGAGAACGTTAAATACAAATCTGAAAAAGATTATGCTGTTTTAATCAGACTGGTTGATTATAATAATCAGTTCAAGGGCGATTTCGTTTATATTGACAAAAATGCTTATGAGTTTTTAGGTAAGAGTAAATTATATGGTGATGAAATTATTATCTCAAACGTAGGCGCAAATGTAGGAACCGTATTCAGATGTCCTCATTTGGAATGCAAGATGAGTCTCGCTCCTAACTCAATAATGGTAAAGTTCAACGGCAACAATGACTTTTATTATTATTGGTTAAAGAGTCGTTGGGGTCAACATATGTTACAATCTATTGTAACAGGTAGTGCCCAGCCCAAGTTTAATAAAACGAACTTTAGAGATTTACAAATTCCAGTACCACCTCTTGATGAACAAATAAGTATAGCAGCCATCCTCAAATCCCTCGATGACAAAATCGAGGTGAACAGGCGGATAAATGTCAATTTGGAGCAGCAGGCACAGGCTTTGTTTAAGTCTTGGTTTGTAGATTTTGAGCCCTTCAAAAATGGAGAGTTTGTGGAGTCAGAATTGGGAATGATTCCTAAAGGGTGGAGAGTTGTTTCGCTTGGAAATTTAATGAGCTATAACGGAGGAAGCCAACCACCAGCATCAGAATTTATTGAGGAATATAAAGAAGGATACATAAGATTCATTCAAATCCGAGATTATGCGTCAGATGGTCATATTACATATATACCTGTATCAAAGAGGAATAAATTATGTGATGTAAAAGATATAATGATTGCAAGATATGGTGCTTCTTTGGGAAGAATCTGTTATGGATTAAAAGGAGCATATAATGTCGCATTAGCAAAGGTTTCGCCTTTGAAGGAATATTATCGTGAATATCTACGTTGTTTTTTGAACACGAGAGAGTTTTACGAAGGCATCAATAATAAAGGAAATCGAGCTGTTCAAGCAGGTTTCAACCAAAGTGATATTCAATCATTTAGATTACCATTCCCAACAGATGAATATATAGTGAAGAGTTTTGATAATCTCTGTTCATATTACTTTGAAAGAAGATTATTAAGTGATCAAGAATCCCGTCGCCTTGCAGAGATTCGCGACACACTCCTTCCCAAGTTGATGTCGGGAGAGTTGAAAGTCACAAATATGGACTTGGTTAACGAGATGTTAGAGAAGGGAATAAGATAGTTTACATAGTACAGAACAAGAAAACCAATGGCTAACGAACGATACACCGAAAACGACTACGAACAGACCTTGATACAAATGTTTCAGGGGATGGGCTACAGTTATCAGCAAGGTTCGGAATTAGAACGTGATTATACTGAGCCATATAACAGGATAGAGATGGAAAAGGCCATCCGACAAATAAACGAAACAATCAGCAGGACTACCATACCTCATGACAAGTTCGACGAGAATATTTTACAGGAGGCTCTTAGAAAACTCACGTCCATCAATGATGGTACTTTGGCGCAACGCAACGAGGTCTTCATGCAATATCTTCAGAACGGTGTTCCCGTGTCGTATCGTGAGGATGGCAGGGAACACACCAGTCTGGTAAAATTGATAGATGCAAGACATCCTGAAAGAAACGATTTTCAGGTGGTCAACCAATACAGGATGGAAGAGCACGAAAATATCAGATGCGACTTGGTGGTGCTGGTCAACGGACTGCCTTTGGTGGTGATAGAACTGAAATCGCCTTCACGTGGTGAGACAGACGAGAGTGACGCATTTAAGCAGATAAAGCATTATCAGGAGAAATGTCCGTCGCTGTTTGTATATAACGCCTTCAACGTGATAAGCGACATGGTGACAAGCAAGGCAGGAACGATTACAGCTCCGGAAGACCGCTATATGGAGTGGAAATCAAAGGATGGTGACTATATAACGACAGCTGTTGCAGACTTTAGAACTTTCTTTGAAGGAATCTTTGATAAGACAAGGTTCATTGATATTCTGCAAAACTTCCTTTGTTTTGACCATAAAGACGGAAGGACGGCTAAGATAATGAGTGCCTATCACCAATACTATGCCGTGAACAGAGCCATCAATAGTGTGAACAATGCCTATCAACGCGAAGACGGAAAAGGTGGCGTGTTCTGGCATACACAAGGCTCAGGAAAATCACTTTCGATGGTGTTTTTCGTTCATAAATTACATACTTTAGCTCCGGGGATGACAGTTGTTGTCGTTACAGATAGAAATGACCTTGACCATCAGCTATATGCCCAATTTGCAGGATGTACCAAGTTTTTGATGCAAGAGCCTCAATGGGTGGGCTACAACATGAGCGAAAAAGGTAGTTTAACAGTCGTCAGCGATGGTGGTCGTACTGACTTGAAAAACAAGTTGAAGGATATTGAGACGAATGGAATCATCTTCACTACCATTCAGAAGTTTGACAAAGATACGGGGTTGCTGAGTGACAGAAAAAACATACTGGTTATTACTGACGAAGCCCATCGTTCACAATATGGTGAAGAGCATTGGGACGTAAAGGACCAGAAGATGAAAAAAGGCTTTGCTCTGTTATTGCGCGAAGCATTGCCTAATGCAATCTTTGTAGGCTTTACAGGAACTCCTATTGCAGAAAGGGATAGAGACACCAAAGAGGTTTTTGGTGACTATATCGACGTGTATGACATGACACAGGCAGTAGCTGACGGAGCCACCAGACCAGTCTATTATGAGAGCAGAGTGATGAACCTCAACTTGGACGAGGACGCCATGAGTAAACTCGACAAGGAGTTTGACGAACTGGCTGAAGAGGGTGCTACTGACGAACAGATAAACAAGGCTCGTCAAGATCATAGCGGACTGGGAGCGATATTGTGTAATGAGAATACCATTCGTAGCTTGTGTGATGACATCCTTAAACACTATGAGGAGAATCGCCAGTATGAGTTGACAGGAAAGGCCATGATAGTTGCCTACAACAAAGAGGCTGCAGTCAAGATATACAGGCGTATGATGCAGCTCAGGCCTACATGGAAGGAAAAAGTACGAGTTGTGGTAAGCAGCAGTAATACGGATAATCCAGAATGGAGCGACGTGCTTAGACCCAAGAAGGATGACGGAAAGAGCTATTGGACGAACAGTGAGTTTGCTGCTTTGTTCAAGGATGACAATAGCCCGATGAAGATTGCTATCGTCGTAGATATGTGGCTGACAGGCTTTGATGTACCATCACTTGCAACTATGTATGTCTATAAACCTATGAAGGGGCATAACCTGATGCAAGCCATTGCTCGAGTAAATAGAGTGTTCCCAGAGAAAGAGGGTGGCTTGATAGTTGACTATGTGGGCATAGCTCAAGCATTGAAACAAGCTATGCAGGACTATACCAGCAGAGATAAGTTGCGTTTTGGAGACCCTGACATCAGCAAGACTGCCTGGAAGAAATTCCAAGAGAAACTGGAGATTTGTCGTGATTTGCTTCATGGGTATGACTACCAGAAATTCTTTGATGGCACAAATCCTGAAAGGGCAGAAGTTATCACGGGTGGTGTAAACTTTCTGCTGTCACCAAGGAATGAACTACAACTGAGAAACTTTAAGGTTGAAAGTCAACTGCTACATAATGCGGAAACCCTGTGTCGCTCGTTGCTGAGTAAAGAGAATAAGATAGAGGCGGCATATATGGATGCTGTT
Source organism: uncultured Prevotellaceae bacterium (assembly GCA_946185485.1). Taxonomy (GTDB): domain Bacteria; phylum Bacteroidota; class Bacteroidia; order Bacteroidales; family Bacteroidaceae; genus Prevotella. The sequence goes on along the minus strand of CAMHJQ010000003.1, from coordinate 84,734 downwards.
CGAGTCATGTTGGTGAGACTCTCACAAAAAGGGAAGATTAGCAAACAGGACATCAACGAACGCATTTCCCGATTATTGGAACAGAGTATTCAGAGTGGAGGCGTCATCAACCTTTTCGAGAATAAGGAACGAGAGTTCTCACTGTTCGACGAGTCTTTTGTGGCTGAGATCAAGAAGATGAAGGAAAAGAATCTCGCTGCTCAGTTGCTGGAGAATTTGCTGAAGGAACGCATCAGGAAATATGAGCGTACCAATGTGGTACAGAGTAAAAAGTTCTCTGAGATGATGAATGATGCCCTTTCTAATTACCTGAAGGGAATGTTGACCAATGAACAGGTGATTGAAGAGTTGTTGGCACTGGCACAGGCCATTAAGGAATCAGAAGAGAAAGGCAATGAATTAGGATTAAATGCAGAGGAGAAAGCTTTCTATGATGCCTTATCATCACCTGAAGGTGTTCGCCAGGCTTATACCGACGAGGAGTTTGTGGCTCTGACAAAGGAGCTGACAGAGCAACTGAATAAAAACAAGACCATCGACTGGAACAAGAAGGAAACTTCAAGAGCAAAAATGCGTGTGATGGTGAAGCGACTTCTGAAGAAATACAAGTACCCGCCTGAGGGACAGGAGAAGGCTTTAGAGACTGTTATGGCTCAATGCAACATGTGGGCTGACGATGAAGATAACTTGAACTGATTGGTGATATGGAAAGCATTGAGGAACTGGAGAATAAATATCAGGGTGAACAGTTGAGGTTTGATCCGATGAGTCTTAGCATCATAGAATTGGATTATGATGCTAAGATTGGGTATATACTGGAGGAATTAGAGCATTATGCGTATGATGTAAAGAATATCATAGAGTATAAGCTTAGTTACTCCTTAATCAGTAATCTATCCTATAATTTAGTTCTCAAATTTATTTTTTTTCTGGATCATATCGATAATTATAAATATGTTCAGGACTATTACCTTTACATTGATTGGTACAACAACAATGAAAAATACTATAACGAATTTAAAGACTCTTATGACGAAATAAACGATTTACTTCTCAAAATAAAAGAAAACGGTCTTTACGCTCAGGATTCCTATAACAAAGATAATGCTTTTGATAAGGAATACGAAAAAAGAAGATTGGGTTATAAGAAAAAACCGCTTTTCAGAATAGGAAAGAAATTGGCTTACCGTAATGGTAATGATTTAATTCCTTGTTTAGAACATTTGCTTGGAATCACAAACAAAGAACTTTATTATATAAAGAATAACGATCTCTATCTCTCAGAAGAAAAACTGGAAAAGATTTTCGATTTGAATTACCTCTACTATGTAAAAAATATCTGGCCTACAAAGAAAGAACAATATCGTTTGCATGTGACGCAGGGAATACTTAGAGGAAATATTACTGAAGAAAGATTAGACAATGAATATCGTGCATTAACCAAAAATTTCTGCACAACTTCAACGGGTAAGATTTGGGAAGCTTTCTCTGGTAGCAAGGCGGCTATGGCTCTAGAAATGAAAAGGAAAACTATAGATAAAGAGCAATGGGAGTTCTTCTTTGAAACACTACTAAAGTTAGAGGAGATAAATATTCTGATATCTGAAACTACTCACCCTGAAAGAGATAATGATATATCGTACCCTGATAGCATGTGGGATAAAATCTTTAATGATGTTATTGATGTCAAAAAAGTGAAAGGCATTCTACCTGCGTTGATGAATAACAAAATCGATATTCCTAATTGTTTTGTCGTTCATCGCATACTGGAAGAGATAGAATGGTTGGATGATGAAATGGATGTTCACTTTATTAAGTGGATAAAAGATGTCTATGGCTGGAATTATAGTACAGAGCACTTCAAGTCGATAAAACCCGAGTTCAAGAATACCCATTCATTGGATTGGAATGCAAAAACCATCACTTCAGCAAAGATTGCACTGGAATATAAAGCCCTTGCTGATAAGATTCGCAAAGAGTTTGTGGTAATGGATGGTAGGTCTATAAAATCAGATAATACATATTACTTTAAGAAGCCTGAATTATATATTGAACACAAAAAAAAGCCATAATCATATACCAACATTATATACCTTTTAAGAAAGATAATATACCTCGTGTACCAAATTGGGTAAACGAGGTTTTTTTATATCCTTAACCTTCATATTATCCATAATTTTGCAGTGTCGAAAGACTAATAGTTGTTTGAAATCGATGCTACAAAAGAACCTCCAGAAGGCTGGAGAAAGATTATAATCACTACAAGAAGACAGCTCTAAGATTGGCTGCCTTGGATCTAATATTCTCTCGTTAATCCTGATGGTTCATCTATGGAGGATCAGGACTTGGAATTCTAAAAACGCGAGGGCTACCTCGCACACGTACAATATTTATTAATTTTAAAATCTTTATTTTTATGGCAAAGATAATTGGATTGAACACCGCTCCGATGAGCGAGGAAGAGAAGAAGAACCGTAATTTTGAGATTATGGTTGAACATGGTGAGAAATTGGCTTCGGTATTGATTGAAAAATTGTCGGCCTATGGCTGTTCGCCTGTGGCTCTGATGGCAGAGATTTATGCTGTTGCAAAGACATATGGTGCACTGAGGGCGATGTCGCTAAGTGAGGGCTATGATTGCCAGAGTCTATTCGACAAACTAGTTCCGATGTTCCAAGAAGAGACTGAGGAGATGTTAGCTGAAATGGGACAGGAGAATAGCGAGGATTTATAAAATAGAGTAAACCCGGGTTGTGTGAGAGTTACCTAGGAGAAAAGTCGACAAGCTCAACACTGCTCACAACAACTTCGGAAAGATGAAAGAGATAACTCTTAGAGTGAATGACGAGATGGCTCAGCTGGTGGAGCAACTGGTGGGGCATCTGGAGGGCGTGGAGATGGTATGCTCGATGGACAGTGATGTGAGTGAGGATGATTGCGCACAGTGTGCAAAGGAGGCTTTTGAGAGTCTGCTGGCAGATGGTGCAATACGCAGACCTCGTGACTATGCGTGGATCATGATGTCAATGAACCAGGGAGCCATTGACGACTTTGAAACATTTCGTTCACATCAGGATTTCATAGACTACCTGAAAGAGATTGGCTTGCAGAACGTCCCTTCGCGTACCACTTTATATAGCGCAGAGAATAATACGATGGAGGAATATCCTAATTGGATGTTCTTGGATAACCCTAAAACCTCGGAGGCATTAAGGCGAACAAATCTTGTAAAGCAGTTTTTGAGTGCTTACAGAAGGGCAAAAAGAGCCTTGTTGAACGAAAAGTTGAACAAAACCAGTTTAGGCTGAACAGATAGTTGAACATGCTGATTATAAAGCTTTTATGATTCAGAACAAGTTCGTACTTTTGCGTCGTCGAAAGGAAACAAGCTCCCAAGGCAAGCGACCTGAGATAAGCGATCTTTGAGCTTCGCTCGAAAATCTTAGGCGCTCGGAAGAGCTCAAACAAGCTTGGCTCTTCACTCGCTGAAGCGATCTTTGACATTGTGGAAACAACGACCCCTTGGGTAGGCCCAGGGGAGTAAAACTAACACAAAAAACAACAATATGAATAAAAAAGCAACTGAATGGATGCCGAACAAGTATGGCATCATGATTATGAAGTGCTGCGCTTCGTGCGGGCACAAGTGTCTCGACGACTTTGGCAATCGCAGGTGCATGCTGACGGGACGGCCTACCCGCGGATGCAGCGTTTGCAATGGATGGGAGATATGTTCGCAGCTGGCAACGCTGGGCGTTGAACGTGGAAAGGTTCAATGCCGCGAATACCAGCTTACTCTGATGGAGGTTCGTACCTCCGAGCTTCGAGCAAAGGCTATGGGAAAGGAAATGACCCCGGCGAGCGTGGAAAGCATACGTAGGGACTTTGAGATGAAGCATGGCTCAAGAATCGCAATCAAATGAAACGGGCTAAAGCCCTAAAGATGGTTTTTAACGACAACAAAGACAACAAAGACAACAAAGCGGGCTAAAGCCCTTTTTCTCTAAACCCTAAACTAAAAAACAATTTTCTCTAACCCCTAAACTCTAAACTCTAAACTAAAAAACAATTTTCTCTAAACTTTAAACTCTAAACTCTAAACTAAAAAACAATTATGGACAGATTAGTATTAATCAAGGAGCAGCTGCCGATGCGGGAGCGCTCGTACACTGACCAGCAGGGTCAGCAGAAGGTATTCGTCAGCACGGGATTTGTACTGACGGATGGCATCAACACAATGTTCGCCGAGGCTGTGGGCGATATGGCCAGGGCACTGGACCAGCAGAAGCCCGACCTGACAGTACCACACCTGGTGACATTTGAACTCTCGTGCCGTGAGTGGCTCGATCAGCAACAGCAACGCAGGTTTGAAAACGGAGTAAGGATTGTAAGAATGGCGTAATGTAGATGAAGCTGACGGAACATTTCACTTTGGAGGAGATGACGCGGACGACGGTGAAGGGCGTGGACAACACGCCCTCTCCCAACGCCCTGGCGAACATCATCCGAGTATGCAGGTGGCTGGAGATGCTGCGAAAGGAATGGAACAGCAGATACGGCGACGGTGACGATCCGGTGATCATCAACAGCGGCTATCGGTCGGAAGCGGTGAACAAGGCAGTGGGCGGTGCCCAGCAGAGCAACCACTTGACGGGATGTGCGGTAGACATCCGTGCTTGTGGCTTGGAACAGGCTCTGCGCTATGCCGTCATCCTGCTGGACATCAGCGACCAGAACCGGGAGGCCTTTGACGAACTGATACTGGAGAAGAAAGGCTATGTTTATTGGGTGCACTTTGCCGTGCGACCCGCCTTGAACAGAAGGCATGTCAAATGTATTAACGACAACTAATGACAGGTGGTTTTTAACGACAACAAATGACAACAGAGACAACATAACGGGCTAAAGCCCTTTTTCTCTAAACACTAAACTCTAAACTAAAAAACAATTTTTCTCTAAACTCTAAACTTTAAACTCTAAACTCTTAACACTAAACTCTAAACTAAAAAACAATTTTCTCTAAACCCTAAACTCTAAACTCTAAACTAAAAAAAAACTATGCAAAAAGACAGACAAAACATCAAGGTATCGACGAAGCCTGAGGGCTATGCGTTGGAAGTAGGAAATGCTGGCTATCTGTACGATAGCGAGGGACAATTGATTGAAGGATTGATATACCATGTCATCCTGAAGGGCAAACAACACAGACGGGGACGGGGAGTGTCGCAGCTGCTCCGCTCGTTCTCGGACAAGACGAAGGTCGAGCTGCAGAAAGAGATCGTTGCCATGAAGGAGCGAGGCAAAGCCAAGCGGGCTAAAGCCCTAAATAAAAAATAAAAAATAAAAAATAAATTACACAGCGGATTGCATTGCAACGCCACACTCTCATGGAGAGAACGCCACACTCTCGAAGAGAGAACCGATCCTATTGTGTAATTTTCTCTAAACTCTAAACCCTAAACTCTAAACTAAACACATGAATCTATTTAGACGAACGAGAATTGAAGATGAGACTTTAGAACTGGTCAGGGCCAGAAAGCGTCTGGAGGGGGCGCTGTACTACGACCCGATGACAAGGGAGCTGTCGTTCAGACCCTACCTGCGCCATCGCGACAGGAAGAAGGACGAAATGCTCTGCGAGAGTGCCAGCGGCTGGCTGAAGCGCAGCGCTAAGAAGTACAAGATCTATGCCAGTGCCAACCGCGGCATGGGACCTGTCCGCTCCGCTGCCGAGCTGAAGCGCCAGGCCATGGAACTGGTGGAGTACCTGAAATCGCTGAACATGGCCGACCTGGAACTGATTGACAGCATCTGATATGTTTTGTACACAGGACAACCAGTATTTTTCTCCCGCCGTGCCAGGCACGCGGGAGAAACTGAACGAGATACTGGACTCACCATTAGTCAAGTGGAAAATAGAAACTATCAGGGCTGTCCGACAGCCGGACGCCATCAGGCAATGGGGAAAGAACGAGGAATTCCAGAAGTTCTGCCTGAAGGAGGGCAGTAAGAAAAGATCGGGAGAGACGTTCAAGGCCCTCACGGACGAAGAAAAGCTGTGCCGCTGGGCAAACACTTTGAAGGAGTCGCTGCCCTGCCTGGTCTTCGGGGCACGGGAGTTTGACGAGGTGGCGACGAAGAAGGACCCGCAGAAAGTGATGCGACGCCGCGTGCTGGCGGGCATCCACCTGAGCGGACTGTTTATGTTCGATGCCGACCACGTGGACAACCCGCGGGAGATCTACGAGCAGACGCGAGCAGAGGGTTTCCCATGGCAGGTGGTGCTGGCACACGTTACATCGTCGGGCAGGGGATTGCGACTGGTATGCAAGGTGCGGAAGGAAGTCGGAAACATCGCCGACAACCAGATAGAGCTGGCCAGGGCCCTCGGTGTCAAAGCCGATGCCAGCTGCATCGACGCATCAAGGATATCGTACGCACCCATGCGCAGCGACGTCTACTTCCTGGATGAAGAAACCTTGCTGGACTACTACGACAAGGATTTTGACGAAAAGTTCTGCCAGGCGTACCGCGAAGGGCACACCGAGCCGACACGCGCTGGAACGACAACGGGTGAATTATTAACGACAACTATGACAACTAAGACAACTTTTAATGTTGCGCCAGAAGAAGGTGAAAAGGAACAAGATGGTGAAGAAAGATGTTGTCCAAGTTGTCCAAGTTGTCGTCAAAAAGAAAATAACAATAACGAGTTGTATTCAAATTATCATGGAATCAGTTACGAAAGAATCTGCGAAGCGTGGCAGGCCGCGCAAGGCGGAAACCCCGCCGTTGGAGACCGCCACCAGACAATGCTCAGAATGGCTCTCGACCTTAGGTATATCTGCGACAACGACCCGAAACTGGTCAGCAGGGTCCTTGGAATGTGCGGATTTGTGCAAGACGTCATCCGCGAACGCGGAGAGGGAGAAGTCGACGACGTTGCTGCTGCGGCTTGTCAGCGACAACGCTACGGCAGCATCCCGAAGCGGCTGCAAAAGGTGCTTGAAAGTGTGGGTATTCATGCCGGCGACAGCCCTGCAGCTGCAGGCGCTGTGGCAGCAGTTGAAGTGCCTTACGACGAGTTCGCTCAAAGGCTGGAGCCTCTCCTTAGCGCCCCTTATGCCGAAGCCTGTCGGGGAGTGAGCCGCCGCAACTGGCTCGGTGCCGTCTGGGCGGCAGGCGCCATGTACTGCACGCTGCTCACCCGCTGCTGGTACCGCCACTATGACGGAGGCCGCCAAAGGATGAACCCGCAGGTGCTCATCATCGGACACCCTGCCAGCGGAAAAAGCTTCGCCAAACATCTGGACGACCACATCATGACAGCCATGAGGGATGCCGACCAGGTGGTGCGCGAACAGGAACAGCGCTACAAGCAGGAACAGAAGAAGCGAGGCACCTCCAGCAAGGCCCAGAAGCAGGACGCACTGGTGGAACCCGAGGGCATGATACGCTACCTGCCCACGAAGACGTCGAACAACATCTTCTTCCGCCGACTCAAGCGGGCGAAGGAAATCGTAGAGGGCGAGGTTCTGCCCCTGCACCTCTACATGTTCGACTCGGAGCTGGACAGCAGCATCTCGGCCCAGAGCGGCGGTGCATGGATTGGCAAGCACGACCTGGAACTGAAGGCCTTCCACAATGAGCTCTCGGGTGTCGACTATGCCAACGGCGACTCTATCAACGACATCCTGCCCGTGCTGTGGAACTCAGTAACCACAGGTACGACGGTCAGCCTCTACAAGAAGTTCAATATGCGCAACATCAACGACGGACTGTGCTCCCGAGTAGCCATCTTCCCGATGGACGGCGGCAACTTCCAGATGGTGCGGCGCGGACTGGTAGACCAGCAGACCAACGACGCGCTGGCAGAGTGGGGCCGCAAGCTGGAGCTGCTGCATGGCGAGCTGCCGCTGGGCAAGCTGATAGACCATGTCTACACGCTCTGCGCCCAGGCAGCCGAGGAGGCACGGCTTGCAGACGATCTGGTCATCGACTACCTCAGGAAGCGTGCCGTGTTCTACGCTACATGGTTCACCGTCCCCCGCATCCTGGCACGCCAGTATGACGACTTCCGAAAGACGGGACAGCTCGACATCAACGCCGACGACCTGAAGTTTGCCACGCTGATGTTCGACACGGTCATCTGGTTTCAGGACTACTTCTTCGGCCAGATGCTGGTGGACTCGTGGGAGAATGCAGCACGCGAATATGTGCCACGCAGGAAGAATTCGAAGAATGCCGATGCCTACGAGCGATTGCCGAAGGTGTTCAAGATTGAAGACGTCCAGCGCGTTTTAGAACTAGAATATCACCCAGCTCATCAGCAGTGCAATCGCTGGTTAACACATCATTTTATTCAGCGCCTCAAGCAAGGCCAGTATAAAAAACTGATAAGTGCGATCATCGTTTAAAGAGAAAATCTAAAAGAAAACGAGCGAGTGTAAATTAAACTTTTAAACTTTTAAACTTTTTGGTATTTTATGAAAAAACGACAGTATTTTCGAGCGATTAGACGAGAACTGAAGTATCTGATACTCTGTTCGACGAGGACGGAAGAGGGCGTAGAAACCCTTGCAGAAGTCAATGCAGCCGTCAGGCAGTCGGGGTATCCGGACTGTGGTCACCACCTGGTCATCCGCAGGGATGGCACGGTGGAGGCCTGCCGGACGCTGGACGAGCCAGCACGCTGCAGCAGGGCACACAATGTGGAAGCCATCAGCGTGGCCTACATCGGTGGCATGATGGACGGCGCGCCGTTCTTCACTGCCACACGGGCCCAGCTGGACGCGATGAAGGCCGTAATCACCACCCTGAAGAACTGCTTCCCGATGGTGGAGGTGCACACGCGCCAGGACCTCGCGGGCAGCGACCCGGGTAGTGCAGAACTTGAAGAATGAAGAGTGAAGAATGAAGAGTGAAGAATGAAGAAGAGAGCCGGCATCCCGCGGTGGATGTCGGCTCTCGACGTTAAATTCAAAAATATAGAATCTAAAACAATGTCGTCAATTACCTGTATTCAGGATTCTGATAATTTGCTTTTTCCTCTGTGGACATCATCAGACCGTCAATCTGTCCCTGTGGGATAGGACGGAGATAACGACCTGGAGTAATCTCGCGCTTGAACTCTTCAAGCGTATTATCTGTATAGCCTGAACCTGCGATGTGATAAACGGTAGCACGCTCAGCCCACTTCTGGGTACGAACGAGGTCGAACCAACGGTAGCCCTCACCCCAGAACTCACGGCTACGCTCGTCGAGGATGTAGTCGATAGTAATGGTGGCAGGTGTTGCGGCAACCATCTCTGCACTGTAGTCGGCGGCGAGCGGAGCGCGTGCATTGACACAGTAGGATACCTTACCGGCACGTGCACGAAGCACGTTCACAAGCTCGCGGGCCTCGGAGTTCAAGTTCAGCTTCACAGCAGCCTCGGCAGCGATAAGGTAGAACTCAGAGAACTTGGCGATGTTCCAAGGACGGGGCGAGCCACCGTTAACCTTCGAACCCAAACCACCGGCGTTGTCGGTACGATAGATACCAATCTTCCAGTTACAAGGGTACTTCTTACGGCTGATATGGTTGACAGCTACCACGAAGTCCGGACGGCCAGCTATCTCGCCGAAGCCCAGCTTACCGTCGGCACCGGTGTAGTTAATCTTGCTGTCGTCGCTCTCGGGAACCCAGCTGAAGTAAATCTCGTTAGGTGCTACGTGCATGCCATTGGCACCCAGAACGTAAGCAGCCTTACCACCAGACTTCGTCCAGTTGGTGAAGTAGCTCAGGGTGAAGGTGGCATCGTAACGTGAGTCGATATGCTTGACGGCATCTTCCCACACACCACCGGCCATGAAGGCATCAGCGATAGGAGCCATACGGGTCCAGGGACGTCCGAGACCCTGAACAGCCTCGCGCTGTACGGGGTTGATGTTGTTGCCGTCAGGATCCTTGGCAATCATCTCAGTGTAGTTCCAAGTCTCCATCCAGTAAGCGAAGTTCTCAGGAGAAGCACCGTTACCCCAGCCGTAGCCAGCACCACCGTTACCAAATTTCTCGTCCTCGTCGTGGTCGGCATAAAGCATAATCTCGGAGTTGCGGTCGTTGGTAGCAACATTCACATCGTAGAAGGTCGTCTGCAACTTGTAGGGACCAGGATTGCTGATAGCAGCCTTTGCCGTTTCGTATGCCTTCTGGAAATAGGCCTTGGCCTCACCGCTGTTACGGCTGCACTCAGGATAGGTGGGGATGTTGTTGGGGTTCTCCAGCCACCATGCATAGGTCAGATAAGCCTTCGAGAGGAACAGACGGGCTACGTTCTTGGTAACAGTGCCAGTCATACGGGGATTCTCGGGCAGGTCAGCCAGTGCCTTCTCAAAGTCGCTGAAGATGGCGGCATAGACCTCGGGCACGGTATTACGTACTGAGACACGAGAGGTTGTGGTGTTGAACTTCAGTTCGCCGGCACCCAGATCGAGGGGCACACCACCATAGGTCTGGACGAGGATGAAGTAGTCGAAAGCGCGGAAGAAGTAAGCTTCTGCCAACAGTGCATTGTCGATACCGGTAGCTGGACCATTCTCAATGATACCATTGGCGGTATTGATATCGGCGAAGAGGGTTCCCCATGCGCCACCGGCCACACTGCTGGTAGGATTCAGATTACTGACACTCGTGAGGTCGGCATCCTTGAAATTGCCGTCTGCGGACTGTGCGTAGGTGTACTCGTCGGTACCCGTCTCCATGGTGTTCAGATAGTAACCGTTGCCATAGAAATAGCGCAGATGAGCATAGAGCGATGTGATACCGCCCTCGATACCCGCCTTCGTATTGAAATATGTCGGGTCGAACTGGCTGCGCGGCTGTTCGTCAAGAACACTGCTACAGGAGGTCAGCGTAGTGGTCAGACCACAGCAAACTAAACCCGCAGCAAGAATGTATTTGATATTTTTCGTTTTCATAAATCTTAATGCTTAAATCTTAACTCTTAATTAGAATGTAACGTTTACTCCGAAGAGGAAGTTGCGGGTAACAGGCGTATTGTAACCAATGATTGGCATCTTGCGTGAGCCGAAGCTGTAACCGACTGCCGTATTCTCGTTTGACCATGAGTTGGTCTCAGGATCAAGGCCGCATTCGTTGGTATACGGAGAGAAGAGCACGAACGGGTTCTGAACCGTAGCATAGAGGCGCAGACGGCTGATGCCGAGGTCCTTGACAGCCTTCAGACCAGCAAAGTCATAACCTAAGGTAATGGCACGGAACTTCAGATAGCCGGCATTGAAATAGCCGAGTGTAGAACCGTACTTGGGGTTATCACCATCCTGAACGCCACCGGGCTTCGGATAGTGGGCACCGGTATTCTCCTCGGTCCAGTAGTCAACGTCGAGGTTGTTGCGACGACCTGTCAGCATGTTCAGATAACCATTGGAAGAATGAATGGCAGAAATCAGCTTACCACCAATCTGGAAAGCACCAATGACCGTGAAGTCGAAGTTCTTATAGGTCACTGTCGAATTGAAACCACCAACCAGGTCGGGCTCCATGCTCATCACCTGACGGTCGTCGGCGTTGATGGCGCGGGTAGGCATACCGTTGGCATCGTAGTCGCCAGTATACTTCACTCTAATCGAACCCACATTAGAACCAGGCTGCAGCTTGTTCATCAGCTCCTCTTCGCCAGCCTGCCACAGGCCGACATACTCGTAGTCGTAGATGACATCGATGGGATAACCAATGAACCAGCGGTTATCCTTGTCGTTTACATCCTTACCGTTTTCATCGACAGCACCAGTCAGCTTAGTCAGCTTGTTGCGGTTCTGGTAGATGTTGATACCAGCCTCCCAGTTCCAACCGTTCTTGTTGTCGATGATGACGCCGTTCAAAGTCAACTCCCAACCCTTATTCTCGGTGTTACCGATGTTACCGGTATAGCTGCTTACACCTGAAGAGTCAGGCAGCTTGACGCCGAGCAGGATGTCGTTGGTCTTCTGGATGTAGTATTCGAACGATCCGGAGAGACGTCCGTTGAACAGTGAGAAGTCGAGACCGAAGTTCCAGGTCTTCGAGTACTCCCAGCCCAGTTCAGCATTAGGCAGTGTGTTCACATAGTAACCAGCCTTGTAGTTGGTTCCGTTACCGAAGTTGTAGTTGCGGATGGCCAGACCACCAAGGGTAGAGTAAGGATTGATACTCTGGTTAGAGGTCTCACCGTAACCGATGCGCAGCTTCAAGTTGTCAAGCCACGACTTGGTGCTCTCCATGAAGTTTTCGCGAGCAATGTTCCAACCAACGCTGACAGCAGGATATGTGTGCCACTTGTGACCTTCGGCCAGGCGTGAAGAAGCATCAGAACGGAGGGCGACAGAAGCCATATACTTATTATCATAAGAATACATCACACGGCCCATCCATGAAATCAGACCGCTCTGCCAGTAGTTATAACCTGTGAGGTTTGTCTGACCAGTGGCCTTGTCGAGTGCATAGTACTGGAAGTAGTCGGCGGGAATTTCCTGTGCACTGCCACCACTCTGCTCGTAAGCCGTCTGCTCGGCAGAATACATGGCAACAACGTTCAGGTTGTGCTTCTCGGCGAAGGTGCGGTCGTAGGTCAGCAGGTTTTCTACCGTCCAGTTACGGGTCTGGTTTTCATAAACAGAACCACCGTTGACAGCATTGGCATCCTTATTATTCACACCCGTACCCGTGAACGACCCGGACTTCGAGCTGCGGAAGTTCAGACCGACGTTGATACGATAGCTCAGACCTTCAATCCACGGGCACTTCAACTCGGCAAACAGCGTGTTATAAGTACCGATACCCTTGTTCTCGCTCAGCCACACATCCTTGTCACGCTCTACAGACTCCTTCGTGATAACCACCTGGTCGTCGGCAGGAAGAGCGTTGTAACGCTTCAGGTTACCGTCGGCATCATAAGGGCTTGACAGAGGAGACGAGCACAATACAGCATACATATTGTTCACACCCTCAGTCTTGCGATAGCTGGTGTTGGTGCTCAGACCGAAGCGGAAGAACTTGCCAACGGTCTGGTCGAAGTTACCACGAATGGAGATACGGTCGTAACCTTCGGTGGGAACAACCGACTCGTCCTTATAGTAACCAGCGCCGAAGCTGTAGCTGCCACCATTGGTACCACCGGCCACACTCAGGTCGTGGTTGTGGCTGATACCTGTCTGGTAGTACAAATCCTGCCAATCGGTATTAATGTCATCGCTCTCGTCCAGCGAGTTCTGGTACTTGCCGGCATACTGACGCATCTTCGAGAACGTAGGGCCGTCCATCATCGGATATTTGTGGAACACCTTCTTGAAGCTGACATAGCCGTTGTAAGTCACCTTAGCGGGAGTACCCATGGCACCCTTGATCGTAGTGATGATGATGACACCGTTGGCACCACGAGAACCGTAGATGGCGGTTGCAGAGGCATCCTTCAGGATGTCCATCGACTTGATGTCAGCAGGATTGATATCGGAGAGCTGTCCCATAAAGGGGATACCGTCCAACACAATCAACGGGTCGTTAGAGGCACTCAGTGAGCGCTGACCACGGATGCGAATCTGCATCTCGGCACCGGGCTTTGTCGATGTCTGTGTCATCAGCACACCGGCGACGCGGCCCTGAAGAGCCTGAGCAGCGTTAGTGGCGGCAACCTGATTCAGTTTCTCTCCACCGATGTTGGCTACAGAACCGGTAACGGCCTCACGGCGCTGGGTACCATAACCGATGACCACAACGTCGTTCAGCGTAGTGTTGTCCTCCTGCAGCGTGACGCTGATATTGGTACGTCCGCCGAGAGCCACCTGCTGGGTAACATAGCCCACGTAGGAAATGGTCAGTGTAGCATTGCTGCTGGCCTGAACCGAGAAGTTACCGTCAATGTCGGTGATGGCTCCCTGCTGGGTGCCACTAACCTTCACTGTTGCACCGATAACGGGTTCGCCGTTACCGTCCTTCACATTACCCTTTACAACGCTCTGTGCCAGCAGCATCGTAGGGAATGCCAACAGCACAAACAGCATCGAAAGAAGTTTTCTTGTTGCTTTCTGTTTCATACAACTTGTTTTTGATTAGTAATTAGAGTTAATAGATAAATTTTTAACTTAAAATTTTCTGCAAAATTAGTAAATATTGTTTATTCGTACCCGCATCATATATAACATTTACTTTGTAAAAAATAACACAATACTCCAAACGTCCTCTTTTTCTCTCATTTTGTAGTAAAAAGAACAATCAATACTACATAACAGGAAACAAAGCACCCTGCAGGAAGTTCCCACAGGGTGCTTTGTTATTAAGAAAAATGAGGCCTGAAGATTAGTTCTTCATGTCTTCCTCAGCCTGCTTGGTCTTGGGATCGTCGGCACCATAGCGTCCGTAGTATGCCTGATAACGGTTGTAGCCCCAGTTAGCTTGTGCACGGGTTGGATCGAGTTCCTTTGCCTTATCGAAGGCGGCAATTGCCTCGTCGTAGTACTTGGTGGCCGAAGCATTATCAGCTGCATTGGCAGCAAGTACGCTCAAGCAGGCACCCAGATAGGTCCATACCACAGCATTGTCGGGCTTGGCCTCGCTGGCCTTGCGCAGCCACTTGGCACCCTCCTCAGCATTATTATCGTTGACAGCCATCAGACCACGGTCGGCTAAGGCAGCAAACGAGTTGGGGAACTTGGCGATGTGATTCTCAAGCAGTGCACGCTGGGCCTCCTTGTCCTTCAAACCCTCGTACATACCATTCAGACCATCGAGGATAACATCGTTCTCGGGCTCAGCCTCGTACATCTGCTTCAGTTGGTTGATAAAAGCCAGCGTGTCCTGACGGTCCTTCAGACTATTGCGCATAGCATAGAGCTGGAAGTTCTCGGCCTCAGCCTTCTGCTGAGGATCACGCTTAGCCACCTCGAAGTACTTATTGGCACGTGCCAGATCCTTAGCCTGGAAGGCATAACGACCTGCGAAGAAAGCCACCTGACCGACATACTCTTTCTCGGGATTGTGGTCCATGGCAGAGAAGAAAGGCTCCTCAGCAGAATCAACAAAGGCACCCCAGTACTTCAGTACACCAACATCGTTGCCTGCCTGAGCTGATGACTGGCCGACATTCACGAGGTTGGGACGTACAGCCCAAATGCGCTGGGCATTCTTCTCGGCGAACTTCGGAGCCACCTTGCCCTTGGCATTGGGCAGCTGGTCGTACTTATTGCACTCAACAGCCATCTCAATGGCATTGCAGATACCGTCGGCCAAAGCCAGAGTATCGTAGGCTTTCTGCTTGTCGGGGGTACCCATCTGGACTGCCAGCTGGTTCTCGGCAATAGTTCCAGTCTCATGCTGAACCTGATCCATAGCGAGGTCCACCAAATGGTTGTAAGCCTTGGCCTTTTCAGCATTGTCTGCCATCTGACCCAGGTTAGCCTTCAGCAGCGAGGCTGCCTCAGCATAGCTCTTAGACTTCAGCACAGCCTTCAAGGCATCGCTGTCACCGGCAAAGGCCGTAGCGCTTGCTGCGAACATCATTGCCATCATCATTAATTTCTTCATAAGTCTTTAGTTAAATTACGGTTATACAAATATTTTCCAGTTTCATTTATTCCACGTCAATGATAGGAGCCGCCGTCTCTGCCTCTGTGTCATCAGCATTGTCGTCAGCCAATTCAGCTTCCTCGACATCCTCTTCCTGCGACGACATCACTTTGCATACACTGGCAATGGAGTCGTTCTTCTTGGTGAGGTTGATGAGGCGCACACCCTGTGTGGCACGGCCCATGACGCGGACATCGGCTACCTTCAGGCGGATGAGGACACCCGACTTGTTGATAATCATCAAGTCGTTCTCGTCAGTGACCACCTTAATGGCCACCAGACGGCCAGTTTTCTCAGTAATAGCCAGAGTCTTTACACCCTTGGCACCGCGGGCCGTCTTGCGGTAGTCGTCCACGTCGGTACGCTTGCCGTAGCCGTTCTCGCTGACAACCATGATGGTCTCCGTCAGCGGGTCGTTGACACATACCATGCCTACCACCTCGTCGTCGCCGCCGTCAAGTCGCATACCGATGACACCCGTCGAAACACGTCCCATGGAACGAACCTCATCCTCATGGAAACGTACGGCACGTCCGTTACGGTTGGCCAGCAGCAACTCGTTCTTGCCGTTGGTCAGACGTACGCCTACCACCTCGTCGCCCTCGTTGATGTTAATGGCACGAACACCAGCGGCACGTACGTTCTTATAGGCATCGAGGCGGGTTTTCTTAATAATACCCTGCTTAGTCGCAAACACAACATAATGGCTGGTCATGAACTCCTCATCATTAAAGTTCTTGATGCGCAGCACAGCATTGACGGCATCGTCAGGCTCGATGTTCAACATATTCTGGATGGCACGGCCCTTCGAATTCTTGTCGCCCTCAGGAATCTCATAGCACTTCTGCCAGTAGCAACGTCCCTTCTGCGTAAAGAATAATAAGGTGTTGTGCATGGTGGCAGGATAGATGTACTCTGCAAAGTCGTTGTCGCGGTGACGAGCTGCCTTGGAGCCCATACCACCCCTACCCTGCTCATGGAACTCATCCAAATGGGTGCGCTTGATGTAACCCA
The DNA here is from genome assembly GCA_946185485.1 of uncultured Prevotellaceae bacterium. Lineage (GTDB taxonomy): Bacteria > Bacteroidota > Bacteroidia > Bacteroidales > Bacteroidaceae > Prevotella. Next base: position 68,122 of record CAMHJQ010000003.1, on the reverse strand, counting down.
TGTGTGAGATGGTGATAACCACAGGATCATCAGGATAAAAGTCCTCGGCATTAAACTCGTGGTCGAAGGGGATTATCTCCGTACGGCGCTCGTCGCCATACTTCTCCTTCACCTCCTGCAGTTCCTGCTTCATGACCTCCTTGCAGCGCTCGGGGTTGTTGAGGATTTCCTCCAAATCGGCAATGAGCTTCATCAGGTCGTCATACTCCTGATGTAGCTGATCGACACGCAATCCGGTGAGTTGTGAGAGACGCATGTCGACGATAGCCTTCGACTGGAGTTCGTCCAGTTCGAAGCGAGCCTCCAGGTTGCGCTGGGCATCGCTGGGGGTCTTACTGTTTCTGATGATGCGTACCACCTCGTCAATGTTGTTGACGGCGATGATCAAGCCCTCCAAGATGTGAGCACGCTCCTGGGCTTTGCGCAGGTCGTACTTGGTACGACGGATGGTGACGTCGTGACGGTGCTCGACAAAATATTTGACGCACTCTTTGAGTGTCAGCAGGCGGGGACGACCCTTAACCAGCGCAATGTTATTTACTGAGAATGAGCTCTGAAGGGCTGTCATCTTAAACAACTTATTCAGCAGCACATTGGCGTTGGCGTCACGCTTGCAGTCGACGACGATACGCATACCCTGACGGCCTGACTCATCGTTGACATTAGCCACACCCTCAATCTTGTGCTCATTTGCCAAATCGGCTATATACTTCACCAGGTCAGCCTTGTTGACACCGTATGGAATCTCAGTGACGACAATCTTGTCGTGCGTCTCCGTACTCTCAATCTCAGCCTTGGCACGCATCACAATGCGACCACGTCCTGTCTCGTAGGCATCACGTACACCCTGCAGGCCATAAATATAAGCTCCCGTAGGGAAGTCGGGACCTGGGATATACTGCATCAGTCCGTCGGTGTCGATGTCGGGATTGTCGATGTAGGCACAGCAGCCGTCAATGACCTCACCGAGGTTATGTGTCGGCATGTTGGTAGCCATACCTACGGCAATACCGTTACCACCGTTCACCAGCAGATTGGGAATCTTCGTCGGCATCACTGTGGGTTCCACCAGCGAGTCGTCGAAGTTGTTCATCATATCGACGGTATCCTTTTCCAAGTCGTCCATGATATGCTCACCCATCTTCGACAAGCGGCACTCGGTATAACGCATGGCTGCGGGGGAGTCACCGTCTACCGAACCGAAGTTACCCTGGCCATCAACCAGCGTGTAGCGCATGTTCCAGTCCTGAGCCATGCGAACGAGAGCGCCATATACGGAGCCATCGCCATGGGGGTGATACTTACCCAGCACCTCACCGACGACGCGAGCGCACTTCTTGTAGGGTTGTGTTGAAACGTTGTTGATACCCATCATACCATAGAGGATACGACGGTGTACGGGCTTGAAACCGTCACGGACATCGGGGAGGGCACGTGCCACGATAACCGACATAGAATAGTCGATATAAGAGGACTTCATCTCCTCCTCGATGTTGATTTTTACAATTCTGTCGTTGTCTAATGTCTGATCCATTATTGATTATTTACTTTGCTATTATCTCTTTTACACCTTTATATTTTTTAGGCGATTTCGCGTTTAAGGGCATTTAAAAGCCCGCCAGCGCATTTTTGCCTATTTCAAACAGCGTACAAAGGTAGCACTTTTCTGTGAAACAGCGAAACATTTTAAGCAATTTTAAATGCTGTCAAGGCATAGAATCAACGGGGACAAACAATTTGCAGCGATTTAATGATTTTTATAGGTAACTAAGGTACAAATCCGACATATTTTGCTTACCTTTGCAGAAAATAAAAAAAACAGGGGTCGTGCCGATTCGATCGGGATACTCATCAAATTACATTGAAAACCGAGATGTCTTCTCTTGCCAATGGCGGGCCATAGTCTCACTCCGGTGAGAAGCCGCAAGGCCGATGGATTACAAAGGCGGAGAGCGCTCAAATCTTTTAACAAAGGAGTTTTCATCACATCATCGGGCGACCCCTTTTTTCACATAAACATTAATGATTTAATTTACAGTTGTTTATCGTAAAGTGTTATGTTTTCCGGAATCATAGAAGAATTTGCTACCGTTGTAGCCATCCAGAAAGATAGAGAGAATATCGATTTTACCCTGCGCTGTTCGTTTGTTGACGAACTGGGCATCGACCAGAGCGTGGCCCATAATGGGGTTTGCCTGACGGTCGTCAAGATTGAAAACGGTTCCTACACGGTGACAGCCATGAAAGAGACGCTGGACCGCTCGAACTTAGGCCTTCTGAAGGTAGGCGACAAGGTGAACGTAGAACGTTCGATGCTCATGAACGGACGCTTGGATGGGCACATCGTACAGGGACACGTGGACGAGACGGCACAGTGTACTGCTGTGGAGGATGCCAATGGAAGCACCTATTTCACCTTTGAATACAAGCAGGACAAGGCCATGGCCCGCAATGGATACTTCACCGTAGACAAAGGTTCAGTGACCGTGAACGGCGTCAGCCTGACGGTCTGCAACCCCACGGAGAACAGTTTCCAGGTGGCCATCATCCCTTACACCTTTGAACACACGAACTTCTGCGACATCAAGGTGGGGTCGGTAGTGAACCTGGAGTTCGACATCATCGGTAAGTATATTGCCCGCCTGCAACAGATTGGATAATCGAATGACCAGAAGAGAGAGATACGACTATATCCTGCAGTACTTCCGAAAGGAAATGCCAGAGGTGCAGACGGAACTGGAATTCGGCAGCGTATTCCAATTGTTGGTGGCGGTCATTCTAAGTGCCCAGTGCACGGACAAGCGTATTAACCAAGTGACACCAGAGTTGTTCCGACACTACCCCGACGCCCAGTCGATGGCCCTAGCAGAACCGGAAGATGTGCTAGAATACATCAGTAGTGTTTCCTACCCCAACTCCAAAGCAGCACATCTGGTGAAGATGGCTCGCATGGTGGCAGAAAAATATAACGGAGGGATTCCGTCGGACATGAACCTGCTCTTAGACTTGCCCGGTGTGGGGCGCAAGACAGCTAATGTGATTCAGAGTGTGGCTTTCGGTAAGTCGGCGATGGCTGTCGACACCCATGTATTCCGCGTCAGCCACCGTCTGGGACTGGTATCGCCCAAGGACGACACACCCTATAAAGTGGAACAGGTACTGGTAAAAAACATACCCGAGGAAGATATTCCCCGGGCTCACCACTGGCTGCTACTGCACGGGCGCTATGTCTGTACAGCACGCACGCCACATTGCGGAAAGTGTGACATCAGGGACGTCTGCCCCTACCACCTCTCTGCCAGCCCTTCATCATATTGCGATGGAAACGGCTCTCGGCCATAATGACGGCTGACACCTTGAAGGCTGACACTTCCCGCAACATTTTCTTATGATACTGCTGCTCAATCTGCTTCAGTTCTATATTCATCTTGTCACATTCACTGATAACCTTGGCACAAGCAGCCTCATCAGCAGGTTTTTCCTGAGAGAGCTTACGCATACGACCGTAGACAGCACGCTGCTTCTGGTGCATCTCACGGAAAATAGGGAACAGACGAGCCGCCTCCTGCTGGGTGAGATTAGCCTCACGGGCCAGAAACGCCTCCATGTCAGCTTGAAACTTCTCGGGCGAGAACTTATGTTCCTGTGCACTGGCAGTGACCACTGTCAGGAAAGTCAGAAATATAAAAACACACTTTTTCATCATTCTTTCATTCATTAGTTATTTTCAGCAAGATAGGCGTATATCTCTGTATTGTCCAGCATGACATAGTCGGCAACATCATCAATATACTCGTCGTCAACCGGTGCCGATACGGTAGCCATAGGCTGCTCATAAGGCTCTACTACACGCTGATGGAAATGGAATGTCAGCGCCAACACGACAACAGCGACGACACAAGCTGCGGCATAGAGCCATGGGCGCAGAGCCACCAATCGTGACTGTCGGCGGGGCTGCTGCTCAAGCTGCTGGATTGTCGCCTGTTCAGGCAACTGACTCATTACCCGCGATGCCAGTTGGTCGAAATAGCCTTCCGGCACACGGAAAGGAGACTTGTCTCCCATCTTCATCCTGATATATTTCTCTTCGTTTTCCATAATTAATCTTTTGTTTTTTGGACGATATAAAACAGCGATGGTTTAATCGTGTTGTTTAAAAAAATCAGAAATCTTTTTCACTGCGATATGATATGAAGCCTTCAACGCCCCTTCAGAGGTATGCAGGATCTGGCTTATCTCACTATATTTCATCTCATCATAGTAGCGCATATTGAACACCATGCGCTGCACATCCGGCAATCGCGAAATAGCTTCCTGAAGTTGTGCTTCAGTCTCATCACCATCAAAATAGTTGTCTGCCATCAGTTGGTTGGCAACGCCACTCTCCACATCATCTGTGCTGACGGAGAGTTGATTCTTTCGTCGGCGCATAAAGTCGATGCTCTCATTAACTGCAATACGATAGAGCCAGGTAGAGAGTTTGGAATCGCTATGGAAGTCGTCCAGGTGGGTCCACGCCTTGATAAAGACGTTCTGGACAACGTCATCAGCATCATCGTGTGTCAGTACAATACGACGCACCTGCCAGTATAGCCTTTCGCTATACTCGCGCACCACCATCTCGAATGCCTTTCGCTGCATCTTCGGGTCAGATAGCTGTTGTACTAGCAATTGTTCGTCAATCTTCGTCATCTCATAGATATGGTTGTAAATGTTTCCAAATAACATCATCATAACCATAAACGTCAGGCCATGTCTGAAGCATGCCGTCCGCATCAGGCCAGAGTGTATTATATATAATATAAAGAGGTACGCGAGGCTTTACCGGAACATAGCCAATCAGCTTGCGGTCGTCTTCGCGATGTTTACCAACATAGTCGATGCCCCGCTCTGTCTCAGGAGCTAATCCCATCGAAATACGAATACGGTCTAAGAGCCACTCGTCAGGATTGTCAAGAACGAAATTGGCTAGTTCAAAGGGGCTAGAAACACGGACACAACCATGTGACGCGGCACGTGACTCTCGATTGAAAGCCCCGGGGTTGGAGGTATCGTGCAGGAAAACAGAATGGTTATTCTTGAATCGGAAGACGATACGTCCCAGAGAGTTTCCCTTCCCCCCTTCCTGAGCAACCCGATAATTACCGCTAAGCAACATCTGACGGGACACAGCATGAACAGCCATCTGCCTGTTGGTGGATCGTTCGTAGATGTTATAGCGATTACGTGCAAAATAGGCCGAGTCACCAGCATGACGCGCTACATCATGCTCTACGATGCTCATAGGAATTACCCACTGAGGATTGATTTCCATCCATTCCACATAACTACGCAACTGAGGGGTCTTAGTCCTCTGTGTTCCGCAGACCACCCGCATATCCAAGACAGGTCCCCCGTCATAGGCGTAGAGGTGGTAGGCTGGGATATTGACAATGATGCGTTTACCGACTTCAGGGATAGGTTGGCGACAACGCCATCGTGCACGCTCCATATTCACCAGAATGCGGCGACGCTGCTCCGAGGCGGTTGCATGGGTGAGCATCGCCTTCAACTGATGGTAATAATGGCTGGAAGGTTGTATTTCGTGCAGATAGGCCGTCAGACTGTCTTGGCGTACTTTGCGCAAAATGTCTTGGGCATATTTTTTAGAGGGCAAGTCCATCGCTACATCATATAATGTACGATATTTCGTAGTTTTTCGCAATGTATCCTGCTTCTCGACATCCATATTATTAAAAAGTTGGAAAGGATTGGTGAAGCCAAACCGCTGACCATAACAGTAACGCAGGCAGGCCTTGGTCAGGTTATATTCCAACCGGCCGGCTATCTGGTTGATGTCGTGATTGTCTCCATAGAAATCAAGCGTACGTAAACGAATCAAATCAGACTCAATAGCACTTACCATAAATGAACGCTCAGAGAACCCCGACTCGCCAACTTGCCGCAACCACGACAGCAATGTGTCAGCACACTCGTTAACACCCATGCGACTAATCCAGATCAGGCCATTTGCAGCTTGACGATAGTAGTTACGTGTTTGCCGGTCAGCTTCCGTATTACCAGTATCAGACCTGACCTCTACCTGCAGTCGGGAATGGATATCGTCAAGAGTAAAAACAAAAGCAGGCGTCCTCATGTCAGAAAACGCCTCCATTGTTATTTGTTTATTCCTTCCGGCATCCCGATTGCTGCATCCTATGACGAGGAGCAACATCAGCGACAAGACGAGTATCAGCGGATAGCCACCTTTCTTGCCACTTTGCCAATTTTCAAGATATAGCAACCTTTAGGTACGTTAAGTTCTATGCGTTGTGAGGGGCTGTCGATTTTAACAGTTAACACCTGACGGCCTGTCAGTGAAATGACCTCTAATGTTTTTCCCTGAGCTCCATTGATCAGAACCGTCTGTCCCGATACAGATATGGTAATATCCTCCTGTACCTGCTCAAGAAGAGCTGGCTCAGCATTGGAGGCTGCTCTGGCGACTGGCATCGTCAAAGCGAAAGACGTAACAAGAGAAATGATGAGTAGTCGTTTCTTCATAAGCTATTCACTATATAATCTTTGCAAAAGTACTAATAATTTGCGAAACTACCAAATTTTTCGCATAAAAAGATGCTCTCACACATCAAAAACATCCTGTTCGTTTGTCAAAAACGCATTTGGAAACACCTCACGGGCCTCATTGAGTAGCACTCTTTCGTCTTCATAACGTGAGGAATAATGTCCCAGCAGGAGCTTTCCGACACCAGCATCGCGAGCCACTTGAGCAGCCTGACGAGCCGTAGAATGCCAATACTTCTCTGCCCGCAACACGCTGTCATCGCCGTAGGTACTCTCATGATAAAGCGTGTCCACCCCCAACAGACACTGGTGCAAAGAAGGAATATAACGTGTATCGCTGCAATAGGCATAGCTACGAGCAGAGGCTGCTGGGATAACCAACAGGCAATTAGGCACCCGTTCCCCCTCCTCCGTTATCCAGTCAGCACCGGCCTTGATATTGTTAACCTGGCTAATTGGTATCCGATAGAAGTCCATCATATCACGGCGGATATGAGGCTGCTGCCGTTTTTCCCTAAATAAGAAACCACAACAGGGCATTCGGTGCTCTAAAGGGATAGACTCAATGGTGACCGAACGATCCTCGTAAATGACTTGCTGCTTGGTGGTATCTACAGCATGAAACGACACTTCAAAGTCCAAATGTTGAAAGAACAGGCTCAGTTGCGCTTCCAACATAGGGCCTAATGCTGCCGGAGCATAGACATGTAAAGTAGCAGTACGTCCCAATAAGGCGAATGTACTAATCATGCCTATCAATCCAAAGCAGTGGTCACCATGCAGATGGGAGATAAAGACAGCCCCTAACTTAGTAAAGCGAATACGAGAGCGCCGCAATTGTATCTGAGTACCTTCAGCACAATCGACCATAAAGAGTTTACCTCTCACCTCCACCACCTGTGACGAAGCATAATGGCGCATGGTAGGCAAAGCACTTCCGCATCCTAAGATATGGACTTTAAACGGTTCCATCGGAAACTACACACTACATAAAGAACTCCTTGTCGGCGTCTTCCAGTTCAATTACATGCTGTTCTTCCTTTGGCTTCTGGCGACTATACTCATAGAGTTCATCACCATCTTTATATACCAGCGAGTCGGCACCTAATTTTACAATATCGTAGTAACATGTCTCTTCTTCCTCGCTGCCGCCTTCACGTACCAGAACGACCTCCAACTTTCCACGACTCAGACGCCATGTCTTATAAATAATGCTTCCTTGATCTATGCTCTCCGCGATTCCGCCCTCCTTGAGACTAATGCCTACTTCATCGGAACCGTCCAATGGATTGGGCATAACCCAGTTACCTAACAGCGTTGTCTGATTGATAACCATTTCAGCCTCAGTACGCTCTTTGTTAGCAAGCACAGCCATACGGTCACCTGGCTGAACTCCACCATAAACATGTCCATTCTCCTGTGCAATAGACATATCAATGCTCAGCGTATCACCCATATCTGTAATCAACTGCAGGGTATTCATTGACGTGGCCTCACCACAAACACCATAGATAGTAGGATCGGCATTGGCAACAGCAGAAGAATCGCCATTGTCAAAAGGAACCTTCTCAGACTTGTTACCACAACTGCCCATCATCAGCAATGCACAGGCAATGATTGCAAAAACTCCTAATTTCTTCATAGTTTCAGCTTTATTTTATTGTTCAAATCTCTATTCTTGAGCCTTAGCTTCATTCCACAGGGCATCCATTTCTGCCAAGGTCATCTCCGTAAGGGGTCTGCCCGACTTAATGCTATGCTCCTCTAGATAGTTGAAACGACGGATGAATTTCTGATTGGTCAGTTCCAACGCATTGTCCGGGTTCAGCTTGTAGAGCCGGGCAGCATTGATGACGGCAAAAAGGAAATCACCAAGTTCCTGTTCTGATTTCGCCTTGTCCTCATGTCTGAACTCCTCCTCCAGTTCATTCAATTCCTCACGGACCTTGGCCCATACGTCCTGTTTGTCTTCCCAGTCGAAGCCTACATTACGTGCCTTGTCCTGAATGCGGTATGCCTTGATGAGAGAAGGCAGGGCTGCGGGAACTCCTGATAAAACCGACTTATTACCATCCTTTTCCTTCAGCTTAATCTGCTCCCAGCTTTCAAGCACAGTTTCTGCATCCTTGGCAACGGCTTCGCCATAGACGTGTGGGTGGCGGAATATCAATTTGTCACACAACTTGTTGCAGACATCTGCCATGTCAAACTGCTGCTTCTCCTCACCTATCCTTCCATAAAAAACGACGTGCAGCAACACATCACCTAATTCCTTGCAAATCTCACGCTGGTCGTCACGGATCAGGGCGTCGCAAAGTTCATAGGTTTCTTCTATGGTATTAGGGCGCAGGCTGTCATTGGTCTGTTTCCGATCCCACGGGCACTTTTCCCGAAGGGTATCCATAACATCAAGCAGGCGTCCAAAGGCCTCCATCTTCTCTTGTCGGGTATGCATTTGCTTCATAGTAAGTGCAAAGGTAAGAAAAAAAAACGAAACAACCATTGATAGTTTAAAAAAAAATTGTACCTTTGCACCCATTATTTAATAATGGTATATGGAATTAGCAAGTAAATACGACCCAAAAGAGGTCGAATCGAAATGGTATCAGTACTGGCTGGACAATAAATTGTTCGCCTCAAAACCCGATAGTCGTCAACCCTACACCATCGTTATTCCACCGCCCAATGTGACGGGTGTTCTGCACATGGGGCACATGTTGAATAACACAATTCAGGACATTCTGGTACGCCGCGCCCGCATGGAAGGCAAAAACGCCTGCTGGGTGCCAGGCACCGACCACGCCTCTATTGCCACCGAAGCCAAGGTGGTAAAGAAACTCGCCGAGCAGGGCATCAAGAAGCATGACCTGACACGCGACGAGTTCCTCAAGCATGCGTGGGACTGGACTGACGAGCATGGCGGCATTATCCTGAAGCAACTGCGCCGTTTAGGTGCTTCGTGTGACTGGGATCGTACGGCCTTCACCATGGACGAGAAACGCTCCGAGAGTGTCATCAAGGTTTTTGTCGACCTCTACAATAAAGGGCTTATCTATCGCGGTCTGCGAATGGTCAACTGGGACCCCAAAGCTCTGACAGCCCTCTCTACCGAGGAAGTCATCTACAAGGAGGAGCACAGTCACTTGTTCCACCTTAAATATTATGTCGCCAACTCCGACGGTTCAATATGTTGCGACGGTATCGCAACAAACGAGACGGAAGGCAATATCATCCACAAGGATGACAAGGGTTACTACGCTGTTGTGGCTACTACCCGTCCCGAGACCATCATGGGCGATACCGCCATGTGTATCAACCCCAAAGACCCGAAAAATCAGTGGTTGAAAGGCCGCAAGGTCATTGTTCCGCTGGTTGGCCGCGTCATTCCCGTCATCGAGGACCGTTATGTCGACATCGAGTTTGGTACGGGTTGTCTGAAGGTGACGCCAGCCCATGATACCAACGACTATATGCTGGGCAAGACACACAATCTGGAGACCATTGATATCTTCAATGCCGACGGCACCATCAGCGACCAGTCGCCCATCTATGTCGGCATGGACCGTATGGAGTGCCGCAAGCAAATTGCCAAAGACCTGCAGGCTGCTGGCCTAATGGAGCGCATTGAGGACTACACCAACAAGGTGGGCTACTCTGAGCGCAACCCTGACACTGCCATCGAGCCGCGCCTCTCTTTGCAGTGGTTCCTCAAGATGAAACATTTTGCCGACATTGCATTACCGCCCGTGATGGACGACGACATCAAGTTCTATCCCGAAAAATACAAGAACACCTATAAAAACTGGTTGGAGAACATCCAGGACTGGTGCATCTCGCGTCAGCTATGGTGGGGACACCGTATACCTGCCTACTATTACAATGAGGCTGGCGACTTCGTGGTTGCTGAGACCCGTGAGAAAGCCCTGTTGCTGGCTCAGCAGAAAGATCCGAAGGTAACGGATGCGGACTTGAGGCAAGACGAGGATGCTCTTGACACATGGTTCAGTTCGTGGCTGTGGCCTATTTCGCTGTTCGACGGCATCAACAACCCCGGCAACGAGGAATTGAGCTACTACTACCCCACCAGCGACTTGGTGACGGGACCAGACATCATCTTCTTCTGGGTAGCTCGTATGATTATGGCCGGCTACGAATACGTCGGCAAGATGCCCTTCAAACATGTCTACTTTACCGGCATCGTACGCGACAAACTGGGTCGCAAGATGTCAAAGTCGTTAGGCAACTCACCCGACCCCATTGAACTCATCGAGAAATTTGGTGCAGACGGTGTACGTATGGGCATGATGCTCTCAGCCCCTGCAGGCAACGATATCCTCTTCGATGAGGCGCTGTGCGAACAAGGCCGTAACTTCAACAACAAGATATGGAATGCCTTCCGACTGGTCAAGGGCTGGCAGGTGGGCGATGTCGAGCAAAGCGATGCCGACAAATTGGCCATGAAATGGTTTGACGCAAAGCTGAAGGCTACTGCTACAGAACTGGACGACCTTTTCTCGAAATACCGCATCAGCGAGGCGCTGATGGTTGTCTACAAGCTATTCTGGGACGAGTTCTCGGGTTGGTATCTGGAAATGGTGAAGCCAGCCTACGTCGATGGCAAGCAACAACCCATCAACCAGATGACCTTCGATGCTACCTTGGGCTACTTCGACACACTGCTGAAGATGCTCCATCCCTTCATGCCGTTCATTACGGAAGAACTGTGGCAGGCACTCTACGAGCGCCAGCCTGGCGAGAGCATCATGCGCCAGGAACTGAAACTGGACGCCCCCAACGAGGATGAAAGCATCCTGCTGGAAAACGTGGAGACCATTAAACTCGTGGTCAGCGGCGTGCGTACCGTCCGTGCACAAAAGAACATTGCCAACAAGGAGAAGCTGACGTTACAGGTTGTTAACTCCCAGCTCACAGGCCAATATGCTGCTGCAGTGGTGAAGATGGCCAACCTCGACACCATCACGTCGGTCACCGAGAAGGATGCCACAGCAAGCACCTTCATGGTCGGCAAGGTGGAATATGCTGTTCCTCTGGGTTCGATGATTGACATCGATGCCGAGATTGAGAAGCAGGAAGCACAGCTCAAGCACCTTGAAGGTTTCCTACAGGGTGTCATGAAAAAGCTCTCCAACGAACGCTTTGTGCAGAACGCCCCCGAGGCCGTCGTCGCCATGGAGCGTAAGAAGCAGAGCGATGCCGAAGAGAAAATTGCCGCCCTCAAGGAGTCACTGGCAGCCCTGAAATCCCAGAAGAAATGATGCCATCGTCATTTCGTTAACTACCATAAAAAGCGGGTGAGAATCAACTCACCCGCTTTTATGATCTATCTCAATCTCAAATAAAAGATTAGATTTTTGCATTCAGCGTTTCCTTCCAAGCAGCGTATGCGGCCTGATAGTCAGCACGATGAGCTGCATCTGGCTCGATGACCTGCAACTTCTCCAAAGAAGCGAAGGCTTCGTCGGCATTAGCATAGATGCCTGCACCGAGACCAGCACCCTTGGCAGCACCCACAGAACCGTCTGTATCGTAGAGTTCGATGGTAGCGCCACTGACACCTGCCAATGTATCTCTGAACAACGGACTCAGGAACATATTAGCCTTTCCGGCATGTATCTTTTGAATATCCATTCCCATCTGCTGCATGATTTCCATACCATAGCAGAACGAGAAGACGATACCTTCCTGGGCGGCACGTACCAAATGAGCCTTGGAATGCTTGTTGAAGTTCACACCATTGATAGAACATCCTATCTCCTTGTTTTCCAGCACACGCTCGGCACCATTTCCAAACGGAATAACCTTCACGCCCTCACTGCCAATAGGCACGCTGGCTGCCAGGTCATTCATCTCGGCATAGCCGATTTCGGGAGTGATATTGCGATGCGTCCAAGCATTCAAGATACCTGTACCATTGATACACAGCAAGACGCCCAAACGGTTCTGCCCACTCGTATGGTTGACGTGAGCAAAGGTGTTTACGCGACTCTTGGGATCATAGTTGACATTGCCAAGCACACCATAAACAACACCACTGGTACCTGCCGTAGCAGCTATCTCTCCAGGATTCAACACGTTGAGAGAGAGTGCATTATTAGGCTGGTCACCGCCCCTATATGTAATAGGTGTACCTGCTTTCAGTCCCAATTCAGCAGCAGCCTCGGCGCAAACCTCGCTTTGGACGCTGAACGTAGGCACGATGTCGGCAATCAACGAGGAGTCGAAGCCATAATACTTCATCAGGAAATCAGCGACATGATTCTCCTTGAAGTCCCAGAACATACCTTCAGAAAGGCCACTGACTGTTGTATTGGCCACGCCGGAAAGACGCATGGCAATATAGTCGCCAGGAAGCATAATCTTATAGATCTTGCTGTAAAGGTCTGGCTCGTTTTCCTTTACCCAAGCCAACTTAGCAGCAGTAAAGTTGCCCGGTGAGTTCAGCAAATGAGTTAGGCACTGGTCTGCACCTAATTCGTTAAAAGCCTTCTCGCCATAAGGAACAGCACGAGAGTCGCACCAAATGATAGCGGGGCGAAGAGCCTTCAAGTCTTTGTCCACACACACCAAGCCGTGCATCTGGTAAGAAATACCAATAGCCTTTACCTCGTCAGCCGAAGCTCCTGCCTCTGACATGATCTTACGCAAAGCCAACTTGGCATTGTCCCACCACATTTGGGGGTCTTGCTCTGCCCAACCGGTCTTAATTGCCATAATGGGGGCTTCTTTCTCCGGATAGAAAGCTGTTGCTACACACTTGCCACTATCGGCATTCACCAATGATGCCTTGACAGATGAACTGCCAACATCAAATCCTAAAAGATATCTGTTTGCCATAAAAATATAATTATAGTCGTTATTGATAATACGTTTCTGACTACAAAATTCCCTAAATATTTTTTAAAAACCAACTTTTTTTCCAATTTTCATCATTTTTTTATCATAATTTGACTACAATTAAAAATATTTTTTTACCTTTGCAGGATAAAATGTAAAGCGAAAGACTAAAAATATAATTCATCATGAAAAAGAAAATATTAATACTTGATGACAAAGAGACCATCGCCAAGGTGCTCTCCATTTACTTGATGAGTGATTATGATGTCCAGTGGCTCCCCGACGGACTACAGGGGGTAAAATGGCTTCAGGCCGGCAATACGCCAGACCTCATTATCTCAGACATCCGCATGCCGGGAATGCGCGGCGATGATTTCCTAGAATGGATTAAGCAGAATGAGTTGTTCCGCCATATACCTGTCATCATGCTGTCCAGTGAGGATTCTACTAGCGAACGTATACGACTCTTGGAGATTGGTGCCGTGGATTATATTGTCAAGCCATTTAATCCCATGGAGTTAAAGATTCGCGTTAAAAAGATTCTTCCCAATTAATCACCTCTCCTATAAATATATGGTATGATAGGTGTCGTATATTTAGGTAACAATCCCCAAACCCAGGAACGTCTGAAGTACATCCCTGGACAAATGGTCCGTATGACCAACGCATATAAAGACGCAGCATCCATCTGCGTCCCTCATGTTCCGAATGAGCATTTCATAGTATTCATAGAACGAAATGTGCGTAACGAGGACATCACGGCTATTACCTATCTGCGTAAGAAATGTCACAATGTGTATATCATCCTCATAACTGACAACATGTCGACTGAGGAGCGGAATATATACATGAAATGTGGTATCAACGATACGATTGCCAATACTGCATCTGTCACCGAATTAAACAAGAAGATTCAATTCATCTCGGATCGCGAGAACATCCTTTTCGACAACGAGGCATTCAAGCACAAGATTCTAAAATTCAAGATTCCACTTTGGAAGCGTCTCTTCGATATCATCTTCTCGGGTTTGGCCATCATCATTTTATCTCCTATTTTCATTATTACGGCCATTGCCATCAAGGTGGAGAGTAAGGGACCGGTATTGTTTAAGTCAAAGCGTGTAGGCACCAACTATACGATATTCGACTTTCTGAAGTTCCGCAGCATGTATACTGACGCAGAAGAACGTCTGAAAGAGTTGAGCAAGGAGCACAACCAATATGCCGAGAATCATGAGGAAGAAGAGCATAAGACTGTAACGGCTCCATTAGGCGAAGAAGCAGAGCAAGACATGTTGGATACCGGCATGGAGTCCATGATGATGATTGGAGACGAGGAGATTATGTTGGTTGGAGACGATTTCGTAATGGCAGAAAGCGATTTCAGCAAGAAAAAAGAAGAAGACATCAACAACGCCTTTGTCAAAATTGAGAACGACCCTCGTATCACTAAGGTTGGCCGCTTCATCAGGAAATACAGTATTGACGAGCTGCCCCAGCTCATTAACATTTTAAAGGGCGACATGTCTATTGTGGGCAATCGTCCGCTCCCACTCTATGAGGCAGAGAAACTGACTGTCGACAGCAGCATCGACCGTTTCATGGCTCCTGCTGGTCTCACGGGTCTCTGGCAGGTTGAAGAGCGTGGCAAGGGTGGAAACATGTCGGCTGAAGAGCGCAAACAGCTTGACATCACATACGGTCAGACCTATAACTTCATGTTAGACATGAAGATTATTCTGCGTACGCTGACAGCATTCGTACAAAAAGAAAATGTGTAAAAAGTAATTTAGGCATAACAATGAACGGATTAAAGCGACATTTACTGATTATCGTTGTTGCATCATTGGCGTCAACAGGTTTTGCACAATACAATAAGAGTGGTATTAGTGCAGGATTCTTTGACTCCAGTGAGCAAAGCAAAATCAATTTCTCCAATTTCCACTTGCCACCTCTGGCTGTTCTATTCGAGAATGCGAAGCAAAGTCCCCGCATTCTCACATTGGAAAAGGCTCAGGAACTCGCCAAAGCAGAAGTGGCAAAGCAGAAGAGGCACATTTTCTCCTATGTAACCGGTCACGCCAGCTATAGTTATGGTAAGACAGACATGTGGGGACAAGGTTCCTCCACCTACACCACGGTTCTTCAACAATATCAGGGTAGTGAGCAGAGCTACTGGAATGTCGGTATCAATTTGGCCGTACCTCTGGAGGACATTCTTGACCTGGCCGGTTCAGTCAAGAGGAAAAGGCTTGAGGTAGATCAGGCCATGTATGAAAAAGACATGGAGTATGAAAATCTGAAGAAAGAGATTGCCACCTTATTTATTAAGATTACCAACGATCTCGTTACTTTGAAAACCGCCAGCGAGGGTGCCGCTATCTATCAGGGTGCTGGTGCACTGAATCTGGAGGACTTTCACCAAGGCAATATGAGTATCGAAGATTTTGCCTGGACCAAGATGCATGAGGTCTCTGTTGTCAAGGAATACCAAAATCTGCAAACACAGATTACTACAGACATCATTACCTTAGAGATTCTATCTCATACGCCTATCTTAACTAATACAACCACAGAAATCACGCTGGATAGCACTGAGAAGAAATCCGAGAAAGAGATTATGAAGGAGAACAGGGCTATTGACAAAAAGATTAGAAAGGCTGCCGCCGCTGAAGACAAGAAGTATCAAAAGATGGAGGAGGCTGAGCGCAAGGCTCAGGAAAAGGCAGCCAAACAAGCAGCAAAAGCCCAAAAAAGCAAAAAGTAAATCTATACGAATAACAATAGAATAATTATATTATGGACTTATTTCGATATCTCGTTAGGTTTTTATATAAGATACGCTGGTATCTTGTCATACTGCCTATGATAGCCCTTATCGTAGCTTGGTTTCTAACGCGTCACATGGAGCGTATCTACGACACCAACACCACCATCTACACTGGTATGATTACCGGTTACAACATTGAAGGTGGTACAGGTGCTGCCGGTGGTAATTCTCAGACAAATATCACTAACTTGATGCTTATCATCACAACGGACAACACCATCCACGAGGTTGCTCTCCGCCTGTTTGCCCGTTGTATGATGTATGGTAATACCAATAAGGACAACAACTATATTTCTGCAGAGCATTTCCGTCAGTTAAGCGCTACTGTGCCTGCCGACGTGAAGGCGTTGGTTAATCACAACAGTGAGTCGCAGACGTATGCCAACCTCAAGGCGTATGAAAAACCTTCACAGGACAACTATTTGTTCGGCTTGCTGAATTACCACCCCTATTTCGGCATCAACAACATTACCTCGCGTCTGAAAGTCCTTCAGTTGAATAATAGCGATATCATTGATATCGGCTATTCAGCCAATGATGCCGGTATTGCCTACAACACACTGGACATCCTTAACGAGGTATTCGCCCGTCAATATCAGCAGATACGTTTCGGTGAAACCAACAACGTTATTAAGTTCTTCGAGAAAGAGGTTGCCCGTCTCTACCGCATCCTCTCAAATGCCGAAGATGACCTCATCCGCTACAACATATCGAAACGTATCATTAATTATGGCGAGCAAACCAAGCAGTTGACTGTATTGGAATCCCAACAGCAGAATTTCCGCAACGACCAGTTGATGAACTATACCACATCTAAGGCCTTGTTGGACTATTTGGAACGACAGCTTGGCAACCGCGCTCAGGTTATCCGGTCCAACCAGGAATTCACCAATCAGGTCCGTGACATCTCGCGTATTCAGTCGCGCATTTCCAACTTGCGACTGATGAGCAGCGAAGGTGGCGGACGTGACTCAGAGTCACAGGAAGAGCTGGCCAAAGCTCAACGTGACCTCCAGGCTGCCACAAGCAGAGTTACTGAGCTTACCAAAGACATCGAAGCCTCAACGTATAGCACGGAGACGGGTGTCAAGGCCAACGACATGTTGAACCGCTGGCTGGAGCAACTCTTGCTATTAGAAAAGACGAAGGCAGAGATGACAGCAACGGACATCATGAAGTCCGACCTTGACCGTCAGTATCTGTTCTATGCTCCTATCGGTGCTACCCTCGACCGCAAGGATCGTCACATCGGTTTCATTGAAGGTAACTACATGGAAATGCTGAAGGCGCTGAATGCCGCTCGTCTGCGTCAGCGCAATCTCCAGATGTCTACAGCATCGCTACGTGTGCTTAATCCCCCCATGTTCCCACTGAACGCCCAGCCCACCAACCGCCTTATGATTCTTCTCGGTGCTTTCATGCTCACATTCATGCTGACTGCACTATGGTTCTTGATTATCGAGTTGCTCGACCGCACGCTGCGCGACCGCATGCGCTCCGAGCGTATCACCAAGATTCCCGTCATGGGCTGCTATCCCAAGGAGAGTAACCTGCGCTACCGCCGTTTCAACAAGACTATTGCCGATATGGCGATGAAGCAGTTGAGTAAAGCCCTTCTGCCCCATTTCAAAGAAGGCCAGCAGAACGTGCTGAACCTTATCTCTACCGACACGGGTAATGGCAAGAGCTATCTGGCTCAGGAGTTGGAGAACTATTGGATTTCTATTGGTCTGCAGGTGCGCCGTCTCACCTACGATGAGGATTTCCTGGCCGAAGACAGCCGTTTTATTATGGCTCGGGGCATCAAGGATCTCTGTCCAGACATTCTGCCTGACGAGATAGCCATCATTGAATATCCTAATTTGGACGAGAATTCCATTTCTCCGGCTCTGCTGAACATGGGTACCGTCAACCTGATGGTTACACGTGCTAACCGTACCTGGAAGGATGTAGACCAGAAAGCATTGAATGAGGTACAAGCGATGCTTGACGAAGAGCATAAGGATTCGCTCTTCATGTACCTGACCGAGGCCAGCCGCTATGCCGTAGAGGAATTTGTCGGTCAGTTGCCGCCTTACACCAGATTCAATAACTTTGTTTACCGCATCTCGCAGCTTGGTCTGACAGCCACTGAAAACGAACACGCAAAATAACCATAATGGCAAGTACTGCGTTTAAGACATACGCAAGCGAACACAGGGGAAGAGTATCATTGCTCTTTCTCCTGTTTTTGCTGGCCATTTATGAATTTATCTCTGCTGGATTCAATGCCTTTGCCATCGTTTGTGCATTGCCCCTTATAGCGTTGGTTGTCTTAGGAGCTTTCCATTTTCGGATGTTCGTTTTCTGGGCTCTCATGTTCATTAATTATGTGGTTCAGTGGAAAAGCATGCCATTACCCCAGGGAATCCCTGTGTCCATGTATAATGAAATGCTGGAAATAATCCTAATAGCATTAGCCATTATTGATGTGAAAGAAGCGAAATTCGAACGTACGGCCAATATAATGCTTTATGCCTTGATGATTTGGTGTGGTTTTTGTACATTGGAAGTATTGAACGACACATGCGGTATTGGTATTAATGTGGGAGGATGGTACACTGCTGCACGTATGATGGGGTTCCAACTCTTGTATGCTTTTTTGGTGTACATATTATATATTACAAAACCAAAAATACTTATCAATTATCTTTATGTCTGGGGATTATTAGCCCTTTTTGCAGTATTCTGGGTTTGGAAGCAGAAAAATATTGGCTTGACGCCTAGTGAAAATGCATGGCTTCAGACACGAGGCAGGTCGACCCATATTCTAGCAGGCGGCACACTTATCAGATATTTTTCTGTATATAGCGATGCAGCCAACTTTGGTATTGGCATAGCCTCAACAGCAGTAGCCTTTATCATCTTTGGAATTACCACAAAAATCAAGAAGCATCGTATTTTCTTTTTATTAATCGGTATTGCATGTGTATGGGGTATGTTCCCTTCAGGAACACGCACAGCAACTTTCTGTCTGATTGCAGGTTTCATGGTGTATATCTTTCTTTCAAAGTCCATCAAGATTGCAATTCCGTTTACATTATTCTTTGCTTTTGCTATCTTCATCCTCGCCTTTACAGATATTGGCAATGGTAACCAGCAAATCAGACGTATGCGCTCTGCTTTTGACAAGAACGATGCTTCTGCCAACCAACGCTCTATCAACCAAGAGGCGATGAAAAAGTACTTGGCAGAAGCACCTTGGGGTATTGGTATGGCCGTAGGTTATCAAAATGTTCCTGCCAACAACAAATATACATTTATGGCTAAAGTGCCGCCCGACTCAGAGTATGTATTCATATGGATTCACACAGGTATCATAGGCATCACAACATTCCTCATAACTATGCTGATCATGCTAACAGGAGCATGTTGGATTGTGTTGTTTACCTTGAAAAGTCCTTCCTTACGCGGCATTGGCGCGGGGCTATGCTGTGCCTTTGTATCCATACAGTTAGGCGGTTATGGTAACCAAGTACTTATGCAATTCCCCAATTGCCTAATTTTTTATGGAGGTTTAAGTATTGTCTATACTTTACCTTATTTTGAGAAAGAATGGATTGTCTACGAAAAAGAACAACTTGCCATACAAGAAGAGAAGAAACGCTTGAAACTGGAGAAGAAACGTGCCCCAAGAGTGTGAACTTTCTATCATCACTATCAATTACAATGGTCTTGCAGACACCTGCGCATTGATTGATACTATCCCTTTCAATGACGAAACATTGGAGGTGATTGTAGTAGACAATGCCTCAAAAAATGATGAAGCCACCCTTATTGAAAATCGTTACCCGCAAGTGACGGTCATTCGCAGTGACCGCAACTTAGGCTTCGCCGGCGGTAACAATCTGGGCATCCAAGCCGCACATGGCAAATATCTCTTCTTTATCAATAATGACACACTACTTCAATGTAAGAAGGAGGATGTAAGAAGTAAACGTTACTTTCAGCCACTTATAAACAGGCTTGAGAGTTCTCCAAAGATTGGCATGGTGTGTCCAAAGATACGCTTTGCATGGGACGATAACCCCATCCAGTTTGCTGGCTACACCCCACTCTCCCCCATCACGATGCGTAACCGCTCCATCGGCTTCGGTGAAACCGACCATGGTCAGTACGACACCGCCCACCTCACTCCATACGCCCATGGTGCTGCCATGATGGTCAAGCGTGAGGTCATCGAGAAGGCAGGTTTCATGCCCGATTGTTATTTTCTCTACTACGAGGAGCTAGACTGGTCGATGATGATCCGGCGCGCCGGCTACGATATATGGTACGAGCCTTCCTGCACCATATACCATAAGGAGAGTCAGGCTACCGGTCAGAACAGTCCGCTCAAGACCTATTACATCACGCGCAACCGGCTATTGTTCAATCAGCGTAACCGGCGTCTCCCCCTACGTCTGCTTACTACTCTTTACCTTATCGGTATTGTAGCAACTAAAGACATTCTGAAATACTATATACATCATCGCCCCGACTTGGCATCAGCCACCATGAAGGGTGTGTTTCACTATCTAAAAAACTCATAATTATGCTTTGGAACCTATACATTATCATAGACTGGACATTGTTCGTCATCATATCACTAACCGTATTTTATTTTGGATTCTTTGCTTTCTTATCGCTATTTACCAGACACAGCGAAACTCCCAGTGCCAAGAATCAGAACCGCTTCATCGTGCTGATTCCGTCCTATCGAAGCGGTAAGAGTGTCGAGATGACCGTCAACTCCATCTTGGGACAGGACTACCCGCAGCGATTATTCGACGTTACCGTCATCGCCGATCACGAGTCGGAAATGACAAAGTTTCATCTGGCTCAGCAGCCTGTCACCCTGCTGACACCCGACTTCGAGAAAAGCACCCGCACGAAATCGTTCCAGTTGGCAGTCAACAACTTGCCCCAGTTTAAGATTTACGACGTTGCTGTCATTTTGGAAGCAGGCGATGTGGTCGAGACCGACTTTCTGACACTGATGAACGAGGCCTATGAAGCCGCTGGAACTAAGGCCATCCAGGCCCACAAGCTATCGTTTAACCGCGACACAACCTCTGCACGTCTAAGTGCCGTCTTCGAGGAAATTAACAATTCCATCTTCCGTCGCGGACACATCACCTTAGGATTGTCAGCAGCCATGGATAGCTCGGGAATGGCCTTCGACTTCGCTTGGTTCAAACAACAGATGCAGAATGCCAAACCCACCTGGACTAACAAGGAGCTGGAAGCACAACTGCTGCGACAGCATATATACGTCGACTATTTCGACAATGTCTATGTTTACAACGAGAAAGTGCGTCAGGCCGACGATTTCAACCGCCAACACCGCCATATCATCGCAAACCAGTTCCAGTCAATATTGCGCAACATCCGCTATCTACCAATAGCATTACTGAACCGCCATTACGACTTGGCCGACAAGCTATTGCAGTGGTTGCTTGTTCCGCGTATGCTGCTGATGATAATTGTCGTTGGAATGAGTCTGATTACGCCAATCATCTACTTTACCTCAGCGCTCAAGTGGTGGGGAATCTTTGCCGTCATCCTCTTTATCTTCGCACTGGCAACCCCCAACTACCTGGTTGATGACAAGTGGGACACCACCTTCTTCAAAGTACCTTTTGTCCTGCTGGATCCTGTTCTGACAAAATTCAAACTGGGGCGACTGTTGCTCCAGAAGATCAATATCAAACAGTAACCCCACACTTAGCCTATGCTCTGGCAAATCATTCATATTATCGACATCCTCCTGTGGCTTCTGGTGGCTGCCTCCGTTGCCTACATCCTGTTCTTTGCGCTGGTGTCCACCCTTTGGAAGAAGCATGTGTCATCGCTTACCATCTACCTTACTGGTCAGGTGCAGGCCAACCGCAAAAAGCCGTTCTACACATATCTCATACTCTATCCGGCCTACAACGAGGATCGCGTCATCGTCTCTTCCGTCCGCAAGTTCCTAGACCAGTACTACCCTCCTGAGTCATTCCACTTGGCGGTCATCTCCGACCACATGCAGCCTGAGACCAACCGCCAACTCGCCGAATTACCCATCACTCTGCTGCAGCCTGTCTTTGAAAAGAGCTCAAAAGCCAAGGCTATGCAGTATGCCATGGAACATATTCAGGATGACTACGACTATGTGGTCATCCTCGATGCCGACAACGTGGTAGAGCCCCACTTCCTCGAGCAGCTCAACGAGGAGTGTGCCTTGGGGTACAAAGCCATCCAGTGTCACCGCTGTGCCAAGAACAACGACAATGACATAGCCGTGCTCGATGGTGTCAGCGAGGAGATTAACAACACCATCTTCCGTAAGGCCCACAACCGCGTCGGCTTGTCATCTGCACTTATCGGTTCCGGCATGTGTTTCGACTACCACTGGTTTCGCGAGAACGTCTACAAACTCACCACCGCTGGTGAGGACCGCGAACTGGAGGCCTTGCTTCTGAAACAGAAAGTCTATATCCAGTACGAGCCGGACATCCACGTCTTCGACGAGAAGGTAAGCAACAAGGACAACTTCCAGAAACAGCGCCTGCGCTGGATGACGGCACAGATACAGAGCCTGTTCAACCTGCTGCCCTACATCCCCAAGGCCATCATCACCTTCAACATCGACTTCATCGACAAGACCGTCCAGCAAGCCCTCATCCCCCGCTCCATGCTGGTAGTCATCACCTTCGCCATGTCCCTGCTGATGACCGTCCTCTCGCGCACCTGGTGCCTCAAGTGGTGGGTGCTGTTCCTGGCTGTCTGCGTCGCCCTCTATATCGCCACGCCCAAGCAGCTGCGCAGCCATTCCGTCTTCGGAAAGATACTCTCCCTGCCCACCCTCGTCTGGAAGATGGTGCTCAACATCCTTAAGATAGACCGCAAGAACACGGACTTTATCCACACAACCCACAACAAATAGAGCATAATAAGATAATAATGAGCGAACGGGTACACAGAAGTGTCATGAACATCAAGGTCGGCATGGTATTCTATGTCCTTTCCTTGTTCTTGGCATTCTTCTCCCGAAAGATTTTCCTCAATTGTCTCGGTGCCGAATTCATCGGACTGACGGGTATGCTGATGAATATCATGTCGTTTCTCAGCGTGGCTGAACTGGGTATCGGTACCAGCATCACCTATTTTCTCTACAAGCCCCTACAAGAGGACAACCACCAGAAAATCAACGAAGTGATGTCCATGCTGGCTTATCTCTACCGCTGCATAGGACTCATCATCCTATCGGGCGGTGCCCTCATCAGCATATTCTTCCCTTGGTGGTTCAGAGAGTTGACCACAGGCCTGCCACTTGCCTACTTCGCCTTCTACTCCTTCCTGGCATCGAGTGTCGCAGGTTATGTGTTCAACTACAAACAGTTGCTGGTCAGCGCCAACCAGAAGCAGTATCTCGTCAATGCCTGGTTCCAGACCATCGCTATCGTGCAGAGCATCGTCCAGATACTGCTGGCCTACTACTATCGCAACCTGTGGCTATGGGTCGTCGTCGGACTCGTGTTCACCATTGTCGGCATCATCGCCTTCAACATCCGTATCCGAAAGCTATACCCTTGGCTGCGCATCAGCATGCAGGAAGGTCGCCAGAACCTCCATCAATATCCCGAGGTGCTTAGAAAGACCCGTCAGATATTTGTGCAGAAAATCAAGAACTTCATCCTCTACCGCAGCGACGAGATACTCGTTGGTATCTTTGTCTCCGTCGTCCAGGTGGCCTACTTCGGCAACTACACCATCATTACCTCAAAGCTGAACTTTCTGGTCAACATCCTCAGCGATGGCATGAATGCTGGAGTGGGAAACCTTGTAGCCGAGGGTAATGACCAAAACACCATGAAGGTATTCTGGGAACTGACAGCCATCCGCTTCCTTATTTGCGGCATTGTCATTTTCGGCCTGTTATTATTCATTCAGCCTTTCGTGACCTGCTGGTTCGGACCTCAATACCGGTTGAGCGACACCATAGTATATTTGCTGGTCTTTAACATCTTCATCTTCCTTTCGCGAGGAGTTGTCGAGAACTACATATCAGCCCATGGACTGTTCTCTGACGTATGGGCGGCATGGACAGAATTGGCTCTGAACTTAGCCATAACGCTCTGTCTCGCTCCTTTCTATGGAATAGTTGGCATTCTACTTGGCAAAATACTCAGCGTATTCTTCATCGCCATGTTCTGGAAACCCTATTTCCTGTTTACAAAAGGACTAAAGAAGAGCGTTGCCGTCTACTGGCGCGGCATGATGCCCTACTACCTCATCTTTGCCGTATTCCTGTGCATCACAATGCTGGTACGATACTACGTCGTAGAGCCAAAATCCACGACCTTACTTCGCATGGTTGGCTATGGCTTCCTGACTTATCCTATATTAGTGCTTCTATTCTTCCTTACTCTCTTCTTCATCACTCGCGGCATGAAATATTTCGTGGCACGTAAGCCAGCAATATACAATCTTCTGAAAGTAAGTAACTCCCGATAAAGTCCATCAGTATATGAGAAAGAATGACGAGAATAGAAATATACGGAAACCAAATTACGAGCTGTTGCGTATCTTTGCCATCCTATTAATTACACTTATGCATAGTCTACGAAGTGCCTATGGTCATAATATTGGTTTTGTGGGTGTTAATACGATAGGCAACATGGGAGTGACACTCTTTGTGCTAATTTCTGGATACTTTGGAATACGAATGAGGGCCTCCAAATTGATATGGCTGTGGACTACCATGCTGTTCTATTCGCTTCTGATTTTCAGCGTCGATTACTATCTCTCTGAGGTTCCGACGCTTGCGGACGGTAACATAAAAGCCTTCCTTAAGCACCTGTACACCGTACTTACACCCGTTACTTCAAATACGTGGTGGTTCTGCACTTCCTATTTTATACTTATGCTACTTTCCCCCCTTTTTAACAAGGCAGTAGACAGTATGACAAAACTCCAGTTCCAGTATCTTCTCGCCGTGCTGATTCTTGTTTACTCTATATCGCCAACCTTCCTCATGCACAGCTTGTCAAATGTACCCAACGGGAAGTGTACCGAGAACATGATACTAGCTTATTTCCTGGGGAGATATTTTGCAAAGGAAGGAATTCCCCTCACCATCCGCAAGCATGTCGGTCTGTGTTTTATTGGTTGTGTTGCCATCATCTTCCTTGTCAACTATTTTCTGTTCGACCCATTGTTCATGGCGAAGGACCATAATTTCTTCATCATCTTAGGTTCCATTTGTATATTCTACTATTTCGGAAAGACGAACATCTCTTCTGAAAAAGCAGGTAATGTTATTCGATATGCTGCCTCCTACGCATTTCCTTTCTATCTAATGAATATATTTCTCATTTCCAAACTGGAGCATCAGTATTCCAACCTCAGTGGCATTGACTATTTCTTAGGGTTTATGACTGTTTTAGCGGAGGTTATACTTATATCCGTCTTAGTCGAATTGTTTAGAAGGTTAGTGATGCAACATCTCCTTAGGACACCGTCTCGTTATTTCGACCATCAAGTGGAAGCACTTAAGAAGAAAGGCACCTATGGCATATACCTTAATTTTTTCTATACGAGGAAGTCTACTTGACAGACTTGAGATAATCCCTGCTGATAACTTCTGCATAACACGAATCCAGCACATCATAGCCTGCAAGGTTCAGGTGTGTACCATCATCTAAGTATATCCCCCTGGAGTCTCTGTATCCGTCTTTGTTCCAATCCGTCTTGGGAATGAATATAACGCTGTCCATCAAACCTGTTTCGTCCAGTATCTGCCTCAGTCTGTCCCTGCACTCGTCAACATGATTCATATCCGCACCGTTGATTATTGCAGTCAACTTAAATCCCATACGTTTCTTCAATCTATACCATGCAAAAGAACGGTTCTCATTGAAAAAGTCCTCAAATACCATATTCACTTTGTTGTCCATGATTACTGTAGGTAGCTCCAAGACAACAGGCTTTATATGGTTATGCAAAAGCAGTCTCAAAATCTTTATGTAATTCTTACAGAAGAAATCGGGTCCCTTACCCTGACCTGCATCGTTAATGCCTGCAGAAATCAGGCAATAGTCCGGTGCTTCTTCCAATAAGGGCTGGGTACACTTGTCTAGTTCTTTTTCACTCTCGATGGTTTCGGAGGCAAACATATAATGATAGATTTCCTTGCTGTTCGCTCCACCAACGCCTCTGGAACGAACCCTGATGGGGACATCCACCTTCTTTTGCAACATGGACTGTAAGACAGAATCCCGGTTCAGTCTATAGTGAAACATGGCCCAGCTGTCACCTATCATGACTATACGCAACGTGTCATCATGACGTTCTCTTACCTGATAAGGTGGCAATTCTTTGGCAGGTGAGATATCAAGATAAGCGTAAATGTAGCATGCCACCAAGGCTGCTACAACACCTGCCAACATAAATACCCACCATCTTAGCCTGAACATGCCTTACTTCCCGAAGAAAAAAAATACATTCAATAAAGATTCTGCAAAACTACAAAGAAATCTTCGATTATGCAAATAAACAAGACTTTTTCTATCTATCCTCCCAAGTACGGAACTCACCTGCGTATATCGCTCCTACTATCATCCATCTTCAGCTCTGACGGATTGGCATCTTTACCAGTGTTATTCAATATATCGTCAACAATTAAATTATCCTAAATAGGATGAGCCAGATTAGGATGATTGATAGTTTTTCCTTATCTTTGCAATGCATTCATCATCATTAGGTTATATGGGAACATATATTAGTATAGGCAATGCTAGGTTTCAGAGAGCCCGCAACAGCGGATATGTTGACAAATCAGAACTGATTCGTGTCATCAACGGAACACTTTTCACAGAGCGGAGTTTTAAAGAGTTTATTTCTTAAACTATATTGCATGAGAGTAATCTGTGACGCCCCAGGACAGACATGCAACCGTCTTTGGACATACGTTGCCAGTGTTGCTCAGTGTATCGCTGAGCGCAAGCGAATGGTGATTATCTTCTATGACTGGACGATAGAGGACTTCCCCAACCTACTTCATTGCAAGTTCATCCACTATCCACTCTGGCACAAGTGGTACTTGGAGCGCGGCAACGGCTGGAATAATTACAAGGGTCTGACGTGGAAAGTGACGCATAACAAGACATGGGACAAAGTCTTCAAATTTCTCGGTTTCACCAAAGGTTGGCAGACCCGTACCGACACACGCTACCTGAAGCAGACACTGCCTGAGCTGAAGCGTATCTTCCGCCCAAAGGACGAGATTATGCAAAAGGCTGAGGCGATGATTGCCGGATTGCGACAGGAGTCTGACATGGTGGTAGGCGTACACATCCGCCGAGGAGACTACGCCACCTGGAACGACGGTCGCTTCTTCTACGAGTTGGAGGATTACCGCCAGTTCATGCTGCGCATCCAACAGCTGTACGCCGACCGCCGCGTAAGCTTCTTCATCAGCTCTAACGAGGACTTCCCCCTGAGCATCTTTGAGGGCTGCCACTGTCAACGCTTCGGAAAGGAGCCGTCGGGTGCCATCCTCGACCTCTACACGCTCTCCCTCTGCGACCGCATCATCGGTCCCTGCAGCAGCTATTCGCGCTGGGCATCGTTCATCGGTGAGGCACCTCTCTGTTTCTTGGAGACGAAAGACCAGCAGTTCACAGAAGATAGTTTCTCGAAGATTGTTGACTTCTTTCACTTTGAAAACGGCAAGGAAATCTTTGATTGGTAAGTCCCATGAAGATAGCTATCCTGACATCTGGCATCCTGCCCGTTCCTGCCGTACAAGGGGGAGCGGTAGAAACACTTGTTGACTTCTATCTGGATTACAACAACCGTCACCAACTGCACGACATTACGGTGTATAGCATACCACCCCAGATACCGCTTTGGATGAAGATAAAGCGCAAATGGTACTCGCTGACACACCGAGGAGGCTATTACCATCCGACGATTGAATATTTCCTACACGAGACATTGAAGGACATTCGCCGCCGACACTACGACATCATCATCCTTGAGAACCGACCTGGCTATGCCTTGCGTCTCAAGGAGGTGACTGACACCCCTTTGGTATATCATCTGCACAACGACCTGCTGAATAGCGAAACGGAAAATGCTCAGGAAATCTACGATGCTGCCAGCAGCATCATCACTGTATCTGACTTCATTCATCACCGCATACAGACCATCAACCCTAAAGACACGAAGACCATCACCGTACTTAATGGCATTGACCTTCATAAGTTTACCACAGGCAGAAGACAAACTCCTAAGGCAGGTCAGCCGTTCACACTCATATTCATGGGGCGCATTATTCCAGAAAAAGGCATAGAGCAACTCATCGACGCTATGTTGCAACTGCAGTATAGCGACATACATTTGATTGTAGCAGGGGGCTCATTCTATGCAAACAGTACACCCGACGCTTTTTCACAACGGTTACGCGAGAAATCAGAACCCATCAAGAATCGTATCCAGTTCACAGGCTACATCACTCACGAGACTCTCCACGATTATCTACAACAGGCTGACGCTGCCGTATTACCCTCCATGTGGGATGAGCCCTTCGGATTGACCTGCGTAGAGGCTATGGCTGCTGGATTGCCGCTGATTACTACTCGCAGTGGTGGCATCCCTGAAATCTGTGAGGGTGTAGCTATTCTCGTAGAACGTGACAACATCGTTGACAATCTTGTGAAGGCTATACTCGACCTCTATGAGCATCCTGAAAAGCGGCAGCAGATGAGTGAGGCGTCACTCGAGCGCTCCAAGTTGTTTGACAAAGACACATACGCCCGAAACTTCTTTAAAGCGTTAGAGCCATGAAAAAGGTTTGTTTCCTCGTAGATTCCATATTCACGTTCGGCGGTGTGCAGCGGGTGACGGCTGTTCTGGCCAAGGAACTGGCGAAGGACTACGACGTGACCATTGTCACCTTCGACCGTCCAGACTCGAAGGACACCACACTGTACGGGCTGGCGGAAGCGCCTGTCAAATATCGTTTTTTCAGCTATCCTGCCGTTGGGAAAAAGAAAAAACAATTATGCAAGGTGTATAGCGGATTGTACCGCAAGGCGCATCTACAGGGACGCTTTGCCTCCAATCTCTACGCCCACAGCTCGTTTCCCTCCGAATTGCGCATGGCACTGGCTCATGAACTACGTCAAGGAAACTACGACACCATCGTGGGTGTTCATGCCCCCCTCGCAGCACGTTTGGCCACCCTGATGCCGTTGTTGCCTAGAGTACGCTGCATTGGATGGGTTCACAACTCCTTCGAGGCTCTCTTTAGTCCGTCATCGCGCTACATCGGACCCGAACTGAAACGACACTATGTCTATCAGTTCCACAAACTACATGCTACGGTTTTGCTGTGTCAGCACGATGCCGACAGCTACCTTGCTTATGACAAGTCGTTTGTTCCAACCGTTATTTACAATCCATTGACCTTGTTGCCTGGCAAGGCTTCAACCGGGAACTCCAAGCATTTCCTTGCCGTAGGTCGTTTCTCCCCACTGCATAAAGGTTTCGACCTGCTGATAGACGCTTTCCATCTGTTTGCACAAAAGAACTCGGAATGGACGCTCGATATAGTTGGCGAAGGAGAAGAAGAGGAGAGCTACCGTCAAAAGATAGCCCAATATCAGTTAGAGGAGCGCATACAGATACACCCTTTCACCAACAACATCCAAGCATATTACTCGCAAGCACAAATCTATGTGCTCTCCTCACGGTGGGAAGGTTTCGGTTTGGTGCTCGTAGAAGCGATGGCCCACGGTCTGCCCGTCGTATCCAGCGACTTGCCTACAAGCAAGGAAATCATGGGGGGCTTTGGTCTCTACTTCCACAATGGAAATATTGAAGAACTGGCTGAAAGACTACATGATGCAACCAAGATTGACTGGAAAAAGAAATCGTCTGAGGCTTTCACTATAGCTCGCCGATTCGACTTGCCTCAAATAGCCAAGCTATGGCAGAAGATACTTTGAGGTGAACTTAGAAAAACACCGTTATCACAAGACCTGCAATAGGCAGTTTTGATAGAACTTGACCTATAATAGTGTAAATAGGCAGTCCTGATAGAGCTTGAGCAGTTGCTCGGCTGTTTTCCGCCAGGAGAACAGTTTAGCACGCTCCAATCCGACCTGACGCTGGCGGTCGTAGAAGGCGGCATCGGTCTCCAGGCGCAGCATCATAGCAGTCATCTCGTCGCTCGACTCGGGGTTAACGAGGATGGCGTCGGGACCGCCTATCTCGGGCATTGACGAGGTATTGCTGGTGATGACGGGCGTACCGCAAGCCATGCCTTCGAGCAGGGGAATGCCGAAACTCTCGCGTAATGACGTGTAGAGGAAGGCAAAGGCGTTGTTGTAGATATAGGGCAGGTCGCTGTTGACGATGTATCCGGGCATAACGATGCTTTCGCGGATATTCTCAATGTGATTGCGCTCGATGATGCCGTTCAGGTATGCCGGTTCAAGGTCAGCCATGAGCAGCTTACGCTTGACTGCTGACTGACGGAGGTACTTGGAGTATGCCACCAATGTACGCTCTGTATTCTTCTTAGGATCGGTATTGCCTAGGAAGAAGAAGTAACCAGGCTCGGCGATATACTTGCGGAAGATGCCGTCCTTGTCGTCCACGGGCCGGAACCAGCTGTTGTAGCCGTTGTAAATCATCGCCATGCGCTCACGGGGGATGTCCAGTTTGCGGATGATATTCTCCATCTCGAAGTTGGAGACGGTGATGATGCGACGGCACTTATCGAGGATACGTGGGACGACCAGCCGGCGGTAGAGCCATCCGAGGTTCTGATAGAGCGAATGGTTCTGCTTGTCGCGTGGCTCGAGGAAGATGATGTCGTGCAGCGTCAGCACCAACGGAATGTCGCACCAGATGGGAGCGGTATTGCTGGTACAGTGCAGCAACTGCACACCGTAGCGGCGGGCAGCTCTCGGCAGTGCCCACTGCTCCCAAAGCGGATACGAGGGACACTTGAGTTCTACGACGTGCACGTTAGCCGTACTCTCCAGACAGGGATCATCACCAGGCTTCACAAAGACATAGTACTGGTTCTCCAAGTCTATCCGCTGGAGTTCCCTGATTTCCTGTAGCACCACATAGTCCATGCCGTGCTTGTTTTTGCGGAATATCCGCTGTGCCTCAATACCGATAATCATCTTTCCTGATGCCTTTTGTTGCAAAGAAGACTGCCTCGATTGAAGCAGTCTCCCTTTATTCTATATGATACCCTTCGTTTTAGAAGAAGAGATAGCGGTTGTCCTTGATGTCAGCCTTCTGGTAGAGCTCGTTCATGAAGCGGCTGGCAGCCTGAAGAGCCTGCTGCTGCAACTGTGACTGCTGCTGCTTGGCATCGAACTTGCTACCCTCACGTTCCTTCTTGGAAAGCACCTGGAACAGATAGGCTGCACCATTACCTTTGACGACTGAGGGGCTGAACTGACCAGCCTTGACGGCAGCAACGGCACCGCTCAGTGCGGGCTCGCTGGCACCAGCAGCCTGTACGAAGACAGGAGCAGCAAAGGTAATTTGGCGGACGCTATCCACCGTAGCACCCTTGGCCTTGGCAGCGGCGATGTCCTTCACACCAGCCAGTTTCTCGGCAGCCTTGGCAAATTTCTTGTCGTTGATGACCTCCTGCTTCACCACATCCTCAACATCAGCGAGGTCACGGTAGCCAGCGGGATGTATCTTGGTCAAGGCAACAACCAACAGGTGGTCGTTGCTACCACACTCATAGAGGGGAGAAACGTCACCAGCCTTAGCATCGAAAATCCACTTCATCGTCTCACGGGTGGCACGCAGGCCAGCCACATTGTGTTCAGAATTGAAGATATCCTTGCGCTCCTGCACCTTCAGACCGAACTTCTGGGCATTCTTCTCCAAATCCTCCAGCGTCTTGTTCTCGCTAACATACTGGCTGAAGTTGTTGTATGCCTGTGAATAGGTATCTTTCGAGAAGTCAATAGTGTGCTTTACGACGGCAACGTCATACTTGTCTACCATGGCGCGACGGGCAGTAACCTGCAGGATGAGATTGGTCTGCGACATCTCGACATTCTTGGTCTCACCGGCACCAAGTGTGTTGATGGTAGTAATATAATTCTTGGTATCAGCATCAAGCGACTGTGAACGCTCATACATAGCAGAGGTCATCCACTGCTTCTCGCCAGTCTGACCATACTTCTTGGCCAGGGCCTCGAAGTCGGCACCACCCTGCAGAGCCTTGAAGATACTGTCGGCACGCTGTTTGGTAGCATCGGGGGTCTCGGCAACCACCTGGATGAGACGGAACTCTACAGAGTCGGGCTGCTGGCTCTTGTTGATGTACTTCACCACATTGAGCGAGTTGTCATACTTGCTCTCGAAGGGAGCAGATACCTGACCGACCTGCATGGAGTCAATCTTGGCGGCCACGTCGGGTGACAGGGCACTACGGGTAACAGCCATTCCTACGTAAGGCTGCTGAGAGTGAGCCTTACGCACCACCTCAGCGGGAGCCTGACCAGCCTCGAACTGCTGCTTGGCTTCGTTCATGGTCTTCATCAGCTCAGCACGGTCGGCGGCAGAAGCCACCACTTGGAAGTCAACGTACTTGATGTCGCGGCTCTCGAAGAGCTGCTTGAACATTTCCTTCTGCTCGCTGTACTTAGCCTTCAGGTCGGCATCGCTGACCTCCACCTCATTGTCCTTGATACTGGTATAGGGGATAGCAGCCAGCAAAATGTCACTCTCCTGGTTCTGGTTCTCGAAAGCCATTTTGGCAGAGACAGGGTTGGAAATGAGACACTGAGCCAACAATGTCTGGTATTTCTGAGCCAACGTCTGCTGGCGGAGGTTCTTCTCCATGAACTTCCAGTAATTATAGATCTTCTGATACTGCTCGGCCATCTCGCCATTGCCAGCCTGCTGGGCCTTCTTGTAGTCGGCCAGGAACTTGGTGAGCTGTGTGACGTCGAAACGACCAGTTTGCTGGTTGACAAACGGAGTCTGAGCCAGCATCGGGTTTGTACCAGTCTTGAGGATATTCTGCAATTCCTCGTCAGTAACCGTCAGACCCAGCTTCTCAGCTTCCTGTTCCAGGACGGCCTCGCTGACAAACTGCTGCCAAACCTGATCCTTCACCTGGTTGAGCTCGTCTTCAGACAGGTTGTCACGTCCCTGCGACAACTTAAGAACATCCTGATACTCGTCTACAAGTGACTGGAAGTCCTGAACTGAAATTTTCTTACCTAACACTTCGCCTACTTGCTGACGACGCTCGTTGCTTGTAGCTTCACACGAGCGGAACATCTCTTCGGCAATGAATGCAAAAAGGGCCAGACCAATCACCGTAGCGAGTACTGGTCCCCAGCTTCTGATTTTTCCAATTGCTGCCATTGTTTAATGCTTATTTTTAATTTTTATTTATTATTTTCGAAATTCAGCCTGCAAAATTACAAAATAATTATGAATTACACCATACGAATTATGAATTATTAATTATTTTCAGCCTAACAAGCTCTATTTTTGTCATTGTATTCTTGATAATCTTGAATTCATAGCGCCCAATCTTCACTATTTCATTCAGTTTCGGGAACGACTGGTACTTGTGAAGGATGAGTCCGCCAATGGTCTTGTAGTCATCACTCTCGGGCAGTTCCAAATTGAAGAGTTCGTTGACTTTCTCTATCTCCAGACGCGCTGACAGCATATACTCACCGTCGGACAACTGCTTCGACACATATTTCTGACTGTCGTGCTCGTCCTCAATGTCGCCTGTAATCTCCTCGACAATATCCTCCAATGATACAATACCGCTGGTACCGCCGAATTCATCGACGACGACACCCAGCGACTTCTTCTGCTGCAGGAAAATGTGCATCAGTTTGCGGGCGGCCATTGTCTCCGGCACAAAGGGCATCTGCCGGATATGTTTCGAGATGTTGGTAAAACGGCGGAACAACTCCAGTGAATGGATATAGCCCACAATATGGTCGATGTCGCCACGATAGACGATGAGTTTGCTATGACCACTCTCGATGAACTTCTGCCGCAGGTCCTCCACAGTACAATCCTCAATATCGACGGCTTCTATCTCCGTACGCGGCACCATACAGTCGCGCACCTTGGTATCAGCAAAGTCAAGGGCATTCTGGAACATCTCCACCTCGTCCTCTATCTGGGCATCGTCTGCAGCATTGTCAATACTCGACTGCACCAGATAGTCAAGGTCGACTTTCGTAAACTCCCTATCCTCCACCTCTTTGGGTATTTTCACACCGACAATGCGCAGCATTCCTCTGGACAGCAGCGATGCAAAGCGCGAGATGGGATAGAGCACCACATAGCATACGTACGCTGGCATGGCAAAGAACGTCAGCAGACTGTTGGCTTTAGCCTTGAAGATGGTCTTCGGCAGGAACTCTCCCGTAAACAGTACTATAAGCGTTGAAAGCAGGGTATCACAGGTTACACGGGCTCCGTCGCTAAGCGGTTCAAACAGCGTCGTGTCGAAAATCTTGGCAAACAGGATGCCGTATACAACCAGTGCAATGTTGTTGCCCACCAACATGGTGGAAATGAAGTCATGGGGATGGGTAAAAAACACATCCAGCGCCCGCTGCGACAGTCCATTTTTGTCACGGTCCATTTCTGCCCGCAGGCGGTTGCTCGACACGAAAGCTATCTCCATTCCCGAGAAGAATGCCGACAGCAACATCGTGATAATGATTCCTATGATGAGATGCGTCATGGTGTCGTATAGTTAGTCTTTTGGGTGGCTTTATGGCGTGTAGCAGCCTGACGAGACGGCGGTGCTGGCTGCGTACTGTCTGCCGCAGCCTGCTGATTCTGGTCGTTCTCTATATCTTCCGATTGGAACGAGCCCACGCTATTAGTCACCTGGTAGTGCGCCATGTGCTCGTCGCTACGGAAGTAAGTACCCTGTAGCGTACGCTCCGGCGTCACCACCTTGGAGAATTTATGCGAATAAAACTCATGCTTGAAACCATCCCAGAACAACTCTTCGCTGTCGAATACCAGCCCATTGACGTTCCGGATATGCACACGACCACGTAGTTCCCACAGTTTTTGCTGGTCATAATACCACGCCGTATCGGCATTGATATAGGCCTCGACGTGGAACTTCTCATCAAACTGTTCGAGGAAGATGCCCTTTTCAAAAGTCCAGCGCGACGGATTCCGAGTAGTGTTGACATCCCACCGCTCAGTGACTATCTTGTATTTGATGACACCCGAGTCGCTGATAAGCGTATTAACACCGTAGGTGGTCATCATCGACACAGAGTCTTGTTCGCGTATGGCAGGTGCCGTATGCGTTTTCTGCTCGCTGCATGCAACGAGCAGAATGAGAAGTAAAAGGAATATGGTTAGTCTACTTTCCATTTTGCGAACCAACGCTCATTGAATGTCAGGCCGATATTGATGCGGAAGCAATCCTCCGTTATAAGGTTCTTGGCAGACGTATGTACCCACTGGGCACTGATGTTCAGCGACGTACGGTTGTTCCAGGAATTGACAATGGGGATGCCAAAGCCGGCACTGACACCGATTTCCTTGGGACCGTCCTGCTGCCCTATTTTATAATAAGGTGTAGCATAGGACGCACCGATGCGGTAGTGCACGCGGTTGAGAAAGCGGCGACTCTCACGGTTGGGAATCCAGTCGGCACCCACTGCCACCTGATGGCGGTCCATTAGGATGCCTCGGGTTAACTGGTACTTCTTGGTCGACTCGTTAACCAGCGGATACTCCACGTCGCCCCACTTCTGCAACGTATAGTCAGCAGCCAGCGTAAGGCTGTTCTTGTGCAACAGTGACACACCGCCACCGAAGGTATAGGGAATGCGGAGGGCGTTCGAAATGGTATCGCCATGAACACTCGACACACTGGTCTGTGTGTTTGTCGTGGTCGTATTCAGAATGGCATCGGCACCCAGTTTATGGCCGATGCCGGCGGTAGCACCAATGGTCAGCCGGTCGTGCTTGCCTACTTTCACCGTCCACTGGGCACCCAGGTCCAGCTTCCAGCTTTGCACCTCAGCGGTATAGCTTTTCATCAACGTGTTAGCATAGCTGTCACTGAGCACATTGGACACAGAACGGTCATACCTACCCCATAGATAGGAAATATTGGCACCGATGGAGAGACCTTTGGCAAACTCCCAGCCCAGTCCAAAGAACGCCTGGCTGAAACCTCCGCTACCGTGATAGGTGTTTGTATACGCAGTAGTATTTTGCCCCTGTGTCCCACTAAGGCGCTGGGTATTGTAGTAGTCGTAGCCGATGTTGGAATAGGGGACGACACCAATACTGGCACCAACTTTAGGCAGCAGGCGGAACAAAGCCACGGCATAGTCAAAATCGGCCGTCTTGCGGTTCATCTTGTTGCCGCCCTCCGTGAAGTGCGTCAACTGTCCCGAGACGCCCATATCGAAAACCATCGTCAGGGAATCTATGGCTGAATAGGATGCGGGATTGATGATGTTGGGCTGCTTGTTGTCGCGCAGGGCGATACCCACACCGCCCATGCCGCGTCCCATGCTCAACGATTGGTTTGCCAACGTACCCAATCCGTACTGACTGTATGGGGAGAGTGTATTGCTGATCTGAGCCGTTGCAGCAAGAGCTACAACACTGGCCAGCATACCACCAAATAATCGTTTTTTCATTGTGTTCTCTATATACAATTCTTCTTTTGCGCTGCAAAGGTAGTGCAAACCAAGCGAAAAACCAAACACGACACGGTAAAATTACTTAAAAAAAGCATAGGAAACGTATAACAGGTGAAAAAAAACAGACTCTGCTATGATGTTTTTAATGACATAGCGTTAGGCAAAATATACCTTCTATTTGGTGATTTTATGCTTGCGGTTACGAAAAAGCCCGCGATTCTCAATAAAAAATCCCGCGATTCTCAATAAAAAATCCCGCGATTCTTTCAATAAATCGCGGGAAAAACAATTGAGAATCGCGGGAAAAACAATTAAGAATCGCGGGAAAACGTGTCACGAAGAGGCTGTTTTGGGTATCTGCCACTGACAGAGTTAAGAAGAAAGGAAAAAAGAAATTTGGAGGATTCACGGGAATGTTGTAACTTTGCAGCCAATTATGAAAAATCGCAGACGTTACATAGCAGTAATCACCTGTGCACTGCTGATGCTGGCGGCACCAGCGGTAGTTTCTGCGCAGCAGTCTGTCGTGGAGGCAATTGCTGCCGAACAGACAGACACGACAACTGCAAAACAAGCTGTAGCAATGGACTCGGTGGAGATTAGCCTGTTGACCTGCCAGCCGCACGACGAGGTGTACAGTCTCTATGGACATACGGCGATACACCTTTGCGACCGCCGAGGCAAGGGCTTTGACGCTGCCTTCAACTACGGTGTGTTCAACTTCAACGCTCCGTTCTTCGTGGCACGCTTCGTGTTCGGACTGACCGACTATGAGCTGGGCGCCTATCCCTACTCCTTGTTCCTGAAGGAGTACCAGCACTTCGGTAGCATGGTGACCGAACAGGTGCTAAACCTGACCCCAGCAGAGAAGGAGCAACTGTATGCCGCGCTGATGGAAAACGCCAAGCCCGAGAACAGTGTCTATCGTTACAACTACTTCTACAACAACTGTACAACAAAGGCCCGCGACATTATCGAGCAGTGCATCAATGGTCGTGTGGAATATACTGGTAATGAAAACTATACACCAACATACCGTGACATGGTTCGCGAGATGACACGCAACAATCCGTGGGCAAGTTGGGGCAACGACCTGCTACTGGGTATCAAGGCCGACCAGGCCACCGACCAGCGCCAGCAGGAGTTCCTGCCAGGCAACCTGATGCACGACTTCGACCATGCCCAGATTTACGAAAACGGCACCTACCGTCCACTGGTCAAGGAGCGCCGCATAGCTGTTCCGGCCGGTGTGCAAGTCCGCCAAGAGGGATTCCCGCTGACACCCCTACAGTGCTTTGTCGCGCTGCTGGTCATCAGCCTCATCGTCTTTGCCGCAGAATGGAAGAAGCAGAAGAGTTTCCTGCTGTGGGACATCCTGCTGATGATCGTATCGGGCACCATCGGACTGGTGCTGTTCCTGATGCTCTTCTCACAGCACCCAACCGTGAGCCTCAACCTGCAAATCATATTGTTCAACCCCATCCACTGGCTCTGCCTGTGGTCAGTAATCAGAGGTCAAGGCAAGCGCTACTGGCTGGTGACGGCCGTGCTCGCCATCCTGTTCCTTGCAGGCAGTCTTTTCCAGTCGTATGCCGAGGGGCTCTGGTGTTTGGCACTATGTTTGCTCTTACAATGTATCATTCATCTCAAACTGAACCATAAGAAGTGAATAGAAACCGTTACCTATATATCACCCTGTTGACCCTGTTGGGATTCAATGCAGAAGCAACGGCACAGGCCATCAAGCAAGTGCCACAACTGGTAGTGACCATTGCCATCGACCAGTTGCGTACCGACCAGTTGGAGACCTATGCCCCACTCTACCAGTCGGGAGGGCTGAAACGCCTGTTGACAGAGGGCATGGTATATCCCAATGCCGCCTGCAACTTCACGCCCTTTGACAAGTCGTCGGCCATGGCATCGCTCATGACGGGAGCCACGCCGTACTATAACGGTATTACCGGTTCAGAGTGGCTCGACCGCAACACGCTGCGCCCGCAAAACATCGTCAGTGACAGGAAACTCGGACAGTCACCTGCACAACTGTCTACGTCGACGCTGGGCGACGAACTGAAGATGGCCACCGACGGACTGGCCAAGGTCTTTACCTTTGCCACCGATGCCGAGCGTGCCATTTTGTCAGCCGGTCATGCCGCCGATGGCAGCGTATGGCTGAGTAACGGCAAGTGGAACATCGCCCCATGTTATCAGCCTGAAAACCAGTGGCTGTCTTGGTACACCCGTCAGTATCCGCCAACGGAGGACGTCAACAAGAGTTTGACAGAGCTGGCGGTGAAATGTGTTGAGCAGTCAGGCATCGGCCAGGACGACAAGACCGACCTGCTCTGCGTGTCATATAGCGTGCAGCAGGACGAGATGAGCTACAAACTGCTCGATGCTCATATCGCCATGCTCGTCAGCAGCATCCATCGCCGACTGCCCAAGGAGCGTGTGCTGTTTGTGCTGACAGGCACCGGTGCCCGGGAGGAAGAGCGTGAGGGCGACAACGAGCGCTACCACATCCCGACGGGCAAGTTCAACATTACGCGCACCGCCAACCTGCTGAACATGTACCTCGGTGCCGTCTACGGCTCTGAGAACTACGTCGAGACATGCTACCAGAACCAGCTCTTCCTGAACCACAAGCTCATCGACAAGAAAAATATCAAGATGGGCGACCTGCTGCGGCTGGCACAGGAGTTCCTGCTACAGATGTCGGGTGTGCGCAACGTCTACACCTCCACGCAGCTGATGACCAGCGACAGCGAGCTGCTGCAGCGCATCCGCAACGGCTTCAACATCGAGAAATGCGGCGACCTGCTCATCGACATCGCTCCCGGCTGGCAGCTGGTGAATGAGACCACTCAGACCACTACGACGTCTCGCGTCAGCAACATTCCGTTCCCCATCATCTTCTTTGGCGCCGACATCAAGGCCGGGCGCGTAGAGTCGACGGTCACTGTCGACCGTATCGCCCCCACCGTGTCGCGTGCTATCCGCATCCGCGCCCCCAACGCCTGCTCGGCAAAACCGCTTTTTTAAAGGTAAAAAGGTAAAAAAGTAAAAAGGTAAAGCAGAAGTACGGAAAATATTTCGTACCTTTGCACCCGCTTTATAATAATAAGGTGTGTGAAACCAATACATTGTCAAATAGTAAATAGTCAAATAACAATATGAATTTCAACAAAGTATTACGCTCGTTGTTCGGCGACAAGGCATCGCGTGACAACAAGCTCATCCGCCCCTTCGTCGAGAAGGTGAAGGCTGTATATCCTGAGATGCAGAAGCTCTCGAACGACGAGCTCCGTGAGCGCACCAAGAAGTTGCAGCGCCAGGTTCAGGACTCCGCCAACAAGCAGAAAGAAGAGATAGAGAAGCTGAAGGCCACCATCGAGGACACGCCCATCGACGAGCGTGCCGATATCTTCGCACAGATTGACAAACTGGAGAAGGAAGTGCTTGACATCTACGAGGACGCCCTCAACGAGGTGATGCCTGAGGTGTTTGCCATCGTCAAGGATACCGCCCGCCGCTTTGCTGAGAACGAGGAGACCGTCGTCACAGCCACCGACTTCGACCGCGAATTGGCTGCCGACCCGCGCAAGGACTTCGTCACCATCGACGGCGACAAGGCCATCTACCACAACCACTGGACGGCCGGCGGTAATGACCTGAAGTGGGAAATGGTACACTACGACGTACAGCTCTTCGGCGGCGTCGTGCTGCACCAGGGAAAGATTGCCGAGATGGCTACCGGTGAAGGTAAGACGCTCGTCGCTACCCTCCCCGTGTTCCTTAATGCCTTGACAGGAAATGGCGTCCACGTGGTAACGGTCAACGACTATCTGGCCAAGCGTGACTCCGAGTGGATGGGACCGCTCTACATGTTCCACGGACTGAGCGTCGACTGCATCGACAAGCACCAGCCCAATAGCGAGGCCCGCCGCAAGGCCTACCAGGCCGACATCACCTTCGGTACCAACAACGAGTTCGGATTCGACTACCTGCGCGACAACATGGCTGTCTCACCCTCAGACCTCGTGCAGCGTGCCCACAACTACGCTATCGTCGACGAGGTGGACTCCGTGCTGATTGACGATGCCCGTA
This sequence comes from uncultured Prevotellaceae bacterium, assembly GCA_946185485.1. GTDB lineage: Bacteria > Bacteroidota > Bacteroidia > Bacteroidales > Bacteroidaceae > Prevotella. The sequence continues at coordinate 27,040 of CAMHJQ010000003.1, read as the reverse complement.
CCCCGCTCATCATCTCCGGTCCCGTACCCAAGGGCGACGACCAGATGTTTGAGGAGTACCAGCCGCTGGTCGAGCGTCTCGTCGGCGTGCAGAAGCAGCTGGCCACGCAGTATCTGGCCGAGGCCAAGCAGAAGATTGCCGAGGGCATGGAAAAGAATGACAAGAAGCTGACCGACGAAGGCTTCCTGGCACTCTACCGCTCGCACAAGTGTATGCCGAAGAACAAACCGCTCATCAAGTTCCTCTCGGAGGACGGCATCAAGAGTGGCATGCTCAAGACAGAGGAGATGTATATGGAGAACAACAACCGCCGCATGCCCGAGGTAGTAGAGCCCCTCTATTTCGTCGTCGATGAGAAGCTGAACTCCTGCGACCTCACCGACAAGGGTACGGCATGGCTCGCCAACCAAGTCAACGATAAGGACCTTTTCGTGCTGCCCGACATCACCAGTCAGCTGTCAGCCCTCGAGGGCGACACCACGCTAAGCGACGAGGAGCGCATCAACAAGAAGGACGAGCTGCTGCAGCACTATGCCGTGCAGTCGGAGCGCGTCCATACCCTTCAGCAGCTGCTGAAGGCCTACTGCATGTTCAACAAGGACGACGAGTATGTGGTCATCGACGGCGAGGTAAAAATCGTCGACGAGCAGACCGGCCGTATCATGGAGGGCCGCCGCTGGAGCGACGGACTGCACCAGGCTGTCGAGGCCAAGGAGCACGTCAAGGTGGAGGCTGCCACGCAGACCTTTGCCACCATCACCCTGCAGAACTACTTCCGCATGTACCACAAGCTGGCCGGTATGACCGGTACGGCCATCACCGAGGCTGGTGAGTTCTGGGACATCTACAAGCTCGACGTGGTGGAGATTCCCACCAACCGTCCCGTCATCCGCGACGACATGGACGACCGCATCTACAAGACCGCCCGCGAGAAGTACAAGGCCGTCATCGAGGAGGTAGTCCGCCTGCGCAATAGCGGACGCCCCACGCTGATTGGTACGACCAGCGTTGAAATATCCGAGCTGCTGAGCCGCATGCTCGACATGTATGTCAACCCCGAGACAGGCAAACGCGAGGGTATTCCCCATCAGGTGCTGAATGCCAAGCTGCACCAGAAGGAGGCCGACATCGTGGCACTGGCCGGTCAGTCGACCAACGGCAAGGGTGCCGTCACCATCGCCACCAACATGGCCGGTCGTGGTACCGACATCAAGCTGTCGCCCGAGGTGAAGGCCGCCGGCGGTCTCGCCATCATCGGCACCGAGCGCCACGAGTCACGTCGTGTGGACCGCCAGCTGCGCGGTCGTGCCGGACGTCAGGGTGACCCGGGCTCGTCGCTGTTCTTTATCTCGCTCGAGGACAAGCTCATGCGCCTCTTCGGTTCCGAGCGCATCGCCACCGTCATGGACAAGCTCGGCTTCAAGGAGGGCGAAATGCTGGAGAGCTCGATGATTACCAAGCAGGTGGAGCGTGCCCAGAAGAAGGTCGAGGAGAACAACTTCGGCATCCGCAAGCGCCTGTTAGAGTATGACGACGTGATGAACAAGCAGCGCACCGTGGTCTATTCCAAGCGCCGTCACGCCCTGATGGGTGAGCGCATCGGCATGGACATCTCGAACACCATCTGGGACCGTGTGGTCAACATCATCGAGACCAACGACTACGAGGGCTGCAAGGAGCAGTTCATCAAGGTCTTCGCCATGGAGTGCCCGTTCACCAGCGAGGAATTCGCCAACAAGAACCACGAGGAACTCTGCGAAGAGGTGTTCCAGGTGGCTATGGGCAACTTCAAGCGCAAGATGGAGCACATCCAGGAGGTCGCCATGCCCGTCATCAAGCAGGTCTACGAGAACCAGGGTGCCATCTACGAGCGCATTGTGGTGCCCCTGACCGACGGTCGCAAGATGTATAACATCCCCTGCAACCTGAAGGAGGCTTACGACACCGAGTGCAAGTCGGTGGTCAAGGAGTTCGAGAAGCAGATTCTGCTCCACATCATCGACGATGCCTGGAAGGAGAACCTGCGCGAGCTGGACGAACTGAAGCACTCCGTGCAGAACGCCTCTTACGAGCAGAAGGACCCGTTGCTTATCTTCAAACTCGAAAGTGTCAAGTTGTTCGACAACATGGTCAACACCATGAACAACCGCTCGGTCTCCATTCTCATGCGTGCCCAGATTCCCGAGATGCAGGGGCAGGTGCAGGAGGCGGCTCCCGAACAACACACCCAGCGACAGCAGTACACAGAGTCGAAGCAGTCGCTCTCTCAGGAGCAGATGACCGACCCCAACCAGGCAGCCGCCGCTGCTCAGGACACCCGTGTCCAGCAGCCACGCACGCCCATCATCAAGGACAAGCTTCCCGGCCGTAACGACCCCTGCCCCTGTGGCAGCGGCAAGAAGTTTAAGAACTGCCACGGTCGCGGGCTGGTGTGAACAAAGGAATGAAAGTATTGTATGATCAAAATAGAAAACCTTAAGAAGAACTTCGGCGATACCATTGCTTGCGACATACCCGCGTTCACCATCAACGACGGCGAGATACTGGGTCTTGTCGGCAACAATGGCGCCGGCAAGACCACCCTTTTCCGCCTGCTTCTCGACCTGCTGAAAGCCGACGGCGGCACAGTAACCTACAGTTTTGCTCAGGAGGATGGCACGACCCTCGACATCGGTCCTACCGAGAGTGAGGCCTGGAAGCAGCACATCGGTGCCTATATCGACGAGGGGTTCCTCATCGATTTCCTCACGCCCGAGGAGTTCTTCTCGTTCTTAGGAAAGATTTCCGGCATCAAGCAAGAAGAGGTTGACGAGCGCCTGACGCAGTTCGAGCGCTTCGCCAACAGCGAAATCTTCGGACAGAAGAAGCTCATCCGCAATCTCTCCGCCGGCAACAAGATGAAGGTAGGCATCATCTCCGCCCTCTTCCGCCATCCCCAGACCGTCATCCTCGATGAGCCTTTCAACTTCCTCGACCCCACCAGTCAGGTACTCCTCAAGCACCTGCTGAAGGACTATGCCGAGCAGACTGGCAGCACCGTCATCATCTCCAGCCACAACCTGCAGCACACTATCGACATCTCGTCACGCATCGCTTTGCTGGAGCACGGCAGCATCATCCGCGACCTCCCCAACAGCGAGGGCAGCGCCCGCACCGAGTTAGAGGAATACTTCGGCGCAGAATAGATTCTGAGGTGAATTTACTCCGACAACATCATATTCCCACTATAGGAAATCGGTTCCCGTTCTTGGGGTCTCACGTCAATGGACGTGTTTCCGTCGTCGAAGATATCAAGGGTAAACATATAAAGGTCCTCATCGTTTCTAACCTTCATCGATATAGTCGTAGAACCACGACGGCCCTTCTCTGAACGGTATTCCATAATTGGCGCCGTAAAGTTCAGTCCCTTCCCGCCACCGTAAGGTACAGAATATGCACGTCCGAAATAAGGCAGATACGACACCAGCGTGTCGCCCCTAACCTCCAAGGAGTAGTCATGTGCGACATTGACCGCCTTTCCGCGAGTAGGGTACATCATGACTATATCCACGGTATAGTGGCGTTCAGCCAATGCATATTCAACGGCCTTCGCAATCCTTGCCTGCCGTTCAGCCTTTTCCGCCGGTGTCAGCGAACTACATGCTGTCAGGGCTGCTGTCAGTAAAATGAATAAAAACTTCTTCATCAAGCTTCTATTTCTTCTATAACGGTTACTGGACGGCACGGATGCAACGACCGCTAAAGCGATTGCTGGACAGGTTTCCGTAGTACACGGATATATCAGAAAAATTGAATTCCAGACACCAGGCCTTGTTAGGATTGGCGGTATAGAGGGAAGATGTCCAATAGATGCCTGTAATACCGCGGAACTGTGTGTCCGCATAGAAGCGGCAACCCGTGATGGGCAGGAAGATGGATTTACCGGTCTTCTTACTGGTAACCTTATAGCCGTTGACACCATCCTTCGTGGTCCATTCCCATTTGCAGTTGGCAATCAGTTCCTCGTACTCATCCACAGTAGGCATGCGCCAGTTACCGCCCCAGTTGGCATGGGCGGCATCGTCGGCAGGAACCAACTGGAACCTATGGTCGGTAGTCGAATACTTGGTCAGGAACTGAGAGTCTCCCTTGCTCCACGCATAGGTATTCCACGAATAATATTCCTTCGACTTGATCTCGCCCCACGCAAAGTACGTGCCATAGCCAGAAGACTTCTTGGCACCCACATTCATGTTGGCCCACTTCACGCTAAGTCCTAAATCAACAGCTTCTACTCCATCGGGAGTCTGAGCCTTATTCTCCGATTCATTCACCTTGCCATTGCCAACCGTCACAAAGCACATAACGGCCAGCGCCATTAGAAAAAACTTCTTCATATTGATTTTTGTGGGCAAAGATACGAAGAAAATCAGAAAACGCCATGCATTTTGAGAATTCTTTATACCTTAGGAGACAAATTAACGAAAAATGACACAAAAGAATATTAGTCTCTTTGGCCTAATCTTTATCGCACCGTCATGTGGAAGCAGCCCTGCTTGACTTCATACTTGACGTAGCAGCGGCCCTCCTCGCGCTTGTCGCGCAGCACCTCGGCGAGCACCCACTTCAGGGTGTCGTCGCGGACGTACTGCGTCACGGGGTGGTAGCGGTTGTAGCAGATGTCGAAGGTGGTGCCGAAGAGGTGGCACGAGCGCTCGGTGGCGTTCTGGTTGTGGCGCTGCAGCTTGGAGACGTCGTCCATGGAGCGCAGCACGCTGGTGACGATGAGCTGGTTGAAGGGCACGCCCTTGACATAGAGGCTGTCGTAGAACGCCTGGCCGATGTCCTGCAACAGCACGGCGGCACGGGGCACCAGATAGGGTATGCTGCTGGACAGGCGGTCGACATGGTAGTAGGGACTTTCGCCGACGTACACCAGTTCCTTTTTGCGATGCTCGGCATCCTGACGGTCCTTGACGGGCTTGACACCCCAGCGCTCGGCAGCGACTATCTGCACGCTCTGGCTGTCAGGGAAGGCGGTCTTGTAGTTGGGGACGCTGAGAATGCGGTGGGGGACAGTGGCGGCAGCCGACAGCCGGCTTTCCCGGATGACTTGTCCGACGGCGGCATCGGCCTGTGCATGCAGGCTGTCATCCAATGCCGTCACGAGCCGCTTCACCCCCCAAAGCAGGGCGACGACGGCAAAGAAGCCCAGAAAGAACTGGAACTTGGTAGGTTGCTTCAGTTTGTTGTTTTTCACCTTTTTTACTTTTTTACCTTTTTACCTTTTCGTACCAGTCGCGGAGCATACCACGGGGAATGCCGCGGCGGACGGCAGCGTCAAGTACACGGCGCGCCTCCTGACGACGCTCCAGCACCAGCAGCAAGTCGACATGCGACACGACGTAGGTGGCATCGAGCGGCGACAGTTGTTCGGCACGCTGCCAGTCATAGAGGGCGGCATCGTCCTGCTTCAGCTCACGCTCCACGTTGGCACGGGCAGCATACGCCACCGCCGAGTCGGGGTGCTGCTGCACCAGCTGGTTCAGTTCGTCCAGCGCATCCTGCTTCCGCCTCATCAGTTGCTGGACGACAGCCAGCGACAGGCGGGCCTCGAAATGGCGGGGATGGTCAGCCAGCAGGTCGCTATAGTCGTTGCATGCCAGGTCGTAGCGGCGCAGGTGGGTGTTGGCGTAGGCCCGATAGAAGAGGGCCGCCGGATTGCGTGGGTCACGCTCCAGCACCAGCCTGTACTCGTCGATGGCATACTCCCACTGCTTCAGCTGCAGGTTGAAGGCAGCCTTCCGCAGGTGCAGGTCGGTGGACCACGGCGAGGTGGCTATCTGCCTGTTGATGGCCGTGAGGCTGTCACGGTAGTTCTGCGCCCCGGCATGTTGCTGTGGCACGGCAACACACAGGGCGGCCAGCATCAGGCCTTTGAAATATAATCTACTATCCATTGTCCTACTTCTTTGGTTCCATACTTGGTGCCGCCCTCGACCTGATTGCGTGCCACACTTGGACCTTCAGGTTCAAGAATATCGGGGGTACGCACGTTGGCATCGAGGGAGGCATTGACAGCCTCGCGGATGAGGGCACCCTCGCGGTTGAGTCCAAAGTGCTCGAGCAACATGGCGGCAGAGAGAATCTGCGCCAGCGGGTTGGCAATGTTCTGACCGGCAGCCTGCGGCCATGAGCCGTGGACGGGTTCGAAGAGCGGCGTATGCTCGCCCAGCGAGCTCGACGGCTGCAGTCCCATTGAGCCGGTGATACACGAGGTCTCGTCGGTCAGGATGTCGCCAAAGGTATTCTCGGTGACGATGACGTCGAAGAAGCGAGGCTCTGTAAGCACGCGCATCGAGGCATTATCGATGAACATATAGTCAGTCTTCACATCAGGATACTGCGGCTCTATCTCCTGCGCTATCTGGCGCCACAGACGACTGCTGGCCAAGACGTTAGCCTTGTCGACCACAGTGAGGTGCTTACGACGCTTGCTTGCCATCTGGAAGGCCAGATGGACGATGCGTTCCACCTCGGGACGCGTATAGACATTGGTGTCGAAGGCCTTGTCGTTGTCCTGGTATTTCTCACCGAAATACATGCCGCCGGTCAGTTCGCGGATTACCACAAAGTCGGCACCACGCAGCAACTCCTCCTTCAACGGACTTTTATGCAATAAGCAGTCGAATGTAGCCACAGGACGGATGTTTGCAAAAAGTCCCAGCTTTTTGCGCATGGCCAGAAGGCCCGTCTCGGGACGCACCTTGGCCGTAGGATTGTTGTCGTACTTGAGGTCACCGACGGCGGCAAACAGCACCGCATCAGCCCGCATACACACATCGTGGGTACTGTCAGGATAGGGATCGCCACAGACATCCATGGCATGGGCGCCACAGATGGCTTCCTCGTAAATAAACTCGTGGTTACACTTGTGTGCTATGGCATCAAGCACAGCAACACCCTGTTTCATGATCTCGGGGCCGATTCCATCACCGGCCAATATGGCAATCTTTAGTTTCATATTCTTTTCGTTATTTTGTTTTGTTATCGTTTTCTATGATATTCAGCATCTTGAACGTTGCCTTGATGGCAGCATCCGTCTGGTCGGCATCCAGACCGCGGGTACGCAGCAGACCTCCGTTGTAATGCCAGGATATGACCGTCTGCACCAGAGCGTCGGTACGACCGCCGGGCGGGATGGTGACCTGATAGTTAGCCAGGATGGGGAACGTGCGGTTGAGGTACTTTTTGTAAATGTAGCGCAGGGCCTTGACAAAGGCATCGTACTGACCATCACCCGTAGCGCCGGCCTCATACTGCTGACCGTTGATTTCCACCCGCACATTGGCACCAGGCTTCAGTCCGTATGCCGTGGACACCACGTAGCTGATGAGTTTTACCTTGTCCTCGCTGCCGTCGTGTTTCAGCACGTCAGAGACGATATATGGCAAGTCCTCCTGCGTCACTATCTCCTTCTTGTCACCCAGTTCCGTGATGCGCTCCGTCACCCGCCGCGTCTGTTCCGGCGTCAGTTCCAGACCTAATTCCTCTAGGTTCTTTGCTATGTTGGCACGTCCTGAGTTCTTACCCAAGGCATACTCACGCTTGCGGCCAAAACGCTCGGGGATAAGTTCGTTATAGTAGAGGCGGTCCTTGGAGTCGCCGTCAGCATGGACGCCAGCCACCTGCGTAAAGACGTTCTCACCCACGATGGGCTGGTTGGGAGCCACGCTGATGCCGCTGAAGCTCTCGACCATGCGGGAGAGGTCGTTCAGCTGGCTCTCGACGATGTTGGTCTTGGCATGGAACTGGTCTTTCAGGATAGCCTGCACGGATGCCAGCGGGGCATTGCCACAACGCTCACCCAGTCCGTTGACGGTGACGTGTAAGCCACGGGCACCGCTGAGCACGGCAGCCAGCGAGTTGCTGACCGCCAGATCGTAGTCGTTATGGGCGTGGAAGTCGAAGTGGACGTCTGGGTAGCGCTTCATCATCTTGCGGAAGTACTCGATGACCTGCAGGGGATTCATCACGCCCAGGGTGTCGGGCAGCATGAAACGCTTTATACATTGAACATTGGTCAATGCATCCATCAGCTGGTAGACGTAGTCGGACGAGTCCTTCATGCCATTCGACCAGTCCTCCAGATAGAGGTTGACACAGATGCCACGGTGGGCGGCATAGTCCAGTTCGCGCCGGATGTCGCTGATGTGTTCCTCGGGTGTCTTGTGCAGCTGCTGCGTGCAGTGCTTCAGCGAACCCTTGGCCAGCAGGTTAACCACCTTGCAGCCACAATCGGCAATCCAGTCGATGCTCTGACCTCCATCCACGAATCCCAGCACCTCTACCCTATCCAGCCGACCTATCGACTGCGCATAGCGACATATCTTGGTGACAGCTTCGCGCTCACCTTCCGACACCCGTGCCGAGGCCACCTCAATGCGGTCGACGTTCAGGTCGCCCAGCAGTTTGCGCGCCATTACAAGCTTCTCATGCGGCAGGAACGAGACGCCATTGGTCTGTTCGCCATCGCGGAGCGTGGAGTCCATGATTTCCACGAAGGGAGGAATGCGCTGGTAGCTGTTTACTTGTGTTGCTGTTCCCATTGTTCTATCTTATCTTTACTGTCTACCAAGAAATCGATATCGTCGAGGCCGTTCATCAGACAGTGCTTCTTGTAGGCGTTAATATCGAAATGCTCGCTCCTGCCAGTAGCCATATTGGTGACAGTTTGGTTAGGCAGGTCGACCTGAACCTTGGTCTTGGGGTCGTTTTGAATGGTCAAAAACAATTCGGACAGGAAGGCCTCGCTGACCTGCACAGGCAATACGAAGTTGTTGAGTTCGTTATTCTTGTGGATGTCGGCAAAAAATGACGAGATTACGACGCGGAAGCCGTAGCCCGCAATGGCCCATGCAGCATGTTCGCGGCTGCTGCCTGAACCGAAGTTCTTACCAGCGACGAGGATGCAGCCGCTGTAGGTGGGGTCGTTGAGGACAAAATCCTCAACGACAGAACCGTCAGGACGGTAACGCCAGTCGCGGAAGAGGTTGTCGCCAAAGAACTTTTCCTCCTTGGTGGTAGCCTTCAGGAAGCGGGCGGGGATAATCTGGTCAGTATCTACGTTCTCCAACGGCAGGGGTACGCAGGTCGATGTGATGATGTCGAATTTCTGTTTCATCTTCATTTTCTCTTTTGCAACGGACTACAAGACTGAAGGACTTTTCTCTTTGTGCCTTATTTTGCGCAGCATAGTCCTTTAGTCCTGTTGTCCGCTGCTATATTAATACTCGCGGATCGGTGATTACTCCTGTTACTGCGGCAGCGGCAGCCACTAAGGGCGAAGCCAGAATGGTGCGCGAGCCAGGCCCCTGGCGGCCTTCGAAGTTACGGTTCGAGGTAGACACGGCATACTTGCCCGCAGGCACTTTGTCATCGTTCATGGCCAGACAGGCCGAACAGCCCGGCTGGCGAATCTCAAAGCCGGCAGCCGCCAACACCTGGTCGAGACCTTCTTCCTCTATTTGGTGACGCACAGCCCATGAGCCAGGCACCAGCCAGGCCACCACGTTGTCTGCCTTCCGCCGCCCCTTAACGATAGAGGCGAAGGCGCGGAAGTCTTCTATGCGTCCGTTGGTGCAGGCTCCCAGGAAGACGTAGTCGATGGGGTGTCCCAGCAGGCACTCACCCGCCTTAAAGCCCATATACTGCAGGGCTCGAGACCCTCCCCCATCCCCTCCCTGTAATGGAGGGGCGTAATTACCAGCGGTGCTATCTACTCCCCGCCCTACAGGGAGGGGCTGGGGGGTGGGTCCTGGAATCCTTTCCGTGATACCGATGCCCATACCGGGATTGGTGCCATAGGTAATGCGCGGCTCTATGTCGGCAGCGTCGAAGACCAGTTCCTTGTCGAAGACGGCATCATCGCCGCTCTTCAGTGTTTTCCAGTATGCCAGCGCCTTGTCCCAATCGGCACCCTTCGGGGCATATTCCTTACCTTTTATATATTCAAAGGTCGTCTCGTCAGGAGCAATGAAACCACCGCGGGCACCCATCTCGATGGAGAGGTTGCACAGCGTCAGACGGCCTTCCATCGACAAGGCAGTGACGACATCACCCGCATACTCGACAAAGTAGCCAGTAGCGCCGCTGGTCGTCAGCTGTGCCATCAGGTAGAGGGCCACATCCTTTGCCGTCACGCCCTTGCCTAAGGTGCCGTTGATGCTGATGCGCATCGACTTGGGTTTCTGTTGCAGGATGCACTGCGAGGCCAGCACCATCTCGACCTCCGAGGTGCCGATGCCAAAGGCCACTGCACCCATGGCACCATGCGTGGAGGTGTGCGAATCACCGCAGACGATGGTCATGCCGGGCAGCGACAGTCCTTTCTCAGGACCTACGACGTGGATGATGCCGTTGTCCTTCGACATCATGCCATAGTACGTCAGGCCAAAGTCGGCGGCATTCTTGGCCAGTGTGTCCACCTGTTTCCTTGACACCGGGTCCTCGATGGGTTTGTCCTGGTCGTGGGTCGGCGTGTTATGGTCGGGCATACAAAATATCTGTCCCGGTCGGAAGCACTTCAGTCCGCGTGCCCGCATGCCGTCGAAGGCCTGGGGCGACGTCACCTCGTGACAGTATAACCTATCTATATATAGCTGTGTGGGACCGTCGTCAACGACCTGTACGACATGCTTGTCCCAAATCTTATCAAATAATGTGTTCATTTTTTCCCATCTGCAACGGACTACAGGACTTTAGGACTTTTTCTCTTTCTGCTGTATTTTGCGAAAAATAGTCTTTTAGTCCTGTTGTCCGCTGCTAAATAATTATTCTACTCTAAACTTGTTGATACAATCAATGTACGCTTCCACGGAAGCGGTGACGATGTCGGTATTGGCACCGAAGCCATAGTAGAGACTGCCGTTATACTCCACCTGCATGTGGACCTTGCCCACATCGTCGGAGCCTTTCGAGATGGCCTGGATGGTAAACTCCTTCAGCGTCATCTGCTTCATGATAATCTTCTTCAGGGCCTTGATGGCAGCATCGACAGGACCATTGCCCGAGGCTGCAGCCTCGAACTTCTGACCACTGATGTCCAGTCCGATAGAGGCCACCGACTTCACGCCCTTGCCCGTGGTGACCTGCAGGAAGTCGAGTTTCACGGTATGGGTCTCCGACGTGTCGGCACCAGCCAGCATCAGCACATCGGCATCCGTCACCTCCTTCTTCTGGTCGGCCAGCACGAGGAACTGCTCGTAAATCTTGTCTATCTTGTGTTCGTCGCTTACGTCCACGCCATTGATCATCAGGCGATGCTTCAGGGCCGCACGTCCCGAACGGGCTGTCAGCACGATGCTGTCAATGTCGATGCCCACATCCTTGGGGTCGATAATCTCGTACGTGTGGACATTCTTCAATACGCCGTCCTGATGGATGCCACTGGAGTGTGCAAAGGCGTTGCGACCCACGATGGCCTTGTTGGGCTGGACGGGCATGTTCATCAGGCTCGACACCATCCGCGACGTCGGATAAATCTTCGTCGTGTTGATGTTCGTCTCAATATCGATGCTTTTATGGCATTTCAGAATCATCGCTATCTCCTCCAGCGACGTATTGCCGGCACGCTCACCGATGCCGTTGATGGTCACTTCCACTTGACGGGCACCTGCCAGTACGCCATTCAGCGTATTGGCCGTAGCCATGCCGAGGTCATTGTGGCAGTGGGTGGAGATGATGCAGGCATCGATGCCGTCGACATGCTCCTTGAGGTACTTGATTTTCTCGTAATATTCCGATGGCAGGCAGTAGCCCGTAGTATCGGGAATGTTGACGACTGTAGCTCCCGCCTTGATGACCGCCTCGACGACCTGCGCCAGATATTCGTTATCCGTGCGTCCGGCATCCTCGCAATAGAACTCCACATCATCCACAAAGCGTTTGGCATACTTCGTGGCAGCAACGGCCTGTTCCAGGATGTGCTCGCGGGTAGAGTTGAATTTGTACCTGATGTGTTCGTCGCTCGTGCCGATGCCCGTATGGATACGCTTGTGCTTAGCATACTGAAGCGCCTCGTAAGCCACGTCAATGTCATGTTCTACGGCACGCGTCAGTGCACAGATGGTAGGCCACGTGACAGCCTTCGAAATTTCAATCACACTCTGGTAGTCGCCCGGACTCGACACGGGGAATCCTGCTTCAATCACGTCCACGCCCAACTGTTCCAGGGCCTTGGCCACCTGAATCTTCTCTACCGTATTCAGTTGGCATCCCGGCACCTGCTCGCCATCGCGCAGTGTTGTGTCGAAAATAAACAATCTTTCGCTCATATTATTTTACTATTTGACCATTTATACAAAAAAGCCTCTCTGCACCCGGAAGTGAGAAAGGCTCTGTATCATTTCAATTATCTGTTGTCAATCACCTGCATACCTCATCACTTCCGGCTACCATTACGCAGTCGAATAATAATAATGTTGGTAATCAGGTTAAGACTCTTCATTTGTCTGCTATTTTCGTTTAACGGCTGCAAAAGTACGCATTTCTGGTGAAACCACCAAACAATTTGTCACTTTTTTGCGCCTTATTATAACATTTTTCTACCCGACGAGTTTACAGGCCACGGGCACGGAGGATGGCAGAAGCGTCTGGCTGAGCCATTCCCGTGAAGTCGGTAAACATCTGCATGAGATCGCCTGTATTGCCTCGGCTCAGTATCTTGTCACGGAAAGCTTGACCGGTTTCGGGCTTCAAAGCCCCCATCTTGGCAAACGTGTCGGCGACGTTGACGGCCAGCACCTCCGTCCACAGATAGCTGTAATAGCCGGCGGCATAGCCCCCACCCCACACGTGGTTGAAGTAGCTGGTCATATAGCGAGGTGGAATCTGGGCGTCAAGGATGCCGTACTGTTGCAAGGCCTGTGTCTCGAAGTCCTTACACTTGTCAGGCGCAGGAACATCCTTGGCTGCGAGCATGTGCCAAGCCATGTCAAGACTGGAAGCGGCAAGGTTCTCACCCAGGGCGTAGGCCGACTGGAAGTTGATGCTCTTCAGCATGCGCTCTTTCAGTTCGGCAGGCATGGGCTCACCCGTCTCATAGTGGCGCGCATAGTGGTCAAAGACCTCTGGAATGGAGGCAAACGACTCGTTGAACTGCGACGGCATCTCGACAAAGTCGCGAGCCACATTGGTGCCAGCCAGACTCTTGTATTCGCAGTTGGACAGCATGCCGTGCAGGGCATGTCCGAACTCATGGAACATGGTGGTCACCTCGTCCCACGTCAACAGCGAAGGCTGTCCCTCGGGGGCTTTGGCATTGTTGCAGACATTGAAGATGATGGGTTTCTGGTTCCAGCGGCGGCTCTGCTCCTGGAAGCCATCCATCCAAGCACCACCGCGCTTTGATGCACGACGGTAGTAGTCGCCATAGAAGAGTGCCAACGACTGGCCGTCCTTATCGATGACCTCGAAAACACGCATGTCAGGATGGTACGTTGGAATGTCGGTACGCTCCTTGAAGGTCAGTCCGTAGACGCGATTGGCAGCATAGAACACACCATTCATCAGCACACTGTCAACATTGAAGTACGGCTTCACCTCATCCTCGGAGATGTCGAGCAGGGCCTTCTTCATCTTGGCCGAATAGTAGAAGCGGTCGTAGGGCTCGAGCTTGAAGTCTGCACCTTCGGTCTTTTGGGCAAACTCCTCGATAGCCTTCGTCTCGGCATCGGCCTTAGCCTTGTAGGCTTTGACGAGGTTCTTCAGGAAGTTATTGACGTTGTCTGGCGTCTTTGCCATCGTGTCGTCCAGCGAATAGGCGGCATAGCAGGGATAGCCCATCAACTCTGCCTTCTCAGCGCGCAACTTCGCCATCTCGCTGACAATGGCAAAGGTGTTGTACTTGGCGTTGGTACCGTCAGCACGATGGATAGATGCCTCGTAGACACGCTTGCGCAGTTCACGGTTGTCGAGACTGGCCAGCGGTGCCTGCTGGGTGGTGTTCATGATGACAATGGCGTATGGTGCCTTGCCGCCACGACTCTCCGCATCCTTCGCGCACTGGGCGATGTCGGCTTCGCTGAGCCCTGCCAGGTCTTCTTGCTTGTCGACCCAAACGACAGCATCGTTGGTGGCAGCCTGCAAGAGGTCGCCCCACTGCTGCTGCAGATCGGAGATGCGCAGGTTGATTTCCTTCATGCGGGCCATCTTCTCGTCAGACAAGAGGGCGCCCTTACGCACAAAGTCCTTGTAGATTTCCTCCAGCAGTTTCTGGTCTTCGCCCGTCAGCGTGTCATGCTGCTTGTCATAAACCTGCTTGATGCGCTCAAACAATGGTTTATTGAACGCTATCTCGTTCTGCAAGTCGGTCAACATGGGTTGCACCTTCTTCTCAATCTCGCTGAGTTCATCAGATTTGTCTGCCTCTGTCAATGCGAAGAAGACGGTGGAAACACGTGTCAACAGGCGACTGCTGTCCTCGAAAGGCAGGATGGTATTCTCGAAAGTGGCTGAGTCCTGACAGTCCACGATGGCCTGGATGTTGTCACGCGTCTGCTGGATAGCCGCCTCAAAGGCAGGCAAATAGTCAGACGTCTGAATCTTGCTGAAATCAGGCGCACCAAACGGTAAAGAACTCTCTGCCAGCAGAGGATTCTCGTGAGAACTCTGCTGGCAGGCGGTATTTGTTAGCATCATAGCGGAAGTCATTCCGATAGCTAATAAAGTCTTTGTGTTCATCCTTCTTTTTATTTTTGCAACGGACTACAGGACTTCAGGACTTCTTATTTCAATACCTATATTATAGTATAAAGTCCTTATAGTCCTGTAGTCCGCTGCTAATCATCACTGGTGCTGGTCGCGAAGCAGGTCGTTGACAGTCTTCACGGGATTGAACGTAGAGAGGGGAACTTCGACGAAGATGGTCGACCAGTCGCTCATGGCACCATTCCACAGACCGGGCAACTCCAATGCCTGCAACTCCTTGCCACCCTTCGACTTCTGCGAGATGAAGCCTGTCGATGGGTCAACATACTTTGGCAGGTCGAAGGGCTTTCCCTGATAGTCCTTCACGGCGCATACCAGGTCGACGGGGTTGAAGTGGGTGCCTTTGGTGAACATCTCCATATACTCCTTGTTCGACTTGTCAATCTGGCTCGACTCGAGAATCTGCAGACTTACGGTGCCGTCCTGGTTGTAGGTGAGGAACGGACCGCCGCCAGGCTCGCCGACATTCTTCACGACGCCGCAGACACGCATCGGGCGGTTGAGCTTCTTGCGCAGGTAGATAACCAGTTCGGCGTCCTCCAGCTCCTTGATGTCAGCCTTGCGGCAGCAGAGGTCTTGCTGTACGAAATGTACCATGTCGAGAATCTGTTCGTGGGTGTATTTGCCGGAATCCAGCAGGCGCAGGTATTCGAAGGCTTTCTGTTGCAGGGTAACCAGCACACCGGCAATAACCTGCTTCCACTCGACGGTGTCGTCCTTCAGACGATCGGGCACGACATTGTCGATATTCTTCACGAAGATGACGTCTGCCTCGATCTCGTTCAGGTTCTCAATGAGGGCTCCGTGACCACCGGGACGGAAGAGCAGCGAGCCGTCACTGTTGCGGAACGGTGTGCCGTCTGGGTTGGCGGCAATGGTGTCCGTCGAAGGTTTCTGTTCGGAGAAACTGATGTCGTACTTGATACCGTACTTCTGGGCATAGAGGTCAGCCTTCTGGGCTACCTTGGCCTTGAAGAGTTCCATGTGCTCGTGGCTGACGGTGAAGTGGACGTGAGCCTCGCCATTGCTGGCGGCATACAGAGCACCCTCTACCAGGTGTTCCTCCATCGGCGTGCGTGGTCCCTCGGGATAGCTGTGGAACAGCAGGAGTCCCTTCGGCAGCTGACCGTAGTTCAGGCCTTCGGCCTTCAGCATGTTGGCAGCCACGGCCTTGTAGTTACCGGCAGCTATCAGTTCCTTGATACCCTTGCCCTCGTTCTTCTGACAGGCTGCGTCTAGCTCGCCATAGAAGGCAAACTTTTCGATATTGTCGAAGTACTTCTTCTCGAAGTCTGTCGTCGGCACGTCATAGTCGGCATCCACAAAAGCAAACATGTCCTTGAACATGCGGCTGGCGGCACCCGAGGCGGGCACAAACTTCACCACCTTCTTGCCGGCGGCCTTATACTGCTGCCAAGCCTCGACATACTGCTTGCGCTCGGCTTCTGTAGGGGCTACGATGCCCTTGCCGATAGCGGCAGCGGCTTCTAACTTCAGGAATGGGAAACCGGTCTTAAACTCTCCTAACTGTCTCTCAATCTGCTGCTCAGAGATACCCTTCTGAGCCAACTGTTTCAGGTCTTGCTGTGATAACATATTGAATTAGTCTTTAATTAGTATGGATTCTAATTTTGCAAAGATACGAAATAGGATGCGATCTGCCAAATTTTCGTGCTGTTTTTTCCACATCACCGTATCAGAACGAGTATGTAAGGCCAATAGAACTCCACTCCTGGAACTGGAAATAGCCTAAATCGTCGTCACGGTTATTGGCATCGTCGAAGCGCGGATAGAGGAACAGATTGGCCGAGATATACTTCGTCACCTTCAATTCCAGCTGGTTTTCCCACTCCAGCAGGGCACGGTCATACGACGTAAAGGCATAGAAGCGCGTCTTCCAGAGTATCTGTTCAGCCAACTTCCATTTCAGGTCGGCAGTGAAACTCGAACCGAAGTTCTCGCGGGTATGATGATCGCCCTTGATGCCGTTACGCGATGCTAGGTCCTGACGACCCACATAGATGAAGTTGAACGATAGCGGCAGGAAGTTCAGGCTACCCGTCAAATTCTTATTCTTGGTTTCCACCTTATACTCCATACCGAGACCGACGTTCAGGTTGAATGGCGACATGAAGTCAGAATAGACGGTCGGGTCGTTGGCCTTGTAACCACGCGCAAACTGCGTATAAGCCAGGAGCTGCAACGTATAGTACCACTTCTTGTGCGCCTGCAGGCCAAACTTACTGGTCAGACGCAGCAGGTCGTTGTTGGTCTTGAACTTATGGACAGTGTCCGACGGCGATGTCTGGATACCGAGCTTGGTTTCTAACTTGTTGTCGAAGGTAACTCGGTCCTTGTCATTGTAGTTCAGTTCAAAGGTCGCAATGCCGACGGCCGAATAATTGGACTCACCGCCCTTGTGCCAGTTACTGGAAACATAGTTTTGCAGGAACTGCAGGTTACCGTCGAACTTGAACTTCCAGAAATTGGGCTTCTTCACCACCAGTTCCAGTGGTGCCGCCTCGTCGGGCAACTCGGGCAGCGGTGCCACCTTCTCGGCCAGTTCCACCTGCTGTGTCATCTCCTGGTTGACGTCATCACGCAGCGAACCCACCTTGCGGAGGGCACTCTCCGTATTCTGCACTAGGTCGGGACGGCGCAAATAAAGACTCATCATGGCGGCATCGACGGCATCGGTCACGTCATCACCCGTCCTGGGTGCCAGCGACAGCATCTGGTTGGCACCGGAATGATAGAACGTAGTGGGGGCAAAAAGGCGGAAATAACGTCCGTCCGAACTCTCCGTCCTCAGCGAGTCGTTCACACGTTGGATACTGTCCAACTGATGGCGGAGTGCCGCCAACGAGTCGGTGTAGCTTTTCACGATTTGTTCAGTGGCAGCGCTGACTCCCCTTCCGGACCGTTGCTGTGCCTGAACGGCAGTGGTTGTCAGCATGGCAACCATGCCTATTAAAAGGTACTTGTACTTCATATTCGACTGCAAAGATACAAAATAGTTCATAGTTCATAGTTCATAGTTCACAGTTATTTTTATAAAAAGATGTTAATTCGTTTAACTATGAACTCTGAACTATGAATTATGAACTGAAAAATGATTACCTTTGCACCTTGATTTTACATAAACACGAAATAAAAATAGAAAAGACATGAATAAAGACACCCTTATCGGCTTCCTTTTGATAGCCGTCGTACTGATAGGTTTCAGCTGGTGGAACCAGCCCTCCGAAGAGCAGATAGAAGCCGCCCGTTTACAGGACAGCATCGCCGCCGTTCAGCAGGAACAAGCCGCCAAGGCCCAGAAAGAGGCCGCTGCCCTTGCCGCCAAGAAAGGCACAACGGCAGGTGATTCCGCCACCAGTGCTGCCAGCGACTCGACAGCATTGTTCCTCCAGTCCCTCACCGGCACCTCGCAGAAGGTTATGCTGAAGAACGGCAAGTTGGAGCTAACCCTCGACACCAAGGGCGGCGTCATCCGCAAGGCCGTCATCAAGGACTTCAAGAGCATCGATGGTGCCAGCGACGTCACGCTGTTCGACGAGAAAGACCAGAACCTGACCTTCATGCTTGCCGGCAAACAGGACAACATCATCACACGCGACCTCTACTTTACCCCCTCGGAAGTGAGCGACACGACAGTCACCATGACGGCTTCGGCCAAGAACGGTGGCCAGCTCGTCATGCGCTACCGCCTGGGACAGGACTACCTGCTCAGCATGACGCTGCAGGCACAGGGGCTGGCCAACACCTTCGCGCCATCCTACAAAGAGGTGGAGATAGCGTGGAACGACCACTGCCGCCAACAGGAGAAGGGCTACTCGTTTGAGAACCGTTACACCTCTATATATTATAAGGAGAGCCAGGGCGGCACCGACAAGCTGTCGGAGTCTGGCGACCAGGAAGAGGCCACGGAGGAGCAGACCGACTGGATAGCCTTCCGCAACCAGTTCTTCAGCATTGCCCTCATCTCGAAGGACAACTTCAATAAGGGTGCCCAGCTGGCTACCAAGATGGACGAGAAAGGCTCTGGTTACCTGAAGCATTTCGATGCCCGCATGGCCACGGCCTTTGACCCCACGGGTGCTAAGCCCTCTGAATTTGAGATGTATATCGGTCCCAACAACTTCCGCCTCATCAAGGAGGTCGAACAGCAGAGCGCTTTCGGCAAGGACCTCGACCTCGAACAGCTCGTCGACCTCGGTTGGTGGCTGCTGCGTTGGATTAACCGCTGGTTCACGCTCTACGTCTTCGACTGGCTCACCGGCTTCGGTCTCAATATGGGTATCGTGCTCATCCTCATCACCATCCTGCTGAAGGTCATCACCTTCCCCATGGTAAAGAAGAGCTACATGTCGTCGGCCAAGATGCGCGTGCTGAAGCCTAAGTTCGAGGAGGCCACCAAGCAGTACGACAAGCCCGAGGATCAGATGAAGAAGCAGCAGGAGATGATGTCGCTCTACTCGAAGTACGGCGTCAGCCCGCTGTCCGGCTGTCTGCCCATGCTCATCCAGATGCCTATCTGGCTGGCTATGTTCTTCTTCGTGCCTAACGCCATCGAGCTGCGCGGCGAGTCGTTCCTGTGGATGTCTGACCTCTCGACCTACGACCCCATCGTGGAATGGGGAACCAACATCTGGGGCATCGGCGACCACCTGTCGCTGACGTGCATCCTGTTCTGCGCCGCCCAGCTCATCTACACATGGTTCTCCATGCAGCAGCAGAAGGACCAGATGGTAGGCCAGCAGGCTGAACAGATGAAGATGATGCAGTGGATGATGTACATCATGCCGCTGATGTTCTTCTTCATCTTCAACGACTACTCCAGCGGTCTGAACTTCTACTACTTCGTCTCGCTGTTCATGTCGGCAGCAATCATGTACACGCTGCGCAAGACCACCGACGACGAGAAGCTCCTGGCCATCCTGGAAGCCAACTACCAGGCCAACAAGAACAATCCCAAGAAGCAGAGTGGCCTCGCTGCCCGCTTAGAGGCTATGCAGAAGCAAGCCGACCAGATGAGAAATGAAAGATTAAAAATGAAAAATTAAAAATTAAAATGGGAGAATTGGGAGATGGAAGAAGAGCGCTACAATAAAATCCTGGACATCAGCTTTACATTTGGCGTCAGAATCGTTAAGCTTTTCCAATACCTTACTGATAATAAGGTGAACCCCGTCATCCCTACCCAGATACTAAGAAGTGGCACCAGTATTGGTGCTAATGTCACTGAAAGCGTCTATGCACAAAGCAAGAAAGACTTCATCACAAAGATGCATATAGCTTTGAAAGAAGCTAACGAGACCAAATATTGGCTTAGGATCCTACATGCATCAGAGTATATAAACGATAAGGAATTTGAATCTATGCTTAAAGATAACAAGAACATCATTGGAACACTGGTGAATATCATTAAATCGGCAAAATCTTAAATGCTCTCATCTTCTCATATTAATTTTTCATCTTTCATCTTTAATATTTAATTTATATGAAGATTGGTTTTGATAACGACAGATATCTGAAGATACAGTCACAGCATATCCGCGAACGCATTGCGCAGTTCGACGGCAAGCTATACCTCGAACTGGGCGGTAAACTGTTTGACGACCACCATGCCAGCCGCGTGCTGCCAGGCTTCAAGCCCGACTCCAAGCTGCGCATGCTGGCACAGCTGCGTGACAGCATTGAAATACTGATTGTCATCAGTGCTGAAGACATCGAGAAGAACAAGGTACGTGCCGACTTAGGCATCACCTACGACGAGGATGTGCTGCGCCTGCGTGAAGAATTCCAGAGCCGCAACTTCATGGTGGGCTCGGTGGTCATCACCCACTACAATGGCCAGCAGGCTGCCGACCAGTTCCGCCACCGTCTGGAGCGGTTAGGTATCCGCTCATACGTCCACTACCTCATCGACGGCTATCCCCACAACGTGGAGCTGATAGCTTCTGACGAGGGCTTCGGCAAGAACGACTACGTGGAGACCAGCCGCGAGCTGGTCATCGTCACCGCCCCCGGTCCCGGCAGCGGCAAGATGGCGGTCTGCCTGTCGCAGTTGTATAACGAAAACAAGCGCGGCGTGCGTGCCGGCTATGCAAAGTTCGAGACGTTCCCCGTATGGAACCTGCCGCTGAAGCACCCTGTAAATATCGCCTACGAGGCCGCCACTGCCGACCTCAACGACGTCAACATGATTGACCCGTTCCATCTGGAGGCCTACGACAAGATAGCCATCAACTACAACCGCGACATCGAGATATTCCCCGTGCTGAACGCCCTGTTCGAGGGCATCTACGGCGAGAATCCCTACAAGTCGCCCACGGACATGGGCGTCAACATGGTGGGCTTCTGCATCTCCGACGACGAGGTGTGCTGCAATGCCAGCCGCGACGAGATTATCCGTCGCTACTACGACGCCACCAATAAGATGGCTGACGGCATAGACAATGAGCGCGAAATCAACAAGATACTGATGCTCTTCAATCAGGCGAAGATTACCACCGCCTACCGCCGCGTCACCGTGGCCGCACAGGCCAAGCAGGAACTGACGGGCCACACGGCGTCAGCCATGGAACTGGAGGACGGCACCATCATCACCGCCAAGTCGTCGCCCCTGCTGGGCTGTTCGGCAGCCCTGCTGCTCAACGCCACCAAACATCTAGCTGGCATCGACCACGACGCCAAGCTCATTCCTCAGAGTCTCATTGAACCTGTTCAGAAGACGAAGATAGAATACTTAGGCGGCAAGAACCCCCGCCTCCATACCGACGAGGTACTGGTGGCACTCAGCGTACTCTCGAAGGATGACGAGCAGTGCCGGCTGGCCCTGGAGCAACTGCCCAACCTGCGCGGCTGCCAGGTCCACTCCACCGTCATGCTCTCGGAGGTAGACCGCAAGATATTCAAGAAGTTAGGCTGCGGCCTGACCTGCGACCCGGTGAGGAAGAAGTGAGTTGCGGCCTTCTGCCTAAATATAAAATTAGAAATAAGGAAATAAGAAATCATATCTTTTCATGAAGCGGATACTAACATGGGCCGTGCTGACCCTGCTGGTGCTAGGCGCGGCAAAAGCACAAGACAACGACATGATTGGTAAAAGTAACATCAAGCTGAGTAGTCGCATGATGACCCCCGAAGCTCTGTGGGCCATGGGGCGTATCGGCACCGTAGCGGTCTCGCCGGACGGTAGCAAGGTGGCCTATCAGGTGGGCTATTACAATGTAAAAGCCAACAAGAGCCGTCAGGTCATCTGCGTGATGAACAGCGACAGCAAAGGTAGCGGACAGCGACAGTTGACCACCGGCAGCAAGAGCGAGACCGACCCTGCTTGGCTCGACAACGAAACCATCGCCTTTATCTGTGGCGGTGAGCTCTGGGCGATGAAGGCCGACGGCACTAACCGCCGCCAGCTCTCGAAGACTGACGGTCAGGTGGAAGGCTTTAAGTTCTCGCCTGACTGCTCGAAAGTCATCATCCTCAAGAGCATCCCCTTCCACGAGGTCATCCAGAAGAACCCCGACGACCTTCCCAAAGCCACCGGCCGCCGCGTCACCGACCTCATGTACCGCCACTGGGACCACTATGTGGAAAGTATCCAGCACCCGTTCGTCTTCTCTGTTGGTGACGGTTTTGCCGTCACCTCCGACAGCGTTGACATCCTCAATGGCGAACCCTTCGAATGCCCCATGGAGCCCTTCGGTGGCATCGAACAGTTAGCCTGGAGTCCCGACTCCAAGACCATCGCCTACACCTGTCGCAAGAAGACGGGCTTGGAATACTCCATCTCCACCGACTCCGACATCTATCTTTATAATATAAGTACACGCGAGACTACAAACCTCTGCAAGCCTGCCGACTACGTGGCTCCGAAGGTTGACCCCACCGTCACGCTAAAGGTTCAGTCCGTCAATGCCCCTGAGAACCTGAAGAACAACGTGGGCTACGACCAGAACCCGCAGTTCTCTCCCGACGGCAAGTATATCGCCTGGCTCTCGATGGAGCGTGACGGCTACGAGGCTGACCTCAATCGCCTCTGCATCCACGAGTTGGCTACAGGCAAGAAGCAGTATGTCGACTGGAAGAGCGACGTCGACGCCTTCTGCTGGGCTTCCTACCCGGGAAATTCAACCAAGGAAATCAAGAGCAAGAATGGCAGGAAGGTAACGGTATCCTCTCCCCGCCTCTACTTCCTCAGCGTGTGGGAAGGTTGCTGCAACATGTACACCGTGCTACACAGCGGACACGTTTTCCAACTCACCGAAGGCTGGCACGACTGGACCTCACTGCAGATGGCGAACAAGGGCAACGCCCTGATTGCTACCCAACAGAGCCTCAGTCACCCGACGGACATCTATTACGTACTGCCTTCCGGAAAGTTCGCCTGGCGGAACGATTCCCCCAAGGACAAGGTGTTCAAGGCCAATGCCGAGACTTGGCAGATGACTCACGAGAACGACCATATCCTCGACCAGCTGACCTTCGGCAAGATGGAGCAGTACTGGGTTCCCACCACCGATGGCAAGAAGGAACTGGTATGGGTCATGCTGCCTGCCAACTACGAAGAAGGCAAGAAGTACCCCACCCTGTTGTTCTGCGAAGGTGGACCACAGTCGCCTGTCAGCCAGTTCTGGAGCTATCGCTGGAACTTCCAGATGATGGCCGCCAACGGCTATGTCGTCATCGCGCCCAACCGCCACGGACTGCCCGGCTTCGGACAGGAGTGGAAGGAGCAGATCAGCGGTGACTGGACAGGCCAGTGCATGAAGGACTACCTCGCTGCCATCGACTTCGCCGCCGACTCGCTGCCCTACGTCGACCGCAACCGTCTGGGTGCCGTCGGTGCCTCGTTCGGTGGTTTCTCCGTCTACTACCTTGCTGGCATCCACGAGAAGCGCTTCAAGGCGTTCATCGCCCACGACGGTGCTTTCAACCTCGCCGCCATGTACCTGGAGACCGAGGAGAACTGGTTCAGCAACTGGGAGTACGACGAGGCCTACTGGCACCGTCCGCAGATGCCCAACGCCAAGAAGACCTACCACGACTCGCCGCACAAGATGGTAGAGAAGTGGGACACGCCCATCCTCTGCATCCACGGTGAGAAGGACTACCGCATCAACTACACTCAGGGCATGGCCGCCTTCAATGCCGCGCGCATGAAGGGCATCCCCGCCGAGTTCCTCGTTTTCCCCGACGAGAACCACTGGGTGCTGAAGCCCCAAAACGGCATTCTTTGGCAGCGCACCTTCTTCGACTGGCTCGACCGCTGGCTGAAAACAAATTGATAATTGATAATTGACAATTGATAATTATGACTCAAGCAATTCAAAAGACCCTTCGCGACAGCGCCGGTATGCGCTGGACCGCCTTGCTGCTGCTGGCGCTGGCCATGTTCTGCAGCTACATATTCATGGACATCCTCTCGCCCATCAAGGACTTGATGCAAGAGACCCGCGGCTGGGATTCCACGGCCTTCGGCACCATGCAGGGCTCGGAAGTATTCCTCAACGTCTTCGTCTTCTTCCTCATCTTCGCAGGTATCATCCTCGACAAGATGGGCGTTCGCTTCACGGCCGTCCTCTCGGCAGCCGTCATGCTGGTGGGTGCCATCATCAAGTGGTATGCCGTCAGCGAGGCCTTCATGGGCAGCGGACTGGAGACGTGGTTTACCAACAACCTCAACTATATCCCCGGGTTCGACGAGTTGGGTGTCAGCCCGTTCTATGAAGGCATGCCCGCCTCGGCTAAGTTTGCCGCCTGCGGCTTCATGATTTTCGGCTGCGGCTGCGAGATGGCGGGCATCACCGTCTCCCGCGGTATCGTCAAGTGGTTCAAGGGGCGCGAGATGGCGCTGGCCATGGGTTCTGAGATGGCCCTGGCCCGTCTGGGTGTCACGACGTGCATGATTTTCTCGCCGTTCTTCGCCCACCTCGGCGGCTCTGTCAGCGTCAGCCGCTCGGTGGCCTTTGGTGTGGTACTGATGTGCATCGCCCTCATCATGACCATCGTCTACTTCTTCATGGACCGAAAACTCGATGCCCAGACCGGTGAGGCCGAGGAGAAGGACGATCCCTTCAAGATTTCCGACATTGGCAAGATTCTCACCGACAGCGGTTTCTGGCTCGTTGCCCTGCTGTGCGTGCTCTACTATTCAGCCATCTTCCCCTTCCAAAAGTATGCCGTCAACATGCTGCAGTGCAACCTGACGCTCAACGAGCCCGCCGCCGACTCCTTCTGGGCCAGTCCGTTGGTGACGTTCATCCAGTACGGCATCACCATCGTCGTGGCCGCCACGGGTTTCGCCAGCAACTTCCAGAAGCAGCGCGCCAGTAAGTTCACCCTGCTCGGCATCAGCGTCGTCGCCCTCATCGTCTATTGCTACATGGGTTACATGCGGCAGTCGGCGGGCAGCATCTTTGCCGTGTTCCCTCTACTGGCCGTGCTCATCACGCCTATCCTCGGCTCCTACGTCGACCATAAGGGCAAGGCAGCCTCAATGCTCGTCCTGGGCTCGTTGCTGCTCATCGCCTGCCACCTGACGTTCGCCTTCATCCTGCCGCTGTTCAAGGGCTCCACCGTCGGTGGCGTCATCATCGCCTACGCCACCATCCTCGTGCTCGGTTCGTCGTTCTCGCTCGTACCGGCCTCGCTGTGGCCCAGCGTACCCAAGCTGGTCGATGCCAAGGTCATCGGTTCGGCCTACGCTCTCATTTTCTGGATTCAGAACATCGGCCTATGGCTGTTCCCCATGCTCATCGGTAAGGTGCTCGACGCCACCAACCCCGGCGTCACCGACCCCACGCAGTACGACTACACGGCCCCGCTGGTCATGCTGGCCTGCCTCGGCGTTGCCGCCCTGCTGCTCGGCCTGGTGCTGAAGGTGGTCGACCGCAAAAAAGGTCTTGGCCTTGAAGAGCCCAACATCAAGTAAGTAGAATTCCTAAAATCCATCATATCCGTGGTTGAAAAATATCCATTAGGTCACGCTTCCGCCGACGTCTTCAGCTTCGAGAGTACTGGAGACGTCCGCGAATACCATGTTATCATCCATGCCGAGGCCGGCGGGCGCAGCTTCCAGCAACAGCTCGACGCCGTACTTGACGCCTACGGTCAGCTGCAGCAGGGTCCTCTGAGCGGTGCCTCAGCAGTCATCAAGCGCTACTTCCTAAGCGACATTGCCAATCAGGGCGACGACGTACTGCTTGCCGACACCAGCGACTGTGCCAAGAGTATCATCGGACAGCCGCCACTCGACGGTTCGAAGGTAGCCCTCTGGGCCTACCTGATGACCGGCGTCACCACGCGCCAGCTGCCCAGCGGACTCTTTGAGGTCAGCCACGGCACCCTGCGCCACCTGTGGAACGCCTCTGCCCACAACACTGCCAAGAACTCGGAATACCAGACGCGCCTGCTCTTCAACGAGTACATCATGCAGCTGGCTCAGGAGCACTGCACACTGGCCGACAACTGCATGCGCACGTGGCTCTTCGTCAACGATGTCGACGTCAACTACCCCGGCGTCGTCGCCGCCCGTAACAAGGTGTTCTTCACCCAGGGCCTGACCGAGGACACCCACTACATCGCTTCCACAGGCATCGGCGGACGGGGCATCGAGACGCAGGTGATGACGCAGATGGACACCTACGCCATTGACGGCATCCAGCGCCAGCAGGTCCACTACCTCTACGCCCCCACCCACCTGAACCGCACCAGCGACTACGGCGTCAGCTTCGAGCGCGGCACCTATATCGACTACCGCGACCGCCGCCACGTCATCATTTCCGGCACTGCCAGCATCAACAACAAGGGACAGATTGAGCACCCCAAGGATGTTGCCTGCCAGACCCGCCGCATGTGGGACAATGTTGCGGCCCTGCTCAACGAGGCTGGCTGCACCTACGACGACGTCACCCACATGATAGTCTATCTGCGCGACATTGCCGACTACGCCACCGTCAAGCAGCTCTACGACGAGCGTTTCCCCGACAAGCCCCGCGTCTTCGTCCTCGCTCCCGTCTGCCGCAGCGGCTGGCTCATCGAGATGGAGTGCATGGCCGTCAAGGCCCAGAACGCTCCCGACATGCCGGCGTTCTAAAAGCAGCGTTGCTTGAAACAGGATTGCAACGCCACACTCTCAAAGAGAGATTGCAACGCCACACTCTCAAAGAGAGAACCAGTCCCTTGTGTCAGTTTCCAAGGAACCATCAAGTTCTCGTAAGTACAAAAAAAAAAAAAATCGAGCTCGTTCACGCTTCGTTGAAGCATGAGCGAGCTCGATTTT
>CAMHJQ010000002.1 GCA_946185485.1 uncultured Prevotellaceae bacterium | reverse complement strand
CGCCACTTTTAAATAGTGCCTTAAGGCATGACGAAGCCCTGAGTCAGGAATGATTTAGGGCTTTTTTCTTTGTTATAGGATTACTCGTTTTCTCTTTTACCTTGCTTATTTGTAAAGGAAGTTTATTTTGCAGCTGCTTGATTTATGTTAATTAAATGATAATCAATGTTATTATTTCTAGCAATGTTTGGTATTCTCGAAGAATAGTCGTACCTTTGTGCGCGATAACAATAGTATGGCGACTGAATGTCTCGCGGTGAGACGGCTGTGCTTAAAAGGATAACACTATGAAAAGATTAGCTAAGATGACATGTCTGGTGTGCATGTTGATGATGTTAGTTCCTATGAATGCTTCGGCAGGGACTAAGGGAAAGCAAGGCTCACGATTCGACTGGAATCCCGTTATCGATGCGATTATCGAAGTGGAGAGTGAGGGTAAGGCTGATGCCGTTGACAAGAGCGGCAAGTCGTGTGGAATCATGCAGATAACACCTATATTGGTGAAGGAGTGTAACCGCATATTGGAGCTGAAAAAGAGTAGCAAGCGCTACACGCTGAATGATCGTTTCAGTGTCAGTAAGTCAAAGGAGATGTTTCTTCTGTTCCAGTCGTTCTACAACCCGAATAATAGTGTCGAGCAGGCTATCCGCTCTTGGAACGGTGGCATGCACTACACAAAACGGGGAACTCAAAGATATTTTGAGAAGGTCATGAGCAAAATGAAGTAGAAAAGATTACTTTGTTCTTATAAGAGGAAGTGCCTGTCGTCATGACGGGCACTTCCTTTTTTCCGTTAAGCTGTAAAGTCCACTGAGCCCACATATATTTTGATTAGCCAAACTTTACTAACCAGGTAAATTCGCTGAGCCCTTTTTCTGATATGTGGTATAAAAACAGAAATCCAGCTACTGCTGGACTTCCTTTGTTGCGGAGGCAGGATTCGAACGTGCGACCTCCAGGTTATGAGCCTGGCGAGCTACCAACTGCTCCACTCCGCGATGTTTTTCTTAAGCGGGTGCAAAGGTACGCAATTATTTTGAAACTACCAAATAATTGCATGGATTTTCACCAAAAATAAGTATTTTGGAATATTTTGGCCTAAAACATTTGGTGTTTTCATAACAATTCTTTAATTTTGCACACGATAAATGCTATGTGCAACGTGCATAATCCATTAAACTAGAGAGAGCATGTCAATATCGAAGACTAGACAGAAACTCGTGGATGTTGCCCGTCAGCTGTTTGCCAAGAACGGGCTGGAGAATACGACCATGAATGATATTGCCCAGTTGTCGGGTAAGGGACGTCGTACACTGTACACCTACTTCAAGTCGAAGGAGGACATCTACTATGCCGTGATTGAGAGTGAGTTGGAACGTTTGTCTGACCAGCTGGACGAGGTGGCTGCCAAACGTATTCCTCCCCAGGAGAAGATCATCGAGCTGATATACCTCCATCTGAGCATGATCCGTGAGACGGTGGTGCGCAATGGTAATCTGCGTGCCGAGTTTTTCCGCAACATCTGGATGGTAGAGAAGGTACGCAAGAATTTCGATGATGCTGAGATTGAGTTATTCCGAAAGGTGTTCCGCGAGGGTCAGGAAGATGGTGAATTTGACATTGACAATGTCGAATTGGTGGCTGACATCACGCACTATTGTATCAAGGGTCTTGAGGTGCCTTACATCTATGGTCGTATCGCCCATGGCATGAAGGAAGAAGACACGAAGCCCCAGGTTGCCAAGTTTGTTTATGGCGCATTGGGTAATTTCAGAAATAGGAAATAGTAATCATTAAATTATAAAAGTAAGAAAACTATGGGATTATTAGAAGGAAAGACAGCGCTGATTACAGGTGCTGCACGCGGTATCGGTAAAGCTATCGCGTTGAAGTTCGCCGCTGAGGGCGCTAACATTGCTTTCACCGACCTTGCGGTGAACGAAGAGACTGAGCAAGAGATTGCTGCTCTGGGCGTCAAGGCTAAGAGTTACGCTTCGAACGCTGCTGACTTCGCTCAGACCGAGGAAGTAGTGAAGGCAGTTAAGGAAGAATTTGGCAGCATTGACATTCTGGTGAACAATGCTGGTATCACGAAGGACGGCTTGATGCTGCGTATGACTGAGCAGCAGTGGGATGCCGTTATTGCCGTGAATCTGAAGTCGGCTTTCAACTTCATCCATGCTTGTGTTCCCGTGATGATGCGTCAGCGTGGCGGTTCCATCATCAACATGGCCTCTGTGGTAGGTGTTCACGGTAATGCTGGTCAGGCCAACTATGCCGCCTCAAAGGCTGGTCTGATAGCTCTGGCCAAGAGTATTGCTCAGGAGATGGGACCGAAGGGTATCCGTGCCAATGCCATTGCTCCTGGCTTTATTGAGACCGCTATGACGGCTGCACTGCCCGACGAGGTTCGCGAGCAGTGGAAGCAGAAGATTCCTCTTCGCCGTGGTGGTCAGGTTGAGGACATTGCCAACGTGGCTACGTTCCTGGCCAGCGACCTGTCGAGCTATGTCAGCGGTCAGGTCATTCAAGTCGACGGCGGCATGAACATGTAATCACTCTTATTATTAATTAAGGTATAGGAAAAAAGGAGGCGATTGCCTCCTTTTTTCTATTAGATATTGGGTGTGTCCCAGATTTTGGTCTGTGAACAGGTGATGGTCTGTTCCAACCGGCCGACACGTAGTTTGAAGTCTCCCTCCTCCAGTGTCCAACGGCAATCGGCACCTACGAATGCCAGCTGTTTGGCAGGCAGTTGGAAGGTGACAGTCTTTTGTTCACCGGGCTGCAGTTCAACTTTGGTGAAGTCGCGCAGGCGGCGGTTGTCGGGAACGATGCTGGCTACGAGGTCACTGCTGTATAGCAGGACGGCTTCCTTGCCGGCACGACTGCCCGTGTTCTTGACGTCAACGCTGACGGTCAGCATGTCGTCGGCTGTGAACGAAGTCTTATCAACCCGCAGGTTAGAGTACTCGAAGGTGGTATAGCTGAGTCCGTAGCCGAAAGGCCACTGCAGGCTGACCTTAGCGTCGTAGTCGTAGGCTCCAGCCATGGTGCCTACCTCCTCGGACACCTTGTAGTCATAGGTGTGCAGCGAGTTGATTTCCTTCGGATAGGTGTACGGCATCTTGGCCGAGAAGTTTGCATCGCCAGCCAGCAAGTTTGCCAGCGCGTCACCACCGTAGTTGCCAGGCAGGAAGATGTCGACGACCGCCTTGGCTATCGGTTCGATGTCGGCTATCAGACGTGGACGTCCCTCGTTGAGCACGAGGATGACAGGTTTGCCGGTTTTGGCTAGTTCTTTCACCAGATTGCGCTGGTTTTCTGATAGCCATAGGTTGCTGAGGTTTCCTGGCGTCTCTGTATAGCTGTTCTCACCGATGCAGGCGATGATGACGTCAGCGCCAGCGGCGGCAGCGACGGCCTTGTCAATTTCCGGTGTATGCTCTTTATAATATGCCCCCTCCTCGTTGTAGGTCACGCCCTGTTCCAGGATGACGTTCCCCTGGCCATATTTCTGACAGAGCGCCTCGTAGATGGTGTTGTACTTCTCCGAGAGGTCTTCAGCCCTGGACCCCTGCCAGGTATAACTCCATCCACCATGCAGACAGCGCATCTGGTTGGCGTTAGGACCAGTGAGGAGAATTTTGACGTTTGATGTTTGCAGGGGGAGGATGCCGTCGTTCTTGAGCAGTACGATACTCTCCTCGGCAGCCTTCAGGGAAGCCTGTGCAAACTCCTCACAGCCGAACTTCTCATACCCCTTGCCGCCCGTATTCGGTTCGTCAAAAAGTCCGAGTCGATACTTGGCACGGAGAATACGGCGCACGGCATCATCGATACGATCCATCTTCACCTGGCCTTCCTGTACCAGTTGCTTTAGCAGGATGCAGAAATCAACGCTATAGGGGTCCATCGACATGTCGATGCCGGCATTGATGGCGATACGGATAGCATCTTTCTTATCCTTGGCGACTTTTTCACGTGTAAAGAGGTTGTTGATGTCGGCCCAGTCTGTCACCAGGAAACCGTCCCACTGCAGGTCTTCCTTCAGCCACTTCGTCAGGTACTCGTAGCTGGCATGCAAGGGCACGCCGTTGACACTGGCGGAGTTGACCATCATGGTCAGCGTACCTGCGAGGGCTGCGGCTTTGAAAGGCTCAAAATATTTCTCGCGGATGATCTGCGGATTGAGGTAGGCCGGTGTACGGTCTTTGCCCGTCCAGGGTGCACCGTAGGCGAAATAGTGCTTCGTACTGGTGCCGACGTGGAAGCGGTCAATGTGGTTGGGGTCATCGCCTTGATAGCCCTTGAGCTGTGCCACCACCATCTTCGAATTGACGATAGCGTCCTCGCCGAAACTCTCCCAGATGCGGGGCCAGCGCGGATCCCGTCCCAGGTCTACCACGGGGTTGTAAACCCACGGGCAGTTGGCAGCGCGGCTCTCATAGGCTGTAATCTCAGCACCGATGCGTGCCAGTTCGGTATTGAACGAGGCACCGAGGTTGATAGGCTGGGGGAAGAGTGTTCCACCCTGTGTGTAGGTCACGCCGTGGTTGTGGTCGAGGCCATAGATGTCGGGAATACCGATATGCTTCATCGACTTCTCTTGGATGAGTCTGATCCAGTATTGCCACTGGTCGATGGTAGCGGCCCGTGTGCCGGGAGCATTGAGCAGAGAGCCCACCTTATACTTAGAGATACAGGTGTCAAGCATGGTTTCGTTGAGTTTCCACACTCCGTTGGCATCATACTTTCCCATGATGTCCAGGTTCAGTTCTAGCATCTGGCCTATTTTCTCGTCGAGCGACATCTTAGCCAGTTGCTTTTCGATTTTTGCCTCTATTTTGGCATCCCTGGGAATAGCCGGTTTTTGGGCGAAAAGACTTGTTGCCATCAGCATGAGGACGGCCGAAAGGAATAATTGTTTCATGTCAGTAATCGTTTTTTTTATTGGTTTTTGCTGCAAAGATAATAAATAATTCTGAATTATGAATTGTGAATTATGAATTATTTCTTATCTTTGCACACGTTATGCAAGTAGTCTACGAGGATAATCATATCATTATTGTCTCGAAAGAGAGCGGCGAGATTGTTCAGGGCGACAAGACGGGCGATACTCCGCTGTCAGAGACGGTAAAGGCATATATCAAGGAAAAGTACCAGAAACCTGGAGCGGTGTTCCTGGGTGTGGTACATCGTCTGGACCGTCCTGTATGGGGATTGGTGGTCTTTGCCCGTACGTCGAAGGCACTGGCCCGGCTGAACAATATGTTTCGTGACGGTGAGGTGCACAAGACCTATTGGGCGATAGTTCAGAATCGTCCACAGCAGGAGGAAGCTCTCCTGGAACACTGGCTGATACGCAACGAGAAGCAGAACAAGTCGTATGCCTACGACCATGAGGTACCGGGTTCCAAGAAAGCCCTGCTGAAGTATAGGACGATAGGACAGTCAGACCGCTATACCCTCTTGGAAGTACAGCTGATGACAGGCCGCCATCACCAGATCCGCTGTCAACTGGCGGCTATGGGCTGTCCCATCAAGGGCGATTTGAAGTATGGCGCCAAACGTTCTAATCCTGACGGCAGCATCTCGCTACTGGCCCGTCGCATCGAGTTTGTTCATCCAGTGTCGAAGGAAACCATCCGTGTGGAGGCTCCATTGCCGCAGGATTCCCTATGGGAAGTTTTTAATAGTTGAAACAGTTAAAGTCATAAACTTCTCTCTCTGAGAGTGTGGTGTTGAAATCAAATTTAAAATTTCGAGTTTCAAAATGAAAAAAGCGTTCTGGTGGATATTGGGCATCTTGTTAAGTCCAGTGCTGTTGTTTGTGGTGCTGGCGGTGCTGCTCTATCTGCCACCCGTTCAGAACTGGGTGGTTGACAAGGTGGCGTCCATCGCTTCCGAGAAAACCGGGATGCAGATTACTGTCGGACATGTCAACCTGTCGTTTCCCCTTGACCTCGCCATTGATGATTTTAGGATGATACACGAGGGCGACACCATCGCTGATGTAGAGAACATGGTGGTCGACGTTCAGCTCTTGCCGTTGTTGGACCAGCGGGTTGTCATCAATGCCTTGGAGGTCGCAAACACGTCGCTTAACACCAATGGCTACGTGGATGCGGCCCGTGTAAAAGGCACCTTCGGACTTCTGTCGCTCAAGAGCCGGGGCATCGACCTTGGGGAACAGACCGTGGAGGTGAACGGTGCCCGTCTGGAGGATGCCCGGCTGGACATCCAGTTGAACGACTCCGTCCCCGAGGATACCACAACGACGGAGACCCTGTGGAAGATTATGGCAGACAGCGTGACGGTGGTGTGCTCTGACGTGGCACTCCACATGCCCGGCGACACGATGAGCGTCCAGGCCCACCTCGGCGAACTGGTGGCCCGTGAAGCGGTGATAGACTTGGGCAGCGAGACCTATACGGTAGCCAGTGCCGACTGGCGTAATGGAGCTCTGCAGTACGACCAGAATTTCCAGCCCCGCATGGCCGGCCTGGACTACAACCATCTTGACCTGTCATCCATTCAAATTGGCATCGACAAAATCTATTATCATGACCCGACGCTGCGTTTCGACATCCGTCATGTCGCCCTCAAGGAACAGAGTGGCTTGCAGTTGACAGGACTGTCAGGTCCTGTAGCCATGGAAGATGGCGTCATCAAGTTGCCCAAGATGCGGCTGACGACACCCTATAGCGATGTCTATGCCGAACTGGACATGCCGCTGTCGCTGACAGACAGCATCGACCCCGGCACGCTGCGGCTGCGGATGGATGCCCAGCTGGGGCGCCAGGACCTGCTGCCTTTCCTGTCGGCATTGCCCCAGGCCATGCAGGAGCGCTGGCCTCTCTATCCGCTCAGTGTGAAGGGTCAGTTGAAGGGAAACCTTGACTTCATGGAGTTCAGCGACCTTGACGTGTCGCTGCCTACCGCTTTTTCAGCCAAGGCCGACGGCTTCGTAGCCAACCTGAACGATATGAAGCGGCTGCGTGCCGATGTTCAGTTCAAGGCTCAGACCCAGTATCTGAATTTTGTGACGGCCGTCTTACCCCGCGATGTCCAACGCAACTACCGTATTCCCAACGGCATGAGTGCCGAGGGTAGGGTGAGGGCCGACGGAGCCGACTATTTTGCCGACGTGACGGTACGTGAGGACAAGGGCTCTGTTGCGCTGAAGGGACGCTTCAATGCCGATGCCATGCGCTATGACGCTGACATGGTGGTGCGGAACCTGAATGTCCATCACTTCATGCCCCGCGACTCTATCTATACCGTGACGGCAGACATCGCTGCCAGCGGACAGGGTATCGACCTCTTCTCGCCCCGTACCACGATGGATGCCGACATCAAGATTGACCACCTGCGTTATGGCAGTTGGAATCTGGACCATATAACGGCGAAGGCCGACATCCGGAACGGACGAGGCCGCGCTGATGTCGAGAGCCATAATGCCCTGCTCGACGGCGTGGTGTCGTTCGACGCGCTGATGGACACCCATCGGCTGGAAGGCAAGGCGACACTCCAGGTCAACGAGTTGAATCTCTATAAGCTACAGTTGTCAGACATCCCGATCACTTGGGGCATCAGCGGACAGGCTGACATCCATTCCGACACCAAGCTGACGCACTCCTTCAGTGGTCGCTTCACCAACCTGTCCATCAGCGACAGCACCCATACTTTCCATCCTGCCGACATCGGCCTGCTGGTGAAGACACGCCCTGACACGACCTACGCACGGGTACAAAGCGGTGACTTCATTGTCAAGTTCGACGCCAGTGGCGATTACGAACGTCTATTGCGCCAGTTGACGATATTAGGCGATTCTGTAGCCAGTCAGTACAAGCAGCGCATCATCGACCAGCCTGCTATCCGTCGCCTGCTGCCCACCATGAAGCTGCATGTCGAGAGTAAGCGCGACAATCCCTTGGTTGTCTTCCTGCAAACCACACAGCATGTGGATTTCCAGGATTTGATCTTCGACCTGACGTCATCCGTCGAGACCGGCCTGAATGGTTCGGGCTATATTCATTCCTTGAAATTGGAAAAAGTGAAGCTGGACACCATCAATTTCCGGCTGACCCAGCGCGACAACCACCTGTCGTTCGGCGGACAGGTGCGTAACAATAAGAAGAATCCCGATTTCGTCTTCAATGCCCTCTTCGACGGTGTGGTGCAGGAATGCGGCGCTACGTTGGGCGTGCGCTATTATGATGTTGCCGATCGGCTGGGTGTCCGTCTGGGGGCTCAGGTAGAAATGGTGGAAGACGGTATCCGTCTTCACCTGGTGCCCAACCGGCCTACCATTGGCTACAAGGAGTTCAACCTGAATTCCGATAATTACATCCTGCTGGGTGCCGACAAGAAGGTGAAGACCAAGATAGACCTTGTCGCTGACGACGGCACGGGTGTGAAAGTCTATTCCGAGGACAGCGACCCCAGCGCCCTGCAAGACATCACCATCAGCTTGAACAAACTCAACCTGGCCGAGGTGACGTCCACGCTTCCCTACGTGCCGCGAATGACGGGACTGCTCAATGGCGACTACCATGTGGTGCAGGAGTCCGACGGTCGTTTCTCGATAATCAGCGAGATGGCTGTCCAGCAGATGACCTACGAGGGCAGTCCTGTCGGCAATCTCAGCACCGAACTGATTTACATGCAGAAGGAAGACGATGCCCATGCCATAGAGGCCCGACTGATGAAGAACAACGAGGAGATTGGTGTCCTCACGGGTACCTATTATAATAAGCGTGAGGACGATGGCTCGATAGATGCCAATTTCCAGATGGCCCGACTGCCGCTGTCGCTGGTCAACGGTTTCATACCCGACCAGTTGTTTGGCCTGCATGGCTACGGCGAGGGCGACCTGACTATCAAGGGCCGCCTGTCGTCCCCTCAGGTCGATGGCGAGATATTCCTTGACTCGGCTTATCTGGAGAGTGTCCCCTATGGCGTGATGTTGCGCTTCGACCACGACCCCGTACGCATTGTAGGCTCAAAGCTGCTGTTGGAGAACTTCACCGTCTATGCCTATAACGACAACCCGCTCAACATCCAGGGCGACGTCGACTTCACCAACTTGGAGCGCATCATGGTCAATATGCGCATGAGGGCGCAGAACTTCCAGCTGGTAGGTGCCAAGGAGAATCCCCACAGTGTGGCCTACGGCAAGGTCTTCGTCAATATCCTGGCCCGCATGAGCGGTCCCCTTGACAAGATGTCGATGCGTGGCCGACTGGATGTGCTGGGGTCGACGGATATGGGCTATATACTGCGTGACACGCCACTGTCGACGGACAACCAACTGGAGGAACTGGTGAAGTTCACCGACTTCAGCGACACCACACAGGTTGTCATCCAACGTCCTGCCCTGGACGGCTTCCAGATGGATATGACCATTGACATCTCCAAGGGTGCCCACGTGATGGCATACCTCAACACCGACCACTCCAACTATATCGACCTGATGGGTGGCGGCACGCTGCGCATGCAGTACACGCCAGCTGACAACCTGCAGCTGCGCGGCCGCTATACCCTGTCGAATGGTGAGATGAAATACTCGCTGCAGTTCATACCCCTCAAGACATTCACCATCCAGGACGGCTCATACATTGAGTTTACGGGCGATCCGATGGATCCTACGCTGAACATCAAGGCCACGGAGCGCGTCAGGGCCGCCGTGGCTGGTGCCAACGGCACTGGGCGCAGCGTTGCCTTCGACTGTGGCGTCGTCATCACCAAGACGCTCAACAATATGGGTGTGGAGTTTGTGCTCGATGCTCCCGAGGACATGCAGTTGCACAACGAACTGATGTCGATGGGCATCGAACAGCGAGGCAAACTGGCTGTCACCATGCTCACGACGGGCATGTATCTGGCTGACGGCAACACGGGGGCTTTCAGCATGAACAGCGCACTCAGCTCCTTCCTCAGCTCGGAAATCAACAATATTACGGGCAATGCCCTGCGCACGCTGGACCTCTCGGTTGGTATGGACAACTCCACCGACGCCTCGGGAAACATGCATACCGACTATTCGTTCAAGTTTGCCAAGCGCTTCATGGACAACCGCCTGAAGATTGCCATTGGTGGTAAGGTGTCGACAGGTGCCGAACTGCAGCAGCGCAACAACTCGTTCCTGGACAATGTGTCGCTGGAATACCGCCTCGACCAGACGGCCAACAAGTTCATTACGCTGTTCTACCAGAACAACAGCTACGACTGGCTCGACGGCTATACCCAGAAGTATGGCGGTGGCTTCACGTGGCGCAGGTCGCTGAACAGCTTCTGGGATATCTTCCGCTTCAAGGAGTCTTCGCCGGCTATCCCCATGCGCTCGCGCAATCAGATTCCTGCTCCGCGTGACAGTGTAAGTACAGACACCCTAAAGATTCAACGCCCATGAAACGATATAGACTGCTCTCATTCCTCTTGCCCCTGTCTTCTCTCCTCTTGTTCCTCTCATGTTCCATGACGAAGAACATCCCCGAGGACGACCAGCTCTTCACGGGACTGACGAAGATCACGTACAATAGGGAGGCAACAGACAGTACAGACTTCTCTCTAACGCAGGAAGAGGTGGAGGCTGCCTTGGCAACGGCACCCAACGGTGCCATCTTCGGCAGCAGCTACTATCGTGTGCCCTTCTCGCTGGGGGTCAGCATCTGGAACCACTATAACGGCAGCACGTCGGGCTTTGGCAAGTGGATGTTCGACACCTTTGGCAAGCAGCCCGTGCTGATGTCGTGGGTCAATCCCGGACTACGTGCCAACGTTGCGCGCTCCGTACTGCGCAACCACGGCTACCTGAACGCCCATGTCGACTACGAGGTGGTGCCGCGAAAGAATCCCAAGACGGCCAAGATAGGCTATAGTGTGTCGCCGGGCAGACTTTATGTGCTCGACAGCGTGGGTTATTTCGGATTCCCTGCCGAGGCCGACAGTCTGATACGCTCTACTGCCGCCGCGTCCTATATACACCGGGGCACTCCCTTCGCGGTTGGCAACCTCGATGCTGAGCGTAATCGCATCAGCACACTGCTGCGCAACAACGGCTATTATTATTACCAGTCTGGCTTTGCCTCCTATCTCGCCGACACCTTCGCGGTCGACGGCAAGGCGCAGCTGCGCTTGCAACTGGCCGAGGGCATCCCCGAGGTGGCCAAGCGCAAGTGGTATATCGGGCGGGTCGCCATCAACATGCGAAGGTCGTATGCCGAGCGGCTCACCGATTCGATAGTCGGCCGTTTCTTCACCGTCCGCTTCTCGGGCAAGAAACCGCCCATCCGTACTCGTGTGCTGATGGCTGACATGAAGCTGCGGCCGCGCCAACTCTACAGCTACGACAACCACCTGCAGTCAGTCAACAAGATCAATGCCATGGGGCTCTTCTCTTCGATGGAGTTTCAGTTTACCCCACGCGACACGTCGCTCACCTCCAGAAACGATACCCTCGACCTGACGCTCAACTGCATGTTCAACAAGCCGTGGGACTTCTATGTCGAGACCAACTTCAATGCCCGTACCATTGGACGTGTGGGCCCCGAGCTGCGCATGGGTGTCACCTGGCGCAATGCCTTCCGTGGTGGTGAGAAGATTGACATCAACCTGCACGGCTCCTACGAGTGGTCCACCAGTGGCGGCTCCAAGATGAACAACTACGACTACGGTGCCGATGCCAGCATCGAGTTTCCGCGCATCATCGCCCCCTTCTTTGGCGGCAACCGCATTCGCCGCGACAAGCAGGGACGCCCCATCCGTCGCCGCCGCTTCTATACCACGCCGTCCACCATCGCCAAGGTGTCGACCGACATCATCCACCGCCCGGAATACTATAAGATGCACGTCAACTCCGGCGAGTGGACCTACCAGTGGCAGACCTCAGCGCAGAGCCGCCATGAGTTCTCACCGCTGACGGTGAAGTACCAGTTCATGAACAGCCATACCGCTGCCTATGACACGCTGGTGCGCAACAATCCTTACCTGGCAGCTACCATGCAGGACTACTTCATCCCCGAGATGCGCTACACCTATACCTATACCAGTCCGGCCTCGAAACTCAACCCCATCCGCTGGGAGACGACGCTCTCCGAGTCGGGCAACATCGTGTCTCTGGGCTACCTTCTGGCTGGACGTGACTGGAACGAAAAGGACAAGAAAC
The DNA here is from genome assembly GCA_946185485.1 of uncultured Prevotellaceae bacterium. Classification (GTDB taxonomy): domain Bacteria; phylum Bacteroidota; class Bacteroidia; order Bacteroidales; family Bacteroidaceae; genus Prevotella. The sequence continues at coordinate 184,453 of CAMHJQ010000002.1, read as the reverse complement.
TCTTCAAGAATCCCTATTCGCAGTTCCTGAAGCTTGAGACCGACTTCACCAAGACGTGGCGCCTGAACAGCACGTCGAGCCTTGTCGGGCATATCAATGCCGGCTATATCTGGGAATATGGCAATAGCGACTGGGTTCCCAACAGCGAGATGTTCTATGTGGGCGGTGCCAACAGCATCCGTGCCTTCTCCGTGCGTGGCATAGGACCGGGACCTATCAAGGGCTTCGGTCAACGTTCGTACGACTACCTCTTCCGCAATGGCACTGTCAAGTTCGTCTGGAATCTCGAGTACCGCACCCAGCTCTTCGGCAACCTCTCCGGCGCCCTCTTCCTCGATGCCGGCAACGTGTGGTACAGCCCCAACGACAAGTACGATGACCCTGAGCAGGAACAGCTATTCTCACCCGGAAACTTCAAACTGAGCAACTTCCTGCGCGAGCAGGCTGTCGGCGCAGGTCTCGGTATCCGCTATGACCTCAGCTTCCTCATCCTTCGTCTCGACTGGGGCTTCGCCCTCCACCTGCCCTACGACACCGACAAGTCAGGCTACTTCAATGTCGACAGGTTCTGGAACTACCAGACCCTCCACTTCGCCATCGGCTATCCGTTCTAAGGAGTTCTGATGGTGTTATATGTGAAATAGATAAATAATAGTCCGTTTTCTTGTGATTCTACGAAGAACAAGAACAACTGTTTGTGGAAAAAAAAGAATCAAAAATATTTGGCAAGATAGAAATTAATTTGTATCTTTGCAGCATCGCTTGGTTAGCGTCAATAATGGACGACGGGCGGTCTTATATATGAGAAAGACGTTCTCGCACCTCACGCCTTTTTTGTATCATAAGCTAAACCTAAAGCTATAAATGGCAATAGCCAAGTCTATGGGGGGGCTAGACTGGCAAAGCAGAATAGATGAAAAGACTGCTCTATTGTTTACTGCTTAACCTGCTGACAGCAATGTTGTCTGCACAAGAACTGACTATAAAAGACATGTCTGCTACCAACGACCTGTCAGCCAGTCAGTATCGTCGCAATGACATTAACGGTGAGCCTTGTGCTTTGATTAAGGTACAGCTAGCAACAGAAGGGGCTACCTTTGAAGGTAACGTGATAACTCCCGTTGATTATAAATCTGGTGAATACTGGGTCTATATGACTAAAGGTTCCAAGGAGATGCGAATTAAACATCCCAAGTTCTTACCGTGTCATGTGACATTCGGGGAATTCGGTATCAACAATGGTGTCACTTCGTTGACAACCTATACACTGACACTGTTGATGCCAGGTAATGCGCCTGTTCAGAAGCAAAAACTTATAGTGAACTATACTCCTAAAAACGCCATGGTCATTATTAACTCAAAAACCTATTCTGGTGATGGTCATGTGGAATTAGAACTCCCTATTGGTTCCTATGACTATCAAGTTGCAGCAGTAGGATATACAATGGCTGAGGGCACGGTAAAGCTGAACGCAAGCGGCCCCCGTACTATTACAGAGTCCTTAAGTCGTGTAGAACAGGATGGGCTGAGTGATATAGGTCAGAATACTCCCAACGAAATAAAACAAGAGAAAAAGAACACAAATTCCTTGTCTCCACATATTATTAATGATGATGCCAATAAGTCGGGGGAGGACGTAACATCGACTTTTTCTGTAGCATATAGTAATAATCTTATCACTAAGAAGTTCGACTATGTATATAAGGGCGTGGAGTTCAAATGTAAGGGTGAAGGACGCTCCGTATGTATAGTTAGTTTTAGTGTCAAAGCTGAGAACGTTGTGATACCTGCTACAGTTATGTATAAGGGAGAAGCCTTCCCCGTAAAGTCCATCAGTACATTCCTGAATGGTGTCAATTATTTAGCGAAGACTTTGGTTGTCGAAGAAGGCATTGAGGACATTAACAAGTATTCGTTCAATGAATTCCGAAAACTGAAGCAGGTAACACTCCCTTCTACCATCAAACACATTGGCAAGAATGCTTTCCGTGATAATGATGGACTGATATTCAATAACCGTTCAACTATTAACGAACAGCTTATCCGTGATGGTGATGAATGTTGGGCAAGAGGTTCCAGATAAGAGAGAGACTTTTTACTTATATGTTTAACTCAAAATAGTTTTAAGTTATGAAAAGACTACTAAGTTTTGTATGTGTGTCAATGCTTGCGATAGCAGCATCTGCGCAAATCACGTGGAATGCCAAAATTGGTGGCGGTATTGCAAAGTTGTGGGGGACCAACAATGTTAAGCCACATTTTGTAGGTAAAATAGGTGCTGGTATAGAATACCCCTTGTCCAGCAATGTGTCGTTAATGCCTTCGCTGGAATTCGCATTGAAGGGAACAAAGTTTAAGGGTGTTGATGCGTCTCTCGATCTTTACTACCTTCAAATTCCCATTGTTGCTGCATACCGCGTAAATCTCGCTGATGCTTGGAATATGACATTCAAAGCAGGCCCTTATGTTGCTTATGCTGTCTCGGATAAAATTAGTTATGAAGGCGATAGTTTTTCTGCTGAAGCTAAAAAATTTGATGCAGGTTTAGATGCTGGTATCGATTTCGAATATCATCGTTTTGTTTTCGGCGTAGAGGCAGAAATGGGCTTCCTCAAATTGCTACAAGGGGAGGATGCCAAAAACCTTGCATTTTATGGTACAATAGGATGGAAATTCTAGCCAAATGAGTGTGTTAGGGACTCTGGACTACCATGAATCATTGTCAATACGTTGGATTCTTGACAATGATTCATTTCAAAATACATGGCCAGAATGAAAAGATTTTTTTATTGTTTACTGTTTAGCCTGCTGATAGTATCGTTGTCTGCACAAGAACTGAAAGTAAAAGAGTTGATGGCTACCAACGACCTGTCAGCTAGTCAGTATCGTCGTAACGACATTAACGGTCAGCCGTGTGCTTTGATAAAAGTCGGGCTTGCCGCCGAGGGCGCAACCTTCGAAGGTAATGTCATTCAGCCTGTGGAATATAAGTCTGGTGAATACTGGGTGTATATGACAGAGGGCTCGCTAGAGCTGCGCGTCAAGCATCCCAAGTTTGTTCCCTGCCATATCAACTTCCGCGACAATGGCCTTGAACGTGGTGTCAAGTCGCTGACAACCTATTCCATGACCTTGCTCCTGCCTCAGGAACAAACGACACAGATGCAGAAACTGATTGTCAACTATTCTCCTGCCTCAGCATTGGTCATCATCGATTCGAAGCCCTATCAGGGCAACGGACGTCTGGAGTTGGAACTGCCTGTAGGCAGCCATGACTATCAAGTTGTTGCTGTTGGCTATGCAACGGTAGAAGGAACTGTAAAACTCAATGCCAATGCCCCGCGCACGATTAACGAGAACCTTACAGCCATCGGCGGCGAAACCTCATCCACATCTCAGTCTGTTCAGACAGCTAACACACCCAAACGTCAGCTCGCCCCAGGAGATACTACTCGTGTTAAGACATTTACTGTCAACGGAGTGTCCTTCAACATGATCTACGTCGAAGGCGGCACCTTCACGATGGGCGCCACTCCAGAGCAAGGCTCTAGTGCCCGTAAAAACGAAATGCCAGCTCATCAGGTAACATTATCAGATTATAGAATTGGCGAAACTGAGGTTACTATGGCTTTATGGCATGCTCTAATGGGCGGTAAAGAACCCAATGCCAAGGACATAAATAGGCCCTGCTGGACAAGTTGGGATTCTTGGCAAGGTTTTATTCTTAAGCTAAATCAGCTAACTGGGGCAAAATTCCGTATGCCTACAGAAGCAGAATGGGAATATGCCGCTCGTGGTGGACGATATAGTAAAGGTTTTAAATATAGTGGCAGTGATGAATTGTCTGATGTAACAGCAGACAAATTTGTTTCCATGAAAGGTGATCGTGAAATAAAACTAAGAAGCCCCAATGAACTTGGCCTCTACGATATGAGTGGCAATGCATGGGAATGGGTATATGATTGGGAATCTGAGTATACTATAGAACCTCAAGAAAATCCAGCTGGTCCCCAAAACGGTAAACATCGAATTATTCGTGGTGGCGCAAACGGATACACAGCTTCAACCCATCGTGTTTCTTTTCGAATTGCATTTAATCCCAAGAAGAACGCTTTCGGCCTCCGCTTAGCACTTTAAATTTTTAATCTTTAGTTGAAGGGGGACTGGGTTCTTGGCTCGCACTTCGATAAGACCTCACATACACCTTCCGTGCCCCAAAGCCTTCGTACATCGGGGCTTGAGGGGTGCCATGGGTGTATGTGAGGTATCTTTGCGTAAAAACTCCATCCGTTGCACCTTCTGCCCCGCCCGGCGATGCCGTGCGGGAAATTTTCCTGCGCCGTGCGGAGAATGTTCCTGCGCCGTGCAACGATTGCCCCGACGACATGCTTCCTTGTTCGAAGTGCCGTTCCCGCCTGTTCGAAGTGCCGTTCCCGCCTGGTCGAAGTGCCATATTTAGATAATGCAGATATGCTGTTTACATCATGCAAACAGCATATCTGCATAGCCCAAAGATGCTCCGCAGTGGTGGATTTTATGCTTCATAGAGGCGGGTTTGATGCCTCATCGTGCAGACTTTTATGGCTAACTCTTGCTCAAAGTATCAGCGAGACCTCCTCGGCGGAGAATAAAATCCTGCACCGCGGAGCATAAAATTCGATAACGCCAGACATGAAATTTTTACAGTGTTAGCATATATTCCGCCAAATACGGGACGGCAAACACCAGTTCTCCACGTCTTGGAGCCTCAATGACCCCAGCTTCTATCAGACGTTTGCGATATGGCTGGATGGCTGGTCCTCTCTTGCCTAACGCCGCTTGCAGTTTTGCTGTGGTCACGGTGCCGCCACAACGAGCTAAAGCCTGTAAAAATTTCCTGTCATTATCAGACAAAGGAGTTAGGATAGGTTTAAACACATTATCTTCCATATCCTTCATCGCCGCTTTCTCCGACTTTATCATTACGTCATTTGTCACAGCCCCACTATCCGATGCGTATTGGAGTACATAGTAGCCAATCAGTTGCATCAAGTATGGGAACCCGCGGGTCGACAACGCTGCACGGTCAAGGATTTCGTCCGAGGTCTTAATGCCTATCGACCTGAACGCCCGCTCGTAATAAGCCCTAATCAGGCTGGTCGAAATCAAGCCCAACTCCACCTTGGTTGCACGATTCAAGAATGTCAACACGCTGTCATTCAGCACACTGGAAACCGCATGCGGTAGTCCAGCCATTGCAATCGCAATGTTCTTGCGGTCGCCTACAAGCTCCTGATAAGCCGATGCCACCTCGCGCATGGCAGCCGATGTGCGCACTTCGTCAATCAGAATCAGAGCACCTTTGCCCTTCTCAGCCAGTTTGTCACACATCAGTGACATCTTAGAGCGGAAACCATATTGCTGCTGAGCCGCCTCCGAGAAAGTAAGGCCGAACGAGAACCCTAACGCACCGGCACTCACACCAGTCAGTTTCCGCTTGTCGTCATTGAAGAACTTTGAACCGTTTAGCTGGAACTGCTCGATAATAGCCTGTGGCATCCCCTCGTGGGCTGTCACACGTGCCACCACATAACCTGCTCTTTGAGCACGGTCGCTCAGTTCAAGCAGCAAAGCTGTCTTGCCCATTCCACGTTGCCCGAGAAATAACGTACAGCGGTTACGTGACCCCACAGGTTCCTCAAGCCCCGACATGAATTGCTCAATCACTCCATCGCGACCAATATACTGCTCTGGACGATTCCCGAATGTCGGCTGAAACAGACTATGGATATCTTCTTTTTTGTTCACCTTTATTCTTCTTTATTCTCTTTTATTCTTCTTTATTCTCTTTTATTCTTCTTTATTCTCTTTTATTCTTCTTTATTCTTTGCCGTGCTGCAAAAGTACGAAGAATGATTTAAATGGCCAAATCTTTCTTGCCTTTTCTTGCGTAAAGCGTGACTCTTTACAGGCTTTACAGGCCTTCGCGGTAGAAGTCGAGGGCTTCCTTGATTTCGTCCTCGGTGGCAGTCTGGTTGATGCGGATGTCGCCGATGGCGCCCAGGAGGGTGAAGTTGATGGTGTTGCCTTCGTTCTTCTTGTCGTGGTGCATCAGCTCCAGCAGGCGGGGATAGTCGTCGCAGGTGATGGACATGCGCCCGTAGTGCTCGAAAATGAAGCTGACGGTGGCTCTCATCTTGTCGGTAGGGAAGCCTGTCTTGACGCAGCTGAGGTACAGTTCTACCACCAGTCCCCACGCTACGGCATAGCCGTGGAGGACGGGTTGGCGCTCGAGTGCCAGCGACTCGAAGGCATGACCGGCGGTGTGTCCCAGGTTGAGGGCCTTGCGCAGTCCCTGCTCCGTGGGGTCCTCGGTGACGATGCGCTGCTTGACGGCGACGCTACGCTGAACGCTTGTAATTGGCAATTGACAATTGACAATTGATAATTGGTCGTCGGACGAAGGACGAAGGAGCGTTGCCCAGTGCTCTTCGCAGTCGATGAGGCCGTGCTTCAACATCTCGGCATAGCCGGAGAGGATGTTTTCGCGGTCCATGGTCCGCAGGAACTCGGTGTCGAGGATGACGCTGCGGGCGTTGTTGAAGACGCCGATTTCGTTTTTCAGTCCGCCGAAGTTGATGCCTGTCTTTCCGCCTACGCTGGCATCGACCATCGAGAGCAGGGTGGTGGGTATATTAATATAAGGTATGCCGCGCTTGAACGTCGATGCTGCAAAGCCGCCCAGGTCGGTGACCATGCCGCCGCCGAGGTTGACCATCAGCGAGTGGCGCGTGGCACCCATGCGCTGCAGTTCGGCCCATACGTGGCTCAGCGAGTCCAGCGTCTTGTTGGCGTCGGTGGAACCGATGACGATGGTACGGGCGGGTTTGATACACTCAAAACTGCTGATGACGGGCAGGCAGAGACGCTCGGTGGTGTCGTCGACAAGTACGAATAAATGGTCGTGCCTGACCTCGGCAATGGCTGCTGTCAGCGCCTGTTCCAGGTCATGGGAGATGATTACTTTTTGTGGTTCCATAAGTCATTGTTTGGTTTTTGCGCACAAAATTACACTTTTTTTTTAAACCTTCAAAACTTCTTTGCGTCATAAATAGCGTAAATCGTTAAAAATTATGGATTGTAAACGTATTCTGCTCTTTTCGCTGATGTCGCTGGTGGCTGTAGTGGCTATGGCTCAGCACAACATTTCAGGTATGGTGATTGACGACGCCCAAGATCCCATTCCGCAAACCACTGTCAAATTGTTGAAGACTGACAGCACGCTCGTCAAGGGTGCGCTGACCAACATGGAGGGCAAATTCAAGATTGCCACTCAGCAGACAGGTGAATTTATACTACAGGTGACCTGCGTGGGCTTCAAACCCTACACCAAGCGCGTCAAGGTAGCCGAAAAGGATGTGGCCCTGGGCAACATCGCGATGGAGCCCGACGCCATCATGCTGAAGGGTGCCACCGTTACGGGTCATGCTGCCAAGGTGATGCTGAAGGCCGACACCTTTATATATAATGCTGCTGCCTTCCGTACGCCGGAGGGCTCGGTGGTCGAGGAACTGGTGCGCCGTCTGCCCGGTGCCGAAGTCAGCGACGACGGTAGCATCAAGATTAACGGTAAGCAGGTGAAGAAGATCCTGGTGGACGGCAAGGAGTTCATGACGGGCGACACGAAGACCGCCATGAAGAACCTGCCGACGAACATCATCGACCGCATCAGGGCTTACGACAAGCAGAGCGACATGGCCCGTGTCTCGGGTATTGAGGACGGCGAAGAGGAGACGGTGCTCGACTTCGGCATCAAGGCCGGCATGAACAAGGGTGTCATGGTGAATGCCGACCTGGCTGCCGGTACGAAGAATCGCTATGCAGGCCGTATCTTCGGTGGTGTGATGAAGGACGACCTGAAGGTGTTCCTGATGTCCAATGCCAACAATACCAACGACCAGGGATTCCCCGGAGGTGGTGGCGGCGGTCGTTTCGGCGGTGGCCGTCAGGGACTGAACGCCATGAAGATGACGGGTCTGAACCTGAACTACGAGAAGACCAACAAGCTGACCATCGACGGTAGCATCCGTTGGAACCATAGCGACGGCGACACCTACTCGAAGAGTGCCACCGAGAGCTTCTACAGCGGTACGACAACGTCGTTCAGCAATAGCAAGAGTCAGAATTTCTCCCGCAGCAACCAGTGGAACGGTCAGATGCGTCTGGAGTGGCAGCCCGACACGATGACCAACATCATGTTCCGTCCTAACTTCTCGTACAACAGCAACGACGGTACAAACTGGAGCACGAGTGCCACGTTCGACCAGAATCCGTACGACTATTCCGACGACCCGCTGAGCGAGGTCGTGAAGCTGGCCCGGGACTACGGCATCGTCAAGAACTACAATCTCAGCGACGGTGTGAACTATAGCGATTCCAAGAGCCTGCGCGGTATGTTGCAGTACAACCGCCGCCTGAACAACCGTGGCCGCAACATCACCCTGCAGGTGAATGCCAACTGGGGCGAGGGTACCAGCAAGTCGATGTCGAACAACTACATCTACCTGTTTACCACTCCCGACACCACGATTACCAACCGTTACAACCTGACACCGCAGGACAACTGGGGCTATTCGCTGCGCGCAAACTATAGCGAGCCTATTGCCAACCGCGTCTACCTGCAGTTCGGTTACCGCTATCAGTACAGCTATACCAAGAGCGACCGCAAGACCTACAGCCTCTATGGCGTCGACTACTCGGGCATTGAGCCGCAGTATCGCAATTTCGATGTCTATCTGGATCCGCTGCCCCTGCCGCTGGATGATTACGAGGACCAGACGCTGAGCCGCTACTCCAACTACAAGAATTATACGCATACCGCTGAAGTCACGCTCCGCGTGGTGCGTCCGACATATAACCTGAACGTCGGTTTCCAGGTGGTTCCCCAGAAGTCACACTTCGTACAGGACTACACCAAGCTGGTGAATGGCGCAACGACACGCCTGCGTGCCGACACCACCCGCACCGTGACCAACTTCTCGCCGACGCTGGACTTCCGTTGGAAGAAGTCACAGACCGGACAGCTGCGTGTGACCTACCGTGCCAACACCCAGCAGCCGTCCATCAGCAACCTGCTCGACGTCTACGACGACAGCAACCCCCTGCGCATCACAACGGGTAACCCAGGTCTGAAGCCGTCGTTCACACAGAACATCAACCTCTTCTACAACGACTACTTCACCAATCACCAGCGTGCCGTCATGACGTTCGTGAACTTCTCGACGACCAGCAACTCAGTGTCGAACAAGACCACGTATAATACGGAGACCGGTGGAACCATCACCCGTCCGGAGAATATCGACGGCAACTGGAATGGCAATCTGGGATTCATGTTCAATACCGCCATCGACTCGGCAGCCTTCTTCAACGTGAACACCTTCACGAACCTGAGCTACAATCATAATGTAGGCTTTGTCAGCGTCAACAATATGGCTGACTCACAGAAGAGTGTTACCAAGGCCTTGGGCGTCGGCGAGCGATTGTCTGCAAGCTATCGTAACGACTGGTTCGAATTCGAACTCAACGGTTCGCTGAACTATACCTACCGTCGCAGCGAGCTCCAGTCCAACAACAACCTCGACACCTGGCAGTTCTCGTATGGTGCCATGACAGGTGTTACCGCACCGTGGGGCATGCAGCTGACGACCAACATCAACATGCAGAGCCGCCGTGGATACAGCGACGAGTCGATGAATACCAACGAGCTCATCTGGAATGCCCAGCTCTCACAGTCGTTCCTCAAGGGTAATGCCCTGACGCTCTCGCTGCAGTTCTACGACATCCTGCAGCAGCAGTCCACCGTCAGCAGCATCCTCAATGCCATGCAGCGCAGCGATACGGAGTACAATGCCATCACCAGCTATGCCATGGTACATGTCATCTACCGTCTGAACCTGTTTGGAGGCGGATTCAATGGTGGCTTCGGCGGTGGCCGTGGTGGTCGTGGCGGCCGTGGCCAGGGAGGACCTGGTGGCTTCGGCGGTGGCCGTGGTGGTCGCGGTGGCGGCTTCGGAGGCGGCGGCTTCGGTGGTGGCCGTCCCGGACGATTCTGAAAAATGTAAAAAAGTAAAAAGGTAAAAGACTACTGCACTCGGTCTCTTACCTTTTTACTTTTTTACCTTTTTACTTTTTATTGGCGGTCGTCGATGTTGTCACCCTCGGTGGGTGCCATCTCCTCTTCGAAGTCCGTGATGCCGGCCTTCACCAGGATGTTGTACCACTGGATGAGCTTCTTGATGTGGCTGTTCTGCACGCGGTCCTGATCCCAGTTGGGCAATACCTTGCTGAAGTAATCGTGCAGTTCTTTGGGCGATGCCTTGCGGAAGTCGACACTTGACGCCTTGCCGCCCTCCAGGTCGCGTATGGCGGCCAGTACGTTCATCAGGGGCACGTCATCGGTATCGGTGAACATGGCAATGTCTGCCAGCGAAGTGATGCGGTCGGTACCGAAAGCGGGTATGCGCTTATGGGTGTCGTCCAAAGCCTCGACAATGAGGCTGTTCTTGGCGCGTGATACGAGTTTGTAGAGTCCGGGCTTGCCGGAGATAGCTAAAATGGTTTGTTTCATTTGTTCTTTTATTTTTTGATTTTTCCGTGCAAAGGTACGAATAAGTGAGCAAAAAGCCAAAGGAACTTTGAGCTTTTTCGAGCGAAAGTACTTTCGGCGAAGCCAAAGGTACGAATAAGTGAGCAAAAAGCCAAATAAATAATATGGATTCCATTGTTGTTTTGTAGATATTTACTATCTTTGCATTAATAAAAGCCTAAAGTTATGAAAAATATCGCAAAAATCTTGCTGCTGGCAGTTTGGGTACTGCTGGCAGGTTGTGAGAAAACATTGGTCGATGGTGAGGAATCGTCTGCGAAGAAAACAGAGAACAATGTGGTGTTGCAGTTGTCTGTATTTGAGCAACTGCCCTTTGAAACACGCAGTTCGCAACCAGTAACCCAACTGTGTAACCGACTGAATGTCGCCTTCTTCCAGAATGGTGAGAAGGTGAAGACGGTGAGCCAGAAAGCGAGCGACGACTCCTTCGGTACAGTTGCTGTGACCTTGGAGGCTGGTGTCTACCAGCTGGTCGTCATCGGACACAACAGTGACGGATCTGCTACGATATCGGCTGTCGACAAGGTCACATTCCCCAGCAACCTTGTCAGCGACACCTTCTATTATTATGGTGACCTAACGGTAGGCAACACGCCGGAGACCTACCAGTTGACGCTGACGCGTGCCGTCTCTATGTTCAGGATGGAACTGACAAAGGCACTGCCGGCATCGGCTGTCAAGATTCGCTTCTATTATACCGGCGGCTCATCGACATTCAGTCCCCAGACAGGTTATGGCTGTGTCGATTCCAGACAGACGGTGATGATAACGCTGGCCGAAGGACAGCAGACCTTTGACGTCTATACCTTCCCCCATGCAGAGACGGGCGTGCTGAAGATGACGGTCTCGGTGTATGGCGCCAACGACCAGGTGCTGAAGGAGCGTGTCTTCGAGCAGGTGCCGGTGACTCGCAACAGAATTACCAAATATACGGGTGATTTCTTCGGTGCCGATGCTCCATCGGCTGCAGATTTCCTGCTGTCGGGGGAAAGCGACTGGGACGGTTCTGACGACTATAACTTCTGACCCATCAGCAGCAATAGCCGGTCTATCTGACTGTCGATGTCGGCTATGCCGTCGTTGACAATCTCATAGTCTGCCAGTGCCTTGACCTGCTGTTGGGGCCACTGGCAGTCGATCCATTGAAGAGCTTTTTCGCGGGTGATGCCGTCGCGCTGCATGATGCGTTGGATACGCACTTCCTCTGGGGCGGTGACCACCACCACGTTGTCTACCAGCCGGTCGATGCCCGACTCATAAAGGATGGCACTCTCCATCCACAGCATGCCGCTTTCCTCGAAGTCGTGGAATACGGCAGGATGGACGATAGCGTCAATAGCGTGGGCGTTGGCTTCGCTGCTGAGTAGGAAACGGCTGACGGCAGCTTTGTTCAGGCACCCGTCAACGTAGGTCTCCGGGCCTATCAGGGCTGTCAGCTGTTGCTGGATGTCGGGTGAGGTGCGGATAAGGCGTTTGGCGGCGCTATCGCAGTCGTAGACTTGTATGCCGCGCAGGGCCAGACGCTGGCAGACATAGCTCTTGCCTGAGCCGATACCTCCTGTAATGCCTGTCTTCATTCTTCTTCGATGAGATAGTCTACCTGCTTCGAACTGAGCGTGGCGCGGCTGATACCCTCAGGAATCTTCTGCAGATAGAGCGTGCATTTGTCTGACGGATTCTGGGTGATTTCTTGATAGTCTGCGATAACGCTGAAGTCTTCGGGTTTCAGCGTGCGTATCCGACTGACGCCTGCCACAAAGTGGACTTTGATCTTTGCCGGGAAGGTACGGAGCACCTTGCCATCTGGCAGGTTGATGCATTGGATGGGGACGGAAATACTCTCCTCGGTCAGCACGTCTGTATGGAAGGAGATGCCGATACGCTCGGGCACCACCTTGACATCGCTGGCATGCGACAACTTGCAGGTCACGGTCAGCGTGTCCCGGAAACCAACGTAATTCAGCGGCTCGCTATACACCACATGAATGCTGTCGAGTTTCTCCTTAGAGGCATATACTTCCACGCTGTCATGGCTGTACGTGACATGGGAGATGAAGTAGAGCTGCTCGGGAATAACCCTGCCTGCCCATCTGACGGGAACGCGCTTGCGCTCACCGTTGTTGTAGAAAAAGTCAAACTTTTCAGGCTTGATGCTTATCACCTTCGACGAACTCTCCAAAACCTGTTCCAGCAGGCGCTTGAGTTCAGAGTTAGACGCCGCACCGCCACCGTTGCCACGGTCGTAGTTCTTGAAGTTGACCTTGAGCATGGGACGATTTTCACTATACATATAGGAGAACATCATCCATCCTTTGTCTCGTACCGTGACACGCAGCGTATCCATGGGTGTCGAGGTCAGCACGACATTCTTAGGAATGTTGCTGACGGTGACGGGTATCTTCAGCTCTTTCTCAAAGGTCTCGTTCAGCGTGATAATCAGCCAGAATATAGCCGAAAGGAATAGAAAGAACATGAAAACCAAGAACTGCTTGTTCAGGTTGCTGAACAAGAAGCTCTTGATAGTCTTGAAGATGCCTTCTTCCACGTGGTATGGTGGTTAACGCGAAAATTGCAGATTATTTCTGCTGTATGGGAGTGCTACTGGTGTCTTTGAAGACATAGCCCTTGTCGACCTTGATGACAACGCCGTCGGCAATCTTCACCTCGATGATGCCCTTGGTCAGGTCGATACGCTTAACGGTGCCGTAGATGCCGCCACCAGTGATAACCTCCGTGCCTTCAGCCAGGGAGTTCTGGAATTTCTGAATCTCCTTCTGACGCTTCTGCTGCGGACGAATCATAAAGAAGTACATGATAGCGAAGATTGCTACCATCATGACGATGAAGCTGATGCTGCCACCGCCTTGTGCAGCCTGTGCTGCTAAGAATAACTGTGTCATATATAGTTAATGTTTAATTTAAAATCTTTAATTTCTAACCTGCTTCAGCATTCGTCCTGTGTCTACCAGATGATGAGCAATGGAGTCCAGCATGCCGTTGATGTAGCCGGCACTGCGTGGGGTAGAGTAGATCTTGGCAATGTCCACATACTCGTTGATGGTGACGCTGACGGGAATGGAGGGGAAGTTCAGCATCTCGGCAATGGCAATCTGCATGATGACGATGTCCATGTAGGCCAGACGTGAAAAATCCCAGTTGCGCGATGCTTCGCTCATCAGTCGCTGATACTCCTCGCCGTTCATGATGGTGGCACGGTAGAGTTTGCGGGCATACTCTTTGTCCTCCTCGGAGTCGTACTCAGGCAACAGCTCCTGTGTCGAGCGGTTCTTCTCGTCAAAGCGCTTGATGGTCTTGACAACGAAGGTGTCTACCACCTCCTTGTCGTCGTTCCAGTAAAGGCTCTGCTCCTCGAGCAGCATATCCAGGTCGGCATTGTTCTCAATAAGTGTGCGGTACAGCTTGCGCCATAGCTCGCGGTCGGCCAGATAGCTGTCCTCCTCGGCCTCCATGTAGTCCTTGTAAATCTGGCTCTCGGTAATCTGCGTATAGATTTTCTTTAGGAACTCAGGCTCGTCATCCCATGATTTCTTCTGGGTCTCCATGAAGTCGCACAGCATCTTGTTCTGTTCCAACTGCAGTGCGAAACGATTATAGACAAAACGAGTGGAAGGCATCGGCGTGCCCTCTCGTTTGGCCCTCGATTCGGCGACCTCCAGATGGCGGCGTGCTTCCTTGGTAATGCCAACGATGAGCGCCAATAGATAATTGTAAAGGTCATAGGCTTTCGACAGACTGAAGAGCAGTTCCTTCTCAGCCGTGTCAATGTTCTTGCTTCCATTCTGATAGTACGCATACGTCAGCTGAACTATCTTGATTCTAATCAGTTCTCTGTTAATCATAACTTCTATTCTTTCTCTTTGATACTCTTATCAGCTGCAAAGGTAATGCAAACTGAGCAAAAAACCAAAAGAAAAATTGGTTTTCTTTTGGTTTTTCGAGATTCTAACTGTTTTGTTCTGTGTTTATGCGTGCAGTTCCAGCACAAAGCGTGTCCCTTTTACATAGGCGGGGTCGATGTCGAGGTCGCCTTTCATCTTCAAGGCCATCTGCTTGCAGATGGGCAGTCCCAGTCCGTCGCCCTTGGTGAGGTCGTGGATTTCCAGGAATGGCTTGAAAATATCGTCACGCTTCTCTTCGGGGATGCCGTCGCCGGTATCTGATACCAGGAACTGGTGGGTATGCTGGCCGCGCTTCTTGAAGTCGAGGGTTATCTTTCCGTTTGCCGGCGTGTACTCGGCAGCGTTGGTCAGCAGGTGGAGCAGGATATGCGACACGTATTCCTTGTTGATGAGTGCATTCAGCTTAGGAGCGTTGACGGTCAGCGTGACACCGCTCTTGACCAAGGGACGTATCTGTTCCATCAGCTTTTCGCAGAAGGGATGCACCGGCGTGTCCTCCAACTCGATGTCGTCGGTTGAGTTCTCCAACTCTGACAGCGTCTGCACGTGCTGCGAGAAGTCCAGCAGGGCTTTGACTTCCGGCTGCCGGCTGTCCAGCTTCTCGAGGGTCGGCTTCAGCTGGGCCGACATGTTGCTGATGAACTGTGCCTTGAGGGCGTTGCTGTCGTTGGCCAGCTCGATGGTCTTCTTCTGCTTGCGTGTCAGCATGATGAAACGCAGCAGGATGATGCCTCCCACAACCAGTGCGGCAGCCAGTGCAGCCGCGAGGATGGCCAGACCGATGATGAACACCCATCGGGTGGTCAGCGTACTGTCCTTCTCGGCGATGGACGCCTCGTTGTCGGCAATCTGCTGTTTCAGGGCCTTGATCTCGTCGGCATGCTTGATGGCGTTGGTAGAGTCCTTCCAGGCCAGGTAGTTTCTGTACGACTGGGCTACCATGTTGGCATTACCCGACTTGCGACCGTTGGCAATCAGCGTCTGGTATACCTCGTCCACCTTGTCATAGTTCTTGCTGGCCGTCAGCTTGTCGGCCATTTCCTTGAACACAGCATTGCCTTGGGCGTTCATGCCGAAGGTGTAGTAGTAGATGGCCTTGGTGTAGAGCAGATCGTTGTTGATGCTTTCGTCCGATGCACGGGTGGCTATCACCTCCAGAGCGTTCAGCTGGGCTTTGGCACTCTCGCTCTTCTTCAGCTTGATATACATCTGCAGACGCTCTTTGGTCAACAGATAGTGGGCGGCAGCCTTGACGTTGGTGGGCTGTTGGGCGGCAATGATTTCCTGGTCGGCCTGATACAGCAAATCGAAAGCCTCCTTATATAAGTTCTCTTTATAATATAATGACGCGGCTGTGGCTACACACTGCGCTCCCTGCCGTAACTGCCCCTTGTTGCAATAGTCCTTAAAAGCCTGAACATACAACGAACGGGCTGTGTTTGGCTGCTTCTTAGGGTCGATGGCCTCAGCACGTTTCTGTAACTCACTCTTCTGTATGTCTTGTGCGTGGATGGTGACAACACAGCAGAAAAGCACGTTTAAGAGGAAGAAAAATACCTTTTTGTTCATAATCATTCATGTTTACGTGATGCAAAAGTACGAAGATTTTTCGAGATACACTCAAGAAAAGCAGAAAATATTCAATAATATTTGGCTGTTTGGCAAAAAAAGTGTACCTTTGCAGCCGCTTTTCGCATCGTGTGATGGTGGATTAAGCAAAGTAAACTTAATTTTAGAGTAACACATTATTAATTATGTTAGAAATTAACGTTAACGGTCAGAAGCGCACCGGCACAGGCAAGAAGGCCTCTAAGCTGCTTCGTAAGGAGGGTATGGTACCCTGCAATTTGTATGGTGAGAAGAAGGGTGAGAACGGTCTGCCCGAGGCATTTGCCTTCACTGCTTCTATGGCTGAGCTCCGCAAGGCTGTCTACACTCCCCACGTTTATGTTGTCAACTTGAACATCGACGGCGCTGAGCACAAGGCTATCATCAAGGAGCTCCAGTTCCATCCCACAAGTGATGCCCTGCTGCACGCTGACTTCTACGAGATCAACGAGACCAAGGCTATCACCGTTGGTATCCCCGTCAACCTGACTGGTCACGCTCAGGGTGTTCGTGATGGTGGTCGTCTGAGCCTCTCTATCCGCAAGATCAACGTTACCGCTCCTTATAAGAATATTCCTGAGAAGCTGGACATCGACGTTACCGATCTGCAGCTGGGTAAGGCCATCAAGGTTGGCTCGCTGAGCTTCGAGGGCCTGGAGATTGCTACTCCGAAGGAGGTTATCGTTTGCTCTGTCAAGGCTACCCGTGCTTCTCGTTCGGCTGCTGCTGAGGCTGCTGCCGCTGAGTAATTCAGAATTGACAATTGATAATTCATAATTGACAATTGGACAAGTACTTAATTGTTGGATTGGGTAACCCTGGCGACGAATACGCCGAGACCCGCCACAATACAGGATGGATGGTATTGGACGCTTTTGCTAAGGCGTCCAATATCGTTTTTGAGGATAAGCGATACGGTTTCGTGGCAGAGACGTCACTCAAAGGGCGCAAGGTGCTGCTGCTGAAACCAACCACCTACATGAACCTCAGCGGCAATGCTGTGCGTTACTGGCTGAACAAGGAGAACATTGACCAGAGCCGCCTGCTCGTCGTCAGCGACGATGTGGCCATCCCTGTGGGCCAGTTCCGCCTAAAGGCCAATGGCTCTAACGGTGGCCATAACGGTTTGGGACATATCCAGCAGCTCATCGGCCAGCAGTATGCCCGACTGCGTATGGGTATCGGCAACGATTATCCCGTGGGCAGGCAAATAGACCATGTGCTCGGTCGTTTCCCCGCAGAGGAACTGGAGAGGCTGCAGCCTGCTATCACGCTGGCAGTCGACATCATCAAGAGTTTCGTCCTCGCTGGCATCGACATCACGATGAACCAGTACAATAAGCTGGGTAAAGGACAAGTACACAGCGGATTGCAACGCGACACTCTCGAAGAGAAAACCGACCCTATTGTGTAAAAATGGAAGCAAGAATAGACAAATGGCTTTGGGCGGCGCGCATCTTCAAGACACGCTCGATAGCTGCCGACGCCATCAAGAACGGTCGCGTCACCATCGGTGGCATGAATGTCAAACCCTCGCGGATGGTGAAGGAGGGCGAAGTGGTCAGCGTGCGCAAGCCGCCTGTGACCTATTCGTTCAAAATCCTGAAGACCATCGAGCAACGGGTAGGGGCGAAGTTGCTGCCCGACATCTATGAGAACGTCACCACGCCCGACCAGTATGAACTATTGGAGATGAACCGCATCAGCGGCTTCGTCAATCGTCAGCGCGGCACGGGCCGCCCCACCAAGAAGGACCGCCGTGCCCTGGACGACTTCGTCGGCCCGTCACTCGAAGGCTATGGCGACTTCGACTGGGACCTTGACGACGACGAGGAATAGATATGGATGTTTTAATTATCAGAAAAGAATGGTATTAGATGTTTTACTTATTGTCGTCGGTGTGACGATGGTGTTGGTGGGTGCCGACCGTCTGACGGAGGGTGCGTCTGCGTTGGCACGCCGGATGAATATCCCTGAGATTGTTATCGGCCTGACCATTGTCGCCGCAGGAACGTCGGCGCCGGAGTTGTTTGTCAGCTTGGTGTCGGCCTTGAAAGGGACGCCGGATTTAGCCGTGGGTAATGTTGTCGGTTCCAACACCATGAACTGTATGCTCATCGTAGGTTGTGCAGCAATGGTGGCCCCGATGACTATCAGCCGCTCGACGGTCAAGAAGGACATACCATTCTCCATCGGTGCCACTGCACTGCTCATTCTGTTGGCTATTGATAGCTTTCTGGGTCGCCTTGATGGTATCATTCTGCTGGCAGGTTTCACAGCCTTCACGACATATAGTTTCTTGGTGGTGAAAGGGCATGGGGACGCTTTACCTGATCAAAGCGAGGTGACAGCTCAAGAGAACCGCCCCCGTCATCCGCTACTCTCTTGTTTCTATGTATTACTCGGTCTTGCCCTGCTGGTCATCGGCAGCAATGTCTTCGTCGACCGCGCTTCCAGTCTCGCCTTGGCGTTAGGTGTCAGCGAGGGTGTCGTGGGTCTGACCGTAGTTGCAGGCGGCACGTCGTTACCCGAACTGGCCACCAGCGTTGTCGCTGCCCGCAAGGGACAGTCGGCCATCGCCATCGGCAACGTTATCGGTTCCAACGTTTTCAACATCCTGATGATTCTTGGCCTGACGGCCACTATCAGTCCCTTGGCCATCGAAGGCATCACAACCCTTGATATGGCAGTGATGTTCCTGTCCGTCACTCTGGTATGGTTCTTCTCGCGAACTCGCTATACCGTGGAACGCTGGGAAGGTGCTGTCCTCGTCCTGGGCTATCTGGGCTACCTCGCTTGGATGATCTACAACCTGTAAGTATCTTTTTCTGACACTTGCCTGCTAAAGTGGACGCAATAAACAAAAAAATGCGGAGAGATTTGCATTTTTGGAAGGAATGTTATATCTTTGTAGCATGTAATACCTATAAATATATTGTGATGAAGCAACGACTGATATTACTGCTCCTAATTGTGCTCCCTGCGTTGGCTCATGCTGATGAGATTGGCGGGATTAATTATACGCTATCAAGAAGTTATGATAATAATTTTAAGTCACAGGCTACCGTCACTAAAAAATCATCAGGCTGGAGTTGGTGGGGGGCTTCATCGTCTTCCTATTCAGGAGAAATCGTGATTCCTGAGACGGTGACTTCTTCTAACACTACCTATTACGTCTCCGCTATTGCTGCTGATGCTTTTTCGGGCTCCAGCAATCTGACTGCCGTGACGATACCCAGTACTGTGATGAAAATCGGCAACAATGCTTTCTCCGGTTGCTCCTCGCTGAAACATATTTATAGCAATATGCTGTATCCGCAGTCGCTAGGTACAGGTGTCTTTACGAATGTGCCTTCCAGTTGTGTGCTGCATATACCCATCGGTACGCTGGCTGCCTACAAAAAAGCAGGGTGGACTCAGCAGTCGACCGGCATCACCATCGTGGAGGAAGGCGAAGCGATAGAGAACTTCTGCTTAGAGAACGAGGTCAATCATCAGTTCATCCAGAACACGCTATATCCCGATGACGACTATACTTTTACGAAGATTACCGATTACTCTACACAGTACACCTCGTACCGTAAAGACCTGCCGGCGCCAGTCTGCCTGATACCGCCAACTGTTGATGGGGGTCAGGAACTCGTCATGGAAGTATATACGAAAGGACAACTGGTGCGTACTGACCGTTACCCCGTCGAGTCGAAACTGCTTCAGATTTGGAACCTCATACCACAGACTTTCTATACGTACAAACTGTATGTCGTGGAAGCTAACAACACCCAGACGCTGATCAAGACCGGCGATTTCAAGACGGAAGGTCAGGTCAGGATGCTGAACATCGGCTATATTTACAACTTCCGCGACATTGGTGGATGGAAACTGCCCAACGGTAAGCACGTCAAATATGGCCAGGTGTTCCGTACCGGCGAACTGGAGATATCCAATCGGTTTACGATTACCGATGAGGGCAAGACAGAACTGCTTGACGTACAGGGGGTAGGCGTAGAGATTGATTTTGGCGAATATTCTGGCAGTCCAGTTAAGAATAGCCTGGATAAGTATGTCTATAAAACAGATGAAAATAGCGCCTACATGGTTCAGCAATATCTTAAATTCCTGAATAATAGTCCGACGCAGAACAAGAACTGCTTTGAATTGGTCGTGAATAGTCTGCGTGCAGGGAAGAAAGTCATTTTCCATTGTAACTTAGGGGCCGACCGCACCGGTTCGTTCGCATTCATGCTGGAGGGCCTATTGGGCGTTTCAGAAAGTGACTTGGCCAAGGAGTATGAGATGACGTCGTACACCTACGACGGCCGTTATAGGACTTGTGCTGATAATGACACCAATGAAAATGACCATTACTATAAGAAGTTGGTCAGTAAGATTAAGACCGACTATCAGGGGAACACGTTTAGCGAGAAGATAGAGAGTATGGCACGGGGTTTCGGCATCTCACAGCAGGACATTGACGACTTCAGGGCGCTGATGATCGAGAATGACCGAGGCGACACGAACGGCGACGACCGGGTGGACGCTCAGGACGCCTCGCTCGTGTTGCAGTCTGCTGCCAACAAGATTCCGCCCGTGGAAGGGGGCGACGTGAACGACGACGGACAGGTGGACGCTCAGGATGCCTCGTTGATACTGCAGCGCGTGGCTAACAAGATCACATGGTAGACACAATACTGATTCAAAAAAGGCTGCCCCATTGAGGCAGCCTTTTTTGTACCAGACAAACTGTTATTTGACGGTAACCAGGATTCTCTTCAAGTCCTTGTCGGCACTGGACGAACCAACCATCAGCTCGTAGCAGCCGGGAACGACGCGGATGCTGTTAGACTGGACGTCCCAGCCTTCGAAGCGGCTGCGGGGCAGATCAATATCAACGGTCTTGGTTTCGCCGGCCTTCAGCGTGACGCGCTGGTAGGCACGCAGTGTCTTCAGCGGCCCCTTCTTGTCGGCGAGGTTGCGGATGTAGACCTGTACAACCTCCGTGCCGTCCACCATGCCGGTGTTCTTCACTTTTACGCGTACCTTATTTTTGATATACTGCGGCTTGCTGATATCGAACGTGGTGTACGACAGTCCGTAGCCGAAGGGGAACAGTGCCTCGCCTTGGAAGTAGCGGTAGGTGCGGTTAGTCATGGAGTAGTCCAGGAAGTCGGGCAGGTCGTCGGTGCTCCTGTAGAAGGTGATGGGCAGTTTGCCGCTGGGGTTTACCTGTCCGAAGAGCACCTCGGCAACGGCCGTACCACCTTGTTCGCCGGGATACCACGCCTGCAGGATGGCATCACACGACTCCAGTTCGGGCACCATGGCGATGGCCGAGCCGGAGCAGTTGACGAAGACCACCTTCTTGCCGGCTTGGTGGAGCATGGCCAGCACGTTGCGCTGCGACTGCGGCAGCTCGATGCTGGTGCGGTCGCCGCCCTTGAAGCCCGGTTCGCTGACCTTCATCTCTTCTCCCTCCAGTGTCGGGGCTATGCCGCCCACGAAGATGACGGTCTCGGCATCACCCACCTGGGCCAGCAGTTCCTGCATGGTAGGTGCTATCTTGTGCTGGATGTCGAAGTTCAGGGCCGCATAGCCGCTCTCCTGAGCGTAGTCTATCTGTATGCGGTAGTGCTGTCCGGCCTTCACCGTCAGCTCTTTCTTGCCACCTTGTATGCGGTGGCGTACTTTCCAGATGTCGACGATAGTGTCGCCGTTGACTATCAGGCGTAGCATGTCGTCGGCGCTGATATTGAAGATCAGCGTTTCGTCGCGTGTCGGCTTGAAGGTGCCGTCGAGCCGTGCGGAGAAATGCTCCAAGTCAACGCCCGGCGCAAAGACGGTGTTGCCGCCGTTGTTGAGGTGGATGGGCTGTCGCAGGTTGACGGTCGTTGCGGGCTTGCCCTTCATCTCCATGTTGTTCCAGAAGATGGCCTGCATGCCGGGGTTGCCCAACGGGTCAGTCATCTCGTTGAAGCGACTCTCGAACGACTCGTTGCGCGTCAGTCCGCACCCCTGTACAAAAGGAACTGAGAGCTGGCCATTGTGCGTTGCCATTTGCTGGCGGATGCCATCGAGGATGGTGACGGTTTCAGTGGGCGAGCCGGCGTAGTTGCCCCACTGCATGACGGCGTCGTTGGCGTTCGGACCCATGACGACGAACTTGGCTGTAGGTTGCGACTCAGTCGCAACAGTCAAGGGAAGGATGCCGTCGTTCTTCAGTAGGACGATGCCCTGGCGGGCCATGTCGAGGGCCAGCTGCTTGTGCGCCTTCGAGGCAATGACGCTCTCGGGAATCTGCGTCCACTCCACCAGCTCGTCAGGATCGAAGTCGCCCAGTTCGAAACGGGCCACCAAGAGGCGGCGCAGCGAACGGTCGATATCTCCCTCGCTGATGTCACCGCGTCGGACGGCAGCGGGCAGGTTCTTGTAGATGCTGCCGCACTCCACGTCGGTGCCCGAGAGTACGGCCTTGGCGGCAGCCTCCTCACCGTCCTTGGCCACGTTGTGCCACCGGGGCAGAAAGTCGCGGATGGCTCCGCAGTCGCTGCAGATGATACCCTTGAAGCCCCACTCGTCACGTAGTATCTGCTGTTCGTAGCGGCTCTGGGCACAGCAGGCCTGGCCGTCGATGCGCTGGTAGGCGCACATTACCTCGGCCACCTGTCCCTCCTGCACCAGGGCCTTGAAGGCCGGCAGGTAAGTCTCCCACAGGTCACGCTCAGGCAGGTTCTCGATATTGAACTCATGGCGGTTCCACTCTGGTCCGCTGTGTACGGCGAAGTGCTTGGCACAGGCCAGTAGCTTCTTGTAGCCGTTGCCCAGCCACTGGCCGTCATACGTCATGCCCTGCAGGCCGCGAACGACGGCCAGTCCCATGCGCGAGGTCAGGTAGGGGTCCTCGCCGTAGGTCTCCTGACCACGTCCCCAGCGCGGGTCGCGGAAGATGTTGATGTTCGGCGTCCAGAACGACAGGCTCTGGTAGCGCTTGATGTTGCCGCTACGCTTGGCTTCCTGGGCCTTGGCACGCGCCTCATCGCTGACAGCCGTGAATACCCGGTGCAGCAGGGCGTCGTCCCATGATGCCGCCATGGCCATGGTGATGGGGAACACGGTAGAAAAACCGTTGCGGCCTACACCGTGCAGGGCCTCGTTCCACCACTGGAACTGCGGGATGCCCAGTCGCTCGATGGCGGGCGATTCGTCCATCATCAGCTTCACCTTCTCGTCCAAAGTCAGACGGCTTATGAGGTCGTCGGCACGCTGCTCAGCCGTCAGCTTTGTGTCCTGATACGGCAGCGTCTGCGCCATTGATGACGCAGACATGCCTAAAGTTAGTAAAGTTGTTAATAGCAGTTTATTCATTTCTCTTCATTCCTTTCATTTCTCTTCATTTCTTTCATTTCTTTCATTTCACAACGATCTTGCGTCCGTTGTAGATGTAGATGCCCTTCGTCGGGTTGGTCACCTCAACGCCCTGCAGGTTGTAGTACTTGTTGTTGCCCTGAAGGATGACGGTCTTTTCGGTGATGCCCGTCGTGCTGACTATACGCATGTTCAGCTTCAGGCACGACTGCGAGCCACTGCCAGTGGTAAACGTCAACTGGTTGGTGACAGGCTGGTCGAGGGTGATTTGATGGGTTACACTGTTGACGGCAGCGTCTCTGGCGGGAAACACATAGTCCGTGGCGCCATAGGTCTTGCTAGCCAGCTCGGCCAGGTACGACTCGTTGCCGTCGCTGTTGCAGTAGCCATAGATGGTCACCTGGTCTACAGGCACGCCCTCGGGCAGGGTGATGGTGTACTTCTTATTGCCCGAAAACTTGATGGTACCGTTGCTGCCTGTTGCGGGTGAGCCTGTCTGGTTGACTTTCAAGCCACCAGCGAACGACCAGTCACCATTCGACGTCTGACCGCTTATCTCGTACTCCGTGAGTATGTCCTCGCCGACACGGATAACGCTTCCCTGCAGCTCGCCACCGGCATTCTGCTGCTCGGTGATGGAGGCCACCAGCGAATTCATATAGACTTCTACGTTGGTGTAGCCGCTGGCATCCAGCTCGTTACCGTCCGCTTTCTTGCTGGGGTCCAGTCCGTGGGCCGTCTCCCAGTCGTCGGGCATGCCGTCGCCATCGGTATCGGTGGGGGCTGTCTCGCTGTTCAGCGTGGGCCATGCACTCCAGGAGCTGCTGGCGCTGGCAGGCCTGTTGTCGTTCTGGGAATTGATGAATCCGCTGCTCAGACCGGTGCCCGTATGGCTGGCGTTGTTGTTGCGGGTGTCGCTGATAATCATTTCGTCGAAGGAGTCGCGATGCAGGCTGGCACCCACATAGTCGAGCACCTTTTCGTAGGCCTGTTGGGCCGTATGTGTGGTCGTGGCGATGAACCTGATGGGCTCGTCAATCTTGATGGTGTCCTTGGTTGTCTTGGTGTAGGTTCCGTCGCAGCCGCTGGCGTCTATCTGGTTGTACATGCCATACGTCCAGTTGTCGGTGTTCACCTCAGGGTACTTGCTGTTGACATTGCCCGTCACATAGTACTTACCCCAGAGGTGGAGGGCAGGAGCGTAGTCGGGATAGGTGGTGACATAGCTGTTGGTGCGAACGCCGATAGCGGCAATGCGCTTGCCCTTGTCACCCGTAGGCGAGCCGGGACCGGGCTTGTAGTAGTTGTTGACGATGTTGACCTTCATGCCCTCACCGCCGTAGCAGCCGTTGCCGCCGAAGTTGTAGATGACGTTGTTGCGCATGTCCATACGCTCGTCCAGTTGTGTGGTAGGACGCGGGCCCAGGCGCGGGGTACGCGAGGTGTGGTGGGCAATCAGGTTGTGGTGGAACGATGCTCCGCTGCCGCCCCAGTTGCCGCCATAGCCATGGGCGCCCTTGGAGTGTCCGGCATTCACCAGACTCTGTGCCACGAGGCACCACTGCACCGTGGTGTTCTTGTTGCCCAGTACCGACAGGCACTCGTCGATGGACCACGAGACAGAGCAGTGGTCGATAATCCAGTCCTGCTTGTCGACACCGCCAAAGCCGTCCCAGCCGTCGGCACCGTCCTTCGTTACGTTGACGTTGCCTAACCGGAAGCGCATGTAGCGCACGATGACGTTGTTACCACTAATGGTACAGGGGTAGTCGGCAACGCAGATGCCGTCGCCGGGGGCAGTCTGTCCGGCAACGGTGACATTGCTGGGAATAGACAACTTCGACTGCAGGTGGATGGTTCCGCTGACGTCGAAGACGATGATCTTTGGTTTGCCGGGATTCTGTGCCAGCGACCAGCGCAACGACTGGTAGCCACTGTCCTTGAGGTTCTTGACGTGGTAGACGGTGCCACCGCGACCACCGGTGATATAGCGGCCGAAACCCTCGGCGCCGGGGAAGGCAGGCAGTTTCTCGTCTTGTGCCATGATGGCGGTGGCACTCATCAGCAGCAGGGTGGCTACTGTTAGGAATTTTGCAAAATACTTCATATGTTCTTTGTTTTAGTATCTAATTTGCTTGCAAAGGTACGGAAAAACCTTGGTATGTAGGGGAGAATAATTGTTGTACTTGGTGGACAATTAGGTCAAAGTGACTATGGCATGGGCTGCAGACCCTCCCAGCGGACGTCCCATTGGCCGTTCTTCGGGAAACCGGGATTCTTCACCGTGCAGCCGTCCCAGCCGGCACACATCAGCGCGATGGCTGTCAGCAGTCCGCCGTTGCCGGGCAGGTAGCAGCGCAGACGACCGTCCTGGTAGTTATGGCCGTTGGGCAGATAGGTGTTGGTGCGCTTGTCCATGAGCAGGGCACTGACGGCATTCTCCGGGACGCCTAAGCGGGCGGCGTTCATGGCCACCATCGGATAGTCCCAGCCCCAGGTCTTATTCCAGTTCCAGTTGTCCCAGATCCACTCCTGAGTGTGCTTCATCACCTGCGGGTCCACCAGACGGCTCTGCGGGAAGATACCCATGGCGCCGAGCACGGCGGGATGGTCGCTGATGAGGGCGAGCGTCTTGTAGGTGTCGGGGGCTGACTCGGCGGCGAGGTAGAGTGGGATGGAGTGGGTATCGTGGGTGGAGGCCAAAGGTGACAGCTTCTGAATGATGTCGTCCCAAAGGGCGACACGCTCCAGCCCGCGGCGCTCACGCCACTGCTGGGCTACCTGTAAGGCCCAGTGCCAGTAGGCCAGCTCGAAGGGGGAGTTGTACGTCTCCGAGGCCTTCAGCGTCTCCTGGGCGGGGATGATGCCTTTTAATATATAGCGGTCGTTGACCTTGTCGTAGGTGGCGAAGTCGGCCATGAACGTTGCCGTCTCGTCAATGAGGCGGCCGTAGCGCTCCAGCAGGCTATCCCTCCCTTTGGAAGGGGCAGGGGGGAGGCTTCTATAAAGCAGTTCTGCGAGATAGATGAGGTGTGGCTGCTGCCAGATGAGGAAGCTGCCCACCTTCGACGGGGCCTCTTCGCCCGAGCGGTCGGTCATCTTCATCCAGCGGATGCCCTGGAAGCCCTGACGCATGGCTATCTCGCGGGCCTTCGGCTCCACGGTCTCGTACCAGCGCAGCGTGCGGTCGAGCAGGCTGGCGTGGTTCCAGAGCGGCAGCCATGCCTGGTGCCACCAGATCATCTCCATGTGGAATTTGCCGAACCACGAGTTGTAGGTCAGTCCCGTCTCCTGCGGCGGGGTGCCGCCGGCACACTGGCTTGCCAATAGCCACTGGCTCAGCACCACACGTCGCTCCAGCTCGCGCGCCCGCTTGTCCTTGCATTTCGAGAAGTCGACAGCAGCTCCCGTCTGCCAGAAGTGCTGCCAGTGTTGGGCGGAGGATTGGAAGGTGGGTATGGTGGGTGTAGTGGGAACGGTGGGTACTGTGGGAGAAAATTCGCAACTGAAAGTCAGCTGGTTGCCCTCGGACTCCAGCACCCAGTAGTTCTTGCTCTTTTCACGTAATAGCGCCGGTTCTTCCCAGGTCAGTGATACGTAGTATACCGTCTCGTCGATGGTGCGCTTCAATATAGCGCTGTGCTCCGTCTGGGTTACCAATTCTGTCTGGTGGCTGTCGTTGGCCGTCCAGTTGCAGGCATCATCGCAATGGGCACCCGTTGGGTAGGGGAAACGGAGGTTGATGGCTGCCCCTTTGCCTTTAATCTGGCTGCTCACCAAGTCGCGCTCCGGATGACAGACGGTATTAACTCTAAACTCTAAACTCTTAACTCTAAACTTTGAACTGATGGTTCCTGTCCACATGTCCAATGTCTGGCGGGGCTTTTGAATGTCGGTGGGCTTCAGACCCTCTATTTCCAGTCCGATGCAGCCTAAGTGCAGGCGGTGCGGATTGATGCGGTACCAGTCGGCGGCCTCCTTGGCGCGGCCCGTCTTGGGCTGGGTGGCATATAGTTCGCGGTGTCCGTGGCCGAAGTCGTACATCCAGTACGACTCCTCGATGCGGTACTGCTCGGGGTTGCTGAAGCTGTGCCAGCCCCATTCGCTCTGAGTGCCTAAGGGCACACCGTTGCGGTAGTATTCGGGGAAGGTCTGCAGGCCCGTGATGTCGGTGGTGAACGCGAAGCCGCCATTGCCCACGCTGAGCGATGCCAGCGTGTCGGCGGTGGTGATGACGGGGTTGTTGCGGGTCACGAGTGCCTTGCGGTCGATGGGCCTGTTGGCTGCTGTGGCTGTCAGGAAGAGACAGGCGGCGAGGGTTAGTAGGTGGGGCATTTTTTTGTGGGTGATGTGGGTGATGTGGGTGAAGTGGGTGTTGTGGGTGATGTGGGTGAAGTGGGTGTTGTGGGTGAAGTGGGTGATGTGGGTGAAGTGGGTGTTGTGGGTGTTGTGGGTGTTGTGGGCTTTTGCTCACCATACCCACCATACCCACTAGACCCACCAGACCCACTAGAAGAATATCCGTTGCGGCGTTGCCAGTCTTTTCGGGCCTGGTACATCTGCTCTTTGATGCCGCCTTTTTTGATGAAGTCTTTCTTGAGCCATTCTATCAGTCCTACGATGAGCGTATCGCACTGATGAATCAGCGTGATGGCGATATTGGCTATTGCCTCGTCGCTGCGCGAGAGTATTTTTTCGCGATAGATGGCTGAGTCGAGATGCTTTTCACAGAAATCTCTGGTTTGCAGGTAGCGCGGATCCTTCGGTCCCCAATGCGCAAGGCCGCGGACACGCAAGTAGTCCTCGTAATCGAGCAGTAGCTCGTGTAGCGAGGCCCGGTTGACATTCGTCAGCTTCAGCTCCAACTCCTTGGATGTTACACCGTCGATGTTGCCTTCTGCCAGGTTTTGTTTGCCCGAGCGTGCTGCCTGCACCATCTGGTCGACAGTACGGTCGTTCTGCCTGAGATACTTGTGGGCAAAATAGTAGGTGACATCATAGATGCACTCAGCCTTTTGAAAGCATTTTAACGTACGGTAGGTACGTCCTTGTGGAAGGAACTGATCATTGAGTGTGTCCATTGCTGTTGCTAAGTAGTTTGTTTGCAAAGGTAAGGATTAATTCTTAAACATCCAAACAATTCAGAAAGAAAAAAGCAGAGTCTCTCTCTGGAAACTCTGCCTTTGTATGAATAGGTACTCTGGCTTACTTCAGAACGACCTTCTTGCCGTTCACAATGGCGATGCCCTTGAAGCCGCTGTTCACCTTCTGGCCAGCGAGGTTGTAGATGACACCGTCGTTAGCAGCCTTCTCAGCTTTCACGTTCTGGATACCAGTAGTTCCGGCGGGAGTAATCTCGATAGAGGCAATCAGGATGTTACCAGTGCCAGAGTACTTCTGGAAGGTGTAGTATGTGTCGGCGGCATTGAATACTTCCTCCTGGTCGTTCTTGTCGACAACACCATCACCATTTACATCATTCTCGCTCTGCTGCTTAGCGGTCTTACCACCTTTCAGCTGGAACTCGATGATGTTACCATTCTCAGCAGTGACATCGTCGTTGCCATAAGTGGTACCGCTAACGTTCACGTAGCACTTGCGGTCAATCTTAGATTCGTCTTCGCTTTCCAGTGTCTTGCAAGAGTTCTTCGAGCATACAACCTTCACGTCGACAACGTCGTTGGCAGCAACGAGGAAGGTGATGTTGGTGTTGCTCATTTGCAGGTAAACTTCCTTACCGTCAATCTGGTAGTCGGCATTCTTCACTACGCCGAAAGCAGGAGTCTTAACAAAGAAGTCAGCCTTGTCAGCATTGACAACACCATTCTCTACCTTGTAGACCTCGCCAGTGGTAGAAGTAGCGGTAGCCTCCTCGTCGAGGACTGCGTCGCCAGAAACGGTGATGGTCTTCTTCTCCTTGATAGCGTTCAGCACGTAGACGTCCTTCGTGGTGGGATTGGAGGTGAAGGTAGCATACTCGCCGTTGGCAATCTTGGTCCAAGCCTTTACGGTAGCCGACTCGGTCAGCGTAGCACCGTTGCCCTGGGTCTCGTCACCATCGCCCAGCGAGAAATAGTTGGTGGCACCCTTGCCTTCGTATGGAGATACAATCTCGAAGGTAGCGCCGTTAGCGTTGATGGTGGGAGCGTCAAACTTGAAGCTGGCAGTAACCTCATTGTCTGCATTGGGAGCAATAGCCTCTTCCACGGCCTTTCCATCACCCAGGTCCATGTAAGCCTGGAACTTCACAGTGGTCTCCTTGTAGCACTTGATGGGGGCAGTGTAGACAGGGCTGGCAGCTGTGGGAGTAGAACCGTCGGTGGTGTAGGTTACGACAGTGGGGAATCCTTCCATGTCGTTAGCTTTACAGGTAACCTCGCGGAACCACAGACCACCTTCGAAGGTCTGAGCACCAACCTTAACGGTGGGAGTACCGGCAGCCTCGTTGGCCTCGACGATGATGAAGCTCAAGAACATGTCACCATTGTTATCACCAACATAAACTAAACCATCGTCAGCAGCAGTCCACTCAATACGCTTACAGCTACTGACACGCTCTGACTTTTCACCGTCGGCAAAGCGCTCTTTCAGTGATGCATCCTTAGCAAAGACAGGATAGCGTGTATCATTGTTGTTGTCTTGATAGAAAATGATAACCTTGGAGCCAGCAGTAACCTTCATTGCAATGACATCCTGAGATTTCTTAAGACGCAGAGAGTTGAGGTGCTCTCCATATTCACCATACTTAGCAGCAATTTCCTCGGTTACGAGTACGCCGTCAGCTGCTGCCAGATTCACCTTACCTTTGTTAGTAGCTATAGAGCCACCTGTAACATCCAGGAAATGGTTATCGCCAAAGAGCGTTCCCTTTACGCGAGCGATAGAACCAGAACCCGTGTAGTCGTCGGCTACAAATACGTAGCTGTGCTTGAGCACTGC
This sequence comes from uncultured Prevotellaceae bacterium, assembly GCA_946185485.1. Classification (GTDB taxonomy): domain Bacteria; phylum Bacteroidota; class Bacteroidia; order Bacteroidales; family Bacteroidaceae; genus Prevotella. The sequence continues at coordinate 153,982 of CAMHJQ010000002.1, read as the reverse complement.
GAGATCGTCAACTGTTGCAGCATTAGCAGCTCCAGCAAAGCCCACGAGGGCGCAGATAAGAGTAAAGATTTTCTTCATAATTAGTTACTTTTAGTTATAAATATAAGATTTGTTTAATAATATTCTGTGCAAAAATAAGACTTTTTTCTAAAACCACCAAATGTTTTTCGCTTTTTTACGGATAAAGTTCACGTAAAGGTTTGCGTTGAATAAGACAAGAGACCGCTTTACGCCAGTCTCTTGTCTTATAATCATTCGACCAGTTCCTTGTCTTACTGCTTGACAAGATAGGTCTGCACGGGGATGTCTCCATAGTGTACTACCGTCAGCACCTGCTGTTTGCCGTTGACGGCAACGCCGGTGAAGATGGTCGTCTTGGTGACGGCACCCTTGTCGTTCTTGCTTTCCTGGAGGATTTCCACAGTACCCGTTACGTTGGAATACTTGTACTCATAATAGGGAACACGATCCGTGTTCGAGTCGTCCTTCCATGTACCAGAGGTGGCACCCTCGCTCATCTTGACGGCTACAGAGTCCTCCGATACGAAGTTAAGACTTTCGATGAAACCCTGTACGTCCTGCCCGTAGGCATTCTTCTTAAGGCCGGCAGAGCGTATCCAAGTACTGTTGGCCAGCGTCTCCGGATGGGCAATGACCAGCGTGTCGGTGTAGTTGTCGACCCACGACGGATTGTCCGTCTTGGCATCGTTGTAGTCACCGGCATCGGTACACGACGTGATGCTGATGCCTGCCAACAGTGCCATGGCTGCTATGATGCTAAATCTGAATTTCTTCATAACTTTTTAAACTTTTAATTGTTTTACCTTTTAACCTTCCCTTTACTTGTTCCTCCAACGGGCTGCACCGACGTTGTTCTTGTAAATCTCGTTGTCAGTGTTCTTGAAGTAGAGGTTGACGTTGTAAATGGTATTGGCTGTTCCGTCCAGAGCATCGGCACGGTGCATGTTCTGGTCGTTGGCCGTTGCTGCCACATGTGGCGGGCAGGGCTGCTCCATCAGTTCGGTGGCAGAGACACTGGCCACCTGAACCTCCAGCGTGCCGTTCAGTGTGGCACTCTCTTCCTTCACCAGCTTGCCGAAGTTATTGCTGGTTGCCGTCCATGCGTTACCACTGAATATCTGTCCGTTCGTCAGGTCGTTGTTGGTCGACCAGTTGTTGTTGAAGTTCAGGGTGATGTGTCCTGGGCTCTCGTCAGCCTTCAGCTGTACATCGCGGATGTCGGCACCCCACATGGCCAGCACGCGCTGGTCGCCGGGCTTCTTGCAGAGCACAAAGAGGTTGTTCTCCACATTATAGACGGAGCCGTCGGGAATCTGGCGCATCTTGAAGATGGCACCGTTGGCACGGGTGTTAAAGTTGATGAGGGTATTATTGCTGAAGGTGATGTTCCAAGCACCGTTGTCGCGCTCGTTATCCGTATTCTCCTCGCTGAAGAATGCGGGGAAGGGGCTATCGTAGAACGTGTTCTCGATGACCTTCATATCCTTGTAGAGGTTCGAGCCGGGTTTATTGATACCTGCAATCCAGCAGTAACCGCCAGCACCCTGGTTGTAGTAACCACAGTCGAAGAACTGGTTGTTCTTGATGAGCACGTGGTTCCATACCTTGTAGTTGGCGCCCTGTTCGCGGATGAATCCGCGGATCATGCGCTTGAAGGTACAGTTCTCGATGACCAGCGAGTCGAGCGACACAGCCATACCGTCGGGATACATATTGAAGAAGTAGTTACCGGCTATTGTACCGAGTCCGGCAGCATTGTCGCCATAGTTATAGGACGTCGGGCAGTCGAAGTCGATATTGTAGAAGGCCAGTTTCTTCATGCGGATTTCACCGCCCTCACCGGCTTCCGGCTGACGGCCGAACATAAAGCAGGTATAGCTGCCCTGGCGCTGTTCACCATTGGGGTTGTTATAAATTTGAGAGTTCTTGCCGATACCGCAGATGACGCGGGCGCGCTTGCCCTGAGCCACGTCTTCCGGCAGCGTAGCCAGCGTGAAGCCCTTACAGGTGATGTCGTTACCGTCGATGTAGTAGGTCTTGCCGCCCTCCAGATAATAGGTCTGTCCCTCGGCATAGGTCGTGTTGGAGATGAAGTCGTAGAGTGTCGGGGTCAGCGGTGCAGCATTGAACTCCTCGGCCTGTGCAAAGGTCGTGGCACGCGACTCGGTGCTACCGATGAGGGGTGCGGTGCTCTGTTGTGCCATCAATTCTGCATGCAGCAGGGTGATAGCCGGACCGGGCTTACCGTCAGAGCGCTTGGTCAGCGTGTTGTACTTGGCATCGACAGCCACGGAGACTCTCGGGTCGATGACGTCGATGACATAGACTGAGTTGGCCTGCAAGCCGGTTACCTCAATGTAGCCGCGCTCGAAGTCGGCTTCTGTAATCTGGTATCTTCTCCATTTGTCGTCAACCGTTGCGTTGGGGTTGTTGGGAGAGGGACTGACAGTCAGGATAGAATAGCCCAGGTTGCCTGTCTCGTCGATGTTGAAGTTCTCGTAGTAGGCAGCCAACTTGTCTTTGTCTGCCTGAGTGGACAGGTCAAGACCGAGGTCCTTGACGTTGCGATTAAGGTAGACATACATCTCGGTTTCGGTGGTCTTCGACTCGTCGACGAAGATGGCACCGGGAGTCGGATAGCGCAGCTTGGTCTCAACCTGCAGGTACTCCTGCCACTGGCGGCCATTGCCATGACCATACCAGTTAGAGGCGTGTGCAAAGCTGCTCTGGTCGCCCTTGATGTTCTGGTCGAGCTTGGACAGTGCGCGGATGGCGTAGCTGTAGCGGGTAGAATACTGCAGGTCCTTGATGAGCAGGTCCAGCACGTCCGGACCCACGATGGTGTCGAGCAGCAGGTCGCTGGTGCCCTGCACCTTGGCCCATGCCTCGCTACCGCCGCTCACCTTGGGCTGCAGGGCCATCTGGATCTGATAGCCAGCACAGTCCTTGACGCCATACCAGTAGAGGTGGACGGTGTTGCCGTGGGGGTATTTGCCGTCCAGTCCGCTGTTATACGGATAGTCGGAACCCTTACCACGTGTGTTGTCACAAATGAACATGGTCATAAACTGCCTGTTGGTATCGCCGGACGCGTTGTTGTCGTCGTCCTTACAGGACACCATCAGTGCCGAGGTGCCTGCCAGCAGGAGTAGCATGATGCTGTTTAATATCTTTTTCATATCTTTGTGAGTTCAATTGGTGATTAATAGCCATAGTAATTCTTATAGGCACCAGAGGAACGCTGGATGGCCAAGTTAGGATAGGGAAGGATGTAGCGTACCGGAGGCAGCTGGTCGGCAGCGGGAACCTCCGACGGGAACTGCTCCAGGGCACCGTTGCGAATCAGGAAGATTGACCCGTTGTCATCGGCGCGGATATAGCCGTAGAAGCTGTATTTACACTGGTCTTTGGGTGTGCCGCCATCCTGGTCGCCCCACTCGTAGAATGTCGCGGAGTTCCATGCAGCAGCCTTGAAGCCACCGTTTGTGATGAGAGTTGTGGTTGGGCGCTGGGCACTCTTATAAGCATTGTATATGCGCAGGCTCTTCATCGACTGGTTGGGATATTTCTGCACGACATTGTAGCCGGCATCCAGCACATAGCCATAGAGTTGGCTCTTGTAGAGTCGCAAACCGACAACGCTGACCTCGTCAATGTTGTACTGGTGGAAGTAGACGTTGTTGGGCAGGCGGTCGATGTAGCCATCCTCTATGGTATAGCCGTCGTGGACGTTGATGTCGTCCTCGTAGCCGGAGTTGGAACCGGTGTTCTGCTTGCCTACCGAGTAGTAGCGCAGGAAGCTGTACATCAGCTCCTCACCATAGGTGTTGGTACGTACGAGGTCGCGCCAGCGGCTGTTCTCACCGGCAAACTCCCACTTACGCTCGTCGAGGACGGCCTTCTGGAAGGCCTCCTTCGATGTCTGAGCCTGGGCAATGAAGTCCGGGTCGCCATCCAGGAAGGCGCGGCTGTGTACCTTTGTCAGACACTCTACGGCCTTTTCCGTAGGACCACCGTTCAGTTCGTTGGCAGCCTCGGCATACATCAGCAGCACGTCGGCATAGCGCATGTAGGGATAGTTGATACCCGTAGCACCCTCAGTGATGTTGCCCAAGGCAGAGCCCTCGGCAGTCCACAGCTTCGACCACTTGTTGTTGTGTACGGAGTAGTCGTTGCGGATGTAGACAGAGTCGGCCAGGTTGCCCTCACCATTGGTAAAGTACGAGTAGTACCACAGTCCGTTGACAAATTCGCGGCGCATGTCACCCTCACGGAACAGGAAGCGGTAGAAGGCATTCAGGCGGGCACCGCCGTCGCACTTACCCCAAGGACCGACGGTCTTACCCTCGTAGGAGTTGTAGGTGGGACCCTGGATGTAACCGGTGTTACCCGTCGACTCCTTGGCAAAGGGAATCTCGAAGATGGGGTCGTCGTTGTTGATAACCTGATAGTTACACTCGTTGACGAAGACATCCTGATAGCTGTTGATAAGGCTGTGTGTGCCACCCATGATGACCGAGTCGGCATAGAGCATGGCTGTCTGGTAGTAAGCCTTGTAATCGCTCGGGCGCTGCATGGTGCCATAGTTGCGTGGATTGCTGGTGTCGGGACGCAGCGAGTAGCCGCCGGCAGTCAGCGCTATGCGGGCGATGAGCGCCTGTGCGAACTCTTTCGAGCAGCGCTCGACGGTGACGCTGTTGGTCGACGACATGGCGGGAGCAGCCTTCTGCAGGTCGGCAATGAGGGCTTTCTGAATCTCCTCGCGGTCCGTAATGGGTACGATATAGGATGCACCGTGAACGGCAGCCGGCTCAAAGGTGAAGGGCACGTCGCCGAACATCACGACCAGGTCGTGGTAGGCCATGGCACGCAGACACTTGGCTTCGCCAATCCACTGCATCATCTCGGTATCGGCAATCTTGTTGCCGGCCGCGTCGGTATTGTACTCGCCATTGGCATTCTTGGTGTAGAGCACGGGGCTTTCCTCAGCAGAAGCTATGAACTTGTTGCAGTACTCAATCAGGTTATAGGCAGCCGTCCAGAAGTTATAGATTTCGCCACCCTGCTCATCACAGTCGTAACGCGAATAAGTGTTGTGCGCATGCGAATTGCTGGAGCTGATGGTAATGTCGACGTCACTGTTATAGATAAACGTGCGCTGGTAGTAGTTACCATACAGGTTGTTGACCAGTGCCTGCGCATACACACCATTGAGCGCACGGCTAACCTCAGTCTTCTGGCTGAAGACGAACTCCTCCGTATATGCCGATGGAGCTTCGACATCCAGATAGTCGTTGCAGGAAGCCAATGCCAGCGCAGCCACTCCGGTCAGTAAAATATTCTTGATTTTCATATCTTTATACCTTATTATATATTAGAATGTAATGTTAGTACCGAATACGAAGCTGCGGCTACGTGGGTAGCGGTTGTAGTCCATACCGCAGGTCAGGCCCGTCTGGATATCCACCTCGGGGTCGTAACCCGTGTAGTTGGTGATGATGAACAGGTTAGAGGCAGACACGTAGAAGCGGGCTTTGGAGATGCCGACTTTCTTGGTCAGCTCCTTTGGAAGCGTGTAACCGATGGTGATGTCAGAGCAACGCAGGAACGAGCCGTCCTCGATGAAGTATGACTGGGTCAGCTTGGTGGTGACGTCTGTCGGGTTCCAGAGGTTACGGTTGGCATTGGCGTTCTTGTAGATGTTCACGCAGTCGTCAACATAATACAGCTTATAGAGGATGTCACCCTTGGTGCCGCTCAGGCTACCGTCAATGTCGTTATACTGCCATCCGTTGGCAAACTTGGCGTATACATTGTAGAACTTCTTGTCCTTGTCACGGCCGTTGCCCTCAGAAGACGACAGCGTGTAAGCCGTGGCATTGTTGATGTCGAAGTCGAGCATGTAGGTGAAGTTGGCCGTGAAGTCGAAGTCCTTATAGGAGCCGCTCAGACCAAAACCGCCCTGATACTTCGGGTTGGTGTTACCAATGACGGTACGGTCGTTCTCCGTGATGCGTCCGTCACCGTCCAGGTCCTTGAACTTAATCTTGCCCGGCAGGGTGGCAATACCGCTGTTCGACGAGCCGGAGACGTCGTTGATGACCGTCACGTAACCGTCGGCACGGGGACCCACGTCGCTCTTGCCGCCGTTATCGGCAGCGCTGCTACCCCAGGGTACAGCCTGATAGTTGTTCAGGGGGTCGAAGTAGAATTCGTCGAAGGTATAGAGTCCGTCGTAGACGAAGCCGTAGATGAGGCCTACCTCGTCGCCCACCTTCAGGCAGTAGTCGTTATAGCTGGACTTCCAGCGGTCGTTCTGGTCCCATACGACATTGTCGGTGCCGTTCAGCTTGTCAATCTTCATCTTGTTGTGACCGAAGGTGACGTTGGCCGAGAGCACGTAGTCCTTGCCCTGCAGGATGTCGCCGCTGATGGAGAGCTCGATACCCTTGTTGGTTACCTGTCCGATGTTCTGCATCTGGTTGGTGTATCCCAGCACGGAAGCCAAGTCACTCTTGTAGAGCAGGTCGCGGGTGGTGTTCCAGTAGAACTCCGGCGTGATGGTCAGACGTCCGTTGAACAGCGAGATGTCGGCAGCCAGGTTACGGGTAATGGTGGTCTCCCACTTGATGTCTTCGTTCGAGAAGCGTGGACCGCCGTTGTTGCCGTAGTACTGCTCGCCGAACTGTGTCACCTCGCCAAAGCCGGGACCGCCGGTGGAGTTGATGGCATAGAGCACGCGCCACATGTCGTTGTCGATGCGGTTGTTACCGGCCAGACCGAAGGCTGCGCGAATCTTCAACTGGCTAATCCAGTCAATCTTCTTCATGAACGGTTCCTCGCTAATGACCCATGCACCAGAGATGGAGGGGAAGTAACCCCACTGGTTGCCGGGAGCGAACTTGGTGCTACCGTCGGCACGGAACGTAGCCGAGAGGAGGTAGCGGTGCTTCCAGTTATAGCTGACCTGACCAAAGAACGATGCTGTACGGTCGGCAGTAGACAGGCTGGAGGGCGACTGGTAGGGTGTACCGAAGCCCATGTTGTTCCAAGCCTCGCGGGCTGTGAAGGCACGGGGGAAGTAGCGGTTGGTGATACCGTTACTGCGTCCCTGCGAGTGGTTGATTTCCTGACCGAGCAGGAACGACCAGTTATGGGCATCCTTGACAGAGAAGTTGTAGCTGGCGGTATTGGTCCATACGTAGCTCAGCTGGTGTGTGTTGGTAATGGTTGCCACGGGCTGGTTGTTGTTGTCCCGACCCACGTCGGTCAGCGCGCCGTAGAAGCGGCTCTGGTCGGTCCACTTCAGGCCGATGGTAGCCTCGGTGCGGAGCGTCAGGCCCTTGATGGGCTTCCAGTCCAGTGCCAGACCGTTAGTATAGGTGTAGCTATGCTTGATAAGCTGGTTGATGGCAATATCGTTCTTCGGGTTCGTGTAGGTGAAGATCTCCTCTTCATCGGGGTCGGCATACGAGGGGTCTACATAGCCGAACTCGCGGAGACCGTTGGTAGGACGATACTTCAGCACGTCGATGATACCGCCCGTACCGATGTTGTTACCACCGGCACCCTCGTCACGACGGAACGTGAACTTCGGGTTGAACTGCAGCGACAGCTTGTCACTAATCTGCACGTTGGTCTTGAAGTTCAGGTTGGTGCGGCGCACGCCAGAGCCCAGGATGATACCCTTGTCCTCCGACTGTGTGACAGATACGTTGAACTTCACCTTCTCCGAACCGCCACCTACGGTGACGTTGGCCGAGTAGTTCAGCGGCGTCTCGCCCATCACCTCGTCCTGCCAGTCGTGAGAAGGCAGCGTGCTGTACATGTCGAGGTCGTACGGGTTACCGAAGTTGGCCTTGAAGAACTTGGCGTTCGACGAGCGTGTGCCGTTGCAGGCATGCCACTGGTACTGGTAGTTGGCGAAATCCTGGGCGTTCATCAGATCAAGCTTCTTCGACAGGTGGCTGATGTTCAGGTTGCCGTTGAAGCTGACCTGAATCTTGCCTTCCTTGGCCGACTTGGTGGTCACCACGACAACACCGTTACCACCCTTGGCACCATAGATGGCCGTCAGCGAGGCATCCTTCAGCACGTCGATGCTGGCGATGTCCGTGGGAGGAATATCGTTGATGTTCGACACCTGGAAGCCGTCGACAATGTAGAGCGGCTCGTTCGACTGCGTCACAGACGTGCCGCCACGAACGCGGATGTTGACATCGGCACCAGGCTGACCGTCGACGGTGGTTACCTGCACACCGGAAATCTTACCCTGCAGGGCGACGGCTGCTGACGTGACAGGCACGGCAGCCAGTTTGGCACCACTGATGGAGCCGACGGAACCCGTAAGGTCCTTACGGGCCTTGCTGGTGTAACCCACGACCACAACTTCCTCCAGCGAGGCGTTGTCGTCCTGTAGTGTGATACTCAGGTCCCCGCCCGTTGCATTGACCTCTTGTGTCACCATACCGATGTATGACACCACGATGGTCTTCGACTTCTGGAGCTTCAACGTGAAGTTACCGTCGAAGTCGGTCACTGCTGCATTCTTGGGGTTTCCCTTCTCTACGACGGTTGCGCCGATGACAGGTTCACCCGTCGCGTCGACAACCGTACCCTTGGCAGTAGTCTGGGCCATGGCCTGACCGCACACCAAGAGCAGACACAATAAGAGTGTCGTCCGGAAAATACTCTTCATTTTAACAGACATAAATTAGTAGTTTTTAATTTGATTTAGTGTAAACTGCTGCAAAAGTACGAAATAATATTAATATTACCAAAAGAAGATTACACTTTTTTTCGCAAACGATTACGCCCCACCCCTCATGGGCCCTCCCCCCTTATGTATACGAATAAGGTGTAGGTTCCATACTATACCTTCATGCGTAAAATAAGGCGGACTCCCCGGAAGGAAGTCCGCCTTGTGATGTCTGTTTATTCCAGATTACTCATCGCGGAAGCCATAGCCATTATGGAAGGCGCCGTTGGAGTTCTTGATGATGTTACCACCCATCATCAGCATGTATACGGGCGGCTGGCCCTCTTCATAGCCGTTGTAGATGAGTGTGCTGTACTGCTCGGCATTGTTGACAATGTCGATGGCCCAGTTCTGCTTGGTGTAGCCGTCAGCCTCCAGTTCCTTGGCCTCAGCACCGTCCGGGTCGATGTAGGTAAACAGACCCTTGATGGCCAGGTTGGTCAGGTTTCCGGCGGTAAGCGAAGAAGTTGACGTGCCATTGCTGGCAGCCACGGCAGCCCAGTCGTCGTTTTGGCCGCGCCATGAGGGATAGAGCACAGGATCATTCTCTTGACCGGCAGGACACTGTGTCGTCAGACGATAGCCATACGTACTCTTGGCATCGACCAGTTTGGTCCATACATAGTTGGAGATGGTGTTGCCGTTGGCGAAGGTATGGTAGCCCTTGGTCTTCAGGTCGTTAATCATGCTGGCCGACTCTGCATAGAAGGCGGCAATGGTCTTCCCCAGCTTGTTGGTGCGGATGAGGTCCCACTTACGGCTGCCCTCGCCACCGAACTCGAACTTGCGTTCCTCGATGCAGGCATCGAGCAGCGAGCCACACTTGGCGATGAATGCGTCGGTGTTGGCGGCAGCGGAAGAGCCGAAGGCACGGTTGCGAATCATGTCCAGATAGGTACGAGCCTCTGCGTCCTTACCCAAGGCAGCCTTTACCTCGGCCTGCATCAGGATGATGTCGGCAAAGCGCATGAACGGGTTGTTGATACCGCTCTGGCGCTGCTTGGCCGTCCATGGGGTGGTCATACGGTTCTCGTCCCACTTGTTCAAACCGATACCGCCCGAGCAGCGCGAGCCCTTCTTGAAGTTGATGAGCTGTTCAGCACCCTTACCGCTGGAACCGGTGACGGCACAGGTGACGTCGCGGCGCATGTCAGCGGGGTCGAAGTCGTTGTAGTAGTAGAGCGGTGACAGACGGGCCTGGTCGTAGTTCTTACAGGGGTAGGCGTTCGAGCCGCCACCCTCTGAGGGACGTCCGAAGGCGTACGGACGCTCACTGTTGCCGACAGCGTGGGTCTCGGGAACCTCATAGACGCTCTCGTCAGCAAAGGTGTTGTCGGTCTTCCATCCGACCATGGTCTGCTGGAACACATACTGGAAGGGGTTGCCATAGCGGTCGCCACTGCGCGGGTCAGTGGTCTGGAATACGACGTTTCCGGGATTGGCGATGGCATCACCCAGATACTTCTCAGCCAGTGTGTAGAACGTCTGCCAGTCGGTACGGCGGCCATAGAAGCACTTGCGTGAGGCACTCTCACTGACCTTCTCGAAGCTGATGGCATTACCGTCGAGTTTGGTGTAGAAGTTGTCACCCATATCCGTACGGCGGGTCTGGTAACCACCCATCCACAGACAGATGCGACCCACGAGTCCTTCAGCGTATGTGCGGTTGAAGTTGCTCTTGTCGATACCGGTTGTCTCGCCGGAGCGGAACATGACGGGGATGACGCGCTGCAGGTCCTGGAGGATGTACTCGGCTATTGAGTCGCGGTTGGTCAGGTGTGTGGCAATCTTGCCGGCCTCCACCTGGAAGGCCACGTCGCCGTAGTGGCGGATGAGCTCATAGTAGCAGGTGGCACGCATGCAGATGGCCTCGCCGTAAATCTGCGTCAGGATGCTGGGCTGGCCAGCCATCATCTCGTTGAAGTCGGACTTCTCCTCCATGCTGTTGATGATGGGGTTGCACTTACCGATGATGCCATAAAAATTGGTCCAGGTCGACTCGTACATGCCATTGCCGAAGGGGTCGATGTTCTCTGTACCGCGAGAGCCGTAGTTGCTGTCTACGTAGCCATAGAAATAAGAGGGGACCCAGCGGTTCAGCTGTGAGCCGTATGCCTCGGGCTGTATCTCGGTGTCTGAGCTCGACACGATGAAGTTGTAGAAAGTTCCGTTACCGTGCGAGAGACCGTCGCTGCGCCATTTGTCGTAGATGCTGTACATGGCACCGCGGAGGGTGTTCTCAGTAGACACCACAAATTCCTTGTCTACTTCTGACGAGGAACTCTGCTCCAGGAAGTCCGAGCAAGAAGCCGTTCCTAACAGCAGGGCTGCTCCCATCATGCTATATAATATCTTTTTCATAATGTATGCTGTTTTGTTTTAGAATTTAACATTAAGACCTACGGTGAAGGTACGTGCGCGGTGGTATGCACCATAGTCCATACCCAACGTGGGATAGTTGCTGTTCATAGTGGTGTCGACGTTGACGTCGGGGTCCAGTCCGGAATAGCCAGTCAGGCAGAACAGGTTACCGCCCGTGACATAGATGCGTGCACTCTCGATGTATGCCTTGCGGGTCCATGCCTTCGGCAGGGTATAGCCCAGCGTGATGTTGCTCAGGCGCAGATAGGCAGCGCTTTCCACGAATTCGCTCAGCACGACGCTGGCCTCGTAGAAGGGTACGGGACGGCTCTTGCCGGCATTGAGGTTGGCAAACATGGTGGGGTCGGTAGCTGCTACGAGTTCACCGTTGACAACGTCGTAGAGCTGGTAGCTCTCGCTGATGAAGTCGCGGTGGTTCTTGGCCAGACCGGTCTCCTTGCCGCCAGCATACTGGCACATGGCGGAAGCATTGTACACCTTACCGTCGAGCTGGTAAGTGAAGTTGGCCGAGAAGTCGAAGCTCTTATAGTTACCCGAGAAACCGAAGCCGCCAGTGTGGTGAGGCTGTACCTTACCGATGATGTCGACGTCGTCCGAGTTGACAACATTATCGTCGTTCATGTTCTTCAGCTTGATGGCACCGGGGAAGGCGACCTGTCCCTGCGGGATGGCAGCATCCCACTCCGGACCCTTATAATAGTTGGTGATAACCGACGATGCCAAATCGGGCACGCCCTCTTTCAGCACATACTGGCCGTTGACGTAGTTGAAGTCGTCCAGCGTGTAGACGCCGTCGCTGGTATAACCGCGAATCAGGCCGAGAGGCTCACCCTCGCGAATCAGGTAGTCGTTGCCAGGCATCAGCGCGCTCGAACCCCAGTTAGAACCGTACTGGATGTCGCGGCCGTCGGCCAGCTCGTCAACCTTGTTGACATTGTAGTTGTAGGTCAGGTTCATGTTCAGGTTGAGGTCCTTCGAACGGATGATGGCGGCGTTGACAGCCAGCTCGATACCCTTGTTCGAGGTCTTGCCGATGTTCTGGTACTGGTAGGAGTAGCCGGACGACGAGTCGATTTCTGTACGCATGAGCAGGTCCTTGGTGGTGTTCCAGTAGAAGTCCAGCGTACCGTTGATGCGGTTGAAGAATCCAAAGTCCAGACCGATGTTACGGCTGATGTTGGTCTCCCACTTCAGGTCGGGGTTCTCCTTCAGTCCCGAGGGTGCGAAGGTTTTTACGCTTTGTCCGTTGATGACGGCGGTCGACGACACCCATGTCTCATGCCAGAGGCTGGAGCTGATGTTGTCGTTACCCGATGTACCATAGGACACGCGGAGTTTCAGGTTGTCCATCCAACTGTTGGCAGAGGCCATGAACGGCTCGTCGCTGATACGCCAGGCGGCAGCAGCTGCGGGGAAGTAACCCCAGCGGTTGTTGGGTCCGAACTTCGAGCTGCCATCGGCACGCAGCGTTCCGGTGAGCAGGTAGCGTCCCTTCCAGCCGTAGTTGACGCGTCCGAACCAGGAACTGGTGGTCTCAGGGGTGTTGTACTTGTTCTCATACTTGTTCTCGGCAGGATATGTCTCGGCGTCGCCATTGTGCATCAGACCGAAGACGCGGTCCATGGTCCATGCATCGTCCATGGGATAGCCGCCGCCATAGAGCGTCGTGCTCTCGCTCTTCGAATAGATTTCCTCGTTACCGAGCAGGAACGACAGGCTGTGGTCCTCGCCCAGACCCTGCACCTGATAGTTGATGGTGCTTACCGAGCGCCAGTTGTTGCCTTCGCCACGGCTCAGCTGTGCATACTTGTGACCCTTCACGAAGTTGTTGGTGATGTTGTTCGAGGGTATCGAACCGTCGTCGTAGCGCTTGGAGCGCGACCAGTTGCGTCCCACGCCTAACTCCGTACGCAGTGTCAGGCCCTTGATGGGCTCCCATGACAGGGCGAAGTTGCCGCGCAGGCGGTCGCGTACCATGTTGTTGTAGACAGCCTCGTTAATCTTGTCGGGCGTAGCGGCAGCGTTGACCCATGCCTCACCCAGACCGAGCAGGGTGATGTCGTCAGTACCGAGCGGATTGTCGATGGGACGGATTTCGAAGGCCGACGAAAGGATAGAACCACGCGAGCTGTTTCTGGGTTCCATGCCCTCCACGTCAATCTGCGAGTAGCGGGCGTCGATGTCGAAATACAGGCGCTTGGCCAGCTCCTGGCGCAGCTTGAGGTTCAACGACAGGCGCTTGAAGTTGGAGTTCACCTTGATACCGTCGTCGTTGACGTAGTTGGCAGAGAACGTGAACTTGGTCTTCTCGTTACCGCCCTGAATAGCCAGGTTGTGGTTCCAGCCGTTGGCGGTCTGCAGCAGGTCGTCCGTATAGTCGTGCGACGAGACATTGGCATATTCGGCATAGTGGTTGCCATTGGCACTTCCCAGTCCGAAGTACTTGGCCACGCCCTCGTTGTTGATTTGCAGCGCGTTGGCATACGACCATACGTTCTTCACATAGTCCTGGGCACTCAGCACGTCGAACTTCTTGGCAGCCCACTTGGCTTGGTAGTAGCCTTCGTAGCTGACGCTCAGCTTGCTGGCATCGGCGGCCTTGGTGGTCACCAGGATAACGCCGTTACCGCCTCGTGCACCGTAGATAGCCGTCGAGGCAGCATCCTTCAGCACGTCGATGCTGACAATCTGGTCGGCGGGGATGTCGCTCAGGTCGCTCACGGGGAAGCCGTCGACGACGTACAGCGGTTCGTTCGACTGCGAGATGGAACCGCCACCACGCACCTTGATGGAAATGGTTGCACCGGGGCGACCGTCCTGGCTGACGACGTTGACACCGGCCAGCTTACCTTGCAGGGCTTCGGCCACATTGGACACCGGATTGGCCTTGAGGGCGTCGGCACCGACCGATGCCACGGCACCCGTCAGGTCACGCTTCTTCACTGTGCCGTAACCGATGACCACCACGTCGTCCAGCGTCGTGTTGTCCTCTTCGAGGGTAATGTTCATGTTGCTGCCGGCCTTCACGGTCTGTGGCTTGTAGCCGACATACGACAGTTTGATGGTGGAGCCTGCGGGAACGTTGACACTGAAGTTACCGTCAATGTCGGTCACCGTACCCTGGCCGTTACCATACGTCACACTCACGCCAATCAAAGGTTCTCCGGACTTGTCCGTCACCTTACCTTTGACTGCACTCTGGGCAAAGCCCATTAGCCAGAATGCACACAGCATCATGACCAAGAGTAGTCTTTTCTTTTGCATGTTTAGATAATTTTAGTTTGTTTTATTTAGATAGTAATAGTAGTTGTATGAATCTTTCCGCAAAGGTACGCAGAATTACTAAAATTCCCAAAAAGAATCCAAAATAATTTTCGTAAACGTTTACGTGCTGCCGTAAAAAGAGGCGGGAAGCCGCGCTCCCCGCCTCTTGACATAGTAGGTCGTGGCTTACTTCACCACGACCTTGAGCTATAAGCTCGAGCTCGTTCACGTTCGATCATGCATGAGCAAGCTCTGCATTATTCTCACTTAATCACGACCTTGCGGCCATTGATGATGTAGAGTCCCTTCTGGGTCTTGCTGACACGGACACCCTGCAGGTTGTAGATGTTGCCGTCGCCGGCGGTAGCTTTGCTCTCGATGGTCTCGATGCCGTCAGAGCTGTTGGCACCTACAGCCTCGTTCAGACCGCCCATCTCGTTGGCAGCGCGTACGGCGTAGGTTGCCGTGGCGTCATCGACGGTGTAGGTGGTGTCGAGGGTGAAGTCTACTACCTTGCCGTTCTTGCAGACGGCATACAGCAGGGAGTAGTTGTTGCCCGTCCACGACAGGGTCGAGCCTTCCAGCTTCACGTCGGTCACCTGCGGAGCCTGCTCGGTAGCGAGTGTGGGATCCCAGTCGCCGTACATCTTCGACATGTCGCTGTAGTCGGCAGCCTCTTCGGCAGTCAGCACGGGGTTGTTGGCATGTCCGTCGCCGAAGGTCTTCTTACGGCCGCTCAGGTCTATCTGCGAACCGGTCGATGTCATGGAGTTGTACTCGGCGAAGCGCTTGGGCCAGCCGCCGCTCATCTCGTTCCAGCCGTCGCCCGAAGGCACGACGTTCATCTTCGTGTCAATCCACAAGGCTACAGGAGTACCCTGTCCCCAAGGACGGCCTAAGGTGTAGTTGCCGTCGACACCGCTGCCGTCACCGTTAATGGTGCAGTCCTTCATCACCCAGCCGATGTTAGCGGGCTTCGACGGAACAGCGCAGTAGCCACCGGCAATCTGCTGGAACTCAACTTGGTTGTAGTAGGCATCACCCTTGCCGCAGATGTAGTCAGTACGACCGCGGATAACGCCATCCTCAAAGTAGTACAGACCATTGTCATTCTGACCTACCCATGTGTCCTGATATCCATGCAGCTTGGTGTTCTTCCAGATAGTCCTTGTACCTTTGTCTTCGACAGCGATGTCGCGGCCACGTGCATCTGCCATACCAGTCGATACGGTCAGGTCCTGCCAGTAGCTGTTGCTGCCGCTGAGTTGGAATACGTCACTTTTGCCGATACCTTCGTAGATGCTGGCAGTTCCGTATTTGCCTTCAAAGGTGTCTTCGGCAGGAATGGTATTGGTGATGATTGTGGCATCACGGTCCTCACCAATCATAGATACATTCTGTGCATTAAAGTAGGTGATGGGGTCTTTCTTCGTGAATGTTGTGGTGCCTCCAGTTCCCAACTCAACTGCGAATGACTTGTCTGCAGTTCCCTGTGGCAGGGTGTAGGTACCCTTCTTCAGGAAGATGCGGAAGCGAACGTTCTTGTCGGCACGGTTCTGTGCCTCTGCCAGAGCAGCTACAAGCTGATCCACATTCTCGACGACAGCATCGTAGAGCTTCTTGTCAACCGTCGGGCGTGTCATGGTGGTGAAGTTGATGGTGATGGCCTCGCTGATGTAGTTGTCCGTCAGGTCGCTCACCGTGTTGGCGGGCAGGGTGAAGGTGTAGGCGGTGCCGTACTGCAGACCCTTGTACTCGAAGGTGATGACCTTGCCGCTGACCACGGGTGTCAGCTCGGCGGTGCCTAAGGTGGCCTTGGTGTCGGCCTTCACCTTGACGCGCTCGTCGAAGGTCAGCACTACCTTGCCGTTGCCTGAAGCCCCTGTAGCGTCCTTGGCCGGTACACTCGACACGAGGACGGGCGCCTTGCCGTCATCGATGAGCTTTGGCGTGCCGGTGATGAAGAACATGGCCAGCGTGTTGCCGTCGTAGGCCGAGGGCGAGCCGTCCACCTTCGACGTCTTGTCGGCCTTCATGCGGATGTAGAGTTCCTGCTGGTTGTTGCAGGCTGCAGGCAGCTTGCCGCTGTACGAGGCTGCGTTCTTGGCACCCTCCATGGTGATGCTGCCCACCTTGGTCCACTCGCTGCCGTTCAGCGAGTATTCCACGTCGTAGGTCTGGTAGGCATTGTAGTTATACATCATGTCGAACTGCACGTTGATGTTCTCGAAGGCCCCGGCGTTCACCTTGGTCTGCCAGTGCCAGTAGCCCACGTCGCCTTCCTTCGCTCCCGTACGCCAGTTGACGGCGGCACCCTTGAAGCTCTCGTAGCCGTCGGCAGCCTCTGCCGACTTGTCTAACCAGCCGCTGGTCTCGCCCGTCTCGGTGTTCGTCAGCATCAGCACGTCGGCGTCGTTGTCCTGGGCGGCGAAGTCGGCCTTGCGGCCGTTGCTGCCTTTCAGGTAGAAGTCCCAGCCAGCTATGATGTCGGCCTCGGTGTAGTAGGCCGTCAGGCTGATGTCCTGCGTCATCTTGACGGTCATCTCGCTGTTCGTCGTGTTGTCGCTCCAGTTGGTGAACGTCACCAGGTCGGTGTACTGGTTGGCCGTGAGCACCACGGTGGCGCCCTCCTCGTACATCCACTTGCCGTCCACCACGTCAGGCAGCGGGCTGACGGCGACCATGTAGTCGTTGGTGCCATCGACGGTCACGTTCAGGGCGTAGGTGTTGACCTTCTTGAAGTTGGCGGTCAGCACGCTGTTGGCGTTGACCGTGTACTTGAACTTAGGCTCGGTGGACAGCTCGGCACCCGTGGCGTCGGTCCAGTTCACAAAGTCGTAGCCGAAGTTCTCGGTGGCCGTCAGCGTGACCTCGCTGCCTGCCTCGTAGTCGTCGGACTGCGGGTAGATTTTGACGCTGCCACCCTCGGCAGGCGAAGCAGTGGCGGTCAGCGTGTACTTGGCTACGGCTGCTGCCGTACCATTGACAACGCCCTCGATGGACACCTGGGCGATGCCGCCGGCTTTGCCGTTGCCCACGCCGATGGTTCCCATCACCGACAGGGTCTCGCCCGACGTCAGTGCCTGCTGCTGGGCCTCGGTCAGCGTAATCTCCACAAGGCCGTTCACGGCGTAGTCAGTGCTGCTGCCGAATTTGTCGTCAGCCTGCGTCTTGTTGTTGCGCGGGGCGGTATAGGTGCCCAGCTTCATGGCCTCGCCGTCGCCGACCTTGGCCGATATGTTGACACCGCTCTGCGCGTCGGTGCCGAAGCGCACGATGTAGGCACTGATTTTCTTCGGGGTGAAGGTCAGTCCGGCAGCGGGTTTCAGGGTCCACGTCACGTAGTCGTTGCCGTCGTTGGTGGGACGCATCTGCGGGAAGACGATGCCCGGCGACACCGTGCTGGTACCCGTGGCGTTCTCGTTGCCGTTCTGGTCCATCAGCCTGACGGCTCCCAGCTCCACGCCCTTGGTCGAGAAGACACCGTCCGGTGTGGCGGTGGCGGTGGAGTAGTTGGCGGGGTCGGACATCGGCCATGTCACCGTTGCTGCCTCGTTGGTGTACGTCTTGCCGCCTTGGCTCTGCACTACGGGCAGCACGGTCCGGATGTAGCGGTAGTAGCTGCCGTCGCCGATGACGATGTCGATGGTCTCAGCCTTGTTGGCCACCTCGTAGCTGATGGTGGTGCCGCTGGCCGTATAGTCGGTCTGGCCGTCGATGGTCGTTGTCGTGGGTGCGCTGTAGGCCTCCATCGAGACGGTGGCTCCCTTGCAGGACGGTATGGTCCACTTGGTGCCGCTGTTCAGCTGTGCCCAGTCGTTCCAGTTGCCGTTGGCGAATTTGCCGCCGTTGTTGGTGTCGAAGTCGGCCTTCACGTCGATGGTCTTGCCGTTGACGGTGGCCTGTGTCACCCAGATGCCCGTGGCGTTCTGGTAGGCCACGGTGGGCGCGCCCTGGTCGCGGCGCAGCGTCCATGTCAGGGTCACGGGCTCCGTGCGGTCGCTGAGGCTCACCTCGTTGGCGGAGAACTTAGCCGTCAGCGTGACGTCCTTGTCGGGCACGGTGTACTCCGTGCCGGGGGCGTAGTCTTTAGTGCCGTCGGTCCAGGCGGTCAGCGTCTTGCCCTCCACATATAAGGTGAAGTTCTTGGGCAGTGTCAGCTTGCTGCCTACCTCCTGCTTGACGGCGGCGGGCACGGCACCCGTGGCTTCGCCCGAGGCAAAGGTGATGGTGGCATCGCTGGCCAGCTGAGAGGCATCGACAGCCTCTACAGCAAAGTACGGAGTATAGCTACCACCGCTGATGGTCAGCGTCGTGGCTTCACCCTTGTAGACTGTCGATGCAATGTTATCGGTCTTGTTGTTGTGGTAGCATGCACCCGTGTTGGTGTTGAATGTGCCTACCTGATTGCCGGAGGCGTCCTTGATAATGACATCGCCACCCCAGGCGCAGGTTCCCATGGAAATCTTTACGGGACCCTCGACTTGTACGGTAGCCGAAAAGTTGGCGATACCGTGCTCATCGCTGTGGTATTTGCCGGTGATGACTGCATTGGCATCAGCGGCGTCGGCAGCAACACGTGTGAAAGTGCCGTCGGCATTCATCTTCAGGCCGGCAGTCGTAACGTTAGTCTCACTGGAGGTGAAGAAACTCCCGTTCGTGAAGTCTGCCTTGATGTCGGTGAAGGCTGCGGCACTTGGTGTCATTCCCAACATGGTCAGGATGGCACACACAAAAAGTCTAAAGTACTTGTGTCTCATCTTGTTTTGTTAGTTTGTTTTGTTAGTTAATGATTATTTTAAGTTTACGATGGTCAGTATCGGACTACAAAGATACGAAATTTCTTCGAATGTGCGCCCCGCATGGCGAAAAAAAACTGTTAAAAGTAGCGTAAACGTTTGCGGTGGCCTGCGGAGCGTGGGGGGGGGGGCGACGGTGGAGGCTCTGCCCCCCTCTTATATCTGTCCCCCCTATATAGGGGGACTTAGATATGAGGGGGAGACTCCACCGGGGGGGTATTTGGCATCAAGCGGCAAGTGGCGCCGACACTTGCCTGACGAAGAATTGACGGTTGCCCGACAAGGCTCCGGCGCTTGCTCAGGGCAGCGCCGAAGGGAGCCCGTAGCGGAGCCAATTAGAGCACGGCGCAAGAAAATTTCCCGCCCGTAGCAGGGAATTTTCTTGCGCCGTGCTCCGTTGGGCGGCAAAAGGAGCAGCGAACGTGCCCGGTTGCTCTACCTGACGACCTCGGTTGCTCTACCTGACGACCTTCGATGCTACGGTCTGGCCGTTGGCCATGCGCTCGATACGGATACTGATGCCGTGCTGAGGCTGTTCGAGACGTCGACCGCTGAGGTCGAAGTACTCAGTGGCGGTAATCGCCGTGGTGCGCAGCGACTGGACAGCGGTGGGGGTCTTGCAGGCGGGGTAGTATTCGTCCACCGTCGACTCTGCGTCGGCATTGCCGCCCTTCATGATGTCCTCCACCAGCGAGTTGGCATACACCTCCAGGTTGGTGTACCAGCCCTTGGTGTCGACGGTGTACTTGTTGCCGTCGCTCTTGTCGTTAGGGTTCAGCCCGTTGGCCGTCTCCCACTCGTCGGGGATGCCGTCGTTATCGCTATCGAAGCCGCTCTCGCGCTGACCGGTGGGGAAGTTGGCCTCGGTGTAGCCTTTGACGTCGGAGACCAGGTCGATGCGGCCCCATTGCGGGGTGCAAGAGTAGGTCACGTCGACATTGTTTTCTGTCTTGATGTAGGAGGTGGCGGAGCCTTTGTAGGTACATGTTCCCTGCCGCGCTTCCTCGAA
The DNA here is from genome assembly GCA_946185485.1 of uncultured Prevotellaceae bacterium. Classification (GTDB taxonomy): domain Bacteria; phylum Bacteroidota; class Bacteroidia; order Bacteroidales; family Bacteroidaceae; genus Prevotella. The sequence continues at coordinate 133,749 of CAMHJQ010000002.1, read as the reverse complement.
GTAGCGGCCATCCACGTCGTCCTGATGCAGCGAGGCTCCGGCATATTCCGTCACTTTGTCAAACGCCGTGGCGGCGGCATGGGTCGTCACCTCGCCGACGGGGGCAGCCTTGTCGAGCACCATGCAGACATAGTCGGTGCCGCCGCTGGTGATGTATTCCGCATCGCTGCCGTGCAGGTGGTTGGGGTCTTTGGCATAGTGCTTGCCGTCGTGGGTGATGGTGCCGGAGTCGTAGGTGAACTTCTCCCAGCCGGCGCTGTTGCCGTCGATGAGGTTGCCGTCGACGTAGTAGCGGCTGGCCATGCCGAAGATGTTGGGATGTCCGGACGAGTTGCCGCTGGCGGCTACGGTGCATTGCGTCAGATGGCTGACCGTCGCGCCGGGACCGCTCTTCATGAAGTTGCCCACCATGTTGATCTGGCCGCCGCCGGGACCGCCGTAGCAGCCGTCGCAGTTGTAAGTGACGCAGTTGCGGAAGTCGACGTTCTCGGACTGGACGGCATTCTGCCACTGGTACTCGCTATACAGCTTGTTGGCCGTATAGCCTGTCCACTCGTAGCGGGCGCCGTTGAAGCGGGGCGACCGGTTGGCCACATGGGCTATCAGGTTATGATGGAACGACGCCAGCTTGCCGCCCCAGATGCCGCCGTAGCCGTGTGGGCCTTTCTTGTGGCCTGAGTGTACGAGGCTCTCGGCAATGGTGCACCACTGCATGGTGAAGTTGTTGTTGTCGTAGAACGAGGCCACCTCGTCGATGCTCCACGAGAAGGAACAGTGGTCGAGGATGATGCCCGTCTTGTTGCGCTGCCAGATGGCATCGGCGCCGTCGTTGACGTTCTTCTCCTGTCCGCGGCGGAAACGGATGAAGCGGATGACGTTGTCGGCACCCGGCTGCACCGTATAGTAGCGGACCGTGACTCCCGGGTAGGGGGCTGTCTGTCCAAGGACGGTGATGTGGTCCTTGAACTTGATGTCACTGCTCAGGGCGATGACTCCCGCCACGTCGAAGACGACGGTGCGGTAGCTGCCGCCCGTGACGGCTGCACGGAACGAACCCGTGCCGGTGTCGTTGAGGTTGGTGACGTGGACAACTGTTGTCGTTCCATCGGACTTGCGACCGCCGGTGACATAGCGTCCGTGCCCCTCGGCACCGGGGAAGGCGGGGACATTGTCAGCCATAGCCGTCAGCGAGACGGCTATGACAGTTAATAGAATGAATAACTTCTTCATTATTTCTTTACATTTTTGTCTTTTCCTTTTTTACCTTTTTGCCTTTTTACTTTTTTACCTTTTCCAGTGAGTAGTCGGAGTCGGTGGTGTAGCCCAGCATCTCCATCTCGAGCGATGCCCAAATGAACGGGCCAAGGCCCTTGGCATCGTTGTCGCGCTGTCTCTCGCTCAGGTAGTAGGAGTAGGAGCCGTCGCGGCGCTTGTTCTCTCTGACGCTGCCTTTCGGGTTAATCTTCTTCATGGCTGCCACCACCTCGGGGGTCTCAGCCGGACCAAGGCCGGCAACCTCGCAGCAGTGGGTGAGCGAGATGGTCTTGTCGGGGTTCACCTTGATGAAGTTGTTGACAATGCCCTTGTAGGCCTTGATGCCTGCAGCAAGGTATTTTTCATTGACATATCCCTTGCGGACAGCCTTCAGCAGGGCGTAGGTAAACATGCTGGTGCAGGTGGACTCCAGGTAGTTGCCTTCGCGTCCCGGACTGTCCATCACCTGATACCAGGTACCCGTCGCCTGGTCCTGCCACTTCAGGATGGCGTCGAAGTCCTTCTGCAGCAGGTCGATGACGTCCTGGCGGCGGGCATAGTCCTCAGGCAGGGCGTCGAGCACCTCGATGAGTGCCATCGTGTACCAGCCCTGGGCACGTCCCCAGCAGTGCTGCGAGAGACCCGTCTCCTTGTCGGCCCAGAAGGTGTTGCGCGTCTCGTCGTAGGCGTGGCGGTTGAGGCCGGTCTTGGGGTCGAGGGTGCGCTGGTAGGTAATCTGCAGCTGGTTGACGGCATCGTCGTAGATGGACGTGATGGCGTCAGCTCCCTTCTTCGCTTTTTTGCCTTTTACCTTTTTTGCCTTCTCCGTGATGGGAGCGGTCAGCGTGCGGAAGGGCAGTCCCATGAAGATGCCGTCGAGCCATACCTGGTAGGCGTAGATGGCCTTGTGCCAGAACACCTTGTCGGCGATGGTGCGCGGCTGGTCCTGCAGCTGCTTCATCATCAGCTGCATGGCCTTCAGGTTCTTGGCTTCGGGCCAGTGCTGGTACATGCGGGTGACGAAGTGGCCGGTACGGATGTTGTCGAGGTTGTAGTCCAGGATGTTGTAGCCGCGGATGTTGCCGTCGGCATAGATCATCGTGTCGGTGTACTCCTTGCAGTAGTTGAGGATGTCCTTGCCGCCGTAGCACAGGTAGGTGTCGAGCATACCCTCCAGCTCGATGCCCATGACGTAGCTCCACTTGGGCTGGTCGGAGAAGTCGAGCAGGTACGGCTTCGGCACGCGCTTCATCTCGGAGTAGGTCATCCACTCGGAGTAGTGCTGGTAGGGCTTCTCCTGCAGCACCAGGGAGCCGTTGATGAGGAGGTTGTCGTAAGTGATGTTCTTGGCCAGGCCAATCTGGTGGATAGGCTTGTCGTAGACACCGTTGAAGTGGCAGTTGCGGACGGTGATGTCGCTGACGGTGTAGTCCAGCTTCGGGTCGTTGTAGCCCACAATCATCACGCCGTACTTCGACTTCTGGCAGGTGACGTTCTCCATGGTCACGTTGCGCACGATGGGGTAGAAGCCACGGCAGCACACCTCACGCGGCTCGTAGTCGGTATTGACCTTGAGCACGGCCTCGCGGCACTGGCCGACGCTGATGTTGCGCATGTTGATGTTCTCGATGATGCCGCCGCGGCACGAGTTGGTCTTTATACGGAGCACGCGGTCCAGCGAGGGGGAGTCCATCTCGCAGTTCTCGGCATAGACGTTCTGGCAGCCGCCGCTGATCTCGGAGCCGATGACCACGCCGCCGTGACCGTTGTTGAACTTGCTGCCGCGGATGATAATGTTCTTAGAGGCACGACCGGCATAGCGGCCCTGACCGCCCTCGCGGCCGTCGTTGTTGCGCCCGCTCTTGATGGCGATGCAGTCGTCGCCGGTATTGAAGTAGCAGTCCTCGATGAGCACGCGGTCGCACGACTCGGGGTCGCAGCCGTCGCCGTTGGGGCCGTCGTTATTGATATGTACGCGGCGGACGGTGATGTCGGTCGACAGCAGGGGGTGGATAACCCAGAAGGGCGAGCGCAGCAGGGTGACGTCCTCGATGAGGATGCCCTCGCACTGGTTGAAGTTGATCATCTGCGGGCGCAGGCCGTCGGCGGGCCCGAACTGGCGCTGGTCCATGTCCACACCGTCCTCGGCATACTGCAGCAGGCGGGCACGGGCACCCATGTTCTGGGCAATGCCGCCCTCCTTCATGCCAAACTTCTTGCTGCCGCACCACGGCCACCACGTCTCGTTGCTGCCGCCGCCGTCGATGGTGCCCTTGCCGGTGACGGCGATGTCCTTCTGCCGGTAGGCATAGATGAGCGGACTGAGGTTCCAGCAGTCCAGTCCCTCCCAGCGGGTGGGGACGATGGGGTAGAGCTCCGGCTGGAAGGCAAACTCCAGCACGGCACCCTCCTCGATGACGAGGTTGACACCGCTCTTCAGGTGGATGGCGGCGGTGAGGAACTTCTGTCCGGCAGGCACTACCACGCGGCCGCCGCCCTTCTTGGAGCACTTGTTGATGGCCTTCTGAATGGCTTTCTGGTTCTTGGCTGCCGTATTGCCGGGCTTGGCACCAAACTTGGTGATGTCAAACACGCGGTCGGCAAACTGCGGAACGCGAATGCTTTGTTCAATCTGTTGGTACTGCTGGCTGTCCCAGCCATTAGCTTGTACGCCAAGCACGAAAACAGCGATAAGCATCACGGTCTGTAGGAATCTTTTCATCTTTTTTTCTTTGTTTTAGTAGTTTTGCGTGCAAAGATACGAAATTTTGCGCATTTTGAAGAAAAAGTGCCTGAAAATTTGCAGGAGATTGAAAAAATGTCTATATTTGCCCCCGATAAGCACATCGTCATGCGGCCATTTTGCCGCAGCTTATCAGTGTAAGTAGAGGTTGGTAGCGTCCTGCACCAACCTCCTTTTTATGTTTGAAGAATGAAATAAGAAGTTTGAAATCTATGAAATGCTCATGGGCAGCAACTCATCATAAACTTCTCTCTTTGAGAGTGTGGCGTTGCGAGCAAACTTCAAATATCAAAGATAAAAACTAAATATCCCAGCCGATAGCAGAAGCACCGAGGACGGCTGCCGATGCACCGTCGAGGCCGCTGACCAGGAACTGTGCCTTGCCCTTGAAGATGGGCATGACATGCTCGTCGTAGCTGCGCTTGATAGGGTCCATGATGAGGTCGCCGGCCTTGACCATGCCGCCGAAGAAGATAAAGGCCTCGGGACTGGAGAATGCGGCGAAGTCGGCACAGGCCTCGCCGAGCATGTGTCCGGTGAACTCGTAGATTTCCTTGGCCAGCTCGTCGCCCTTGCCGGCAGCTATCGATACGTCCAGCGACGTGATGTCCTCGGGATTCATCTTCCGAAGGACGCTGGGACGGTCGGTCTTGGCCAGCAGCTCGCGAGCCGTGCGGGCTACACCCGTGGCAGAGCAGTAAGCCTCCAGGCAGCCTGTGCGGCCACAACCGCAGGAGCGTCCTTCAGCACCGCGTACCATCGTGACGTGGCCTAACTCACCGGCAAAGCCGTCGTGACCATAGAGCAGCTGTCCGTTGACGACGATGCCCGAACCCACACCCGTGCCGAGCGTGATGACGATGAAGTTCTTCATGCCGCGAGCCACGCCGTAAACCATCTCGCCGAGGGCGGCAGCATTGGCGTCATTGGTCAGTGCGACGGGGATGCCGCCCAGCTGCTCGCTGAACAACTGTCCCAGGGGAACCACGCTGTCGTGGGCCCAGGGCAGGTTAGGGGCAAATTCAATGGTGCCCTTGTAGTAGTTGCCGTTAGGTGCACCGATACCCATGGCCTTGATCTTCTCAATGCCGCCCACCTGTTCGATGATAGGCTGCAGTGCCTCCACCGATGCCTTCACATAGTCCTCGGCCTTGGTGAAGCCACCAGTCTTGATGGCAGTCGTTGCCTTGATTTCACCACGGGCATCCACGATGCCGAATACGGAGTTGGTTCCTCCTAAGTCCAAACCGATGACATACGGTTTGATTCCTTGCTGTTCGTTCATTGTTCTTTATTGTTTTAAGTTGTGTAAGATTCGTTTCGTTGCTGCAAAGATACAACTTTTTGAGTTCATAGTTCATAGTTCATGCATCATAGTTTCGCGAATTAACAAAGTTTTGCAAATCACGGTGAAAGCTTTTTCAAAAGTCGGACTGTCTGCCCGCATTTCAGTCAGTGCGCTGAGCCTTGTGAACCAGTTGCATGACCTTTTTGTATTATTGTTTTCATTTTTTCCCGTCAAAAGTATTGTAAAAAGAAAAAAAAGAAGTATCTTTGTAACCAAAAAGCAAAATGGATGATTTATGCGAAACCTAAAATTGTATGTGATTATCTTGCTGATTGCCCTGACTTCCTGCTCGCAGAGTAGAAAGGAATATAAAATAGGTGTGTCGCAGTGCTCGGTGGACATCTGGCGCGAGAAACAGAATGCAGAGTTGCGGATGGGTGCCTACCTACAGGGTAACGTGGAACTGCGCTTTGCTGCTGCCTATGACAGTGACGAGCGACAGGTGCAGCAGATTGACAGTCTATTGAATGAAGGCATCGACCTGCTCATAGTTGCCCCCAATCAAGTGCAGACCATTTCTCCCGCCATTGACCGTGCATACGACAGAGGTATCCCTGTGATTGTGTTCGAGCGCAAGACCAGTTCGCAGAAATATACCGCATTTATCGGTGCCGACAACTACGAGATGGGGCGCGTGATGGGCGAGTATATCGCCTCGCAGTTGCACGGCAAGGGCCGTGTCATGGAAATCATGGGACTTGAAGGCTCGTCGCCTGCCATTGAGCGCCACAATGGCTTTGCCGAGGCCCTGAAGCGTTTCCCAAACATAGAGGTCGTGGCTACGCTTCAAGGCGACTGGACGGAGGAGAGTGCTGTCAAGGCTGTGAAAGCTTACCAAGGCGACTTGAGCAATATCGACTTCGTTTTTGGCCAGAACGACCGTATGGCCATGGGTGCCCGCAAGACACTCTCAGCTCTCAATGGTGAACTCTCCACTAAATTTTGCGGCATCGACGGTCTGCCGGGCGAGGACGGCGGCATCCGATTGGTGCGCGACTCCATCCTTGATGCTTCTTATATCTATCCTACACATGGTGACCAGATTATCGAGTTAGCCGTTAATATTCTCGAAGGGAAACCCTACGAGAAAGAAATGCTTCTGATGTCTGCCTTGGTCACCCGCGACAATGCCCGTGTGCTGCTGATGCAGAACGAGGAGATCATGCGACAGTCAGCCTATCTTGACCAGTTGCACCATCGTGCCGACATTTATCTCGATGAGTTGGATACACAACATCTCATCAACTGGATGTCTCTTGGCGTCATTGCCTTGCTGCTCATCATTATGGTATTGTTCTATCTGTACCACCTGAAGAAAATTGCCATCCAGCGGGAGCGTGTTGTCAATACCCTGTGGAACATGAAGCCAGAGGACATTCCTCAGGCAGCAGCACCGGAGGCATCTGAAAGTCCTGAGGAAACGGCCGAGGATGAACCAGTAGCAGCATCTCTTTTTATCACTCGCTTTAAGGAAGCTGTAGAGAAACGTTTGGACGAGAGTGAACTCAGTGTTGAGGACTTGGCTGCCGATATGAACCTGAGCCGTGTGCAACTCTATCGCAAGGTGAAGTCGTATACAGGCTCTACGCCAGTAGAACTGGTGCGCACGGCCCGACTGAACCGAGGCTACCAACTGTTGCTGACCACGGATAAGAGTGTCAGCGAGGTGGCCTATCAGGTTGGCTTCTCGGCACCCTCGTATTTCACCAAGTGTTTCAAGGAAGAATACGGACTTTTGCCGGGCGATCTGAGGAAGTAGGAGAAAAAAGTGCGAAAAATCGTTCAATGCTTAACACAATTGTTGCATTGAACGATTTTTTTATCTCTATGAAACATCTTTTTCACCCCATACGAGAAATATGGGCTACTTTTGCGGTATAATTTCAAATAAACATTTTCAATAATTAAAAACAACAAGCAAATGAAACAATCTAAACGATTCATTCTTGGTTTCCTAAGTTTGCTGCTTAGTACAATAATGTACGCGCAACAGGAGATTACGGGAACGGTGACCGACGCCATGGGGCCGGTCATCGGTGCCACGGTGATGGAGAAGGGTACCACGAACGGTACCGTGACCGATTTCGACGGTAATTTCAAGCTGAAGGTGGAAGCAGGCAAGACGCTGGTCTTCTCATACATCGGTTACAACACGCAGGAGCTGCCCGCCAAGGACGGCATGCAGGTGTCGATGCAAGAGAATGCCAAGGAGCTGGCCGAAGTAGTGGTGACGGGTTACCAAGTGCAGCGCAAGGCCGACCTGACGGGTGCCGTAGCCGTGATGGACATGAAAGGCCCCATCAGCGAGAGCGACCCCAACATGCTGAACTCTATGCAGGGCAAGCTGGCCGGTGTAGACATCGTGACCGATGCAGCCCCCGGTGGCGGCAGCAGCACCATCCGTGTGCGTGGTATGAGTACGGTGAACGCCTGCGACCCGCTGTATGTCATTGACGGTGTGGCCACGAATGAGAACCTGAACTCGCTGAACTCTGCCGACATCGAGTCGATACAGGTGCTGAAGGACGCCTCGTCGGCCTCTATCTATGGTTCACGTGCCGCCAACGGTGTGATCATCATCACCACCAAGAAGGGCAAGAGCGGCAAGATGAACATCAACCTCAGCTACAATGCCGCCGTGCAGACCATCGCCAAGAAGTACAACACGCTCTCTGCCTCGCAGTGGGGACAGGCCTACTGGCAGGCAGCCGCCAACGACGGGATAGCCCCCACAGCAGCCGCTCTGCTCTACGGCACGGGCGACACCCCTCAGCTGGTGGGCGAGGTGAACGGCGTGAAGACGGCCAACACCGACTGGCAGAAGGAAGTGTACGATGCTGCATGGACGCACAACCTGTCGGGTAGCATCTCGAATGCCTCGGACAAGGGTTCCTACCTGTTCTCGGGCAACTACATCAACCAGAAGGGTCTGATGACCAACACCTTCTACAAGCGCTTCTCAGGTCGTGTGAACTCGACTTATAACTTCAATAAGTATGTTCGCGTGGGCGAGAACCTGATGATAGCCCGCTGGGAGAACCGCGGTGCCGACACCAACGGCGACCGTGGCATCCCCTATACTGCCATGCGCCAGCACCCGGCCATCCCGGTATACCAGTCTCCCGGTGTCTATGCCGACCCTGTGGGCATGATTGGCTCGGACATCGAGAACCCCGTGCAGACACTCTATAACATGCGCGACAACACAAACACCTCGTGGCGCATCTTCGGCAATGCATACGTAGACATCATGCCCATCGAGGGCCTGACGCTGAAGAGCAACCTGGGTATAGAGCACGTGCAGTACACCAACAAGACGCTGACCCGCAACGTGCGCGCCACCGACGACCCAGCCAACCGCGCCGTGAGCAGCGGCCACGGCGAGGGCGACACCTATACCTGGACCAATACGGCCAACTATCTGTTCGACATCAAGGGCCAGCACCATTTCAATGTGCTGCTGGGTACTGAGGCCATCAAGTACGTCTTCGAAGACCTGGCCGCCACTCGCAAGAACTATGCCTTCGAGGATGCCGACTACATGCAGATAGGTGCCGGCTCGGGCACGATGACCAATGGCGGCGGCAAGCAGGAGTGGGCCCTCTTCTCACTGTTCGGCAAGCTGGACTACAACTTTGCCGACCGCTACCTGTTCTCTGTCACGCTGCGCCGCGACCAGACCTCGCGTCTGCACAAGGACAACAACTCGGGCGTCTTCCCCGCCTTCTCAGGAGCCTGGCGCGTTAGCGAGGAGAAGTTCTGGCCCAAGAACAAGTGGGTGGACAACGTGAAGCTGCGCGTGGCATGGGGACAGAACGGTAACTCGGCCATCTCGAACAACTATGCCGCCTACTCCACCTACGTATTCGACCTGGGCAACGGCGCCTACGACCTGAACGGCACGAACACCAACGTAGTGAGCGGTATCAAGGTGGCTTCGACGGGCAATCCCAACCTGAAGTGGGAGACCACGACGCAGACCAACATCGGTATCGATGCCTATCTGATAGACAACACGCTGAGCCTGACGCTGGACTACTATTGGAAGAACACGAAGGACATGATTACCATCCCGCCCGTGCTGTCGGTGGCTGGCGAGAACGCTGCCAAGTTCATGAATACGGGTACGATGAAGAACCACGGTTTCGAACTGAACCTGGGCTACCACTCTCCGCAGTATGGCGACTTCTCGTGGGACGGCAACTTCAATCTGTCGATGTATCGCAACAAGCTGGAGAAGCTGAACGACGAGGTAAGCGTCATCGGTGGCGACTTCCGCCTGATTGAGGGCGAGCCTATGGGTGTCTATTATGGCTACGTCAGCGACGGCATCTTCCAGACCGAGGACGAGGTGTCAAACCACGCCATCCAGGAGGGCAAGGGCGTCGGCCGACTGAAGTATCGCGACATCAACGGCGACGGCAAGGTGACGGAGGCCGACCGCTGCATCATCGGCGACCCGAACCCCGACTTCGGCATGGGTCTGACGCTGACGGCCAACTATAAGAACTGGAGTCTCTCGACGTTCTTCTCCGGCGAGTTTGGCTTTGATATATATAATGGTACGCGCAAGCAGTTGGAGTTCATGACCTACGGCAACCTGTATACCAACCGCGGCACGGACGTACTGAACGCGTGGCGCCCGGACAACACAGGGGCAAGCATTCCCGCCCTGACGACGGTCGACGACAACAACGAGACCCGCATGTCGACCTACTTCGTGGAGGATGGTTCTTACATGAAGTGCAAGTACATCAAGCTCTCCTACCGTTTCGACCAGCCCTGGATGAAGACCATCGGCCTGTCGGCCATGAGTCTCTACGGCCAGGTGGAGAATGTGTTCACCATCACCAAGTACAACGGACTGGACCCCGAGGTGCCCCTGTCTACCTACGGTGCCCGCATCGACAACGGTCCGTATCCTCGTGCACGTACATTCTCCGTGGGACTCAATGTTCAGTTCTAACTAAAGGCAAATAAAGTAACAAGATAAAAAAGTAAGAATTATGAAAGCAATATATCAATTTATCTGTGCAAGTCTGCTGATAGGCGGTATGGCATCCTGCAACGACATGCTCGACACCAAACCGCAGGGGCAGTTCACGGCTGAACAGCTCGACGAGAGCAGCGTGGAAGGTCTGCTGGCCTCGGCCTACGCCGGACTCGAGGCTCACTTCTACGGCAATAACGAGGCCTTCGCCGGCCCGTCAACCAACTGGATATTCGACGTCCGCTCAGACGATGCCTACAAGGGCGGCGGCGGCACGGGCATGGAGGAGAACATCCACCTGCTGGAGGTGTCGGAAGTGACCAGCGACAACGTCTCCTGCCTCAACAAGTGGCAGAACAACTACTACGCCATCTCGCGCGTCCACAATGCAATGGTGGCCGTCGAGCAGGCCAGCGGCATAGCCAATGCCGAGGAAATCATGGGCGAGCTGAAGACCCTGCGCGCCTGGTACTACTTCGACCTCATCCGCATCTTCAAGCGCATACCCTACTTCACCCAGGACGACGACGTGAATACCAAGACCAACGATGAGTATTCGCGCGAGGAAATCTTCTCCTTCATCAAGCAGGACCTCCAGGAAGCCATCGCCGTGCTGCCCGCCCAGAAGAGCAGCGCCGGCCGCATCACCCGCACCACGGCTCAGGCCATCATGGCCAAGGTGTGTGCCTTCACCAACTCGTGGGCTGAGGTTAAGGAGTATGCCGACGCCGTCATACAGAGCGGACAGTACAGCCTCTACAAGAACTTCGGCGACCTCTCGAAGGTAGCCTTCAACAACGGCTCAGAGTCCATCTTTGCCCTACAGACATCGACGGCCAACGACAATGCACACATCAACTGGTCGAACCTGCTGAACTGCACCTACTCGGACGGCAATCTCTACGGCACGGGCGACGACTTCTTCTACGGTTCGCAGAACCTGGTCAACGCCTTCCGCACCGACGCCAAGGGTCTGCCCCTGCTCGACGGCTCGTTCAACAAGGTCAACGTCGATGCCGGCTATACGGGCAACGTAGACCCCCGGCTCGACTTCACCGTGGGCCGCATCGGAATGCCCTGGCGCGGACATACCTACACCGCCGGCTGGTGCCGTGCCTACGACACCTACGGCGAGTACTCCAACAAGAAAGCCTGGCCTGCCCCCGAGGACGCTCTGGCCACATGGCCCTGGGGTGCCAACTCGCTCAACTTCATGTTCATCCGCTATGCCGACATCCTGCTGCTGAAGGCTGAGGCCCTCGTAGAGCTGGCTTCCGGCACGAATGCAGCCACCGACGAAGGATTGGTGGAGGCTCGCGCACTGGTCAATCAGGTGCGCCAGCGTGCTGCCGACAGCGTAGACCCCAACTACCAGCCCATGGACCTCGACCCCTTCGAAGCCAACTACATGGTAGGACTCTATCCCACCGACTGGGACGGCAACCTCTACTGGACCAAGGACCGTGCCCGCGATGCCGTGCGCTTCGAACGCCGACTGGAGCTCGCCCTCGAGGGCAACCGCTGGTTCGACCTCGTGCGCTGGGGCGACAACTACCTCATCTCCACGATGAACACCTACATGCAGGAGGAGGCCCAGCTGCGCAACTACTACAACGGACGCAGCGTCACGGCTACCGAGATTTTCCTGCCTGTTCCTCTGGCTGAGATTGACAACTCGAACGGACTTTACAAACAATATCAATAAACAGATTACGGCTATGAAGAAGATATATTTAGGACTTATTGCGCTGCTGTGTGTGCTCACCGGCTGCTCAGACGTCAAGTACGAGGCTGCCACCTACAGCGAGGCAGTGACCAACCTGACTTTCACCAACCCAGAGGGAACCCGCGAGGTGACGCTCTCGTGGACCAACCCCACCATGCCGGGACAGTCGGGCGTACAGATCATCAAGAACGACATCGACGTCATCGAACTCGAAGGCGCCGTCAGCGAATACTATATGAAGAAGGCTCCCGTCAACGAGGACGTCTCTTACACCGTCAAGGCCCGCTATGAGGACGGACGCGTCTCAGAGGGTCAGACCATCCGCTTCAACATCAGCTATACAGCAAAGAAGGGTGGCGACATGCTGGCCATGATCGTCCCCGACGACTATGAGACATCGGCCGACGAGAAGGACGCCGTGGAATGGTTCCAGAAGAACTATGTGACCACCGGCAAGGGCGTCGTGCTGACTCCCGCTACCATCGACGATCTGGATCACGAGCAGCAGATAGCAGCCTGGGTGATGTGCGACCGCATTGGCATAGACCTAGGCTGGCAGAACCTGCCCGGCAATCTGGCCAGCACCGGCACGGTAGAGGCCCTGAAGCAGTTTGCGCTCGACGGCGGCAATATCTTCCTGACCAACCACGCCACACAGCTCACCGTGGCCATAGGCCGTATTGCCGACAACTTCCGTCCCGGCATCTTCGGCAGCGGCGAGGGTGGACAGAACAACGACGTATGGGGCTCGCAGCCCGTCATCGGCAATGCCGAGGGACAGATCTACGACCACTCCGGCCACGACATCTATCGCGGCATGCAGTTCACCAGCGGACTCTATGAACGCAGCATCTACACCTTCATCGGTGCCGGTGTGAAGGGCGACCACAACTGTATGTGGGACCTGAATAGCTACGGCCTGGCTCCCGAGCCCAACGTGGTGAAGGCATGGGAAGACGCCACCAACTCGACCGTCCTCGGAACTTGGAACCATGTAGTAGACTACTGCTGCGCCGGTATCGTCGACTTTGCACCCACCAGCAGCTTTGCCGGTCGAGTGCTGGCTGTCGGTCTGGCTGCCTACGAGTGGAACATCGGCACCGCCAATCCCCTGCAGGACCAGCTGGAGCTCTTCACCGCCAACTGTCTGGACTATGTGGCTACTCCCGCTGAGGAGATGGTGGCCATGCTGGTTCCCACCGACTACGAGACGTCTGCCGACGAGAAGAGTGCCGTCGACTGGTTCAACGCCAACTATGTGGCCCAGGGCAAGGGCCAGCTCTTCACCCCCGACAACATCGACGACCTGGATGCTAGCGTCAATCCCGTCTGCTGGGTGATGTGCGACCGCGTAGGCATCGAGCTGGGCTGGGACAAGCTGCCCGCCAGCCTGGTGTCGACGGCAACCATCGAGGCCCTGAAGGCCTATGCCGCCGACGGTGGCAACCTGCTGCTCACCAACCACGCCACACAGCTCACCGTAGCAGTAGGACGCATCGCCGACAACTATCGCCCGGGCATCTTCGGCAGCGGCGAGGGTGGCCAGAACAACGACATCTGGGGTTCGCAGCCCATCATCGGCAATGCCGAGGGACAGATCTACGACCACTCCCGGCACCCCATCTACTGGAACATGGACTTCCTGTCCGGTCTCTACGAGCGTAGCATCTACGGATTCATCGGCGCCGGCGTCAAGGGCGACCACAACTGCATGTGGGACCTGAACAGCTACGGCCTGGCTCCCGAACCCAACGTAGTGAAGGCTTGGGAGGAGACCACCAACTCTACCGTCCTGGGCACATGGAACCACGTGGTAGACTACTGCTGCGCCGGCATCGTAGACTTCGAGCCCACCACCACCTTCCCCGGTCGTATCCTCGCCGTCGGTCTGGCTGCCTACGAGTGGAACATCGGAGTGGAGAATCCCCTGCAGGGCCAGCTCGAACTCTTCACCTCCAACTGTATTGCTTACCTGAAATAAAGAAAAGGTAATTAGATAACTTTCAGTGATAATTTTGTTGCAATGAACGCATTTTAGCATTCATTGCAACAATTTTTATGTCTTATTCATCAGAAATGCACTAATTTTGCAATCAGGAAACCAATAGAATGAAATAAAACAATGAAACTAAAACAATTCTTTACACTACTTATACTGGGTTCATCAGCTACGATGACTTTAGCCCAGTCACCCGTCGTTCGTTTCGACATGTCACTCTCCAGTGGTAAGATAACCGAGGAAAAGTCAGGCAATACCTATCAGGTGGCATCACAGTTGCCAGCCTTCACTTTGCCGGGTTTAGACGGCAATGCCCTGCGCTTCGACGGCTATTCTAATTATGTAAAGGCCGCACTGCCCGCCACGCTCAGCACAGAAAAACTGACCGTCAACGTCGTCTTGGCTGCCGAGACCTATCCCATGATGCAGATGGATGCCGCCGAGGCCACTCCCACCTACGCCACCATCTGTGGCAATTTGTCGGACGACGGCAAGAAGGGTTTTGCCCTGCAGCTGTCATCGCAGGGCGACCTGAAGGCCGTGGTAGGCCTGAACTATGGCGGAGGCTACAAGCGCGAGATAGTTGGAGATAAGAAATTGCAGCGCGGACAGTGGAATATACTGACGCTGGTATTCGACAAGACGGCCAATGCTGCCACACTCTATCTCAACGGCAACAGCATTGGTACGGCCAAAGTCAACAACTGCGACCTGCTGGCGGGTACCGCCGACTTCTACATCGGCAAGGATGCCACAGACAAGAAGGAAGGCTCGTTTCTGCTGAACACCTTCTGTGGACTCATCGACGACATTGCCGTCTATAACGAGGCGCGACAGCCAGAAACGTTCACTGCCCAACGCGCCGACTTCAACTATCCTGCTGAACGCTATGCGGCCTCCCTCTGGCGCCCGCAGTTCCACGCCATGCCCTCAGGCAGCTGGACCAACGAGACCCACGGCCTGACCTTCAGCGACGGCAAGTATCATGTGTTCTTCCAGAAGAATGCCAACGGACCCTATATGTCGCGCCTGCACTGGGGACACATCTCCTCGGAGAACCTCTGCCAGTGGACTGAGGAACCTATCGCCATCTATCCCGGCGAGGCCTACGACATCAAGGGCTGCTGGAGCGGCTGTGTCTATGAGGACGGCACCGACACCTATATATTATATACGGGTGTCGACAATGCCAAGGCCCGCATCGTCCAGGCCAAGGCTAAGGATGCCACACTAATGGACTGGGACGGCAAGAAGGTCGTCATCGACGGCAAGCCCTCGAGCATTACCGAAGACGACTTCCGCGACCCCTACTACTTCGAGGCCAACGGCAATAAGTATATCATCGTAGGTACCAAGAAGAATGGTGTTGGAGCCTGCACACTCCACAAGCTGCAAAACGGTTCATGGACCAACGACGGCACGCTGTTCTTCCAAGGCAGCAATGCCGGCCAACACGGCACGTTCTGGGAGATGCCCAACGTGACGAAGATGGCCGACGGCAAATGGCTCTTTACTTGCACCCCGCAGGGAACGAGTTCAGGTGTGCGCACTCTCTGCTGGGTAGGTACCATCGGCACCGACGGCAAGTTCACACCCGATGCCAGCGGTGTGCAATATCTGGAGATGGCAGGCATCAGCCGCGACGGCTACGGACTACTCTCGCCCTCAATCTATCAGAAAGACGGAAAGACACTGCTGCTGGGCATCGTACCCGACAAACTGCCCGGTGCAGAGAACTATAAGATGGGCTGGGCTCACAACTACTCGCTGCCACGCGAACTCTCGCTCGATGCCAACGGACAGATAGTGCAGCAGCCCTATAGCGGACTGACGACCATGCGTACCCAGACCACTGTTAGCGTAGACGAGAACCTCATAGGCAGCAAGTCGCTGGTCAGTGGACGGCAGATAGAACTCGTGGGTGAGTTCACTCCCACCAGCGGCACCTGTGGCTTTCGCTTCTTGAAGAATGCTTCGCTCACTTACGATGCCGCCACGCGCCAGCTGACACTCGACCTGGCACAACTCAACCGTACCGCGAATGATGGCGGGTCGTATAAAGGCGTCTACCAGACCACCGTTCCTGAGACGCTGAAGAAGCTGCATGTCTATCTGGACGGCAGCATCCTCGACATCTTTGTCAACGACAAGTGGGCCTATAGCGTGCGTGTGTTCCCCAATGGTGCCGACGATGTGGAGGCCGAGGTATTCGCCACAGCCGCCACCGCTGTCAAGGTGCAGTCGTGGACCCTCGATGCCCAACAGACTACAAGCATCAGCGAAGATGTAAGGATAGACCATCATGCGTCTGCTTCAGCGCGCTACAACCTACAGGGACAGCGCGTAGGCAGCGACTATAAGGGACTTGTCATCAGTAACGGACGCAAATATGTTGCTCGCTGATACACTCATCGTCATGGGGATGGCCACTGTCTCCCTGGGAACCATCCAGGAGGCTGACGGCATACAGCAACGCACCTTCGTGGTGCGCAACGATGGCAGCAAGGCAGTCTGCCTTAGGCAGGGCTACACCTCGTGCGGATGCACCCAGATACACTTCGCGCAGGACAAGATGCTCCAGCCGCGCGACACCGCCCACGTCACGCTGCGCTTCAACCCTCGCGGCAAGGGAGGCGAGTTTCACGAGGTAGGCACCATCGAGTATGCGCAGCCTCACTCCAACCCTCGCCAGAAGGGAGGGGAGCCTGGCGCAAGGAAGCGCGTCAGCATGACGCTGACCGGCACCTGCATCACCAGTGAAGAGACGCTGCTGCGCCAGTTTCCCGTCCGCATCAGCGACCACCTGCGCCTGTCAACAGACCGCTTCGACTTAGGCGTGATGCGACAGGGGGAAAGCAAGGAGCGCCACGTCACATTCCTTCACCGCGACGAGCAGGACCGCAAGGAAACGGTGGTCATCCGCTTTATCGTCGATGACAAAACCCCTCGTGGTTTGCAACACATTGCCCACCCCATCGCCACAAAGGTGAAAGGGAAGAAGCAAATGGTAACGGTAACACTCGACGTTTTGGTAAAATAGTTGTACGAAAGGTAAGAAAATGTAGCATTTCTGATTCAACGAACGTTTTATGATAGTTATTGCAACAATTATTATAGTGTAATCCGGGTATTATCCGTACCTTTGCAATATGAAAATGAGAAAGCAAGAATAGTAGTTTGGAATAATCAAATGGTAGTTATGTTAGTTAGTTTTATTAGTTAGTAAGTAGTAATTACGTAGTTTTTATTTGAGTAAGAAGATTGTTTTCAAGCACAATCGCCCGACTGTTCGCGAGGAATGGCCGGGTGGTATTTTTTATAAGGGTAGAAAACGTTCAATGCTAAGAAATATATTGCAATAAACGTTTTCTTCCACCCTTTGCTGGTGTAAGGTGAGAAAAACTTGCATGAGGGTATGGCGGAATTTTCGTTTCGGCATACCCTTGTTTTATTGATATATTAGCGATGAAATGGATGATTTCTGGCAAAGTGACAGTCTTCTTAGCATGATTTTTCTGTTGTCAATTACCAGTTTTCATTTTTTTTTTGTATCTTTGCGCTCATAAAGTATCTTATGAGTTATGAGAAAGAGCTGTCATCTATACCTTATTATATTATATACGGCATTGGTCGTGGCGGGATGCTCGTACAGCGGCAAGACCTATAGAATTGGTGTGGCACAGTGCTCGGAGGGCAACTGGCGCAGCAAGGTGAACAATGAGATGCTGGCAGCACAGTATCTGTATGATGAGGATGTCAGCATAGAGATAGTGAACTGTCACGACCGGTCAGACGTACAGGTGAGACAGATAGACAGTCTGTTGGCGGTTGGCGTTGACCTGCTCGTGGTGGCACCCAACGAGGCTGCCGAGGTGAGTCCTGCGCTGAAACGGGCCATGGCAAAGGGCGTGCCGGTCATTCTGTTCGACCGCAAGTCGGACTCTGACGACTATACTGCATTTATTGGCGGCGACAATGTGGCCGTGGGCAGGCTGGCGGCAGTCTATGCCATGCAGCTGGCGACCCAGGCCGACGGCTGCCGCGTGGTGGAGATAGCAGCACTGCAGAGCACCTCGCCGTCGCGTGACCGGCACAAGGGTTTCGAGGAGGCTATGCGCCAGCATCCTGAGACGGACTACCGCTGCATCTTTGGCGACTGGGACGACAACCACACGGGGGATATTGTGACGAAGGTGCTGAAGGAAGCCAAAGCATCAAATGCTCAGGCTCCGACCATATTCTTCTGTCATAGCGACTTTATGGCTAAAGGGGCATGGCGTGCCGCCAAGAAGGCTGGCATGGAGAAGTTGGTAAAGATAATCGGCGTTGACGGCCTGCCTGGCGAGGGCGAGGGCATTGAGGCTGTGGCCAAGGGACAACTGGCCGGCACATGCGTCTATCCAACCCACGGCGAGCAGATAGTGAGGCTGGCTCTCGACATACTGACAGGCCGTGAATACAACCGCGAGAACGTGCTGCCGAGCATGATGATAACGCCCGAGAACGTGGAAATGGTGTCAAACTACGGCACTGAGCTGCAGCAGCTGAACACCGACCTGGTGGCAGTGCGCGGACGGCTGGAGCAATACTTCGGCATGTATCACCTGCAGGCAAAAATCCTCTGGGCATCAGTGGCCGTCATAGTGCTGCTGGTCATGGCCGTGGGACTGACGTGGCGCGGCGTGATACAGATACGCCGTGCCCACCGCCGGCAGAAGGCGATGAACAAGGAACAGACGCTGTTCTACACCAATGCCAGCCACCAGCTCAAGACACCCCTGACGCTGATTGCCGGCCCGCTGCGCACGCTTCAGGAGAGCGGGGACCTGACGGACGAGCAACGAGAACTGCTGGAGATGGCTGGGCGCAACGTCAGGCAACTGGAGGAAGTCGTGGCCGACGTGCTCAATTTCAGGAAAGACGGCTGCCGGGCCATGAGCGATGCGATGGCGGCTGACAACACCGTGCAGGAAGAGCGCCTGAACATGATGAAGCAGGAGGACACCGACGAACTGCCTAACATCCTGGTGATAGACGACAACCAGGACATGCGCCGCTACCTGCGCACATTGCTGGCCAGCCGGTTCTATGTGATGGAGGCTGCCGACGGGCAGCAGGGTCTGAGACTGGCCCGCGAGAGCGTGCCAGACCTGATTGTCAGCGATGTCATGATGCCCGTCATGGACGGCCTGCAGCTATGCCGCCAGCTGAAGGAGGACTTCATCACAAGCCACATCCCCGTCATCCTGCTTACGGCTCGCGACACCGAGGAGCAACAGATGGAGGGCTACGAGCACGGTGCCGACGCATACCTGACGAAGCCCTTCAATGCCGACCTGCTTATCAGCCGCATTAACAACCTGCTGAAGAGCCGCCAGCAGTTGCGCACCCTCTTTGCACCCTCTACCTCCCTCCATCTCCAGCCTTCCACCGCTGACGTGAAGCTGACCACGCAAGACAGCATCTTCATGGATCACCTGAAGGAGGCTGTCAGGAGCAGCATGGCCAACCCAGAGTTGAAAATGGACGACCTGGGCGAGCAGCTGGGCATCAGCCGCGTGCAGCTCTATCGCAAGGTGAAGGTGCTCACCGGCCTGTCGCCCGTAGAGCTGCTGCGCCAGATGCGCCTGGAGCGAGGCCGCGTGCTGCTGAACAGCACCACAAAGACGGTGCAGGAGATTGCCTACGAGGTGGGCTTCAGCACGCCCAGCTACTTCTCGGCGTGCTACAAGAAGCAATATGGCAAGTTGCCGATGGAAGAAAGAGCGGACTACCAAAAATAATAGAGACTATCCAAGAATTGTTACATGCAACATATTTTATGGTCGGCGAACGATAATTACAAGTCGTTGGCCGACTTTTCTTATATATTTGCATCAAATTTCAAATAATTTTAGTACTAACCAAACAAAAATGCAAATGAAAAAAGCGAAATTTGATGCTTCCCGCCAGACGGGAATCGGCGCAAGCCTGAGGGCTGTCGTGCTGTCACTGTCGCTCTTGTTATGTACAATAATGTACGCGCAACAGGAGATTACGGGAACGGTGACCGATGCCATGGGCCCGGTAATCGGAGCCACGGTAATGGAGAAGGGTACGTCGAACGGTACTGTTACCGACTTCGACGGTAATTTCAAGCTGAAGGTGCAGCCTGGCACGACCCTCGTCTTCACCTACATCGGCTACAAGACCCTTGAGCAGCCTGCCAAGGACGGTATGGCAGTGACTATGGAGGAAAACGCCAAAGAGCTGGCCGAGGTAGTGGTAACGGGCTACACCACCCAGCGTAAGGCTGACCTGACAGGTGCTGTGGCCGTGGTGCAGACCAAGGATTTGAAGACCAGTGCCGACACCGACCCCATGCGCGCACTGCAAGGCAAGGTGCCGGGCATGACCATTACGAGCGACGGCTCGCCCGTCGGCGCCGGTAAGGTGCGCATACGCGGTATCGGCTCGTTCAACTCGTCGCAGGACCCGCTGTTCATCATCGACGGCGTGCCGACTACGACCAACCTGAACACGCTGAACATGAACGACATCGAGTCGATGCAGGTGCTGAAGGATGCTGCCTCTGCCTCTATCTACGGTAGCCGCGCTGCTAACGGTGTCATCATCATCACCACCCGCTCGGGAAAGAAGGGCGAAAAGGTGAAGGTGGACTTCTCGGCCAACCTGACGGCTCAGTTCTACAACTCCCAGTCGATGATGAAGTTGTCTAATTCAAAGGAGTATGCCACAGCCATGGCTCAGGCAGCCATGAACGACGGGCTGGACCCCGAGGCATACGCCAACAACTACGGGTTGACGCTGCACGCTGACAAGGGTACGGCGATTTCCGCCTACAACCCCGCTACGGGACAGATGGAAGACTTTGTGGTGAACGGCAAGAACGACGGATTCTTGAACGATGCCCGCACCATGCGCTACAGCGATACCGACTGGCTGGATGCTATCTCGCGCACGGGTTTCTCGCAGAACTACGACCTTTCCATTTCGGGAGCCACCGACAAATTCTCGGCCCTCTTCTCTGCAGGATACAAGAACAACAACGGTATTCTGAAGTTTACCGACTTCGAGAGTTTCTCCGGACGTATCAATACGAGCTACAAGATCAACAACATCGTGACTGTCGGCGAGAATGCCACCATCACTTACTCTGACCAGGTGGACTGCCAGCCGCTGGAGAAC
This sequence comes from uncultured Prevotellaceae bacterium, assembly GCA_946185485.1. Taxonomy (GTDB): domain Bacteria; phylum Bacteroidota; class Bacteroidia; order Bacteroidales; family Bacteroidaceae; genus Prevotella. Next base: position 112,501 of record CAMHJQ010000002.1, on the reverse strand, counting down.
GCCCTGAAGATGTCGCCCACACTGCCCATCTATGAAGAGGACAACAAAACATTCTCCGGCCCCGTCGGAGGCATGAGCGACCGCCAGAACCCGCTGCGTGAGCTGTATCACAACCGCGACAACCGCCTGAAGATATGGCGTATCTTCGGTAATGCCTTTGTCAATATCACTCCGCTGAAGGGTCTGACACTGCGTTCCAACTTCGGTATCGACTATGATGCAGGATTTATCCACAGCGTGACCTACACGTGGCACTCCGACGTGGTCAACAACTCCACTCCTTCTGCCACCGTGTCTCAGGCCAACGACATGAAGTGGACATGGTCGAACACCGCCACTTACAACTTCGTACTGGCCGCCGAGCACACATTCAACCTGCTGGCTGGTCTGGAACTCTACAGCCAGAAGCGCGACGACTTCTCAAGCTATGCACAGATGTATGCCCTGGAGACATACAAGTATATGTGGCCCAACGCCTCTACCGGCACACAGCGCGCCACGGGTATCGAGGAGGGCTACAACCTCGTGTCACTCTTCGGCAAGATTGACTACAACTGGAAGGACCTGCTGCTGGCATCGTTCACCATACGCCGTGACGGTTCGAGCCGCTTCGGTGAAAACAACCGCTACGGTACGTTCCCTGCCTTCACGTTAGGCTACCGTGTGTCGCAGCACCTCAATCAGTCGTGGATTGACGACATGAAGATACGCGCCTCATGGGGACAGACCGGTAACCAGGCCATCTCCAACTATGCACGCTTCGGCCTGTATGCCGCAACCTACGGCGGCGGTCGCAACGAATCTACTGCCTACGACCTCGCACTGGCCGGCAGCGGCATCTTCCCCTCTGGATTTCGCGCCACACAGTCACAGAACAACGACCTGAAGTGGGAGACCACCGAGCAGTGGAATGCCGGTCTCGACTTCACCCTGTTTGGCAATTCACTCTATGGTACGTTTGACACATATATAAAGAAGGTGAAGGACATGCTCATCAATCCTGCCTACCTCGGCTCGATGGGTGAAGGCGGTGCTTCATGGCTCAACGGCCCGAGCCTGCAGAACTGGGGTATGGAGTTTGCCCTCGGCTATCGCCACACCACCAGCTACGGCCTGCGCTACAACATCAACGGCAACCTGGACTTCTTCCGTTCCAAGGTGACCTACCTGCCCGAAACAACCACCGGTTCGTATGTCCACACCGCCAAGGAGAACCTGGTAGAGTCGGGCAAACCCTACGGCAGCATCGTGGGCTATGTGGTTGACGGACTGTTCCAGAACCGCGAGGAGGTGCTGGCCAGCGGTCAGGACAATGCCCGCGTGGGTGGTCTGAAGTATGCCGACCTTGACGGCAACGGTATCATCAACGAGCAAGACCAGACTTGGATCTTCAATCCCGTTCCCAACTTCTCATGGGGTCTGAACATCGAACTCGGCTACAAGGACTTCGACTTCTCGATGTTCTGGCAGGGCGTTGCCGGACAGGACATCTACAATGACCAGAAGTTCCAGACCGACTTCTACTCACTCACCGATGCCGGCTCAAACAAGGGCAACCGTATGCTCGGTGCCTGGACAACGGCCAATACTGGCTCATCAATTCCCGCTCTGACCACCAATAACACTGGTAACGAGGGCCGCACTTCGAGCTACTTCGTCGAGAACGGCTCCTACGGCAAGCTCCGTCAGCTGCAGATTGGCTACAACCTGCCCAGCAAGTTCATCCAGAAGCTGAAGATGACCTCGGCTCGCGTCTATATCTCCGGTCACAACCTGCTGACCATCAAGAGTAGCTCGCTGACCTGCTCCGACCCCGAGAATCCCCGCTGGATGTATCCCAACAGCACATCCATCTCATTCGGTGTCCAAACCAGCTTCTAAGGTATTCAATGTCTAAGGAATAAAGGAAATATAAAATAAGTAAATAATATGAAAGCAATATATAAAGCATTCTACGCAGGTATCGTCTGTTGTGGCATCTCCGCAACCCTGACGAGCTACGACAAGGCCTTCGATAATTTCATTGATGTCGAGCCTCAGGGTGTCATCAGCGAGAACCTGGCCATGAGCCAGCCTGACGAGATGGTGACTTCTGCATACGCCAAGCTGGGCGACGACTGGTACACCTATCCGTTCAATCTATGGCCTTACGGCGACGTCTCTTCAGACGATGCCATGAAGGGCGGCTCAGGAACCACCGATACCGACTACCACCCCGTGGAAGTGTGGTCAACGCTGACTTCATCGAGCCCCGGTGGCCACATGGACGAACTGTGGTATCAGCTCTACTGCAGCATCTCACGCTGCAACCGTGCTCTGGTGTCGCTGGCCGAATACGGCGAGAGCAAGCTGGGCAAGGATATTACCAGACAGCGCGAGGCCGAGGTGCGCTTCCTGCGTGCCCACTTCTACTTCAAGCTCGTTCAGCTGTGGTATCAGGTACCCTGGGTTGACGAGGAGGTGTATAAGAACCACTCTGAGGAGCAGACTCCCAACAACCAGTTTACCCACGAAGAGCTGATGGACAAGATCGTTTCCGACTTCAAGTTTGCCTACGACGTGCTGCCCATGCCCGAACAGCAGAAGGAAGGCGGACGTGCCAACAAGATTGCCGCAGCAGCCTATCTGGCCAAGTGCTATCTGACTATGGCATGGGGCGACGGATACGAGGCCAATACCGGCACAGGCCACATCAACCAGAAGTACATGCAGGAGGTGGTCAAATACACCGGCGAAGTGAAGGACTCAAGATACGGATACTTGTCGGACTTCGGCGACATCTTCCTGCCAGAGTACAAAAACAGCGAGGAGAGCATCTTTGCCGTGCAGCACTCTAACTATCAGGACGACAACACCCTCTACGGACGTGCCAACTGGTCGAACATGCTGAATGGCTGCTGGGGCATCTGGTCGTGCGGATGGGACTTCCATAAGCCCACACAGAACCTTGTCAATGCCTTCAAGACCAAGAATGGCCTGCCCATGTTCGACGACTATAACAACGAGATTGCCTATCCCGTCAGGGGCGGCGCAACGACCCAGAAGTGGGATCCGCGCCTCTTCCACACCGTCGGTATGCCTACATTCCCCTACAAGTACGAAACTTCGTTTGTGAATGCTGAGGGCAAGGTGATTCAGATGATGACCAAGGAAAACTCGCGCACACCAAACACCTACGGCTACTACGCCTCGATGAAGGAGGTGCCGCAGCGCTCAAAGGGCGAGACCTTCGACAACCCCTGGCAGGCTTTCGCCATGAACGACTACGTGCTGCGCTACACTGATGTTATGCTGATGCGCGCTGAGGCGCTCATCGAGTTGGGCACGCTGAACGAGGCTCGTGAGATTATCAACGACATTCGCCAGCGCGCCAAGAACTCCGTGGCCAAGCACATCGCTTACGCCAGCGACTTTTGCGAGATTTCGCTCTATCCTGCACAGTATTTCACAACCAAGGAGCAGGCCCGCCAGTGCCTGCAGTGGGAGCGCCGTCTGGAGCTCGCCATGGAGAACGGGCGCTTCTTCGACCTGCGCCGCTGGGGCATAGCCTCGCAGACGCTCAACAAGTTCTTCGAGAAGGAGCAGACCGTGGAGTACGACGGACAGACCTACGCCCAGTATTATAAGGATGCTCACTTCACACCTGCCAAGAACGAGTATCTGCCGATACCCTACAACCAGCTCTACTACGTGCCCGGACTCTACACCCAGAACAAGGGTTACAACTAAAAGGCGGGAACATTGAACAGTAAGAATTAAGCATTTAAAATCAGACAAGACAATGAAAAAGAATATATTGAAATACGCAGTGTACTTGGTAATAGCTCTCCCCCTCGGGGGAGTTGGGGGAGGTTTCCTCTCAAGCTGCCAGGACAAGGATTACGACCGCGAGGCCATGCATCTGCAGGCTCCCGACGTGACACAAATCAGCGGACAGCTGCAAGGCGACAACTACATTCTGACTTGGCCGACACAGACGACACAGATGCAGGTCACCGTCTATCGCAACGGCACGCTCTCCAGCTCCGAGAAAGTTAGCGGCAACAGCTATACCCATAAGGACGTGCCCACCAACGTGCCGTTTGAATACGTGTTCAAGCTCACCGACGGTGAGAACTACTCCAGCGGCGTTGTGCTGAAGTATCTGCGCGAGGGTGCTGCCAGCATCACTGGCCTGGCCATGTCGCAGATCGACAAGCAGGGTGGCTATGATGCCCTTGTTGAATGGAAAGCTGCCGCCGATGCCCAGAGCATCCAGCTGACAGCCACCAACGGCATTCGCGTCATTAACGAGACCCTGCCCGGGACAGCCACCAGTTACACCATCAGTGACGTGCTGACCGGTGACACTTGGGAGGTAACCTTAGTGGCCAAGAACGACAAGGGAACCTCGCTGGCTACCCGCTCATCACTGCGCATCGGTAAGACGGCCATCGGCTTCCTCAGCGTATATGACACTCCCGAGGAGTTGGTTGAAAAGGGCGACGACGACGAGGCTTCTGCATGGCTGTGGCTCCATCAGGAGTATCCCACGGCAGTATTCCTCCCCTTCAGCAAGATTAAGTCGGCTGCTGATGTCGAGCCGTTCCGTGTGCTGTTCTGGCTGCGCGACCTTGAAGGCGTCAGCGAAAGCGACGTATGGGCAATGCCCGCCGTGGTGGAAGCCGCCACACCCACCATCCGCCAGTGGTACAAGGACGGAGGCAGCCTGCTGCTGTGGAGCCATGCCACCGTTTATTCCGGCTATCTGGGCCGCATCAGCCTCGACGAGATGAAGGGCAACGACCATACCTTCGGCTTCGGCCCCGGCGGCATCAACAACGATGTATGGCGCATGGCCGTAGAACTCTATCCCGACCGCAAGTTCAAGAAAGACCACTCTGAGCACCCCATCTACAAGGGACTGGAGATTGAGACCACCGACGACACCAAGCTCATCGCCTTCAAGGGTGCCGGCTGGACCGAAGACCACAACTGTCTCTACTTCAACCTGCCAAGCCTATGGACTGGCCTGGGCAATCAGGACGAAGCCTGCTACAACCGCTGCACTCAGGAGTTCGGCATCTATCCGCTCGGCACATGGGACAGCCAGATATGGTGGGTGAGCCAGATGAACGTATGGGAGGCCCAGCAGGGCAACACCGACTTCAAGGGTACACTGATCTGCATTGGCAACGGTGGCTGTGAGTTCTCGATGAAGAATCCCGACGGCACACCCGACAAGAGCGCGCATCCCAAGAACAACCTCTATCAGGACAATGTGCTCCGTCTGGCCAAGAACTCACTCGAGTATCTCAAGACGAGATAAATGAAGGATTGAAGGATTGAAGAATTGAAAAATTGAAGTTTTTTATGAAAAGGAAGAATATGTTTCATGGCATGGTGGCCGTCCTCGCGACGGCTGCCATGATAGGCTGCAGCAACGACATCGACTTCAAGCAGCAGTACAATCCGCTCATCGACGACAACAAGAAGGAAGAACCCGTCAACCCCGACGAGCCGACCACTTCAGGCTATGATGAGCAGTATCGCCCGCAAATCCACTACACCCCCGCCAAGAACTGGGTCAACGACCCCAATGGCCTGGTCTATCTCGATGGCACATGGCACCTCTTCTACCAGTACAATCCGCAAGGCAACGTCTGGGGCAACATGTCGTGGGGACATGCCACGTCAACTGACCTCGTCCACTGGAAAGAACAGGCAGTAGCCCTGACCCGCGATGCCTTAGGCGACATTTTCTCGGGCTCGTGCGTCATAGACAAGGACAACACCGCCGGTTTCGGAGCCAACGCCATGATAGCCCTCTATACCTCGGCGGGCGACGGCAAGCAGCAGCAGTCACTGGCTTACTCCACCGATGGTGGCAAGAACTTTGAACGCTTCGGTGGCAACCCTGTCATCAAGAACGATGACGACAACCTGCGAGACCCCAAGGTGTTTTGGCACGCTGAGAGCCAGCAGTGGGTAATGGCTTTAGCCAAGGGCTGGAAGAGAGGCATTGAGTTGTATGGCTCCAAGGACCTGAAGTCATGGAACCATCTGAGCACCTTCGTCGTTCCCCTGACAGGCCGTCCCGAACTACAGTGGGAGTGTCCCGACCTGATGCAGATTGGCGACAAGTGGGTGCTGCTTGTCAGCGTCAACCCTGGCGGTCCCATCACTGGTTCCGGCACGATGTACTTCACTGGCCAGTTTGACGGCAAGGAGTTCAAGGCAGACGAACGCGAATATCCCCTGTGGCTTGACTACGGTATGGACAACTATGCCGGCGTCACATGGTCGAACACCGGCGACCGCCACGTCATGATAGGCTGGATGAACAACTGGTCTTACAGCGGCGACGTCCCCTGCTCGCCCTGGCGCTCGGCCTTCACCCTGCCCCGCGAGCTCAAGGTCACCGAATACGGCGGCAAGCCCCTCGTTACCTCCACCGTTGTCAAGGAGATTGACGCCATTGCAGGGCAGTGGCAAGATGCCGGTGCATCACTTGACGTGAAGGATGCTTATCAGTTGCAAGTCACCGTCGGGCTCGACCAGAACTCCACCATCACCCTGAGTAACGACAAGGGTGAGCAGTATGTCATCGACGTCCGCGGTTCCGAGCGCACAGTTGCCGCCCACCGCAATGCCGCTACTGGAACAATAGGTTTCAATGGAACATTCTCCATCCCCTCCATGCAGGCACCGCTCTGCGTGACAGGCAACACTGTGACTCTTGACATCTATGTCGATTGGTCGTCAGTCGAGCTGTTCACCAAGGAGGGCACCATGGCCATGACCAACCTCGTGTTCCCTGGCAGTATCTACAACAAACTGACAGTTAGCGGAGCTGGCAGCGCGGCCAAGTATCGCGTGCTCAATCGCATTTGGTGACGCTACCGTTTAAACGAAACACACCAAAGATTGTTTTCTATAGTCCGCCTAAAACTGTGAGGTCTTGGGCGGACTCTTTGTCTTTAAATGTACCCTTGACGGTCGAAATCAACTGACAACCATGTTGCCTTTAGTCTCAAAACTAAACAAAAAGAACATTATAGTCCACCATTGTTTCATGAATCATTTTTATTACTTTACGAAATATTATTGTTAGTCGGTTAGCCTTTGTTACCGTATCTTTGTAACGAAATAAATTATTCACTAATTAAAGCTTTAAGAAAATTATGAAGAAGACATTACTCATTGCAACTCTATTTGCTGCAGCAACTTGCAACGCACAGGTTGTGCTGTGGGACGGCGAGGACGAAACCATCACGTCAATCAACGAGTATGGCGGCTGGTGGGACCGCGGTAATCCCTCAGTGGTTGACAATCCCGACAAGACCGGCATCAACACCAGCAACAAGTGCCTGAAGTTCACTATGACCGGCAACGACTTCGGTCAGAAGCACCTGGCTTGCCCCTTCCGCGACTGGATGAATGCCGACAAAGGCAACCAGCTCAACCTGAACGGCAACCGCCGCTTCTCGCTGATGGTCAAGAAAGCACAGAACGAGAACCTGCTTGTAGAGCTGTCCGACCCCACCAACGGTGCCGATAATTACTGGCAGAAGACTGCCGCATGGTATGGCAGCGAAGGCCAGTGGCAGAAGGTGGTGCTCGACTTCTCTACCAACGAGGGTCTGAACGACTTCCCTGGCGTCTTTGCCATCACCGCTCAGACGGGCGATGTCAAAGCACCGCAAGACGTATATATAGATAATGTGGTGGTGGAGCCCATGCCAATGGTTGACAAAACATTTCTGAAGGACATCGCCGACAACTCGCTGACCGGCAGCGTGAAGGTGACGGGCTCGATGATGCGCGGCGACTGCCAGAACGCCAACGGTGACTGGTTCAGAGTGGATTACGACGACTTTGCCCAGCTGAAGGACAAACTGGCTGCCGATGCCACTGAGCTCGATCTGCGTGGCGTCATCCTGAAAGACCCCTACTGGGATCAGATTCTGGAGAAGTGTCCCGGCATCACCATTATTCTTGACGGTGAGATTGTGACAGCCATCCAGACTGTCAAGGCTGGCGGGTCAGCTGCCGACAACCGCTACTTCACCCTCAGCGGCCAGCAGGTTGACCGTCCCGCCAAGGGCTTGTATATAGTCAATGGCAAGAAAGTCATAGTGAAATAAAGGTTAGCCGTTTTTTAGCGTAAAGATTGTTTTTAGGTTTTTACATCTGCCGATGCAGTGAGATGGCTCAAGGCTCCCTCATTGCATCGGCCTTTTTTATAAAAATGAAAAGAAAAGTTTTTTCTTTTGCATTTTACTCGTTTTTTTCGTAACTTTGTGGGCGAAACAAAAACTCAACGCAATGAGAAATATAAATCGCGCGTACATTGTTATTATAATAATAGCTGCGCTACTGGCTGGATGCCAGGACAGCGGGCGGACGTATAAGATTGGAGTGGCTCAATGCTCTAAAGGTCCGTGGCGAGAGAAGGTGAACCAGGAAATGCTGGCCGCCCAGCACCTGTATGAGAACGACGTGGAGGTGGACATCGTTAACTCGTTTGACGACCCGGAAATGCAGGCTCGGCAGATAGACAGTCTGGCTGGGACGGACATCGACCTGATGGTGGTGGCACCATACGAGGATATCAAGCCCATCAACGATGCTATAGCGCGGGTGCTGAAGGTGGGCATCCCTGTGGTAAGTTTCGATCGCAAGACCAGTGCTGAATACACGGCATTCATCGGCGGTAACAATGTGGAGGCGGGGCTGATAGTGGGGCAACACATTGCCGCGATAGCATCCACCCTCGGTTCCTCACAAGGGGGAAAGAGCAGACCGATAGTCATGGAGATTACGGGACTGCTGAGCAGCACGCCAGCACTGGAGCGCCACATAGGCTTCGAGAGAGCCATGAAGGCTATGCCCGAGGCGGAGTATATATGCAGGAAGAGCGACTGGTCGAGCGACAGCTCGTGCCGGCTGGCCAGCGAGTTGATCGACTCGTTGAGGGCTGCGGGTGACGAGGGGCGGATAGACAATACCTACATCTTCTGCCACAACGATGGCATGGCAACAGGCGTGTATAAGGCCGTGGTGGAGAAAAACGTAGAGGGGCGGATCAAGATACTGGGCATCGACGGTATGCCGGGCGAGGGCTTAGAGTATGTGAGGCTGGGGCATCAGGTGGGCACCTATTACTATCCAACGCATGGTGAGAAGATAGTCAGGCTGGCGCTCGACATACTGACGGGCAAGCCTTACGAGCGCGAGAACCCGATGCTGGGATTCGTGGTGACTCCCGAAAACGTGGACCTGGTAATCACGGAGTCGGAAGAGCTGATGAAGCAGAATGACGACCTGATTACCATACACGACAAGCTGGAGGCTTCGTTCGGACTATACAATACACAGCGCAAGGTCTTGATAGGCAGCTTCATCACCATTATACTGCTGTCCGTGGCCTTTGTCATGATGTGGATGGCCATCATCAAGGCACGACGCGCCCTGCACGACCGTCAGGCCATGAACGAGGAGCAGACGCTGTTCTATACCAAACCGGAGAGCCGCACGCTGCGCCAGGTGTTTGACACGCCACTGGAGGAAATGCCGCCCCAGAAGACGCAGGATGCCATCTTTGCCGAGAGACTGAACGAGGCGATACGCCAGAATATGTCGAATCCATCGCTGAAAATGGACGATTTGGGCGATACCGTGGGGCTGAGCCGCGTGCAGTTGTACCGCAAGGTGAAGTCCATCACGGGACTGTCGCCGGTGGAACTGCTGCGGCAGATGCGCCTGCAGCAGGGGTACGTATTGCTGACGACGACCGACAAGACCGTTCAGGAGATAGCATACGAGGTGGGTTTCGGCACGCCGGGCTATTTCTCAAAATGTTTCCGCCAGCAATACGGCAAATATCCGATGGAACTGAGGAGTTGACAAAAGTGACGAAATAGTGAACGATTGTTCCATGTAACATAATTACAAGTATGCGAACGATAATTAATAGCCAATTATCGTTCGCATTTGTATCTTTGCGCTACAATTTCATTACTAACCAATTTAAATAACGTAACGCAAATGAAACAAGCGAAACGAAGCATTCTGAGTTTCCTGTTATTGATGACGGGTACATTAATTATGTGCGCGCAGGAGATAACGGGAACAGTGAACGATGCCATGGGGCCGGTCATCGGTGCCACGGTGATGGAGAAGGGTACCACGAACGGTACCGTGACCGATTTCGACGGTAACTTTAAACTGAAGGTGGAAGCAGGCAAGACGCTGGTCTTCTCATACATCGGTTACAAGACAACGGAGTTGCCGGCCAAGGACGGCATGATAGTGACGATGGAGGACGACGCCCTGTCACTGAATGAAGTCGTCGTGACGGGTTACACCACCCAGCGCAAGGCAGACCTGACGGGTGCCGTGTCGGTGGTGAGCGTCAGCGAGCTGGCCAAGCAGAACGAGAACAACCCGATGAAGGCCCTGCAGGGCCGCGTGCCGGGCATGAACATCCAGGCCGACGGTAACCTGGAGGGTGCGGCTACGGTGCGCATCCGTGGTGAGGGCACGCTGAACTCGGGTGTCGACCCATTGTATATCATCGACGGCGTGCCCACGCAGGGCGGTATGCACGAGTTGAACGGCAACGACATCGAGAGCATACAGGTGCTGAAGGATGCTGCCTCGGCATCCATCTACGGTAGCCGCGCCGCCAACGGTGTAATCATCATCACTACCAAGAAGGGCAAGGACGGCAAGGTGAAGGTCAACTTCGACGCCTCGGTAGCCGCATCGTTCTATGCACACAAGATTGAGACGATGAACGCCAAGGAGTGGGGACAAGCCTTCTGGCAGGCCAACGTGAACGACGGTCTGAACCCCAACAACAACAACTTAGGATACAACTTCGACTGGACCTATGACAAGCAGGGCATCCCCACGCTGAACGGGCTGACGATGAATATGTTCTTAGACGAGGGCGCCACGGTGCGCTCGGCTGACACCGATTGGTTCAACGAGATTACCCGCACGGGCGTGGTGCAGCAGTACAACCTCTCCGTCAGCAACGGCAACGATAAGGGCAACTCGTTCTTCTCAGTGGGCTACTACAACAACCTTGGTACCATCAAGGAGTCGGAGTTCAGCCGCCTGTCGGGTCGCGCCAATGCCGACTACAAGCTGTTTGACGGCAAGGTGGTCATCGGCGAGAACTTCACCGTCAACCGCACCAAGGGCATTTCAGCCCCCGGAGGAATCCTGGAGAACGCGCTGGAGTTCAACCCCAACTTCCCCATCTATGCCGAGAACGGTGAGTATGCCCAGGCCTTGGGCGCCTACTCGGAGCGCGAAAACCCGCTGAGTCTGTTGCATAATAATAAGGATAATGAATACACGCAGTGGCGTATGTTCGGCGATGCTCACCTGAGCATTACGCCGTTCAAGAACTTCACCGTGCGCACCACCCTCGGACTGGACTACACGCAGAAGGAGCAGCGGTTCTTCCTCTATCCCATTGCCAACGGTAAGATGAAACGCACCGACTCGGCTGTGGAGAGCAAGCAGGAGCACTGGATGAACTGGATGTGGAACGCCATTGCCACATACAACCTGGAGATAGGCCTGCACCGTGGCGACGCCATGGTGGGTATGGAGGTGAACCGCCAGGACTACAAGATGAGCAGCGCACAGCGCTACGAACTGGCCATTCTGAACACCGACTACATGTGGCCGTCGGCCGGTACAGGCCGCCAGTTAGCATTAGGCTTCGGCAACGGCTACTCGCTGGCATCGTTCTTCGGAAAGGTGAACTACACCTACGCTGACAAGTACATGGCCTCAGTGACCATCCGCCACGACGGTTCAAGCCGCTTCGGACACAACCACCAGTACGGTACGTTCCCCTCCGTCTCGGCTGGTTGGCGTATCACGCAGGAGAATTTCATGAAAAACACTTCCAGCTGGCTCGACGACCTGAAGCTGCGCTACTCGTGGGGACAGACCGGTAACCAGGCCATCGACAATACGGCACGCTATACGCTGTATCAGGCCGTGGTATCGGCCAACATCTGGGACGAGAACGTCGCCAGCTCGGCCTACGACATCGCCGGCACCAACGGCGGCACACCCATCCCCAGCGGATATGTGCGCCAGCAGCGCGGCAACGAGGACATCAAATGGGAGACCACCACACAGCACAACATCGGTATCGACTTCGCCCTGCTGCGCAACGAGATTTACGGTAGTGCCGACTGGTTCCACAAGAAGACCACCGACATCCTGCTCTTCATGGAGGGTATAGCCTCGATGGGTGAGGGTAGCGGACAGTGGATCAACGCCGGTGAGATGAAGAACACCGGTTGGGAGTTCGCGCTGGGCTACCGCCACAAGCTGCAGAACGGATTCTCATGGGACATCAACGGCAACCTGAGCCTCTACCGCAACGAGATTACAAAGCTGCCCGAGACGGTGATTGCCAACGGTAAGTTCGGCGGCAACAGCAAGATGAGCGTCATCGGCAACTCTAAGGGCTCGCTGGTGGGCTACGTGGCCGACGGACTGTTCCAGAGCCAGGAAGAAATAGACAACCACGCCATTCAGACCGGCGCCGGACTGGGACGCATACGCTACAAGGACATCAACAGCGACGGATATATCACGGAAGACGACCAGACATGGATATTCGACCCGACACCCGACTTCTCATGGGGTATCAATGTCTATCTGCAGTACAAAAACTTCGATTTTACCATGTTTTGGCAGGGTGTGCAGGGTGTTGACGTCAACTGCCACGGATTCAAGGCCCGCACTGACTTCTGGGCCAACTCAACGGTCAACGTACCTTACCTGAACAAGGGCGTGCGCGTGCTGGATGCCTGGACACCTGTCAACAGGGGCAGCGACATTCCCGCACTGACCACGGCAGACACCAACAACGAGGGACGCCTGTCGACATACTACATAGAGAACGGCTCGTTTGCCAAGCTGCGCACAATACAGCTGGGTTACAACATTCCTAAGAGCTTCACTGACAAGCTGCGCCTGGACCGTCTGCGCCTCTACCTCTCGGCACAGAACCTGCTGACCATCAAGAGCAAGAAGTTCTCGGGTGTGGATCCAGAGAATCCCGGATTCGGCTATCCTATTCCTCTCAATGTGACATTTGGACTCAACGTGGGATTCTAAAGAATGAAGAATGAAGAATTTGCTTTCTCCAAATATTAAAAGAAATATAGTTATGAAGACATATAAATATAATAAGGTAGTGGTCAGGGCATGCTCTTTCCTCTTACCGCTCACTGCTTACCTCTTTATGTCCTGCTCATCGTTCCTGGAAGAGCAGGTGCCGCAGGCCACGCTGACACAGGACGAGGTGAAAGACCCTAAATACATTGACGATGTGCTCACGTCGGCATACGCCGGACTGGTGGCCATCGAGGACATGAACTCGTCGTTCTCGCTTTGGAACTACGATACCCGCTCTGACGATGCCTACGTCGGCGGTGCCTCGTTCTCGGACGGCGAACCGTTTCACAGACTGGAGAAAGGCACGGGCGTGATGACTAACGACTGGCCCTTCGGTTCCATCTGGAACAAGCTGTACAAGTATCTCTCGCGTGTATCGCTGTCGCTCGACATGCTGGCAGTGTCAGACCAGGAGAACGCCGTCATCCAGCAGCGCACAGCCGAAATGAAGTTCCTCAGAGCCTACGGACACTTCCAGCTGAAGCGACTGTTCAAGAAGATTCCGTTCGTCAACAAGCTCAACATGACGGAGGACGACTACAACAACCTGTCGAACACCGAATATACCAACGACGAGGGCTGGCAGCAGATTATCAACGACCTAGAGGATGCCTACAAGGTGCTGCCCGACAAGCAGGCCGAGAAGGGACGTCCCACCAAGGCTGCCGCCGCTGCCTTCCTGGCAAAGGTGTATCTCTACAAGGCATACCGTCAGGACGATGCCACCAACAACCGCGTGACCAGCATCAGCAGCGAAGACCTGCAGAAGGTGGTGGAATATACCAACCTCGCCATCTATACCGGTGCCGGCTACGGACTGGAGAGCGACCTCCACAACAACTTCCGCCCCGAGGAGCCATACGAGAACGGCAAGGAGAGCATCTGGGCTATACAGTATTCGCGCAACGACGGTACGACATGGGGCAACCTCAACTTTGCATTCCGCCTAATTGTGCCCTGCATCCCCAAGGTTCACGACTCGGGTAACGACTTCTACAAGCCGTCGCAGAGCCTGGTTAATGCCTTCCGCACCAATAGCAACGGACTGCCCTATCTGGAGTCTGCTCCCGCCACGGACTATGAGGTGGGGTCTGACGAAACGGTCGATCCGCGCCTGTTCGTCACCGTCGGCGTACCGGGAACACCCTATATGTTCAATCCCAACTTCATGGTGGCCAAGACCAACACATGGAGCCGTGCCGGCAGCGGCACCTACGGATGGAACGTGTCACTGAAGCAGAATGTTGACCCGGCACTGACCGATGTCTATCTGTTCGACTGCGACAACCAGTGGGCATCGTCGATGAACCGCATCGTCTTCCGCTTTGCCGACGTGCTGCTGATGCGTGCCGAGGCACTGGCTCAGCTGGGACAGACCACCGAGGCCGTGGCTCTCATCAATCAGGTGCGCGACCGTGCCGCCGGAATGGCCAAAAACAGCATCGTATCAACCTATCCTGTCAAGTATGGTGTTCACTTTGCCGTCAACAAATACAATGGCAGCTACGGCAAGGACGACGTCGTCAAGATGGTGAAGATGGAACGCCGCTTAGAGCTGGCCATGGAGTATGAGCGATTCTTCGACCTCGTGCGCTGGGGCGATGCCGCCACCGTCATCAACAGATTCTACGTTGAGGAGGGGGCCAAGATGAACTTCCTTGACGGTGCCATGTTCACTGCCGACAAGAACGAGTATCTGCCTATACCCGACGACCAGATAAAAGCCTCAAACGGACACTATCAGCAGAACTGCGGACAGTGGTAACATAATAAATGAGCAATGAAAACTCATTTTGACTAAATATTACTAATAAAAAAAGAAAAAGAGTTATGATTAACAAGATAAAGGCATTATTCCTTGCAGGTCTTGTATGCTGCGGCATTGCCGTCGGCCTCACCGCCTGCTCCGACGACAACACCAGCGACCTGAGACTCTCGGGGGCATGCCTCGTGGAGGAACTGGTGCTGAACGGACAGTACAAGGCTGTCATCAACACTGAGAAGAAACTGCTGAAGGTGAAGGTTCCCGTTGACTTCACCGCCAAGAGCGACATGGAAATTACCAGTCTCAGACTCTCGGAGGGTGCAACGAGCAACTTCAAGGTGGGCGACCACCTCAACCTTGACGGCGCAAAGACAGTGAAGGTCAGAAACGGCGACCTGGAAATGGACTACCAGCTGTCGGTGCGCAACGACGAGGCCATCATGACATCATTCGTGCTGGAAGGCGTGAAGGGTGCCATCAATCAGGCTGACAAGAGCATCACGGTATCCATCAGCGGCAATGCCGGCATCGACCTGGCCAACGCCACCTTCGAGGCCGTATATAGCGAGGACGCCATCTGCAGCCCCGCCAGCGGTACCAAGGCCAACTTCACGGCACCTCTGGAAATCGTCCTGACCGACAACACCGCCACAACGACATATACCGTTTATGTCACGGTGATTGAGAACCCCGTGGCTCTGTTCGTGGGCAACGCCGAGAACATTGAGATGCTGAACGTGGAGGAGAAGGCCGCCGCCAAGTGGCTCACGGGTAACATTGCCGGCTCTGCATACGCCTCATTTGCCGACATTGCCAGTGGCAACATATCGCTCGACGAGGTGAAACTGGTGTTCTTCCACCGCCATTGTCCGTCATACGGTAACTACAACGGCTTCGCCGATGCGGAGACGGGAGCCATGACAGCACTGTCGAAGATGAAGGAACTCTGGGAGCGTGGCGTAGGCTTCGTGCTGAGCCGCTCGGCTGTCAATTATGCCATTGCCTTAGGCGCAGCTCCTGAGAACGCTTATCCCAACAACTGCTGGGGTGGCAGCGGCGAAGGCTCAGACAAGATGGGACCCGAGCCCTGGATGTTCTCTGTGTTCGACACATCTCACCCGCTGTGGAAGGGATTGGAGAAATTCCCCGGTGCCGCCGACAATCGCGTCTGCACACTTGACGAGGACTACACCATCTGCAACACTACGTCGCAGTTCCACTGCTGGGCACCGCTGAACACACCTGCCGACGTTGAGGCTCTGTTAGGCGGACGCGCACTCATCGGCCACTCTGAGGAGGTTGCAGGATGGGAACTGAAGGCCAAGAACGGACAGTACGGAAAGGGCGGCATCATCTGCATCGGCTCCGGACTCTTCGACTGGAACTCTCCCACGCCCTACGTCAGCAAGTACCACGACAACATGGGTAAGATTATGCTCAATGCATTTGAGTATCTGACCAAATAAAGACCCTCCCCCCGACCCCTCCCTGTGAGGGAGGGAAGTGGTTACCAACATCAACAGAATAAATTATTTAAAATAGAAATCATTATGAAAACAAATAATAAGAGTAATAACTACTTGCAGAAGTATTTACTCCCCTCCCTCACAGGGAGGGGCTGGGGGGTGGGTCTGCTCCTCGCTTTCTGCCTTCTCTCCTGCAGCGATGACAAAATCGATGGCGACCCCGCACGCGACTGGGCCGGCACCACAGAACGTTTCGTACCGACAGACGAGACAGGCTTTTCCACCTACTACACACCGGCAGTCGGACGTGTGGGCGACCCCATGCCGTTCTACGACCAGAAGGCCGGGGCATTCCGTGTGCTCTACCTTCAGGAGTTCCCCAACAATGCCACTTTCCGCTTCCATCCCATCTGGGGCGTAGAGACCAAGGATGGCAGCAGCTATCAGTCGTTAGGCGAAATTATCCCCTATGGCGATAACGACTTCCAGCAGGATGCCGCTATCGGTACGGGATGCTGCTACTACAATGAAAAAGACGGCCTCTACTACGTCTATTACACCGGACACAACGGCAACTGCAAGAACCGTGAGGTGGTGATGCGCGCCACGTCGCCTGACTTCAAGACATGGACCAAGGACGAGCTGTGGCAGCTCAACGGCCCTGACAACGGCTACTCAGCCAACGACTTCCGCGACCCGCAGATCTTCGTGGCCGATGACGGACAGTACCACATGATTGTCTCCACTTACCCCGTCAATGGCGGCGACCCCGTATTTGCAGAGTTCAAGTCGGGCGACATGAAGTTGTGGGAGCACGTGGGACGTATCCGCATGATCTGGGACCGCATGCTGGAATGCCCCGACATCTTCAAGATGGGCGACTACTGGTATCTGGTATATAGTGAGTCGTTCCGCGCCTCATGGAGCCGCAAGGTGAAGTATATGATGGCCAAGAGCTACGACGAGCTGAAGAGCTGCTTCAACGACGGTCCGAAGTGGCCTGCCGACGGTCGCGAGGGTGTGCTCGACACACGTGCCTTCTATGCCGGCAAGACAGCCTCCAACGGCACTGACCGCTACATCTGGGGCTGGTGCCCGTTCCGCACAGGCGGCAACATCGACGAGATGAACACCAACGTGGGTGCCGGCGACGGCAACGAGCCCAACTGGTCGGGCGCACTGATATGCCACAAGGTGACACAGCGTGCCGACGGCACACTGCAGCTTACCGCCGTGCCAGCCATGGCCGCCAAGTACGGCAAGCAGCAGGATGTTAAGGTGATGGCCAGCAACGGCTATTCCAACGGCACCCTGACGGGCGACAATGCCTACGTGCTCTACAACCGTCTGGGCACACACAACCACGTGTCGCTGACTGTCAAGACCTCCAACAACTGGGACAAGTTCGGCATCTCCTTCGTCCGTGGCACCGACTCGAAAAAGTATTACACCATGGTGGTTAATCCAGAGGACGAGAATCACCGTAAAGTGAACTTCGAGCAGGAGGGTGAGGAAGGCAAGGGCTTCATCGAGGCTGCCGACGGCTACTGGTTCGAACGCCCCGCTGACAACACCTACAATATCGACATCTACACCGACAACTCCGTCTTGGTGATGTATATCAATGATGTCGTCTGCTATACCCAGCGCATCTACGGCATCCAGAAGAACTGCTGGAGCATTAACAACTACGGCGGCTCGGTCACCGTCAGCGACCTCCGCGTCACACAGCAATAAAGAACAGGTATTTTTGGTTAGAGTATATTAAGATTGTATTAGGACAACATTTATCAGAATTTCCGCCCAGGGTTCCACGATGGAAGCCTGGGCGATGTTGTTATGAAAAACAGTGTGCGCAAAGGTGTAAAAATGGTATTATTTCGTAAGAGGAATGTTGCAATGAACGTTTTTTCTTAGTGTTTGAATCATTATTTATAGGCGAATGTTGGGGAAAAGAGTAATTTTGCGGCAAATATTGTAAAACTAAAAACTTAATTTGAAATGAAAAAATGTTTATTTTTGCTGATGGCTGTGATGCTGGCACTAACCATGCAGGCACAGGTGAAGGCAACGGTGCTTGGAGACAGGCATGCCATGCTGAAAGTGAAACAAGCAGAAAAGTATCTGCTGTTGCCCGTTCAGGAGTCGGAAGACATTGCTGCCATTACGGTGTTGAACGGACAGAACGACATGGTACAGCGCATGAACGTGAAGCTGGCTATTGACCGCGTAGACTACTATGTACCCTACGAGCTGAAGGGTGCTTCGCTGTTGGACATTGAGTTTCACGGCGACCGCCGCCAGAAGGGTGCCGTGGGCGAGTTTGTCTGTTGGAAGGAAATGAAATACTCGAATACGTTTGACACAACGAACCGCGAACACTTCCGCCCCATCTACCACCATACGCCCCTGTATGGCTGGATGAATGATCCGAACGGCATGTTCTACAAGGATGGTGTGTGGCACCTATATTACCAGTGGAACCCCTACGGAAGCCAGTGGGAGAACATGACCTGGGGACACTCTACCTCGAAGGACCTGGTACACTGGGAGGCACAGCCTACTGCCATCGAGGCTGACTGGCTGGGTTCCATTTTCAGCGGCTCATGCGTGACGCGGGGCGACGAGGTGGTGGCCATGTACACATCGGCCGGACATCACCAGATGCAGTCGCTGGCCATATCGAAGGATGGCGGTCGGACGTTTAAGAAGTACAGTGGCAATCCGGTGCTGACAACCAGTGACGTGGCAGACTTCCGCGACCCACGCCCATTCTGGAACGAAGATATCAAGGCATGGAACCTCATACTGGCAGCCGGGCAGGAGATGCGCATCTACTCGTCGAAGGACCTGAAGGAGTGGAAGTACGAGAGTTCGTTCGGCAAGGAGTACGGCAACCACGGTGGCGTGTGGGAATGCCCTGACTTATTCGAAATTAGAAATGAGAAATTAGGAATGAGCAATTGGGTGCTGCTGTGCAACATCAACCCTGGCGGACCATTTGGTGGCTCGGCTACACAGTATTTCGTGGGACAGTTCGACGGCCACAAGTTCACGTGCGAGTCAATGCCGAAGGTGACGAAGTGGCTGGACTACGGCAAGGACCACTATGCCACGGTGTCGTTCTACAACGCTCCTGAGAACCGCCGCGTGGTGCTGGCCTGGATGTCGAACTGGCAGTATGCCAACCAGGTGCCGACGCATCAGTTCCGCTCGGCCAACTCCATTCCCCGAGACCTCGGACTGTTCCGTTGCGGCGAGGAGACCTACGTGAGCGTGACACCCTCCAAGGAGATGCTGGCCGTGCGCGGAGCCAGGCTGAAGGCCCCGACGGAAGCCTGTGAGATTGTCATCGACATGAAAGGCCAGACGCAGATTGTGCTGTCTAACACGAAGGGCGAGCAGGTAACCATGCACTACGACGGTGCTAAACAGACCTTCACAATGGACCGTACGAAGAGCGGTGACGTGAGTTTCAGCGAGGCTTTCCCCTGCACCACCGAGGCTCCGACCTATGGTCAGGTCAAACAGTTGCGGCTGTTTATCGACCGTTCCTCAATAGAAGTGTTTGACACCGAGGGCAAGATGTCCATGACCAACCTTGTGTTCCCCTCCGAGCCTTATAATACTATAAAGGTGAAGGGCGGCAAAGCCACAATCTACGCTATTAAACATTAAACCTTATATGTTATGGGTAATCAAAACAAATCCATTTATCTGATCCCCGTGATGCTCTGCTTCTTCTGCATGGGCTTCGTGGACTTGGTGGGCATTGCCTCCAACTATGTAAAGGAAGACCTGGGACTGACAGACTCTGTAGCCAACGTGTTCCCCTCACTGGTGTTCTTCTGGTTTCTTATCTTCAGTGTACCAACGGGCATGCTGATGAACAAGATTGGCCGTAAGAATACCGTCCTGCTCTCGCTGATTGTGACAGTAGTGTCGCTGTTTATCCCCTTAATGGGCAGTTCGTTTGCCATCATGCTCGTCGCTTTCTCCCTATTGGGTATCGGCAATGCCTTGATGCAGACCAGCATCAATCCGCTGGCCATGCTCATCATCGGCGACAAGAACCTGGCATCGACACTCACCTTCGGTCAGTTCGTGAAGGCCATCGCCTCGTTCCTTGCCCCCTACTTGGCCATGTGGGGAGCCACCCAGGCCATGCCGTCGTTCGGCTACGACTGGCGTGTGTTGTTCCTCGTCTACTTTGTGGTCGGACTGTTAGGCACTGCCCTGCTATGGGTGACGCCTATCCAGGAGGAGATACATGAAGGCAAGTCGTCGTCGTTCATGGACTGTATCCGCCTGTTGAGTAAGCCCATCGTGCTGCTGTCTTTTTTTGGCATCATGTGCCATGTGGGCATTGACGTGGGTACCAACACCACAGCCCCGAAACTGTTGATGGAACGCGTAGGCATGACGCTCAACGAGGCAGCCTTTGCCACCTCGCTTTACTTTATCTTCCGTACCATCGGTGCCCTGACGGGGTCGTTCTTCCTCCGTGTGATGAAGACGCGCTGGTTCTTTATCATCAGCGTCTGTCTGATGGCTGCTTCGATGGTGCTGATGTTCAGCGGCTCGTCGAAGATGGTGCTTTATACTGCCATCGCCCTGGTGGGCTATGGCAACTCCAACATCTTCTCCATGGCTTTCTCGGAGGCATTGCTCAGCGTGCCCGACAAGCAGAACGAGGTTTCGGGCCTGATGATCATGGGCTTGTTTGGCGGTACCATCTTCCCGCTCGTCATGGGTTTCTGCAGTGACGCTATGGGGCAGGCCGGAGCAGTTGCCGTCATGGCCATCGGGGTCATCTACCTCTTTACTTATATTCCAAGAATTAAGCGCTGACACTAAATTTAAATATAATATTATGGCTAACA
Source organism: uncultured Prevotellaceae bacterium (assembly GCA_946185485.1). Classification (GTDB taxonomy): domain Bacteria; phylum Bacteroidota; class Bacteroidia; order Bacteroidales; family Bacteroidaceae; genus Prevotella. The sequence goes on along the minus strand of CAMHJQ010000002.1, from coordinate 91,187 downwards.
AGAGATTTGTAGTAGGACTTGGCGAAGTCCTGTGGGACGTACTCCCCGAAGGCAAGAAGCTGGGCGGTGCCCCTGCCAATTTCGCCTATCATGCAGGTCAGTTCCTTGGAACAGGAAACACCATCGCCATCAGTGCATTGGGCGAGGACAGTCTGGCCGACGAGACCATTGATGCCCTGAAGGAACATGGGCTGAACTATCTGCTTCCCCGTGTGAACTATCCTACGGGTACTGTCCAGGTAACACTCTCGGGTGACGGCATACCAGCCTACGAGATTAAGGAAAACGTGGCTTGGGACAACATCCCCTATACTGCCGAGGTGGCAGAGATTGCAAAAAACTGTCGTGCTGTCTGTTTCGGTTCCTTGGCACAGCGCAATGTCACGTCGTGGGCTACCATCCGACAGTTTTTGGACGATACCCCTGCCGACTGCCTGAAGATCTTCGATATCAACCTGCGCCAGCAGTTCTACAACAAGAATGTCATTGAGGAGTCGCTGAAGCGCTGCAACATTCTGAAGATTAACGACGAGGAGCTGGTGGTCATCAATCGTATGTTTGGCTATGAGGGTCTTGACATGCGGACGTCGTGCGAGAAGATTCGGAGCGACTACCATCTGAAGATGCTGGTGCTGACCTGTGGCACCAACGGCTCATACGTGTTTACCGACGACGGACTCACCTCGTTCCAGGATACACCGAAAGTAGAGGTGGCCGACACTGTAGGCGCAGGCGATTCCTTCACAGGTTCCTTCTGTGCCGCCATCCTCAATGGCAAACCCGTTCAGGAGGCTCACAAGAAAGCCGTGGAAGTGTCTGCCTTCGTCTGCACGCAGAACGGTGCCATGCCCACGCTGCCTCCAGCATTGCTGGGATAAGGGAAGGTTTTATTATTACGAAAGGGACGAGGCGGATGACTTCGTCCTTTTCGTTTTTTTTGCAGCAAAGACGCGAACTGACTCCGTCTCGACAAAAAAAGAAACGAGTTTCTTTGTTTTGTGCTCGACTTTTCGTAACTTTGCCATCAAAGATGGCGAACTTACTCCGTCTCGGCAAAAAAAAGAATAAATTCTTTTGTTTTGCTCTCGACTTTTCGTAACTTTGCAGCCGATATGCCATTTCCAATACATATAAATATAGTAGACCTGATCTTCAAGGGCATGCTGATAGGCATGGTAGCTTCGGCACCGATGGGCCCTGTGGGCATCCTTTGTGTGCAGCGTACGCTGAACAAAGGACGCTGGTATGGTTTTGCCACGGGACTGGGTGCCGCTGTGAGCGACATCATCTATGCCGGTATCACGGGCTTTGGTATGGCCATCGTGATGGATTTCATCAATAACGAGCAGAATAAGTTTTATCTGCAGATTATCGGTAGCGTGCTGTTGCTGGGCTTCGGCTTGTATACGTGGCGCAGCGACCCGATGAAGAAAGCCCATAAGTCGGGCCAGCAGAAGGGCACGATGTGGTATAACATCTGGACGGCGTTCTTGGTGACGTTCTCCAATCCGCTCATCGTCTTCCTTTTCATGGCGTTGTTTGCCCAGTTTGCCTTCGTCATTCCCGATCATCCCTTCGAGATGTTGATTGGTTTTGCCAGCATCGTAGGCGGTGCCCTGCTGTGGTGGTATGGTCTGTCGTGGCTGGTGGACAAGGTACGCATCATCTTCGACGACCACGGCATCCGCATCATCAATCAGGTCATCGGCGCCGTGGTGGTTATCTTCTCCGTCATCTCGCTGTTTGGCACGGTGACGAACTTGTTCAGGTTCTTCTGACGTTATAGCGTAAGACCGTGATAACGTCATAACGAAATAACGATAGCAATGTATATAGCACAAGAGTTACGCAAGAGCAATATTGCCGAATACCTGCTCTACATGTGGCAGGTGGAGGACACCATTCGCGCCTTCGACTGCTCGCTGGCACGGATTCGCCGCGAGTATATAGCCCGCTTCGACTATAGCGACGAGCAGAAGGAAGAGGAGACCGACTGGTTTGGTAACCTCATCCGCATGATGAACACCGAGGGTTGCCGCGAACAGGGGCACCTGCAAATCAACCAGGTGACGTTGCAGACGCTGCAGGAACTGCACGGCCAGCTGCTGTCGTCGACGAAGTTTCCGTTCTACAATGCCGAGTACTACAAGGTGTTGCCCTTCATCGTGGAGCTGCGCAACCGTGGTGCCGACAAGGAGGAGGGCGAGGTGGAGACCTGTCTGAACGCCCTCTATGGCGTCATGATGCTACGCCTGCAGAAGAAGGACATCACTCCCAATACGCAGGCTGCCGTGAAGGAGATTACGACCTTTGTGGGCATGCTCTCCGACTATTACCTGAAGGACAAGCAGGAGGGACTGGAGTTTTGAAAAAGGTAAAAGGGTAAAAAAGTAAAAAGGTAAAAGAGACTAGAATGAACATACTGATTACCGGCTGTAACGGCCAATTAGGCAACGAGATGCAACAGCTGGAGGAGGCCAATCCCCAGCACACCTATTATAATACGGACGTCCAGGAACTGGACATCACCGATGTGTCAGCTATTGAAGCCTTTGTGGAGGAACACCAGATAGACGGTATCGTCAACTGTGCCGCCTACACCGCCGTGGATAAGGCTGAGGACAACGAGGAACTCTGCCAGAAGCTGAATGCCGAGGCGCCGGCCTATCTGGCTCATGCCATGGGTAAGCGGGGCGGTTGGATGATACAGATCTCCACCGACTACGTCTTCGACGGCACCAAGCATACCCCCTACGTGGAGGACGACGACACCTGTCCCAACAGCGTCTATGGCCGTACCAAGCTGGTGGGCGAGCTGAATGTGCAGAAGCTCTGCGAGCGCAGCATGATTATCCGCACGGCATGGCTCTACAGCACCTTCGGCAATAACTTCGTCAAGACCATGATACGTCTGGGCAACGAGCGTCCGGAGTTGGGCGTCATCTTCGACCAGATAGGCACGCCCACCTACGCCCGCGACCTGGCCGTCGCCATCATGACTGCCATCAATAAGGGCATCCAGCCCGGCATCTACCACTTCAGCAACGAGGGCGTCATCTCGTGGTATGACTTCACCAAGGCCATCCACCGCATCGCCGGCATCACCACTTGCCATGTCCGCCCGCTGCATACCTCGGAATATCCCACACCGGCAGCCCGCCCGCACTATAGTGTGCTCGACAAGACCAAGATGAAGCAAGTCTACGGCATCGAAGTACCCTATTGGGAAGAGTCGCTCCGCGAGTGCATTGAAAAGGTAAAAAGGTAAAAATGTAAAAGGGTGAAATGGAGGATACGAGCCATGTTGCGGTAGCGTCGGAGAGTCTGAAAGAGAAGACGGCGAAGGGTCTTTTCTGGGGCGGTCTGAGCAATGGTGTCCAGCAGTTGCTGAACTTGGTGTTCGGCATCTTCCTGGCCCGCCTGCTGTCCCAGTCGGACTACGGCATGGTGGGTATGCTGACGGTTTTTTCTGCCTTGGCAGGTTCCCTGCAGGAGGGTGGCTTCGTCTCGGCACTGATACGAAAGAAAGACGCCTCGCACAAGGACTTTAATGCTGTCTTCTGGACCAATGTGCTGATGAGCCTGTCGCTCTATGTCATCCTCTTCCTGAGTGCTCCGCTCATTGCCCGCTTCTATGGTATTCCGGAACTGGTACCGCTGGCGCGTTTCATCTTCATCGGACTCTTCATCTCCAGCTTTGGCATTGTGCCGGGGGCTATCATGTATCGTAACATGATGGTCAAGCAGCAGGCCATCTGTTCGTTTGTGACGCTTATCATCTCTGGCACGCTGGCCGTCATTCTGGCATGGCTGGGCTTTGCCTATTGGGGTATTGCCATCCAGACGGTGGTCTACGTGACGCTGGTGCAGCTGATGCGATTTTATTTCACTGGCTGGCGTCCCACGCTGAAGGTTGATTTCTCGCCCGTCAAGGAGATGTTTGGCTTTAGCAGCAAGCTGATTATCACCAACATGTTCAATATTGTCAACGGCAACATCTTCCCCATCCTGTTGGGTAAGCTCTACTCAGCCCGTGAGGTGGGTAACTTCACCCAGGCCAACAAGTGGAACAACATGGGCAGCACGTTGGTGGGTAGCATGGTGGGTGCCATCGCCCAACCTGTGTTTGCCAAGACCGACGACGACACGGTGCGTCAGAAGCGCGTGTTTCGCAAGCTGCTGCGCTTTACGGCCTTCGTCAGTTTTCCAGCCTTGCTCGGACTGGCACTGGTCGCCAAGGAGTTCATCGTCATCCTGCTGACGGAGAAATGGTTGGAGAGTGCCCGGCTGATGCAGATGCTTTGTGTGGCGGGAGCTTTCGTTCCAATATCCAGCCTGTTCAGCAACCTGCTCATCACCCGTGGGCATTCCACTGTCTATATGTGGTGCTCCATAGCACAGTGCCTTATCCAACTGGGCGCCGCCATACTGGCCGCCCCATACGGCATCAGCCGCATGATACAGGTGTATGTCGCCATTCAGATTGGCTGGATTCTCGTCTGGCATTTCTTTGCCCGCAAGGAGATAGGCCTGAATATCGTGGAAGTCCTCAAGGATATCTTCCCTTATATGACACTGGCAACGCTGTTTGTCATTGCTGCCTGGCTGCTGACCGACGGCATCACCAACCTCTACATCTCCTTCGTCCTGAAGGTCTTCATCGTAGCCCCCGCCTATTGCGTGAGCCTCTGGCTGCTGAACTCGGTCATCTTCAAGGAAGCCGTCCAATTTATCTTTAAACGCAAAATGTCTACCCCGTAAATCTTCAGTATTAGCAATGAATCCAGTTACTCAATCCATCATATTGTCGTTATCGACTTTGAGAATGATACCTCACATCCTTCTTTACTTGTTAAACAAGGAGAAAATAGACATGGACTTGCGCAGGTGTCATGAGGGGGAGGGTAGCATTGTGACCTTTATCAAGGTTTGTACACGCCAAAAGTCCTTCCGGAACTTGTTCTATTATAGAATGGGTGAATATGTTTCCGTCTTTGTCAAGTGGCTGTTGCCCCCTGACCCGACAATCCATATTACATGTCCTTATATTGGGAAGGGCGCGTTGTTTGAGCACAACTATTCTACTTATCTCAATGCAGAGCGTATTGGTGATCATTTCCGTTGTCTGCAACTCGTTACGTTGGGGATAGGTAAAGGAGGCCGCCCTACCATCGGAAACAATGTCAGCATCTATACAGGTGCGACCGTGTTTGGAGGCATAACCATAGGGAATAACGTTGAAATTGGCGCTGGTGCTGTGGTGTTCGAGGATGTCCCTGACAATGTTACCGTAGTTGGCAATCCTGCCAGGATTATCAGAAAAGAGGATGGTATTATCGTATAATTCTCTTTCTGATCCAAATAGGAATAAATGCTATTCTGGGAGGTAGCATGAAGGCTATACGGTCTGCAATCGGCAGACGGCTTAAATCTTCCTTTCTCAATTCTTTGTAATATGTTTCAAAGACATGGAATTGACGATAACAGATGAAAGACTCATAGCGTTTGATTCTATTCAGTAAATAGAAGTCAGCATATGTGCTCCATTCGGGCTGCAATGTTAGCTTGAGTTCTTCATCGAATGCCCGCACCATCTGCAGTCCGGACCGCCGCTCGTTGGGAACACCTACATTGTAACGATATACCTCATCTCCAATAAAATACACTTTGGGGTGTTTCATCAGGCATTTAATCTGCATCAGAATATCTTCGGAATTAACGATATCCCTGGACATGTCGAGACAGCCCGTCAACAGTTCACGCTGGAATATGATTGCCCATAACACACAAAATGAGTTATGCGTGCACAACAAGTCAATAATCAGGGGTTTGACGTCCTGCCATCCACGTCGTCCTGAGTCCAGAGTCTGTCCTTTCTGTGTACGGCTGACGCAGATGACTTCATCGGCGCCACTGTCTTCTATAGCCTTATGCATCACGCTGAATGCCCCCAACAGGTATTCGTCATCAGCGTCCGAGAAAATGATGTATTTACCGCATGACTCCTCAACCCCACGACGACGGGCAGCTGTCACTCCCTGATTCTCTGTGTGGATGACTCGCAGACGGTTGTCATTCTGTGCGATGCTGTCACAGATGTCCCCCGAACCATCTGTTGATCCGTCATCTACGGCGATGACCTCAAAGGAAGGGAAATCTTGAGCAAGAATTTGCTCAAGGCATCGTGCTATGTAGTCTTTCTTGTTATAAACGGGTATGACAACTGAGATTTCCATGCTATTGAAAGCTTTTGGACTACCCTCTGCCGAAGAGCCATTTCTTGAAGAAGGGGCTGACGCGCAGGATGTTCGACGTGATGCAACTGAAGCCGATGACCATCAGCGCCAGGATGATAGACAGCGTCGTGTCGAGCACGAAGTTATGACGGTACTGGCTGAAGAACGAGCCCATGGTGGGCAGGTTGGGCAGGAAGAGATAGTGTATCAGGTAGATGTCCAGCGTCCGACGGCCGATGTACTGCAGGGTCCGTCCTACGACGGTGCGCTGCGTGAAGTACTGGTGGTAGTGGCGGAAATACATGAATACCATCGTCAGCAGCAGCAGACGTGCTGTGGTCAGCGGAATGATGGCCCATGTCATGCGCAGGGTGTGCCACCTCAGGGAATCCATAGCGGCAAAGATGACCAGCACGATGATGATGGGATAGAACCATTTGCTGTCCATGACGCGCTGCGCCTGAACCCAGTAGCGTCGTACGATATTGCCGTATAGGAAGAAGGGCATATATAAGAACAGCTGACTGATACTGGAGTAGTCCATGAATTCGTTGGGCTTCCCAGGCCAGCCAAAGGCCCAGTCGAAATACTTCGGCTGATAGCAGGTCTCGTAACAGCAGGCGGAGATGATGAACAGTACCGCTATGGGCAACCACGACGGCATCTTCGGGAAGATCTTGCGCAGGTGGTATTCGATGAAGCAGAAGACGTAGTAGACGATGAACATGTAAAGCAGCACGATGGTAAACCAGTAACCGCCCTTCAGTGGTTGCGCAATCCATTCACTGATGGTAGGCAGGAACTCCTTCCCCAGGATGGCGGCGCCAAACAGGAAGAAGACGACCGTCGGGATGGTCTGCACACGAATCTTCTTGAACAGCAAAGTGCCGAACGTCTTCCCGTTCCAGAGCAGTCCGGCCTTGTAGGCCAGGAAACCGCTGACGAAGAAGAACAGCGGCATGCGGAACATGATGAGGAACTGCATGGATGACGATACCTTGTTAGACATGCCGAATCCCAAACCCAGCACGTGGTTGGCCACCACCAGTACCATCGTAAAGCCCCTGAGGGCATCCAGCCACTCCAAGCGCGGCTTCTTCACCTTCATCGGAATGGTCTCTTCCATAAATGTAGTCGTTTCTTAAGTGCTTATTTGGCTGCAAATATAGTAATTTTTTCGTTAATATCAAACAGTAGTACCATTATTTTTCTGCAAAAAGTAACACATTTGTTTGGCGTTCCAAAAGAAAAAGCGTACTTTTGCCGTTCGATTAATGCATCATGGATAAGAAAGAACAATACCCCAAGGTGTCTGTGATTACCGTCGTTTACAACCGGGCAGAGTCAATAGGGCGGACAATAGAAGACACGCTGAGTCAGAGCTACCCGAATCTGGAGGTAGTGGTGGTCGACGGTGCTAGCACGGACGGTACCGTGGAAATCATCAAGTCCTATTCTGATAGGATTGTCTGGTTGAGCGAGCCTGACCAGGGCATTTATGATGCGATGATGAAGGGCGCAAGGATGGCCACGGGCGAATGGGTTATATTCCGGAATGCCGGAGACTATTTCTATAGCTCCAAGGTCATCGAGAATGCCTTTTCGCAGTATGAAGACCACGACGAAGACCTGATTATCGGCGGCACCCGCTATTTTGTGAACCATTATTATATTGACCGCTTCAAGAGCTACCCCGAGGTGAGCTACTTTGAAGCCGATGCCGCACACCACACCTCTACCTTTATCCGGCGCACCACGCAGTTGAAGTACCCATATCCCGCAGAATACAAGTACTGCGCCGACAACTGGTTTTTCATCAAGGTGCTCAGCAGTGGCGGCACCTTCTGCAAGACGCCCCAGATAGTAGCCCTGTACGACCAGCGGGAAGGTGCTACGGCCGACCATTACGACAGGACGTTACAGGACAATCTGGCTATCTTCAAAAGTTTTGGTGCCCCGGCGGAAATTATAGCCAGGCAGCAGGACGCCATCAGGCATTGCCAGAAGGTCATGCGCAGGAAGAAATTCTTCCCGTGGCGCCTGTTCTATCAGTTCACCCGCTGGTATTATGGCTATTATCAGGGAGGCTGGCACAGGTATTCTCGCTTTGAGGAACTGTTTGGCCAATAACAATAAACAATAACCAATAAACGTTAACCAATAACGTTAGATATTATTATTTTCAAACGAGCTTTGGTTGGGCAGAATTTCATCGAGCGCTGCCTGCACATGGTTGCGGATGTCCTCGTACTTGTCCTTCGTGACGGCAGGGGAGTCGTTGACGCAGATGACCTTGAACCTGTGGTGGCGGATGTAGTCGGCGAACGCCTTCGGATTGTCCGTCATGGGAATGAAGCCATCGCCATAATATTGGCCGTAGTAGAGTCGGGGCGTGGGAACATAGTCGCCGTCAGCCACAGCCTGCAGCGTCATCAGCTGGTGGTTGAAGTCCATGGGGGACCTGAAACGGTGGCGGCAGGCTTCGTCGAGGGCAGCGGGGAACGACTGCCAGACCTTTGCGAACGTGCTTTTGCGGAAGGCCTGCGGCATGTGGGTGAAGTAAAGACCCGTCAGAAAACGCTGCTGATAGGCCTGCCAGCTATACATCAGACGGCTGCCGTAGCCGTGAAAGAACCATTTCTCGGGATGTCGTTCAATGATTTTCTCCCAGTTCCATGTGTTGGCAAGGCCTAAGTTGCCGAAGACGACATGATTGAAGGTCTCATTCGCTGGTGTGTTAATCAGCGGATTGGCCAGGGAGCATATCAGCGGCTTGCCGTCCTGGAAGTAGTCTTCTGGCTGGATGGGCTGCGTGAGGAAGGTGTCATCGTTGAAAAGCACGAAATGCTCGCTCAAGCCTTTGATGCGATGAAGGTTCAGTTCGATAGGATTGCTGTTGAACGTCGGCAGGTAGGCATCGTCCATGTAGTCCTTGTGGCTGACGATGACCAGTTTGGGGTTGTCGCGGTTGATCCACGACGGCACGTGGCCGCAGGTGACCAGATACACCTTGTTGACCCACGGGGCGTACTGCTCCACGGCGCGGAACCAGTAGCGGAACAGTTCCCAGTTGCGGTAGCGTTCTGCTTCGTTATCCTTGTCGGCATCCTTGTTGCGGGCTGTTGTCTCATATTTCTGCTTCTCAGCTAACCATTCCGGGTCGCTGTCGTCCACCCAGTCGACGACGAAGTCAATGGGTTCGGTCATGGGTTTCTTCTTGATGAAGAAAGACTTGATGAGTCCATAGACAAAGAACCAGGTATGGCGGACGAATAGCCTGAATAAAAGTATCATTTATAGGGGGTGTATAATTTTTTCTGCAAAAGTAACACATTTCTTTGGAACTTCCAAAAAAAAAGATTACTTTTGCAAAGCCGAAAGAAAAACCTAATATGAAGCTTGCATTCCTCATTTCTGCCCACAATGACCCAACCCAGTTGAAACGGCTGATAGCGAGCCTTCCGACAAATGCTGTTTTCATTGTGCATATTGATGCCAAGGCAGACATCAAGCCCTTCACGTCGCTGATTGCCGATGCGAGGGTCTGTTTCATTGAAGACCGTACGGATGTGATGTGGGGAAGCATTGGGGTCGTGGAGGCCCAGATGAAGATGATTCGCAAGGCTTTGGAGTTTCACCGCCAGGAACCGATAGACTATTTCGTGTCGCTGAGCGGGTTGGACTATCCGCTGCGGAGCAACGAGTATCTGGAATCTTTCTTCAAGGAGCACCAAGGACGCGAATGGATAGTGACCTTATGCATGGAGGGACAGGGCGAGGCCGCCAGACTCTATCGTGAGCATCGCTACTTCAACTACAAATCGTGGAAGTATGGCACGCTGAAAAGCAAGTTCCGGGTAACCCTGCGTAAGACGAGCTATGCGTTAGGTATTCGGAAAAAGCTGCGGTTCAGGGATGGCGGCCGGGAATATGTCCTGCACAAGGGCTCCATGTGGTGGGCTATTTCTCCGGAGTTGGCACGGCTCGCTCTCAGCTACTGGGACGAGCATCCGCAGTATGTCCGCTATTTCTACGACGGCTTTGCTCCTGACGAGACGTTCATACCCACGTTGACGGCCCATTCGCCGTTTGCAGAGAAGGCCGTGCGTATAGAGGGCAGATTCAACGGCCTGGAAAGTCTTACCCCTTTGACATGTATCGACTATACTAATGGGTCGAAGGTCTTTACAGAGGTTGATTACGATCAGCTCATCGGCAGCGACAAGCTGTTCTGCCGCAAGGTGGTCACCGGCAAGAGCGACCGGCTGATGGACATGATAGACCAGCATAGAGTGACCCACTGAAAGAGACGTGATAATTATTACAAAACAATAAAGATATAGAACAATGGAACAACAGAAACGCTATGGTCACTTCGATGACCAGCACCGTGAGTACGTCATCACCGACCCGCAGACACCGTGGCCGTGGATTAACTACTTAGGCAACGAGGACTTCTTTTCACTCATCAGCAACACGGCCGGCGGCTACAGCTTCTACAAGGACGCCAAGTTCCGCCGCATCACCCGCTATCGCTACAACAATGTACCGATGGACAACGGCGGACGCTACTTTTATATCAAGGATGGCGATACCGTGTGGAACCCGGGCTGGAAACCCTGCAAGACGCCGCTCGACTTCTACGAGTGCCGTCACGGCATGAGCTACACCCGTATCACGGGCCGCAAGAGTGGGGTAGAGGCCAGCGTGCTGTTCTTCGTGCCGCTGAAGAAGTGGTGTGAGGTGCAGAAGCTGACGCTGACGAACCAGTCGCAGGAGGTCAAGAGCTTAAAACTGTTCTCGTTCGAGGAGTGGTGCCTGTGGAATGCCGCTACCGACATGGAGAATTTCCAGCGTAACTTCTCGACCGGCGAGGTGGAGATTGAGGACTCTACGATATACCACAAGACGGAGTACCGCGAGCGCCGCAACCACTACGCCTTCTATCACGTAAACACCGAGATACAGGGCTTCGACACCGACCGCGAGACCTTCGTCGGCCTCTACAATGAGTTCAGCAATCCCGACGCCGTCGTCGAGGGTCGTCCCCGCAACAGCCACGCCCACGGCTGGAGTCCCATTGCTTCGCACTACATCGAGGTGACGCTGCAGCCTGGCGAAAGCAAGGACTTCGTCTTCCTGTTGGGCTACATCGAGAACGAACAGGACAAGAAGTTCTCTGCCCCGCAGGTCATCAATAAGGATAAGGCCCACGCTCTCATCGCCGAGCTCGACACCACCGCCAAGGTGGACAAGGCCTTCGCCGAACTCTGCGAGTACTGGGATGCCCTGCTTAATATATATAAGGTTCGCACGGGTAACGACAAGCTCGACCGCATGGTCAACATCTGGAACCAGTACCAGTGCATGGTGACCTTCAATTTTTCGCGAAGCGCATCGTTCTTCGAGAGCGGCGTAGGCCGTGGTATGGGCTTCCGCGACAGCAACCAGGACCTTGTGGGCTTTGTCCACCAGATTCCGCCCCGTGCCCGACAGCGCATCATCGACATCGCCTCCACGCAGTTCCCCGACGGTGGCTGCTACCACCAGTACCAGCCACTGACCAAGCGCGGCAACAACGACATCGGCGGCGGCTTCAACGACGACCCCTGCTGGCTCATCTTCGGCACCGTGGCCTACATCAAGGAGACGGGCGACTTCTCCATCCTCGACGAGCAGGTGCCCTTCGACAACCAGCCCGGCACGGAAGTGACGCTGTTCGAGCACCTGAAGATTTCGATGAACCACGTCATCAACAACCTCGGCCCGCACCTGCTGCCGCTCATCGGCCGTGCCGACTGGAACGACTGTCTGAACCTGAACTGCTTCTCATGGGACCCCAACGAGAGTTTCCAGACCACCGAGAACGTCAGCGAGGGCACCAAGGCCGAGAGCCTGATGATTGCCGGTCTGTTTGTGGTTACGGGCAAGGACTACGTGGCCCTCTGCCGCAAGCTGGCCGAACTGTCAGCAGGCCAAGGCTCAGCCTTGGCGTACGGAGAAGAGGCCGACCGCATGCAGCAGGCCGTCGACGCCATGATTGATGCCGTCAAGAAGCACGGCTGGGACGGCGAGTGGTATCTGCGCGCCTACGACTTCTACGGTCGCAAGATTGGCTCCTACGAGTGTGACGAGGGCAAGATTTTCATCGAGAGCCAGGGCTGGTGTACGATGGCCGAGATTGGTGCCGAGGACGGCATGGTGGCCAAGTCGCTCGACTCCTGCAAGAAGTACCTGGAGTGCGAGCACGGCATGGTGCTCAACAGCCCCGCCTTCACGAAGTACATCTACGAATATGGCGAAATTTCAAGTTATCCCGAGGGCTACAAGGAGAATGCCGGCATCTTCTGCCACAACAATCCCTGGGTCATCATCGGCGAATGCATAGCCGGTCGCGGCAACGACGCCTGGAGCCATTACGCCAAGATACTCCCCAGCTACGTGGAGGAGAAGTACCAGACGCTGCACAAGGTGGAGCCCTACGTCAACTGCCAGATGGTGGCCGGCAAGGACGCCTTCCGCCCCGGCGAGGGCAAGAACTCGTGGCTCACGGGTACGGCAGCCTGGATGTGGTACACCGTCTCGGAGTTCATCCTCGGCATCAAGCCCGACTACGACGGCATCCGCATCGACCCGTGCCTGCCCGAGACCGCCGGCGACTACACTGTCCAGCGCAAGTTCCGCGATGCGGAGTACGACATTACCATCCGTCCCAATGGTTCGCAGAAGGGTGTGAAGCGCGTTGTGCTCGATGGTTCTGCCATCGAGGGCACCGTCATCCCCTACACTCCCGGCAAGCACACCGTCGAGGTGGAGATGTAACGTCGGAACGTCGGAATATCGAAGCGTCGGAATATCGAAGCATCGGAATATCGAAGCGTCGGAATATCGAAGCATCGGAATATCGAAGCATCGAATCATCGAAGCATCGATTCATCGAAACATCGATTCATCGAAACAACATAATATCAAAACAAAGCAACAATGTCAACATTAACAATTTGCATCGTCATCCTTTTCTGCATCGGCTACTTCTGCATAGCCATCGAGGCCGTGACGAAAATCAACAAGGCAGCCATCGCACTGCTGATGTTCGTGGGAACCTGGACGCTCTTCATGATTGATCCGGGCAGCTACATCGCTGCAGCCGTCGGCGACATGAAGGCCTCTGCCGTCGCCGAGGTCATTGAGCACCACTTAGGCTCCACAGGAACCACGCTGTTCTTCCTGTTAGGTGCCATGACCATCGTCGAGCTGGTGGACCAGAACGGCGGTTTCAACTTTGTGCGCGACACCCTGCAGACCAAGTCGAAGCGCTCGCTCCTGTGGCGTATCGCCTTCATGACGTTCATCCTGTCCGCCATCCTCGACAACCTGACCACCAGTATCGTGATGATCATGATTCTGCGCAAGCTGGTTGCCGACAAGAAGGACCGCATCATCTATGCCGCCTTGGTTGTCATCTCTGCCAACAGCGGCGGGGCTTTCTCGCCCATCGGCGACGTGACCACCATCATGCTGTGGAACAAGGGCGTCATCACCGCTGCCGGTGTCATCACCGAAATCTTCATCCCCTCGCTGGTGTCGATGGTCATTCCGGCTTACGTCCTCAGCCTGTCGCTGAAGGGTGACCTGGTGCCGCAGCAGGACACCGTGGCGGTTGAGGAGAGCGACTGCCTGACGGCCGGTCAGCGCAAGGCCATCTTCTTCCTGGGCGTGGGCGGACTCATCTTCGTGCCCATCTTCAAGACCATCACCCACCTGCCTCCCTTCGTGGGCATCCTGCTCGTACTGGGCGTGCTGTGGACGGTGACTGAGATTTTCTATGTCCGCATCCATCAGGAGGGCGATGACACCGCCAACAACACCAACACGCAGAAGCGCGTGTCGAAGATGCTGTCGCGCATCGACATGGACACCATCCTCTTCTTCCTCGGCATCCTCATGGCCGTGGGCTGCTTGGAGACCATCGGTGTGCTGACCATGCTGGGCGAGGGACTCAACACCGCCTTCGACGGCAACTACTACCTCATCACGGGCATCATCGGCGTGCTCTCCAGCATCGTTGACAACGTGCCTCTCGTGGCAGGCTGCATGGGTATGTACCCCGTTGTGGCCGACCCGGCCAGTGCGATGGCCGTCGACGGCATCTTCTGGCAGCTGCTGGCCTACTGTGCCGGTGTGGGTGGTTCGATGCTCATCATCGGCTCTGCCGCCGGTGTCGTGGTCATGGGTCTGGAGAAGATTACCTTCGGCTGGTACATGAAGAAGATTACGTGGATTGCCTTTGTCGGTTATCTGGCTGGCATCCTCTGCTACTGGTTCGAGAAGACATTCTTTTTCTAACCTGTAGCAGAACCACAAGGACTCCGTAGCGGAGCCACAAGGAGCCCGTAGCGGAGACATTTTAAGCCCGGAGCAAGAAAATTCCTTTTACGTAGCGGGAAATTTTCTTGCTCCGGGCTTCGTTTGGCGGTGCTCCGGGTACCGTTTCGTAGTGCTTCCTGCACCGTCGTTCGGTGCTCCGAGGGGTGTTTGGTGGCGCTGTCTGCTGCTTAGACTTTCAGCTCAGCCGGTATCCAGAACCAGAAGGTGGATCCGACGCCTACTTCGCCCTCGACGCCTATCTGGCCGTTACACTTCTCGACGATGGTCTTACAGATGGAGAGGCCGAGACCAGTGCCTTGGACAAAGTCGTTGAGCTTGACGAAGCGCTCAAATACCGATGCCTGCTTCTCCTTGGGGATGCCGGCACCCGTGTCTTCGCAATAGAAGTAGAAACCGTCTGTCAGGACATCCTTGGACATGCGCTGTTCGGCGCGGTAACCTACGCGGATGTGGCCCTCGTGGGTGTATTTGACGGCATTGGTGACGAAGTTGGTGAGCACCTGCTGCAGGCGTCCCTTGTCGAGTACGGCAGGACAGGTGTCGAAGGGGTTGTCCTTCTGGAACTCCACGCCAGGCTCCTGGACGCGCTGAGCCAGTGTTTGGCAGATGTCATCGAAGACCTTTGACAGGTCAATGGGCTCCGGCTCGATGGCCAGCGACTCTCCCATGCTGGAGGCTTCCAGGATGTCGTTGATGAGTCGCAGCAGCATGTCGCAGTTGTTGCGGATGATGCGGATAAACTCCTTGCGCTCGTCGTCCGTGTCGACCATTTGCAGTAAGCTGCTGAATCCTACGATGGCATTGAGCGGGGTGCGTATCTCGTGCGTCATGTTCGCCAGGAAGGCTGCCTTCAGTCGGCCTGAGTCTTCGGCGCGTGACGTCTCCTGCCGCAGCTGCTCCTGGACTTCCATCAGGCGTGTGATGTTACGCACGGCACCATAGTAAGTGCGGATGCTGCCGTCGGGCTCATGTTGCGGTATGCCACTGATTGAATACCAGGCGGGCTGAGAGTCAACGTGGGTGTAGTTAAATAAATGAACGGTGTTGAAGGACTTTCCTTGCAGCACGGCATCTTGGAAGACGCCGATGGCCGTCTCGCGTGAGTCCTCGTTCATGGTGGAGTAGTACTCCTCTAACGTTATGCTGAACTCCGATTTGCGTAGTGTCCGCGAGAAATCTATGCGACGTGCTGCGATATCGAAGCTCCAGACATACATGTTGCTTTCCTCCAGCAGGTATCGTAACTGCTGTTCATACCGGTCGATGTTGTCATGGGTTGCACGTAGCTGACGGTCCTGTTCGCGCTGTTTCATATACATGTCGCGCTCGGCAGTAATATCGCGTGCTGTGATGATGTAGTAGACCAGCCGGTCTTCGTCGTAAGTGGGGCGTATGCGAATCTCGATGTACTTGTCGATGCCGATAGAGGGCAGGTGGACACGTCGGCAGACATGAAGAACATCACGGCTGTGGGGGTCGAAGTCTCCCTTGATGCCAGGGTCATCGTACATAGGAAAGTTGCGGAAGTAACGTTCGCTTTCTTCGTCGACAACAACCAGCTCGCGCATCTTCTGGTTGAAGTCAATCAGCATACCGTCGGGACCATAGAACGACATAGCGAGGAGGTTCGTTTCGAAAATCTTCATGTACTTGCTGCCCATCATCTGGTTGTGGCGCTCTTCCTCGCGCTCCTGCGTGATGTCCTTGGCGCTGTAGACGATATAGCGAATCTTGCCGTCAATCTTTTCAGACGTGCCTGCACCCATGTATTCACGCCAGTCGGGATGTTCGGCGGTACCGCGGTTTAATTTGAGGTGGAGGTTGGAGTGTTTCAACTGTCCGGTAAGCAGTTTGGTGTTGATGTCGTGCAGTATCTTGGCCTCTTCAGGTTCCATTCTGGCGAGATACTCCTCAGGCAAGAGACCCTCGGATGGCAGCATGTTTCCATACTTGTTGCGGATGATGTTGCCTTGGATGTCCCACTCCACGACAGAGAACTCACCCATGCTCAGGGCCTGTTTCATCATGTGGTTCAGGTCGTTGCTTCTATGGATGGCCGACTTGACACGGGCACGTGTCAGTCGCAACAGCAGGAATACTACTGCCACAATGATGGCAATGCCTACCAAGACGAACAGGGCTACGGGCGAGGCATCGTCGTGGACGCGCTCGGGATGGAACCATTTGTCGTAGATCTTACGCAGTTCGCCAGACTGCTCCAGACGGGCGTACTGGTCATCAATGACATCGATGATGTCGTTGTCATAGCCGATGATGTGCAGTTCGCCGGCAGGAATGTCGATATCATCAAGTACGATGCTGTCAATGTTCAGCTCCTGAATCTTGCGGGTCAGTGGAATCTCACCCCAGATGTAGTACTTGTGGGTACCATTGCGCACCCCGGTCAGACCATCTCGGGGCGACTCACAGATGATGCTAAAGGGCAGGTTGGGTATCTCCTGCAGTCGTAGCATGGCATAGTCGTCTCGTTTGATGACCAACGTATCCGTTTCCCTCAGGTCGTTGATGCTCTTGAGGGGCGGTGTGTCCATGCGGCGTGCTGTCTTCAGGCTGTAGTAGTTGATGTATTTGCGCGTCTGCACATACGGACGCACCTTATAAGCGGAGCTCAAGCCTTGTATCAGGTCTGCCTCGTGACGTTCGAACATCATGGTGGCCTCGTGCCATCTACGCATCACAAACTGATGGGGAATCTCCAGGTTGTCGAGAATCATGTTCAGTACATCCACATTATATCCCGCCGGCTCTCCATTGGAATTGATGAACTCGAAAGGCTGGAAGTCCCAGTCGAATACGACAATCAGCGGGTCTTCGTTGGTGTAGCCGTAGAAGTCGCGTGCTGTCGAAGGGAGTATCGAACAGAAAACGGTAATAATCAATAACAGTATTTTTCTCATAGTGGTTCCTCCCTTATTTTCTTACAAGTCTTGTACAATGACATGGCACGGTGACCCAGATGATGGTGCCTTTCCCGACATCCGACTTGATACGTATCTTACCACCCATCTGGCGGATAACCTCATGGCAGATGCTCAGTCCGAGCCCTGTACCCTTGGAACTGGTGGAATTGAAACGCTCGAAGATGTGCTCCTGTTGTTCAGGACTGATGCCGCATCCCGTATCCTGGAATGTCAGCACCAAGTCTTCGCCCGTGTAGTCGAAGCTGGCACGCACCTGTCCTTCCTTTGTGTATTGCACGGCGTTGGCCAATATCTGGTTGATGACGATACCCAGGTTCTGCTCGTCTATGTCGACCACCAGATGGTGGTAGGGACAATCTACGACATAGCTGACCTCCGGCTGTTGCCCTTCAGCCCATGCCGACTGGCAACGGCCCTCAAAAGTCATGGCAATGTCGACGGGCGTCTTCTTGAACTCTATCATCTGTGCGTCCAGGCGTGACAGGAACAGGATGTCATTGATGAGGTTGAGCAGTCGCGAAGCGTTTTCGTTGATTTCATGGATGAAGAACTCTTCGTCATCTGCCGTATGCTCCTGTTCGAAGAGTTCGGCGAAGCCCACCACTGATGTCAGCGGTGTGCGTATCTCATAGCTCATGTTGCGGAGGAAGGCATTTTTGAGGTTTTCTACCTCCTGTGCCTTGGCGGTCTCGTGAGCCAGGCTCTCCTCCGTTGTCTTGATTTCGCTGATGTCACGGCACAGTCCGAAGTATTCGCTAACCTGTCCGTTGGCATCTATCGTGGGAATGAATGACCAGTAGAGATGCAACTGCATGTGGTCTCTTACCCTGACGAGTGTCTTAATATCCGTCTGGATGGACGTCTGCGTGCGGTTGTCCATGCTGTTGAAGACGCGTTCTGCCTGTTTCTTGGAATCGTCAGCTGTCAGTCCTAAGGCGCGTGTTTGCGTCAGCTGGTACTGTGCATGGCCAATCTCGCTGTAGATGGTCAGCGTGTGTGTGTCTGGCGAGTAGGTCACCGTGCGTATACCACCGTTCTTCAGCACGAAGTCGATGTTGCGGATGTAGCTGCCCAGCTCATCGTTGGCTTGCTGCTGTTGTCGCATCTGTCGTTTGATCTGGTTGTAGGAACGGGCTACCTCAGTGACGTCACGTCCTGTACCATAGACAGCCAGCAGTTGTCCGTCGTCGTTGCGGACAGGTACCAGCTGCAGTTCGTACAGCAGCTCGTCACGTTTCAGATAGTGGTTCAGGGCACGGTCGTCAGTTCCGTGGTAAATCTGCGTCAGGTAGGTGTAGTCAATATTGTCGACAGTCACGTTGTCCAGACCAAGGACATCCTGTAGGGAAATCTTGGATTTCAAGATGTCGGATATGCCGTCTGAGAAAGCGTTGATGGCTTTCTGGTTCATGTTGGTGATGATGCCGTGCTCGTCGTAGGCTACGGTGTCGACCAGTGCAGTCTCGAAGATGGCCTGATAACGTAGCATGGTGTCCTTGACCTGTTGCTGACGCAGTCGCTCGTCAGTGACGTCGTTCGTAGAACCAATGATGACGGCCGGTTTCCCGTTCTTGTCGGTGCGCAGCACGGAGAGGTGGATGACCAGCCATTGCACTGTCCCCTGTCTGGCATCCTCGGCATGTACCTCGATGGTCTGTTTCTCCTCTTTCTGCTCTTCCGCCCGCTTTAGCGCCTGGGCGATGAGTTCAAAGTCTTCAGGTACGACGTCATGGAAGAAGATGAAGGGCGATATGCCTTCAGCAGCCAGATGGCCGTCGTCGTTGTACTTGGTAATGGTTTTCGATGCTATGTCGTAGAGCCATATACGTACCTGACTGGTTTTCAGGATGAGCGAGAAGGTGTGGTTGGCCCTGCTGACATGCTTCGTCATCTTCTGTTCGTAGCGGCGATAGAAGATATAGTAAATTAGGTAAAGCAGTGTCAGCAGCAGGGTGAAGACAACAACCTTCCATATCCACGTGGGAATGCCCGATTCCTGACGCTCAGGATAGAACCACTTGTTTTGGATGCCCTCCAGTTCTCCGCTGGCATTCAACAGGGAATAGACGCTGTCCAACTGGTGAAGCAGGTGGGGGTCGTTGGACATGAACTTGTATTCGCCGTGCTGGATGTTAACGGGTGTCAGTTCCAGCTCGTCTTCGTAATGTAGCTTGTAAATAAGCCATTTCAACGACAGCGTATTCCATACAATCTGCATGTCGGCATGATTGTGTACCTGCAAGATGGCATCCTGCATGTCAGTATAGGGAATGGCGTTGTCTCCCCAGCCCTTTTGTTTCATCAAGTGGTGACTGAAACTGCCTTCATGCACGATCACTTTGTGATGCGCCAGGTCATTGACGGTCTTGATGACTGCAGGCTCACTCTTCTGGTGGAGTATGCTATGGGTGAAAATCTGAATGACCGACTGTCCGTAGTTGGCATACTTGTTATGGAAATGGGCATCCATGCCAAGCATCAGGTGGGAATGGCCTGCATTTAGGTCATTCAGTGCTTCTTGTGTGGGTTTCAGCCTAATGATGTAGGGAATGTCCAGTTCCTTGAATATCAGTCTTAACAGGTCGATGTTATAGCCTACGGGTTCACCGTTCTCGTTCAGAAAGGCATAGGGCCACAGGTCCCACGCATCCTCGTAGACAAGGGGATGCTCGTCATTGAATACCTGTATGCTGTCGTTACCTTTCGCAGCCGCTGGAAGGCAGGGGGCGAATATCGCCCAGATGAGGGCAAGGAGGCTGATTAGCTTTCTTGCACGATGTTGCTTGTATGTCATGCCGTTGTAGCCTTTTCTTTTAATTCCATAATGTCGGCGGGTATCCAGAACCAGAACGTAGAACCCTGGTCCACTTCGCTCTCCACGCCAATCTCGCCGTTGCATTTCTCAATGATGGCCTTACAGATGGACAGACCGAGACCCGTACCCTGGATGAAGTCGTTGAGTTTGACGAAGCGCTCGAAGACGGCCTCCTGCTTCTCCTTGGGAATGCCGCTGCCCGTATCCTCGCAGTAGACGTACAGGCCCTGTCGGCCGTTGCGCTCCTCTATGCGGTAGCCCACCTGGATGTGTCCCTGATGGGTGTACTTGACGGCATTGGTGACGAAGTTGGTGATGACCTGCTGGATGCGTCCGCTGTCGATATAGGTCTTCAGACTCTCGTATGGGTTGACCTGCTGGAACTCAACGCCTGGCTCCTGCACACGCTGTGCCAGCGAGATGCAGGTATTTACGAACTCTTGTGCAAAGTCTACTTCACTGACGATGATCTCCATGGCATTGGCGTCGACATTGGAGAGTACCAGGATGTCGTTGATGAGTCGCAGCAGCATGTCGCAGTTGTTGTGGATGACACGAATCATCTCACGCTTGTCGTCGGGCGAGTCAATGGCCTGCAGTAAGTCGGTGAAGCCGACGATGGCATTGAGCGGTGTGCGTATCTCGTGCGTCATGTTGGCCAGGAAGACGGCCTTCAGACGACCGGAGTCATTGGCACGCTCAGTCTCGCGTCTCAGCTGGTCCTGCTTGTTCATGATGCTTGAAATGTTTCGGAATACACCAAAGCTACCGGTCAGGTTGCCCTTCTCGTCGTATTCTGGAATACTGTTCAACTGTATCCATTGCAGTTCGGTACTCTTTTCGGTCACAACGGGATAAACCTGTCCGACAAACGATAACGGCTTGTTGAAAACCTCGGCGGGAGAAGCCAGACTACGTACGAATTCGTCCTCCTGATTGACGAAGATGGACTTCATTTGTTTCAGCGTGAACGTCTTCGACACGGTGCTGAGGCCTTGATAGAACTCGATGCAGTCTCGCTCGAGGCTAATGCGCCAAGCCTGCATGTCGCATCTGTCCATCATGTAGCGCAGTTCCTCCTCGTAGTGTCTGATTTCCTCGTTGACACGCTGCAGCTGCTGGTCGTTGAGCTTGGCCTGCAGGTACATCTGACGCTCTTCCGACACGTTGCGTGCGGCAACAGCGATATATATCAGTTTGCCATAGTCGTCGCGGATGGGGTGGAGGTGTATCTCCAAATAGTCGTAGATGTCGCGCTCGGGAATAATGCTCTGTGAACATATCCATAAGTCCTGCACGTTGTTGCGGTCGCAGCACTCCAGAAAGGGTGATGCTTCAAACAGGTTGGTCTTGTAGAAATGCTCATCATAGTCGTCGCTGTCGAAATGGCAGATGTCGCGCATCATCTTGTTCGAATCCAGCAGCCAGCCGTCAGGACTATAGAACGACAGACCGATAATGGAATTTTCGAAGATGAGTTTGTATTTGTCCGTCAGCTCACCCTCTTCCTCTTCTTGACGGCGTAGTTCTGTATCGTCGCGCAGGGTACTGATAATACTCCGCAGACGCTTCGTGCCGGGATAATACTCGGCCACGCTGAAGTCTTGCAGGAAAATCCAGCAGGGCTCACCACCATCGAACTTGTTGTTCCACCGATAAAAGAAGTCCTCGTTGCTCGACTCTCCCCTGACGATGCGTTGAAAGGCTTCCATCGCTTGCTCCAAGTCGTCAGGATGGATGTGCTTTTTCCACTTTTCGACGCTGACGCCCTCTTTGGGCATCAGCGTGCCGTGCAGGTTGTAGATGTGTCTGTCGCGAGGGACGTAGCATACAACATTGTTGTCACTGATCTTCACAGCCTGTTCCATCATCTTGCTCGTAAATTGCGAGTCACGCATGCGTTTGCGGACACGCATGACAATGAGCCGGTTGTTCACCAGCATGACAATGAACAGCACCAATACGATGGCGCCAATAGAGGTGGTTAGTGGCTGGAAAGGCCAGACGAATGCTGCTATAAATAATAATAGTATCGTAGTCATAGGTTCAGTGATGTTTGTTAAGCGTAGATGTCGCGACGTTTCTCAATGGCATGGGCTTCGCAGGGGATGCTCACCCAGGAAGTAGTGCCCTTGCCCTGTTCCGACTGTATCTCGATGGTGCCACCCATCTGCTGGACAAGCGTCTGGACAATAGGCAGGTCAAGGCCCACTCCGCACAACTCTTCCTGTTCGTTGCGCACGAAACGTTCGAAGATGTGGGGCAGCGTCTTGGCATCGATGCCGTTTCCGGTGTCCTCGATGCTGATGGTCAGCTCACCATGGCGGTATTCGTATTTGGCACGGATGCTGCCCTGGGTGGTGTGATTGGCAGCATAGGCGCAGAGCTTCTGAATGACCGTACCCACGTGTTCGTTATCGATGTCGACAAGCAGTCGCTCGTAGGGATTCTCGATGACGGTCTTGACCTCCGGGCTGATGGCGCTCCATCCCATCTGGCAATAGCTCTCGAACAGCAAGGCGAAGTCGGTCTCCATCTTGTTGTACTCTATCATGTTGGCATCCAGACGCGACAGGTACAGAATGTCGTTGACCAACTTCAGCAAGTCGTTCGAGTTACGCCTGATCTCGTCTACAAACAGCGGCTCGTCGGCCTCGTCATGCTCGCTCTCGAAGAGTTCGGCAAAACCTACCACCGTGTTCAGCGGCGTACGTATCTCGTAGCTCATATTGGTCAGGAAGGCCTGCTTCAGCAGCTCCGTCTCCTGTGCCTTCTTGGTCTCGATGGCCAGGTGCTGCTCCGTCTCCACCTGGTCGGTCATGTTGCGGCACATGCCGAAGTAGCGAACGACGTTCCCCTCCTCATCCTTCATGGGGACAAGGTTGAACATCAGCCATATCTGACGTCTTTTCTCGTCACGGAATTCTGTTTCAATGGTTAGGTTGATGGGATGGGTGGTCAGGTGGTCCATACGGTTCAACGCACTGGAGATGGCTCTGCGAAAACGGGGCGTGCCCAGGCGAATGCAACGCAGCTGCGACAGCTTCAGCTGAGCCTCGTTGATGTTGTTGGAGATTTCCGTGGTGTACGATGCTGGATAGTAGTTGACCAGTCGCACACCGCTGACCCGCAGGGCGTAGTTGATGTTTTCGATATAGCCCTGGATGCTCTTGGTGGCCTGCTGCAGCTCTTTGATGCTGTCCTGCTGGCGGTGGAACGACTCAACCATCTCTGTCACGTTGCGTCCGGCCATGTAGATGCCTTCCAACTCGCCTTGGGCATTCCGGATGGGGTTGATGGTCGACTCGTAGTACATCTTGCCATGTAGTCCGAAGCTGTCTGCTTGGTAGATGTCATCTTGATAGCCCTTGAAGTCTACCAGCGAGGTTGTACGTGTGTTCTCCAACTTGTTGAATTCAATGTTGCAGAACATGGGATTGTCCTTCAAAAGGAAGTGGCCTTCCAATAAACTCTCGCGGTCGCGAATGCCAAACGAACGGCACGCTTTGTCGTTGATGTCGCACAGCACACCGTTCTTGTCGTAGTAAATCATGTCTACCAACGCGGAATTGAACACCGTATGGTATCGCATCAACAGGGTGTTCACATTCTCTTTGCGCCGCGTCTCGTCAGTGATGTCGCGCTGGATGCCCAGCAGGTCCACTACCTCGCCATGCATTCCATAGCGGGCTATGGATAGGGTCACCTCGTAGTAGGAGTAGCGACCGTCCTCGTCCTTGGTACCCCTGACGGTGACCGTTGCTGACTTTCTGCGTCCTTCGAAAATGTCGAAGACTGCCTTGCGCAATTCTTCAAAGTCGTTGCGCTCGAAACGCTTGGCAAACTCGACAGGGTTGCATTCGGAGGCGAAGGAGCTGTCTCCTTCCATCAGCGTGTAGTGTCGTCTTGGACCATTGTATATCCATAACTGTAGCTTGCCGGACAGCAACATGAGGGCCAGACGACTGTTTTGGCTCGCTCCCAGCGTCTTCGCATCAATCTCACGGAAATGGTAAACAAAACTGTAGAATAGCAGTACGAAAACGGCAATAAGCAGGAAGGCTACCACGTATGCCGTGATATGATCCAGGTCAAAAAGACGCTCTATTATAAATCCATTCATAGCGTTAAGGTGTAGTTATTGATGCCTTATAGGCTACAAAGTTAGATAAAAAATTAAAAAACTCCAAATTTTTTTATCTTTTATTTTGTGTTTTCCATAGCTTTTCGTAACTTTGTACGAAGAAAAACCAATAAACAATAATTATGATAGACGTAAAACAAACATTAGCAGGAGCGGAAGAGCGCATGGAAATGGCTGCCTTGTTCCTTGAAGAAGAGCTGAATCGCATCCGTGCAGGACGTGCCAACGTGGCCATCCTCAGTGGTGTGAGAGTAGAGTCCTACGGGCAAAAGGTGCCCCTTAATCAGGTCGCCAACGTGTCCACTCCCGATGCACGCACCATCGCCATCAAGCCGTGGGACCGCAAGCAGATACGTGACATCGAGAAGGCCATCATGGACTCTGACGTAGGCATTACGCCTGAGAATAATGGTGAAATCATTCGCCTCGGCATTCCGCAACCTACCGAGGAGCGACGCCGCGACCTCGTGAAGCAGTGCAACAAGATTGCCGAGAAGGCCAAGGTTGAGGTGCGCAACGTGCGTGCCGACATCAAGGACAAACTGAAGAAGGCTATCAAGGACGGACTCAGCGAGGACAACGAGAAGGACGCCGAAGCCGAACTCCAGAAGTTGCACGACAAGTTCATCAAAAAACTTGACGAACTCATCGAAGCCAAGAACAAGGAGATTATGACGGTTTAGTTCTTAGTTCACAGTTCATAGTTCTTAGTTCTTAGTTCATCGTTGAAAGGGCTCGTCATTAAGAATACCGGCAGTTGGTACACCGTCCTCACCGACGATGGACCAATTGTCGATTGTAAAATCAAGGGAAACTTCCGTCTGCGTGGCATACGGAGCACCAATCCTGTAGCCGTCGGTGACCGTGTGACTATTACCTCTCCTTCCCCGGGAGGGACGGGGGCCTTTATCACGGAGATAGAAGACCGTCGCAACTACATCATCCGTAAAAGCATCAATCTCTCCAAGCAGAGTCATATCCTCGCCGCTAACGTCGACCAGGCTATTCTCGTGGTCACAGTCACCAAGCCGGAGACATCCACAACGTTCATTGACCGTTTTCTGGCTTCGGCAGAAGCCTATCGTGTGCCGGTTTTCCTCGTGTTCAACAAGACCGACCTTCTCTCGCCCGACGAGCTGCACTATCAGCAAATGATGATTCAGCTCTACGAGACCGTCGGCTATACGTGTTTCCCCATCTCCGCTATCAACGGCGAGGGCTTGGAGGCCCTGCGCCCCTTGCTCGACGGGAAGATAACGCTCCTCAGCGGCAATTCCGGCGTGGGCAAGTCGACACTCATCAACCGCATCGTTCCCCAAGCCCATTTGCGTACTGCTGAAATCAGCGATGCCCACAATACGGGTATGCACACCACCACCTTCTCGGAAATGATTCCCATTCAGCATTCACCATTGACCAATGACCATTCTGATGCACAGCCAATGGCCAATGGTTGGCTCATCGATACGCCGGGTATTAAAGGCTTTGGCACGTTTGACATGGAGCGCGAGGAGCTGACCAGCTATTTCAAGGAGATTTTTCAGTTCTCCCAGCAGTGCAAGTTCTCTGACTGTACCCACACCCACGAGCCAGGCTGTGCCGTCTTGAAAGCCGTCGAGGACCATTATATCGCCCAGAGCCGCTATCAGTCTTATCTATCCATGCTGGACGATAAGGATGAAAACAGATATCGTGAGGCGTACTGATGGCGATTATCCGGGCGCAAATAGCTTAAATGTGGTTAAAATGAGGAAAGTGTTCGGCTTTTTGATGAAAACAATATATCTTTGCAAGCATTAATAATTAGATAATAATGATTATGAACAAGAACGAGAAATTTGCCATTGCCATCAATCGTGAGTTAGGAAGTGGCGGCCATACCGTAGGCGCTAAGCTGGCAGAGAAGTTGGGAGTGAAGTTCTACGATAAGGACGTGCTCAAGGTCTTGGAAGACAAGTTCCACCTCTCTATCGAGGAGATTGAACGGCTGAAGGGCCAGCGCCATGGCTGGTGGGCTGACGTCTGTCGCATGATGCTCGTCGGTCAGGACCGGGGCGCTGACCTTGACATGCCGAAGAGCTACGACGGTCCCGGACTGCTGACAGCCGATGATGTGTTCAAAGCTGAGACGGAGTTGCTGCAGAACGTTGCCGCCGAGGATTCGTGTGTCGTTTCAGGCCGCAGTGGTTTCTATGCGCTCCGCAATCACCCCAACCACCTGAGCATCCTCATCCAGGCCTCGATGCCTTTCCGTGTGCAGCGTGTCATGCATAAGCAGAATCTGACTGAGGAGGAAGCTAAGAAGGTGATTGCCAAGGTGGACGAGATGCGCGAGAACTACGTGAAGGAGTACACCAAGTCGTCTCGTTATGACACCCGCAACTACGACCTTGTCATCTTAGCCGACGGCAAGACCGAGGATGAGATGGTGGAACTCATCATGGACTTTATTGGTTAATTTTAATGCAATGGAGTCAGGGGGTAGATGATGTTCACGATGAAGATGTTGGCAGCGAGGATGATAAGGTTCATCAACAGGCCGATGCGCATGAAATCGCTGAAGCGGTAGCCGCCCGGTCCGTATACCAGCATGTGGGTGGGTGAGCCGATGGGCGTGGCAAAGCTGCTGCTGACGCTAATCATCAAGGCGACGAGGAAGGGGAAGGGTTCATAGCCCAATTTCTCGGCAGCTTCGTACATGATGGGGAAGAACATGGCACCGGCGGCGGTGTTGGAGATAAATTCAGTGATGAAGGTGCCGACGAGACAGACTGCCACCATGACGACGATGGGGTTGGTACCGCAGACGTCGAGGATTCCTAAAGCCAAACGTTCGGCGATGCCCGTCTTTTGGATGGCAATTCCGAGGACGGCACTACCGGCGAAGACCATGAGAATCTCCCAATTGATGGCTTTCATCGCTTGTTCTCCGCTGCAGCAGCGGCAGACAAGCATGGCAGCTGCTGCGAGGAAGGCGCACTGAAGGAGGGGTAGGACACCAAGGGCGGAGAGGGCTACCATGGCTATCATGATGAAGGAGGATAGGATGGTGCCGATACCGATGTTGGGCACGTCATCGGAATCGAAGAAATGAACCGTGTCTTTGAGTGTTTCGGTATTGATTTTGACATGATGGGGGAATACGAGCAGTAGCGTGTCTCCGGCTTCGAGCACAACCTGACGCGGCACTTCGTTGATACGCTGTCCTAGACGGGCTATGGCAGCAACCATCAGGTTGTTGTCCTTCTCGAACGTGGTACTGGCAATGGTCTGACCTATGAGGCTACTGCCGTAGGTGACGTAGGCGGTGCGTATCTGGCTCTTCTGGTCGGCCTCCTTGATGGAAAATATATGGTGGGGCGCAACGGCGAGCTGGTGGTTGACGGCCATTTGGTAGAGGTCGTTTATCTGTCCGGCATATATAAGTTGGTCGCCGCCCATGATGGGCTCATCCTCGCTGACGGGCGAGGGAGATTGGTCGAAGTGGTACATCTCTATCAGGCTGCCGCCTTGGACATGGTAGAGGCCTGCCTCAGCCAGCGTTTGTCCGATGTGGGGATTGTCGGACGGTACGCGCAGTTCGACAGTGTACTCGGAAGTAGCCTCGAAAGCCGATTCGGATGTCTCTCTGTTGGGTAGCAGTCTACGCATGGCAATGATCGACAGTATGCCGATGGCGAGACAGAAGAGTCCGGGTACGGTGGTGGTCAGGATGTTCATAGCCTCTCCCGTCTTTTCTTCATAGAGTCCGCTGATGATGAGGTTCGGCGGCGTACCGATGAGCGTACAGACACCGCCCATGCCTGAGGCATAGCTCAAGGGGATGAGCAATTTGGACGGCGAGATGCCGAGTTTCTTCGACCACATCTTGACGATGTTGACGAACAGGGCCACTACGGTGGTATTGCTGAGGAAGGAACTGAGCACAGCCACTGGGAGCATCAGTCGCGTGACGGCTTTCGAGTAGTTGTCGGGTGTGCCAAGCAGATATTTTACGATGTAGTGCAGCACACCGGTATGCGTTAGTCCGGCAACAACGACAAACAGTACTCCGACGGTCACGACGGAGGAACTGCTGAAGCCTGAGAATGCCTCCTTGGCGTCAAGCACGCCAGTGACGTAGAGCACGCCGATGGCGCTGAGGAATACGACGTCGGAGCGCCACTTGGTAAAGAGCAGGACCGTGAACATGCCCAGCACCGTGATGATAGTAATCCAGGCA
This sequence comes from uncultured Prevotellaceae bacterium, assembly GCA_946185485.1. Taxonomy (GTDB): domain Bacteria; phylum Bacteroidota; class Bacteroidia; order Bacteroidales; family Bacteroidaceae; genus Prevotella. The sequence continues at coordinate 62,440 of CAMHJQ010000002.1, read as the reverse complement.
TTGAGGTCAAAACCTAAGAAAACAAATGTATCCATGTTAATGTTAAGTGTCTTTTGTTTGTTCTTTTACTTCCTTGTTCTTGATGACATATTTCTGATAGTAGGTGATAAGGAGTGTGGTCATGGGTAGGGCGATGATCATGCCGAGGATGCCGAGCAGCGAGCCCCAGATGGATAGCGACAGGAGGATGATGGCTGAGTTGAGTCCCATGACCTTGCCCATGATCTTGGGTGTAAGGATGGTGTCCTGGATGACCTGCACGACGGCGAAGACGATGAGCGCACTGAGCATGATGAACCAGAAGCTCTCACCCGTGTCGGCAGCCTGCACGACGGCCAGGATGATGGTGGGTATAAAGCCCAGCAGCTGCAGGTAGGGCACCATGTTGAGCAGTCCGATGAACATGCCGAGTCCGATGGCCATGGGAAATCCGATGATGAGGAAGCCGATGCTGAAGAGTACGCCCACGGAGAAAGCCACGATGGCCTGTCCGCGGAAATAGAGGTTCATGCCGTTGGTGACGTCGGTGACCAGTTGCAGGGCAAAGCGGCGGTAGCGCTCAGGCAGGAGGTACACCCAGCCTCGTGTGAGCTTCTCGTAGTCGAGGAGGATGAAGAGGGTGTAGAGGAGGACCATGGTTATTGTGAAGAGGCTGGAGACGATGTTGAGGGTCTGCGAGATGACCGTCCATATCTTGGGCACGCTCTGTTTGATGGTATCGATGAAACCTTCCTGGGTGATGAAGGCCTTGATGTCGGCTTCGGTCAGGTGCTCGTGCAGGAAGTCCTCTATGATGTCGGGGATATTATTCAGGTTCACGTTATTGGCGATGAATATCTTGAGCAGGTCCTGTGCACGGCCTATTTCCTCGATGATGGGCGGGATGGCTATCACAAAGAAGAGAGCGATAACCAGTGCCACGACGAGGAAGGTGGCGAGGATGGCCACGATGCGGAAGCGCATGCGGCAGCGGAACTGGAAGAACTTAACCAGTGGAAACAGCAGGTAGGCGATGAGCCAGGCCAGAAAGAAGGGTAGCAAGACGGCACTCAGCCGGTTGAGCAGCAGGATGATGCCGGTGATGATGAGAACGGTAAGAATGCCGCGAACGAAACTGTCGAAGGTAATCTGTTTCATTGTAGACCTTGATGAAGAAATTGGAGATAGGCGTCGATGTCCTCGTCGTAGGAGCGAGGCTCAGCCAACAGCTTCCCGTCGGGCGAGATGAGCACGTAGAAAGGCTGCGCATTGGCGCCGAACTGGCTGCGCTGCAGGTAGCTCCACTTGTCGCCCACAGTGCGCAGGGTACGGGTGGCTCCGTTCTCGGTGACAGTGACGGGGGAGGCCAGCGGCGTCTTGTCGTCAACATACAGCGAGACGAGGACATAACGGTTGTTCAGCAGGTCGGCGACACGGGAGTCAGTCCATACGGCAGCCTCCATCTTGCGGCAGTTGACGCAGCCGAAGCCAGTGAAGTCAATCATGACGGGCTTGCCCTCGGCACGGGCGATGGACAGGGCGGTATCGTAGTCGAGGGTGCGCGGCTCTACCAGCATACTGGTGTCGGACGACAGCTTGAAGTCCTGCGTCGTCATAGGCGGCGCGAAGGCGGAGATGGCTTTCAGCGGTGCTCCCCAGAGTCCGGGTACCATATAGACGGCGAAGGCCAGCGAGACCACGGCGATGAAGAAACGCGGTACGGAGGTGTGGCGGCTGTCATCGTCGGCAGGGAAGCGCAGCCAGCCGAGATGGTAGCAGCCAAGGAGCGTGAAGAGCACGATCCAGATAGCCAGGAATACCTCGCGGTCGAGCAGGTGCCAGCCGTAGGCGAGGTCGGCCACGGACAGGAACTTCAGGGCGAAAGCCAGTTCGATGAAGGCCAGCGTCACCTTGACGGCATTCATCCAGCCTCCTGACTTGGGGGCGCTCTTCAGCAGTTGCGGGAAGAGGGCGAAGAGGGTGAAGGGCAGTGCCAGTGCGACGGCGAAGCCCGTCATGCCGATGGCTGGAGCGGCGATGCTGCCCTGTGTGGATACGGCCACGAGCAGGAATCCGATGATGGGACCCGTGCACGAGAAGGATACCAGTGCCAGCGTGAATGCCATCAGGAAGATGGACAGCCAGCCGGAGGCAGACTCCGACTTGCGGTCGGCGCTGTTGGCCCATGAGGCGGGGAGCGTGATTTCGAAGGCTCCGAAGAAGGAGGCGGCAAAGACCACCAGCAGCAGGCAGAAGAAGATGTTGAAGACGGCATTGGTGGACAGCGCGTTGAGGGCGCTGGCTCCGAAGAGCAGCGTGACGAGCAGTCCCAGCAGCACGTAGATGACGATGATGGACAGTCCGTAGGTGATGGCTTCGCGAATGGCCTTGGCGCGTGACTTGTTGCGTTTCAGGAAGAACGAGACGGTCATGGGTATGACCGGCCATACGCACGGTGTGAACAGGGCAATGAGTCCGCCAAGGAACCCTTGGAGGAAGATGAACCACCAGGAGGTGGAGGAAGACGTTTGCAGCGCGTCATTGGGCGCAGCGGTGGTGGCTGCGGTGTCGGCGAACTCAGCGGAGAGCGCGGTGCTGGCGGGTACGGCAGTGGTGTCGGAGCCGGCGGCAGAACCATCGGGAACACCAAGGGCGTCATCCTTGGAGTCGGTGTCGGCCGTCAGTTGCTTGGAGTCAGTGTCGGCTGTCTGGTCCACAGGGGTGGGGAGGGTGCCCGACGTCTTCAGCTCGACGCTGGTGGGGGGCAGGCACATCTCGTCGTTGCAGGCGCCATACTCCAGATAACAGTCTATCTGGTACTGATGACGCGTGAAACGTACCGGCTGGACGAAGGTGACCTGATGTTCGAAATAGCGGACATCCATCTCGAACAACTTGTCATACTGGCTGATGACCTTTCCTCGGGGCTGCAGGCGCCCTGCCGTCTCGACACCTTCGAGACGGTCAGCATGAAAGGTAGCGGCGATGGGGCCGCCGCTACCAATATCAGTAGAGTAGACGTGCCAGCCGCTGTCGATGGTGCCGGTAAACACTATTTCACCTTTGTTATCGCCAACGATTCGCAATTCGGAGGTAAAGTGGACGGGGGCTACCATCTGGCCGCGCACGGCAAGGACCGCGCAGCAGCACATCAGCAGGAGGGCAAGACTACGGATCTTCATCCTTTACTTAGGCAGGTTGAAGGCAACGGTCATTTCTTTGAGCTGTTCGTCGCTCATACCCTCGGGCTCAAAGCCCATGCACTTGGCGTCGATATAGATCTTGGCAGACTTGGACAGCACGTCAATCTGGTCGAAGGCGTCCATGACGTCAGTACCCTTGGCGAAGACACCATGCTTCTCCCACAGAACGACGTCGTAGTCCTCGAGTTCACGTAGCGTGGCGTCGGCCAGCATGGTGGAACCGGGCAGCTCGTAAGGTACGATGCCTAAGCCTAAGGGACAGAAAGCCTTGGTCTCGGGAATCATCGACCAGAGAATATTCGTCAGCACGTCCTTGCCGAGGAATTTTCTGGAGTGGCTCATGGCGACCAGCTCGATGGGGTGGGTATGTACGGTGGCCTTGTAGCCAGTGCCGTCGGCAATCTGCTTGGCATGCACCGTCAGGTGACTGGGCAGCTCGGATGTCGGCATCACGGGGTTGTCGGCGATGATGACGTACGAGGCGCAGTCGTCGAGGATGCGGATGATGCTGCCGTTGTCCATGGGACGGCGTGCCAGGTCGCGCATGCGCTTGCCTGTACCTTTACAATAGAAGTAGCAGCCTTTCAGGGCTGGCAGGGTGACACCAATCTGGATGACGTCGCTGATAGGTGCCAGCTGGCGCATCTCGGCATCGGCATACTCGGTGATGTTGACGGTGATATTGCCGCCGTTGCGTTCGGCCCATCCGTTCTGCCACAGGTAGCCTGCTACCTCGGCAATCTTCTCAATCTCCTGCTGCAGGGCAGGACGTCCTTCTAAAATGCTTTTCATAATTCTTTACGTAGCTTGTTTGTTATGTTTATTGGAATATCTTAAATGCGTAGCCTTCGTCACGCAGCCACTCGATGGCGGCAGGCAGGGCGGTGCGCAGTTTGTCGATGGACTTCAGCGAGTCGTGGAAGGTGATGATGCTGCCGTTGCGGACATAGCGCTTGACGTTGTTGAGCACGTCCTCGGCGGTCATCCACTTGGAATAGTCTCGCGTGACGAGGTCCCACATGACAATCTTGAACTTCCTGCTGAGCCATGCATACTGGGCGAGGCGCATCCAACCATGAGGAGGGCGCACCAGGTTGGTCTTCAGGTACGCATTGGCCTTCTCTACATTATAGCTGTAGTCGTGGATGGAGTAGCGGATGCCGCTAATGTGGTTGTGCGTGTGATTACCGATGCGGTGCCCCTCGTCAATGACACGCTGGTGCAGTTCGGGATATTTCCGGGCATTGTCGCCCACCATGAAGAAGGTGGCCTTGACGCCATACTGCTTCAGCACGTCAAGAATCCAGGGCGTGGCCTCGGGGATGGGACCATCGTCGAAGGTCAGATAGACGGCCTTCTCGTGACGGTCCATACGCCATAGTGCCTTGGGATATAACCACCGTAGCCAGATGGAGGGCTGCTCGATAATCATCTGTTTTGAAATTTGAAATTTGAAGTTTGAAATTTGAAGTTTGAACTCTCTTCTCTAAACTCTAAACTCTCAACTCTAAACTCTCAACTCTAAACTCTCAACTAATACCCCAGCCGGCCACCTCTCGACTCGTAGGTCTCCATGATCTTTCCCAGTTCGTCCATACGGCCCTTCGACCACTTCTGGTCGAAGGCGTCGCCGAGACTCAACAGCTGCTGCATGATGTAGAGGTGCATGGCGCACTCGTTGCTGGAAGACTCAAAGCGGCTCTGGTCGAGGTTGCAGTACCAGCGCATATACTGTGAACTGTTCTTCCACAGGGCGTCGAGGATGTTCTGCGACTCCTTCTGGTTGCCGATGGTAGCCCATGCCCGTGCCATGTCCATGGAGCCCGAGCTGTAGTTGTGAGCAACATTGTAGGTCGGTATCTGCTTGTCGATATAGCGGAGCACCTCCTCGGCTTCCTTGTTCTTGCCCTCGTTAGCCAGCGACATGGCTAAGTGAGCCATGATGCGGCGGTGGGTATAGCACATGCGCATCACCGTCTCGTCGAGGTAGATGCCGGGCTTGTCGATGCCACCGAACTTGAAGCGGTGCATCACGTTGTCGTAAGTGCGCTTCGTATCGAAGCTCTTCACACCCTCGATGGGCTTGCCGTCGTGGTTGGTGGTGAACGGCGTGATGCGATAGACAAGACCCTCGGTGATGGTGTTGTTGCCGAGGTTGATGTAGTTGTCCTCACCCACGGAGACAGCCACGTAGATGGGGCGTGTCCAGTTACACTCGGCCAGCATCTCCAGAATCATCAGGTCTCCCTTGTAGAGGGCACTCTTACCCTTCAGCGAGATGACCATGCGGTCGGGGATGCTGTCGGTGGCCATCATCATGCCGCTCTTGCGCACGGCCTCCTTGTCGATGGTCATATACAGGGTGTCGGTGGGGATGACGTGCAGGTCCTTGTCCTTGGAACGTACCCAGTATTTCAGCACGTTCTTCAGCTCGAAGGGATCGTCGCCGAACTGCTCACGGGCCATCTCCGGATTCTCGCGGTAGTGTTCGAGCACGACTTCCTTCATGCGAGGCTCAATGGAGACATACTCGTTGGTGCCGGCACAGTATTCAATGCGCTGCCACGTGATGGGCACCGACGGAGAGTCGTAGGCCGGACGGCGCATCTGGTCGATATACCAGTCGGTCTGCAGATAGCTGAGGTTGCACACGCGGGTATCGGTGCGCACACCCTCTACGTCCTGGTTGTACCACAGCGGGAAGGTATCGTTGTCACCATTGGTATAGATGATGGGGTTACCCTCGTCCTGCAGCGACATCAGGTAGTTCTGGCCGAAGTCACGGCAGGTGTAGCGCCCTGAGCGGTCGTGGTCGTCCCACGTCTGCGAGGCCATCTGGACAGGCACCAGCAGGCAGGCGACAGCGATGAAGCAGGCGATCATCATCGGATTAACCTTCTTGAGGTACTGCTTCAGTATTTCGATAATGGCAGCTACGCCGAGTCCGCACCAGATGGCGAAGGCATAGAACGAACCGGCATAGGCGTAGTCACGCTCACGGGGCTGTGACGGTGTCTGGTTCAGGTAGAAGACAATGGCCAGACCGGTCATGAAGAACAGGAAGAACACCACCCAGAACTGGCGGATGCCTGTCTGGTCCTTGGCAGAGCCGTGATGCTTGGCCAGCGACTGCCAGAAGAGACCAATCAGTCCCAGCAGCAGCGGCAGGCAGTAGAAGACGTTATGTCCCTTGTTCTCCTTCAACTCGTCGGGCAGCAGGTTCTGGTCGCCTAAGCGCCAGTTGTCGAACCAGTCGAAGCCACTCAGCCAGTTGCCGTGCTCCGGCTCGCCATTACCCTGCAAGTCGTTCTGGCGGCCGGCGAAGTTCCACATGAAGTAGCGCCAGTACATGAAGTTGCACTGGTAGGAAATGAAGAAGCGCAGGTTCTCCAACTGCGACGGCACCTTCACCGTCACATCCTCGCCGCAGCGGTCGAAGTGTACCTCGCGACCGTCGACACCACCCATCCAGCTCTCATACTGGCTGGCATGGGCAGCACTGTACATGCGGGGGAACAGCATGTTCTGCGCGTATTTGTATTCGTCCTTGGTACGCAGGATGAAGTATTCGTCCTTCTCGTCGGCCGATGCCTTCTCCTTACGCTGCCATACGGGGTCGCCCTTTGTCATGACGGGACGGCAGTATTCGCCGTCCTTCTCCAGTGCCACCTGCGACGTGTAGGCCTGACCGTAGAACAGCGGGCGCTGGCCGTACTGCTCGCGACCCAGGTATTCGCCCAGCGTAAAGATGTCCTCGGGCGAGTTCTGGTCCATGGGCGGATTGGCTGCCGAGCGGATGACGATGAGGGCATACGACGAGTAGCCAATCATCAGCATGAGCATGCAGAGCAGCGACGTGTTCTTGATGCGGGCAGAGACGAGGGCCTTGGGCTTCTGGCCGCTGGCCTTCACCTGATAGCCGAGGACATACCACATCACGGCCAGTACGATGACGCCGATGATGACCGACATCCAGCCATGTCCGTAGAAGGGAATGCCTAACATGGCGACAGCCAGCAGGAAGGCCACGTTCTGACGTTTCTCATTGACCATTGACCATTGACCATTGACCATTTTGCCGGGGCGCTGGGTTTCGTAGATGGCCCAGATGATGACGCCGATGAGCAGGAAGATATAGATAATCTCACCCGTATTGAACGGACAGCCGAGGATGTTGACGAACAACAGCTCGAACCAGCCGCCCACCTGTACGATGCCAGGCACGACGCCGTAGAGGACGGCAGCCAGGATAACCACCGAGATGAACAGGGCTATCAGCGAGCCTCTCAGGTCGCGCTTCGGGTCGTCGGTCGGGAACTTCTTGTAGTAGTATACCAGTACGATGGCCGGCAGGCACAGCAGGTTCAGCAGGTGTACGCCGATGGAGAGGCCCGTCATATACATGATGAGCACCAGCCAGCGGTCGGCATGGGGCTCGTCGGCATGGTCCTCCCACTTCAGGATGAGCCAGAACACCACGGCGGTAAAGGCCGACGAGTAGGCATACACCTCACCCTCGACAGCCGAGAACCAGAAGGTGTCGCTGAAGGTGTAGATCAGTGCACCCACAAGGGCTGAGGCTTCGATGGCTACAATCTTCCACCACGACAGTTCGCCCAGCGTGCTGGCAGCACGGAAGTCCTCTTGCTTGATGAGCAGGCACCGTGCCAGGTGCGAGATGGTCCAAAAGAGGAACAGAATGGTGGCTGCCGAGAGCAGGGCACTCATCATGTTCACCATATAGGCCACGTGGCTGGGGTCACTGGCAAACTGCGAGAACAGGTTTGCCGTGAGCATGAAGAACGGTGCACCGGGCGGGTGACCAATCTCAAGTTTGTAACCAGTGGAAATAAATTCGGGGCAGTCCCAGAAGGATGCCGTCGGTTCGATGGTGGAGCAGTACACAAAGGCGGCGATGGCAAATGCCAGCCAGCCCATGACGTTGTCCACAAGTCTGAATTGTTTCATTCCTTCTTGTCTTGTATGATTTCTATTATTCTAAACTGCAAAGGTACTTCTTTTATTTTGAACTTTGATGTTTGATGTTTGAACTTTATGATTACTTTACGTTTTACTTTTTTACCTTTTTACTTTTTCACCTTTTTTAACCAATAAGCAGGTTGGCTCCGTAGATGAGTAGCACGTATCGCAGGAATTTGCCCAGCGTGATGCTCAACAGCGAGATGGGCAGGTTGGCACGCATCAGTCCCAGGACGATGGTGATAGCCGACCCCAAGACGGGCACGAAGGCAAAGAAGCCCATCCATGCACCGCGTCCTGCCATGAAGCGGGTGGCACGGTCCATATCCTTCTGCTTGACATGCAGGTACTTCTCTATCCACTCCAACTTGCCCATGCGTCCGACGGTGTAGTTGAACATGCCACCCAGCACGTTGCCGGTGGTGCCATAGATGATGAGTCCCCACGGGTCCAGACCTGCAGCCAGCAGACCTGTCATCACAGCCTCGCTGGAGAAGGGAAAGAACGAGCCGGCGACGAAGGCCGTCAGGAACATTCCCCAATAGCCGTAGCTGATGAGAAGGGCTATAAGAGCGTCCATAGGCTGTAGCCGGTTAACAGCAGCAGTCCGCAGACAATGATGATGAATGCTGCATTGGTGATCTTGGTGGAGGTCAGCGCTATGAAGTGTGCCAGTAGCGGGGCTGTGCAGACGATGGCGAAACTTATCAGGGTATGATAATGCTGGGGCAGGGTGACGGCCAGTATAAGACTGAAGATGGCGACCCAGGAAAAGAATCCATAGAGCAGGCGGACGCGAATCTTGTCGCCTTGATGGCTTTTTATGTAGTGGATGATACCCGTCAGGGCCAGGACGCACAGGACGGCATAGTAGACCAACTGTCCTGATGTCAGCAGTGTGATGTCGTACAACGAACTGACATCAGCCACTTTCAGGAAGTGGTCTATCATGGGTGTGAAGTCCTCCTGCCATAGCAGCCAGCAAGCTCCTATCCAGTAGGGCGTCAGCAATCCCAGCAGGGAAGCGCTGAACGTACGCCACGAGAGCATCTGGAGATTGGTGCTCATCAGTAGCCAGAACAGTGGCAGGAAGTAGACGATCTGTACGAAGGCCATGCTGCCGATGCTCAGTACCAGGAAGGCGTAATAGGCTACTCTCGTATCCTCTTTGTTGTGCCCCATAAACAGAATGACGAGGAAACCGATGAAGCATAGCTGCATGAAAGCAGTCTGATGTAGCGGGAACAGGAAGCAGGCAGCGCACGACAGTGCCAGGAATGAGCAGCTGACCAAGCGCGAGTAGATGCGGATGAGGACGTTGATGTTGTTGAGTTCTGCCATCAAGTATGCAGACAGGACGAAGCAGCCGAACTGTAGCCACCACTGCTGGGTGACGAGTCCGCATACCAGCCAGATGATGACGGCATAGACCATCATCACCGGCAATGTCAACTTACTCCCCGCAACCTTATTTTGTAATAGCTTCTTCAAACTCTAAACTCTCAACTCTCTTCTCTAAACTCTCAACTCTCTTCTCTAAACTCTCAACTTTAATTTTACAAATCCGCACCGATATCACGACGGAAGTACTTGTCCTTGAACGCAATCTTCTGTGCTTCCTCGAAAGACTTCTGCAGAGCCTCGGCCTTGTCTTTGCCATAACTGCTGACAGCGATGACGCGCCCGCCGTTGGTGACCACCTTTCCGTCCTTCAGTGCCGTTCCGGCGTGGAAGACGATAGAGCCCTCCACCTGGTCGATGCCTGTCATCTCGTAGCCTTTCTGGTAGGCCTGGGGATAGCCGCCGCTGACAAGCATGACGCAGACGGCAGCACGGTCGTCGAAGACAATGGCTCGCTGGTCGAGGTTCCCTTCGGCGACACCCTCAAACAAATCGACGATGTCGCTCTTCAGTCGCAGCATGACGCTCTCCGTCTCGGGGTCGCCCATGCGGCAGTTGTACTCGATGACGTATGGCTCCGGCTCACCGCTCGGTGTGTTTGTCCTGTTGATCAGTCCAAAGAAGATAAAGCCCTTGTAGTCGATGCCCTCGGCCTTCAGTCCCTCCACGGTAGGACGAATGATGCGGTCTTCCACCTGCTGCATCCACTCCTTGGTGGCAAAAGGTACGGGCGATACGCTGCCCATGCCGCCGGTGTTCAGGCCTGTGTCGTGCTCGCCGATGCGCTTGTAGTCCTTGGCTTCAGGCAGTATCTTGTAGTGGTCACCGTCCGTCAGCACGAAGACGGAGCACTCGATGCCGCTCATGAACTCCTCGATAACCACGCGGCTGCTGGCATTGCCGAACATGCCGCCCAGCATGTCCTTCAGTTCGCGCTTGGCCTCGTCGAGCGTCGGCAGGATGAGCACGCCCTTGCCGGCACACAAGCCGTCGGCCTTCAGCACGTAGGGGGCCTGAAGCGTTTCCAAGAAGGCTAATCCTTCCTGCAGGTGCTCGCCGTCGAACGTCTCGTAGCGGGCCGTGGGAATGTGGTGGCGCATCATGAATGCCTTGGCAAAGTCCTTCGAGCCTTCCAGCACGGCACCAGCCTTCGACGGGCCGATGACGGGGATATGCTGGGTGCGCTCGTCAGCTTTCATGTCGTCGTAGATGCCCTTCACCAATGGGTCTTCGGGACCTACCACCACCATGTCGATGCCTTTCTCTACGCAGAATGTCTTGACGGCCTCGAAGTCGTCGGCCTTCATCTGCACGTTTTCGCCACAATTGCCCGTTCCGGCATTGCCCGGGGCAATATACAGTTTCTCACACTTGCTGCTCTGAGCAATCTTCCATGCCAGTGCGTGCTCTCGCCCACCACTGCCTAACAATAATATCTTCATCTCTAATCTCTAAACTCTAATCTCTTATCTCTAAACTCTAATCTCTTATCTCTAAATTCTAAACTCTTATCTCTTATCTCTAAACTCTAAACTACAAAACGATAAACTTCCTTCCATTCCTGATATAGATACCCCGCTGCCGCTGCCCCTCTTTCTGGCGTCGGCCCTGCAGGTCGTAAACAGCGCCATCCTCATGGAGCATGTCCTCTTGCGAGTGATGCATCTCTTGGATGCCTGTTGTATAGAATTCCTTCGCCTGGATGCTGGCACGTCCCACCACAAAGTCTGAGTTGCGTGGGGTGTCGGCATAGAAGACGATGACATAGTCGCCCGTCTCAGCAATGTCGAACTCGTATTTCTGCTGACGTATTCCGCCAAACGCTTTGTCCGTGCTGCCGCCGATATTCTTGGTTGGCGTATAAACTTTCGAGGCCACTACCTGTCCGTTGGCGTCCTCTATGGCGATGGTGACAGGCGAAAACTCGGGCCTGTTCCAGTTGTATATTCTATAGTTTAAGACATAATGCCCGGCGTGCAATGTCATGGTAGAACGGCCGTCCTTGCAGCCGAACTTGGCCCAGGCAGCCTTCTCCTTGCCTTGCGTGTTCTGAACCAGCAGTCCGTAGTCGAATGCACGGGTCTCGTTGGTGAAATGCAGGATGCGGGGACCGTTGGTGAATGGCAGTCCGCCGCCCACGCGTGTCGTCGAAGTCGTACCATTGCTGACGTACCAGCCCTGTGGCACAATGCCCTCGTAGCCGAAGTCAGCGCTTAGGTCGTAGACCTCCTGGGGTGCTTCGTAGTAGAACAGGCGGGAAGCCTCGGCCGTCTTGTTCTTGTCGTCTGTCACCACCACGCGCATCTCGTGCTTGCCGGCGCCAGGGGCGGTCACCGTCGCGGTGTAGGGAGCCTCGGTCTGCGTCTCGAGGAAGGTGTTGCCAAGATAGAAGTCTGCCTTGACGATTGTACCACTCACCGCTTTAGCAGTGGCTTCGACGGTGATGTCGGGGAAGACAGCCTTGCCTTCGGGTGCCAGATACAGGTGGGTGGTCTCGCCAGCAGGCTGCGAGATGGTTGTCGAGGGCATGTTCAGCGAGAATCGCTTGCAGAAGTTCCAGATGAGATGACGGTTCTCGCTCATAGGCCAGTGGCCGCCGTTGTTGTAGGAGTACAGCCACACCTCGCCGCCGTTGGCTCCGCCCGTCCATTTCTCCAGGTCGCCATCATACCAGCTGCTGTTGACGGGCCTGTAGCCCACCGTCTTGCTGTAGCTCGTATGCTTGTCGTGCTTGGCATAGTTCTCGATATAGGCATGGATGCCGTATTGTTCGTAGCCGAACACGTCGTCGTCGTAGGCGATACATTCTATCATGTTGACGGGTTTCTTGCAGTTGTTCCAAGGCTGCTCTGAGAACTGGATGCCACTGGTGGGGGCAAAGGCGGCAATCTTGTCCTGCATGTTGGCGATGCAATGGTGTATCAGCATGGAGCCCATCGAGAATCCCGACCAGTAGACTCGCTCGCGGTTGATGTCAAAGCGCGAGGCCATCTCGTCGATGCTCTTGATGACGAAGTTCTGGTCCTTCGTGCCGCCGACGTCCCACGTGTTTCCGTCGCTGCGCAGGTAGGTGACGACGAACTTGGCCGTGTCTATCAACTCGTACAGCTTGTCGGAACCGTACTGGTATTCCGGGTCTTGGTTCATGCCGTGCGTCACGATGAAGAGCGGTGATTTGGCTGGCAGTTCATTAGGGGTGAATACCACCATGTTCCGCTTCTGCCCGTTCACCGTGATGTCGATAGACTGCTGCTTGTAAGCCGCTGCCTGCAAGGTCAGCAAGAGAAGAATGCTTGTTAAAGATAATACCTTCATTGCTTATCCATTATATATTCATTCGTTTCACCTTATTATAATAAGGTTTATTCAATTCAGTCTGCAAAGTTACGAATAAGCGAGTAAAATGCAAAAGAAAAGCTTGTTTTTCTTTTCATTTTCGAGTGTAATTATCTTCACCAAGGGTGATAGTCACGAAAAGTTGGGAGCAAAACAAAAGAATTGAATTGTTTTTTATCCCTGTTTTTATCGTCCTTCATCATATTCCGTGCCTTGAGCCATACCTTCAAAGGCATTACTATGCACCTGCGCCGGGGTGTCTACATCTTGCCTTGCTCGCCCAGATAGGAGTCCTTGAAACCGAGGAAGTAGAGCACACCGTCCAGTCCGATGGTGTTGATGCTCTGCTTGGCGTTGGCTACGACGCGAGGCTTGGCGTGGAAGGCGATTCCTAAGCCGGCCTCGCTGATCATGGGCAGGTCGTTGGCACCGTCGCCCACGGCAATGGTCTGTGCGAGGTTCACCTTCTCCACCTGGGCGATGAGCTTCAACAGCTCGGCCTTGCGGTGTCCGTCGACAATCTCGCCGACATAGCGGCCTGTCAGCTTGCCGTCGTCGTCAATCTCCAACTCGTTGGCATAGACATAGTCGATGCCGTACTTACGCTGCAGGTATTCGCCGAAGTAGGTGAATCCACCGGAGAGGATGGCAATCTTGTAGCCGCAGGTCTTGAGGACGTTCATCAGACGGTCCGCGCCCTCGGTGATGGGCAGGTGCTCGGCAATGTCCTGCATGACGCTGACGTCAAGGCCTTTCAACAGTGCGACGCGTCGTGAAAAACTCTCCTTGAAGTCTATCTCACCACGCATGGCACTCTCGGTGATAGCCCGCACCTCGGCGCCCACGCCGTTGCGCTCGGCCAGTTCGTCGATGCACTCGGTCTGGATGAGCGTCGAGTCCATATCGAAGCAGATGAGTCGGCGCATGCGGCGGAACATGTCGTCGCGCTGGAACGAGAAGTCTATCTCCATCTCCTGCGACAGGCGCATGAGCTTCGACTGCATGTCTTTACGGTCAATGGGTTCTCCGCGCAGCGAGAACTGGATGCAGGCACGGGTGTGCTTGTCGAGTTGCTTGATGCTTTTGCGACCCGTCAGGCGCAGGATGCTGTCGATGTTCAATCCCTGGTCGGCAATGATGCGCGTGGCGGCTTCTATTTGGCGAGCCTCCAACTGTCGGCCCATGACCATGAGGATGTAGCGGTTCTTGCCCTGATGGCCCACCCAGTCTTCGTATTCGTCGTCGGTAATGGGTGCGAATCCGATGTTGACGCCCAGCTCGGTGGCCTTGAAGAGCAGTTCCTTCATAGCAAAGCCCGACTTTGTGTCGTCAATACGGATGAGGATGCCTAACGACAAGGTACTGTGGATGTCTGCCTGGCCGATGTCCAGGATTTGGGCGTCGTACTTGGCCAGTATGGCCATGACAGAGGCCGTCAGTCCCGGCCTGTCCTGTCCCGTGATGCGTATTAAAATCTGCTCCTCTTTCATATTTGAAACTTTGAACTATTTGACTTGGAACTATTATAGTTTTTACTTGGAACTATTATACTTTTGACTTGGAACTATTATACTTTTGACTTGTAACTATTATACTTTTTACTTGGAACTTTGAACTTTATGATGACCTTTACACGGTAGCAGATTATTCACTATTCCCTTTTGCTACTTCAGGTAGTCTTCGAAATATTGGGTGATGCGCTCGTGGAGGTGAACGCTGGCATGACCGCGCATGTTGTGCTTCTCGCCGGGGTAGGCAAAGAAGTCGGGCTGCGTGCCGGCCTTGATGCATGCATCGAGGAACGACAGGCAGTGCTGCGGCACGACGGTGTTGTCGTTGTAGCCCGTGATAATCTGCAGTCGCCCCTTCAGGTTGCCTGCCTTGTTGATGAGGCTGATCTTCTCGTAGCCCTCGGGATTCTGCTGCGGCGTGTCCATATAGCGTTCGCCGTACATCACCTCGTACCACTTCCAGTCGATGACGGGACCTCCGGCCACGCCGACCTTGAAGACGTCGGGATAGTTGAGCATGAGCGAGATGGTCATGAAACCGCCGAACGACCAGCCGTGGACGCCTAAGCGGTCCATGTCAATGTAGGGCAGGGTACGCAGATAATCTACGCCCTTCATCTGGTCCTGCATCTCTATTTGCCCCAACTGCCGGAAGGTGGCCTGCTCGAAGTCGCGCCCACGGTTCTCGCTGCCTCGGTTGTCGAGGATGAAGACGATATATCCCTTCTGCGACATGTAGGTCTCCCACGACCGGCTCTGCCAGTGCCACGAGGCCTCTACGCTATGGGCGTGCGGTCCGCCATAGACATAGACCACGGTGGGATATTTCTTCTCGGGATTGAAGTTGTAGGGCTTCACCATGCGGTAGTACAGGTCGGTCACTCCGTCGGCAGCCTTGATGGTGCCACACTCGAAGATCGGCTGCTGATAGTCGGCCCAAGGGTCGGCGGCGGCCAGCAGACGCTGCATGTGCCCAGCGGTTTTGCCGCTGGTAATACTGACTACGTCGATGTTGCGGGGCTGGGTGGGCGAGGAATGGCGGTCCAGCAGATAATTGCCCGATGGCGATGCCTCAGCACGGTGGACACCGTCGGCCGTGACCAATTCCGTCATCTTGCCGTTGTTGACGCTGACGCTGTAGAGCCAGCGGTGCAGGGGATGGTATTTGTTGGCGGCGATGAGAATACTCTTCTGCTTGGCGTTAAAGCCCAGTACCTCCTGTACCACCCAAGGTCCGCTGGTCAGCTGGCGCAGCAGCTGGCCGTCCTTGCTATAGAGATAGAGGTGGTTATATCCGTCGCGCTGGCTCTGCATGATGAATTTGCTGCTATCCCACGGCAGGAACTGGATGGGATGCATCGGCTCCACGTATTTGTCGCTGGTCTCGCGGTAGAGTTCGGCGATGCGCTCGCCGGTGGTGGCATCGTAGCTGACCAGGCGGCAGTCGTTCTGGTCGCGGTTCAGCTCGAACATGTAGATGGTGCTGCCGTCGGGACTCCAGGCGATGTTGGTGAAGTATATGGGAACGGAGCTGGCGGCACTGTCACCACACACAGAACCGGCGGGAGTCTTAAGATAGATAGTGTTATCAGTGGTGACGTCATAGATGCCTACCGTCACCACGTGGCTGGTCATGCCCGCCATGGGATACTTGTCAGGCTCGTAGGTGGCCTCGCGGGGGAAGATGTTCACCTGCGGATAGTCGGTAACCATGCTTTGGTCCATGCGGTAGAACGCCAGACGCTGACCGTCAGGACTCCAGAAAGTGCCTTTGTCGATGCCGAACTCATTGCGGTGCACGCTTTGTCCGTACACAATCTCACGGCTGCCGTCGGTAGTCAGTTGATGCTTCTTGCCCTGGCCGTCAACGACAAACAGCTGGTTGTCGTCTACGTAGGCAGTAGCTTTTGAAATAGGGCACCAGTCGTTAGCAGCATTGACCATTGACCTCTGGCCGGAGATGCTGTCCTGCCACACTATCTGATGGGTCTTGAAGTTCAGTAGCAGGAACGACTTTTGGTTGCCTAGAGCCACAAGCGGCTCGTCAGGGTAGGGGAAGGTTGCGGAATAAAGGGCGCGCACCTGATACAGGTCGTTGTTGCCGAGCCATTTGTTCACCTCGTCAAGGGTAAAGAGCATCTTCTCTTTGCCTGTCGTCTTGTCTACCTGGTAGCATGCTTCTACATCCGTGCGAATGAGTTCGTCGCCCCACCAGGCATACCATTTATTCTCGGGCAGCAAGGTGCGGTACTTGTTGCCTCCGAAGTTCAGCTCTTCCAGGGTAAAGAGTTTCTCCTGCGCCATCATGGGAAGGGATAGGATAAAAAGCAGAAGAAGAGACTTAATCTTCATCATCGTCGAAACGTCGGTAGTTCTTCTTGAAGGGCTTCTTGTTATCCTTGTGGCCTCGGGCATTCCGGGAGTCACGGGCATTCCGGGAATCACGGGAGTCTCGGGAGTCTCGGGCTTCCCTGGGCTTGGCGGGCTTGCGCTCCAGGGAGTGGAACTTGAACGAGCGGATGTCGCCCACCTCGTTCTCCTCCTGCTCGTCGAGGCGCTTCTTGAACTCACGCTCCTTCTTGAAACGGTGCTTCTCAGCCATTTGGCGCTTCTCTTCTTCGGTTTTGACGATGCCGCCCTCAGAACGGAATTCCTTCATCTTGCCGTCGAACATCTGGTATTTGCGGAACTCACATTCCAGCGAACCGTTATACAAAGGAATCTTGATGCTGGGCTTCAGGCCAATCTGCTCGAAGCACTCCTCACGATAGGAGAGAATCCAGGCATCGTTGCCCGTAAACTGATGCTTCAGCCGTTCACCAATCATCTTGTAAGTGCCTAACAGATTGGGCGTTGAGATGCGCTCACCGTAGGGCGGGTTGGTGACGATGATGCTCTTCTCCTTGGGTTGTGTGAAGTCCTTGAAGTCCTGCTCGGCGATGGTGATGTCGCTGGTCAGGCCGGCGGCCTTGACGTTCATGCGGGCCGTGTTGACAGCCTTGATGTCCACGTCGTAGCCATAGATGTGGTGATGGAACTCGCGCTCCTTGGAGTCGTCGTTGTATATCTCGTCAAAGAGGTCGGCATCGAAGTCAGGCCATTTCTCAAAGGCAAACTCCTTGCGGAACAGTCCGGGCGCCATGTTGCGGGCAATGAGTGCCGCCTCGATGGCCAGCGTGCCGGAGCCGCACATCGGGTCGATGAAGTCGCAGTCGCCCTGCCAGCCCGTCATCAGGATCATGCCGGCAGCCAGCACCTCGTTCAGCGGTGCCTCTACCGACTCCTGCCGGTAGCCGCGACGGTGCAGCGACTCGCCGCTGGAGTCGAGGCAGAGCGTACACTCGCTCTTGCCCGGTGCCACGTCGGCGATATGGATGTGCAGTCGCATGTCGGGGTTGGTGACGCTGATGTTCGGACGTGTTCCCTTCTTTTCACGGAACTGGTCGACGATGGCATCCTTCACCTTGTAGGCGACGAACTTGGAGTGGCGGAATTCTTCGGAGAATACCACCGAGTCGACAGCAAACGTCTTGTCAACATCCAGGTATTCTGTCCAGTCAACATCCTTGACGCCTTCATAGACGTCATCGGCAGACAGTGCCTTGAAATGCTTGATGGGCTTCAGAATGCGGATAGCGGTATGCAGTTGGAAGTTGGCGCGATACATCATCTCCTTGTCTCCAGTAAAAGAAACCATACGTCGTCCTTCTACCACGTTTTCTGCACCCAACTGCGTCAGTTCTTTCGCCAAGACAGGCTCGAGGCCCATAAAGGTCTTGGCGATGAGTTCAAATTTCTGTGTCATGATGTGTCAATATATAATATGTGGTGCAAAGTTACAAATAATTCTTAATATATCGCGCATAATTCATAATTATTTAGTAATTTTGCCCGCGATTTCCTAAAAAACGTCCTTATGACCGTGATCAATTACGCGTTGCTATTCTCTCTTCGCTCGCTGATGCGACTGGACATTTTGGCTTGGCTGATATGCATACCGCTGATTGTCTTGGCTGTCGTCGTGCTGTGGGTACAGTATCGGCAGCATCATCAGTTAGTGTCTGATTTGCAGCAGTTAACCAAGCTGAGGTCACATTCCGTGGAGTATGACCTGGTGATGAAGGCGATGCGTCTGGCTGTCTGGCGTATGGATGTTCCGTCAAGTACACTGGAGATAGAGATTGACTATCGCGACCATACCAATTCGATTAGTATTCCCCCGGGAACGAAAGTGGAGGATGCGGTGGCGCAGCTCTTGCCGGAATACCAGGAAACGGTGAAGAAAGGGCTGGAGGACCTGTTGGCTGGACGTGTGGATGTCTTTCATCTCCAGTTTCAGGTACGGGTGCCCCATAGCGATGAAACTTACTGGTCGGAGGGCTATGCTACTGTCGACAAGCGAGACATACAGGGCACACCGTTGAGCGTTGTGGGAACACTGATGCGCATCGACCAGCAGAAAGACATAGAGAAAGCGCTGATGGATGCTGTCTATCATGCCGAGGAGAGTGACCGTCTGAAGACGGCCTTCCTGCAGAATATCAGTCATGAGATTCGTACGCCGCTGAATGCCATTGTCGGTTTCAGCGAAGTGCTGACAATGGTGGAGGAGCAGGAAGAACGGCAGAACCTGATTGCTCTGATCAAACAGAACAATACGCACCTGTTGCGATTGTTTGACGATATTGTCAGTATGTCTAAACTGGAGGCCCGGGGAGCAGGTACGCTGGTGAAGTCGACCTTCGAACTGAAGGAAGTGTTTCAGGCTTTGATGGTGAAATACAAACCGAAGGCGGATGATGCGGGTCTCATTTTGAAAATAGAGCATGTTGACAGCCTGCCTGTCCTGACGACAGACCGCGACCGCTTGCGCGAAATCCTGAACCAATACCTGAGCAATGCGTTGAAGTTCACCACTGAGGGCCAGGTAACGATGGGATGCAGCGAGTATGACGGGAAGTGGCGTGTCTGGGTGAAGGATACAGGTAAGGGAATCCCCGAAGACAAATGTAACGATAGCCTGTTCGAGCGCTTTGTCAAGGTTGACGAGTTTACACCCGGCATGGGTCTTGGCCTGAGCATCTGTCGTACGCTGGCGATGACGCTGGATGGCGATGTCGGCTTGGAGTCGACATTGGGCAAAGGTTCTGTCTTCTGGGTGGAATTGAAGAAATAATATAATAATGTACATGCGCGAAGAGGTGAAAAAGAATCTCCAATATATCTTATTGTTGCTGTTGTTGGTCTTGTGTCTTCCGACACAGGCTCAGGAAAAACTGACTGGTTATGCCATTGACGACCAGACGGGTGACAGCCTTGGTTTTGTTACCGTTCAATACAAGGGTCAGCAGATTACCACCATGTGCGACCATAGGGGTTATTTCTCCATCCCCAAGCTAGTAGGCAAGAAACTGACGTTCAGTGCCGTGGGCTACAAGACACGCACGGTGAGCATCAATGAGAACAGCCACCGGTTGCTGGTATCGCTCAAGCCGGACAACAGGATGCTGGGCGAGGTGACGGTCAAGGCAAAACGTGGCCGCTACAGCCGTAAGAACAATCCTGCCGTCGAACTGATGAAAAAAGTCATTGCCAACAAGAAGAAGACAGACCTCACGTTGCGTGACTACTACCAGTACAAGAAGTACCAGAAGCTGACGCTGGCACTCAACG
This sequence comes from uncultured Prevotellaceae bacterium, assembly GCA_946185485.1. GTDB lineage: Bacteria > Bacteroidota > Bacteroidia > Bacteroidales > Bacteroidaceae > Prevotella. The sequence continues at coordinate 42,357 of CAMHJQ010000002.1, read as the reverse complement.
ACATGAAACCCGACATGCTGACCAACCCCAAACTCAGCAAGTACTCTTGGCTGACCGACCAGGTGGAGAAGTGCCAGATGACGGGAAAACTGATACTCCCTGCCAGTGTCGACGAGACGGTCACGAAGCATGTCTATCGCCGCAGTCCGAAGGACGAGAAGGACATCATTGTCGGCAAGCGCTCCGTGGGCATCACCAATTTCTTCGAGACCGGCGATATTGTAAATACCTTGTCGAAGGATGTCTTTACCGATGTCAACATCTACGACGACCAGGTGCGCATCCTGCAGCATCCCTTTACATCGCCTATCAGCGATGGTGCCATATCCTTCTACCGCTACTATATCGAGGACACGCTGGTGGTAGGCGGATATCCCTGTATCCATTTGCATTTCCTGCCCAACAACCAACAGGACTTCGGTTTCCGTGGCGACCTCTATGTGCTGGCAGACTCCACACATCAGGTCAAGCGATGTGAACTGATACTGCCCAACCAAACCGACGTCAACTTTGTTGAGGACCTGCGCATCCTGCAGGAGTTCCAGCAGCTGCCTACGGGTGAGTGGGTGCTGGCGGTCGACGATATGGTGGTGGAGCTTGTGCTGTTCGACTTTCTACAGAAAGGCGTTGCTATCCGTAAGACACGACTGACGGACTATGCGTTCGACAAGATACCGGAGAAACTCTTCAAGGGACGTGCCAAGACGGTCATCGACCCTGATGCTGAGTTAGTCGACGACCACTTCTGGCAACAGGAGCGCAAGACCGATTTGACGGCCAGTGAGGCAAAGATTGGTAACTTCCTGAATGGCATCCGCGGCATGGGCGGCTTCAAGTATATCTTGATGGGACTGAAGGTGCTGACGGAGAATTTCATTGAGACTGGTGAGAAGAGCAAGGTGGACATCGGACCTATCACATCGATGATCAGTACCAACTTCATTGATGGCTTACGCACCCGTTTCGGTCTCCAGACCACTGCCAATCTGTTTCCCCGCCTCTTCTGGAAAGGCTACATCGCCCGGGGATGGAAGAGCCATGAGACCTACTACAGCAGCACGCTGACGTGGGCACTCAACAAGAAGAAATACCAGCCGGAGGAGTTTCCCAAGCGTAACCTGTCGTTCCTCTCCACCTACGACGTGATGTCGCCCTCCGACAAGTTCCTGACTCGCGATAAAGATAACCTGTTTGACGCCTTCCGCTGGATGAAGGTCGACAAGATGATGTTCTATAACCGCCAGCAGTTGACCTTTGAATACGAGCAGATGTATGGACTGCGCACCTTGTTGTCGATGAAGACCGAGAAGAACGAGGCAGCAGGTAACATGACCTTTACACCGCTCTCCACTCTGGCCTCTACAGCATCTGCCCCCGACCCGTTGCCCTCCACCTCCATACGCACTACGGAACTGAAACTCGAGTTTGAGTACAGCCCTAACGCCCTCTACAGCAATACGAAGATCAAGCGTGTCAAGGTGAACCGCGAGGCACCTATCTTCACCCTCAGCCATACCCTTGGCGTCAAGGGCCTGATGGGCGGCGACTATCACTACAACTACACCGAGGCCAGCATTTTTAAGCGTTTGTGGCTCTCCAGTTGGGGGCGCATCGACCTCTACACCCGTGCTGGTATGCAGTGGAACCAGGTGCCCTTCCCCCTACTGTGTATGCCTGTTGCCAATCTCTCGTACTTCAGTCATAAGCAGATGTTCAATATGATATCCAATATGGAGTTCCTGAACGACCGCTTCTGGAGTGTCGATCTCAACTGGGACATGCAGGGCAAGATCCTGAACCGCATCCCGCTGGTGAAGAAAGCCCGTCTGCGTGAGTATTTCGGTGTGAAGATGCTGTGGGGCGGACTGTCCGACAAGAACAATCCCTTCCTGCCCGAAAATGCCGGCAGCAACACCCTGATGCTATTCCCGGACGACTCGCAGGTCATGAATCCCCGCGTACCCTATTGGGAAATATCGGCCGGTGTCCGTGGCATCTTCCGTTTCTTCCAGATAGAGTACGTGCGCCGCATGAACTACAATCCGCCTACCCACGGAAGCAAGAACAGCGTCCGTTTCGGTTTCACCATGATGTTCTAGTGGAGGCAAAAAAATTAGGAGTATCTCACGACACTCCCAATCCTTTCTAACTAACTTATTATCAACTATTCATTACTCATGCTTTTTCTGCTGCAAAGGTACGTACTATTTTCCATATATGAAATAAAAAAACGCAAAAAACTCACGTAAACGTTTGCGATATTGCGTAAAAATATGTATCTTTGCAATCTCTAACTGACTTTGTAGAAATAATCATGGCTAAACAACAACGTAGAACCTCCCTGAAAGACCTTGCCAAAGAGTTGGGTGTCAGCATTGCCACGGTCAGCCGCGCCTTGCGCAACTCGCCTGAGATAGGCAGGGATATGCAGCAGCGTGTTAAGGACTTGGCCCAAAAACTGAATTACCGGCCGAATCCTTTTGCCCAAAGCCTGCGCAAGGAGTCTCCGAAGGTTATTGGAGTTGTTGTACCCAATTTGGTGACGCACTATTATGCTGCCGTGCTGGACGGTATTGAGGATGAAGCGCATCGTGCGGGTTACAGCGTTATCAGTGCAAATAGTCATGAACGGTTTGAAGATGAGGCACAAGCCATAGACAACTTTATCAGCCTCCATGTAGAGGGTATCATTGCCTGTCTCTCGCAAAATACCACTGACTATCAGCATTATGAGGAAATTGCTGATATGGGCATCCCCTTGGTGTTCTTTGGTCGTACTTGTCTGACCGACCGTTTCTCCAGTGTGACGGCCAATGGTGATGAAGCTGCTCAGCAGGCCACTAACCACCTGATAGAGACGGGCAGTCGCCGCATCGCCTTTATCGGTGGCCCCAACCATCTGGACATGGTACGTCGTCGCAAGCACGGCTATCTGGAAGCCTTACGTGAAAAGCACCTGCCGATAGACCGTGAGCTGGTGCTCTGCGGCAAGATTGACTACCAGTATGCCCTGGAGACTACCGAGGAACTGCTGAAGCGTGAGAACCGCCCCGATGCCATCCTGGCCTTCAACGATATCATCACCTTTGCAGCCTTTACGGCTATCAAGAACTGTGGACTCCACATTCCCGAGGATGTAGCGCTGATAGGCTTTACCGATGATGTCCATGCCGCCTATGTCACCCCGCGTATGTCGGCTATTGAGGACCAGTCGCACCTGATGGGCGTCACGGCCTGTCAGCTGTTGCTCAAAGGCATCAATGGCGATACCAAGGTCTATAAGGAGGTTGTTCCGCAGCAGTTGGTCATCCGCGAAACATCAGCTAAGAAATAAACAGCGCTTCGTCACAGCACGTGCCCGACGGGAGGAAGAAACCCCTGGCGGCGTAGTGTCTTGAGAAGACCGTCCGACATCGCCTCGTTGTCTTTGCGGGTATAGCGGATATCCGTAAAGATCTGTGCCAGCGTCTCCTTTTTGTTGATGCGCACGAAGTCCAGATTCTCGGGCAGTTGTTCCTTGGCTTGGTAGTAGGTGTCAATGTCGCAGGCCAGGTAGTCTGTATAAGTGTCCTGGTGCACAAAACTCTCCAATGGCAGGCGGTCGCTGAGGGCAGGCTCTTCGGCAGGCCACCCCACAGTCAGCGTAGCTACGGGCATGACGAGGCGGGGCAGTTGCAGCACGTCGATAATCTGCTGCGGCATGTAGACAGTAGTGCCTAAGTAGCAGTAGCCCAGCCCTTCTTCGTCCATCAGGTTGCAGAGTGTCTGCGTGTAGAGCAGGGCATCGGTGGCAGCGTTGATGAACGACAGGAAATTGTCGTAGCCCGGCTCGGCCTGGCGGCACCGGGCCCACGTACTGGTGCGGTTGAAGTCGGCGCAGATAGTCAGCACGACAGGTGCCGCTGTCACCATCGGCTGATTGAAGTGGGCAGGAGCCAGCTGCTGCTTGATTTCGTCGGAGCGGGTGACGACGACACTGTATAGTTGCAGGTTGCCCATAGTTTGTGTACGACTGGCCTCGCTAAGCAGGCGGTTCATGAGCTCTTCGCTGACCGGTTGGTCGCTGTATTGGCGGATAGTCCGTCGTGTTAAAAGGTTTTTCATGGGTGCAAAGGTACGGAAAAAAACGAAAAGTAAATAGATAAAAGCTAATAATTCATGCTTCATCTGCATTTTTTCTTCTTTCTTAATTATTAATTCTTATTTTTTCACTACCTTTGCACGCGATAAACGTTTATTATTAGAGATGAATACAGATACAGGTATGACGTTGATGCAACGTCTGGCCCGTCAGTTGGCTGAAGCCAGTCGCCAGAATAACGATGCCATGACCGAACAGCAAGTCACTCAGTTGTTGGAGCGGATGGTGTCAGTGCTCAATGATGATGAGAAAAACCAGATGACGGCTGCCTTGGAGGTTCTTGCCAAGGATGTCGAACAGCGTCTGCGCCCTGAGGTTACTGAGGTACGTCCCCGCGAGTTGGAGTGTGATGTGGTGCGTTTCCAGAACAATAAGGATAAGTGGGTGGCGCTGGTAGGCTTGCTCGATGGCTATCCATACGAGATCTTTACCGGCCTGCAGGACGACGAGGAGGGTATCTTCTTGCCCAAGTCGGTCACCAATGGCAAGATTATCAAACAGGTCAATCCTGACGGTACGAAGCGCTATGACTTCCAGTTCGAGAACACCCGTGGCTATAAGATTACTGTCGAGGGCCTTTCTGAGAAGTTCAATCCTGAATACTGGAACTATGCGAAGCTTATCTCTGGCGTATTGCGCTATCGCATGCCTATAGCCCATGTCATCAAACTGGTGTCGTCGCTACAGCTGCAGTCGGAGAGTATCAACACGTGGAAGGTCGGCGTGGTGCGTGCCCTGAAGAAATACATGGGCGAGGGAGCAGCCGATGTCGAAGAATAAACAAGTATTAATCGTCAACATATCATTTACGTCGATGAAGGTTACGTCAAGCTATATTTTTCTGAAAGATGCACGTTTCCATGCCTATCATGGGGTGCTGCCCCAGGAACAGAAGGTGGGTCAGGACTTCCTGGTGTCGGCTCGTGCCGCACTGGATGTGTCGGCAGCTATAGAGCATGACATGGTAGAGGTCACACTGGACTATGGTGTGCTGTATCAGATTGTCAAGGAGGAGATGGCTCAGGTGTCGCAACTGGTGGAAAATGTCGCCGGCCGTATTGCCAATCGCGTGTTTAACACCTTTCCCGAGGTGACCATGCTTGACCTGAAGATTACCAAATTAAATCCACCCATCGGCGGTGACTGTGAGGGGGCAGGCGTAGAACTGCACCTGACGAAGTGAAAAGAAGAATATGAAACATAGGGTATTCGTTTTAATCTGGATGACACTTGTTCTGGCAGTGACGGCTGTTGCTGCCAATAAGAAATTCGTTTTGGTCATTGATGCCGGACATGGCGGCAATGATGCCGGTGCATTGGGCAAGCTGACCAAGGAGAAAACCATCAACCTGAACGTGGCGCTGGCCTTCGGGCGTAAGGTGGAAGCCAACTGTTCTGATGTCAAGGTGGTCTACACCCGCAAGACGGACATCTTTGTGCCTCTGCATACCCGTGCAGACATCGCCAACCGTGCCAAGGCTGACCTCTTTATGTCGATACACACCAATTCACTGCCCAAGGGACGTACCGCCCGTGGCATGGAGACTTATACGCTGGGTATGCACCGTGCGGCAGACAATCTGGAGGTCGCTAAGCGAGAAAATGAAGTGATCCTTTATGAGAAGGACTATCGGCAGCGCTATCAGGGTTTCGACCCTTCATCGTCTGAGAGCTATATCATGTTTGAATTTATTCAGGACAAGTATATGGCCCAGAGCGTCGATTTGGCGAAATATGTGCAGCAGCGCACGTGTGCCTCTGCAGGACGTGCCAACAAAGGCGTCAAGCAGGCTGGTTTCCTGGTGCTGCGCGAGACGTCGATGCCCAGCTGTTTGATAGAACTTGGCTTTATCTCTACACCCGACGAGGAGCAGTTTCTGAATACCAGTGCTGGTGTGGAACGCCTGGCACAAGGTATCTACCAGGCCTTCGTGGATTATAAAAAGCAATACCACAAAGGTGGGGTAGAGCCTAAGGTAGAACTGGAACAGGTAAAGACGGAGGAGGTCAAGCAGGAAAAGCAAGAAAAACAGGAGAAACCGGAAAAGGCTAAGAAGAGTAAGAAGAGCAGGATGGTTGATCAGCTGAAGGATGCTCGCGAAGGACGTCTGGTAGAGCAGAATACTTCGGTGGAGCCCAATGCCGACTCCATCATCAATGCTGCTCCGAAGTTGGTGGCTGAAAATACGCTCAAGCAAGATACGGAAAAGAAGCAGGAAACCGTCCAAAAGCAGGAAACCGTCCAAAAGCAGGAAACCGTTCAAAAGCAGGAAACCGTTCAAAAGCAGGAAACCGTTCAAAAGCAGGATGTTGTCCAGAAGCAAGAAGTTGTTCAAAAGCAAGAAGTTGTCCAAAAGCAGGAAACCGTTCAGAAGCAACAGCCTCAGGGTGATGCTCCTGTCTTTAAGGTGCAAATTCTGGCCAGTGGCTATCAGTTGAAAACCAACGATCCCCAGCTGAAGGATGTCAAGAACGTGGACTTCTATCAAGAGGGCGGCCTCTATAAATATACGGTGGGAAGCTCAGCTGACTATAATGAAATCTACCAGTTGCGCAAGACGGTGGTCGACCGTTTCCCGCAGGCTTTCATCATCGCTTTCAAGAATGGCCAGAAAGTCAATGTGCAGGAGGCCATGAGGGAGTTTAAGAATAGAAAGAGTAAATAAGTTAAGAGATTATTGAACAGCAAATAAAGCATCAGAATATATGAAATTCTTTACAAAAGAGGTCAGAATCGCCATCGTTGCCATTGTGGGCATTGTTGTGTTGTTTTATGGTTTGGAGTTCTTGAAGGGACTTACCGTCTTCTCGACGGATGACTCCTATTATATTGAATTCGACGATGTCAGCGGATTGTCTGCATCGTCTCCCATCTATGCTAACGGCTATCGTGTGGGTGTCGTTAAGGAAATCAAATACGACTACAGCCACCAGAAGAAGATTATTGCTGTGATGGGACTGGACAACAAGATGAGCCTGCCTAAGGGTACCCGTGCCGAGATAGACAGCGACCTCTTGGGAAATATCAAGATTAACCTGGTGTTGGGCGACAACCCCATTGACCTGCTGGCCGAGGGTGACACCATTTCTGGTGGTGCCGTCCAGGGCGTGATGGCGAAAGTGGGTGCGATGATGCCTGCCTTGGAGACCATGATGCCCAAACTGGACAGTATTCTGACCAGTCTGAACACGCTGCTGGCAGATCCTGCGCTGGCCAATACACTGCACCATGTGGAGGGGATGACGGATAACCTCAGTGCCACCAGCCGCGAACTGAAGACACTGTCGGCTTCACTCAACCGTGAGATGCCTGCCATGATGCAGAAGACCAATGGTGTTCTCGACAATACACAACAATTGACGGCTAACCTGGCTGCCATCGACGTTGCTGCCATGACCGCCAGTGTCAACCAAACTTTGGCTAATGTCAATGAGATGACACGTAAGCTTAACAGCAATGAAGGTTCTCTGGGACTGCTCATGCGCGATGCTACGCTGTATAACCGTTTGAGTCAGACAGTAGCTGATGCCGACTCTCTGATGGTTGATCTGAAGGCACACCCCAAGCGCTACGTTCACTTCTCTGTTTTCGGAAGAAAAGATAAATAAAAATTCTATTCAATTTTTAATTTGTCTAAATAAAAAAGAGGCCGTCAAGCCAATTCGACAAGCTGTTGCCAAGTGCTTGATATTAAATGTCTTCGGTCTGTTTGCCAAGTGCTGTTTGCACAAGGGTGGGGGAGTGAGCACGAAAGGGATAATCGCCTGACAAACAAACGGTTGGATTTTTCCAAGAGTCTTTTCTCGTCCTTTTGGAAGAGAGAGAGATAAAGCACGAAATACGAGTAAGTTACAGCAAACCGAATGAGAGGTGGTAAAAAATGCAGATTTGTTTTATTCAAAAAAAAGTGCGACCTTTGCAGTCGGAATAAAATTAACCAATAGTAAAAAACATTCTTGTTAGAAGTAACGACTGCGCATGGAGAAAAATCCAAAGGCGCTTTGGGACAAATGCCTCTCTTTGATTAGGGAGAACGTCACGGAGCAGCAATTCAGAACATGGTTCGCGCCTATTGTCTTCGAAGAATACAATGAAGACAGCCGGACTTTGCTGGTACAAGTACCGAGTAGGTACGTGTACGAGTATCTGGAGCAGTACTACGTGGTGTTGCTGAGCAAGGTAATTAGCCGTTGCTTCGAGACGAATGTGAAACTCAACTACCGTATTGTCGTCGACAAGAAGAATCATTATACAGTCGATGAAGAGGGTAGTGAGCCGGTTGCTGTCGAGGCACCGCAGCCCAGGGTGGGCGTCAACAAGTCACCGACGGTCATCGATTCTGTTGCTAGGGACCTCAATCCCCAGTTGGACATTCACAAGACATTCCATAGCTTCATCGAGGGCGACTCCAATAAACTGCCGCGAACGGTAGGTCTCAGCATTGCCGAGCATCCGGGCAAGTCGACTTTCAATCCTTTCTTCCTCTTCGGTCCCTCGGGTTGTGGAAAGACCCACCTGGTGAATGCCATCGGACTGAAATGTAAGGAGATGTACCCGCAGAAGCGCGTATTATATGTGTCTGCCCGTCTATTCCAAGTGCAGTTCAGCGATGCCAGCCGCCAGAATACTGTCAACGACTTCATCCGTTTCTATCAGACCATCGACGTGCTCATTATTGACGATGTTCAGGAGTGGGCGACTGCCGAGAAGACCGTGGCAACGTTCTTCCACATCTTCGACCACCTCTTCCGTCTGGGCAAGCAGATTATCCTGGCTTCCGACCGTCCCCCCGTGGACCTGGTATGGCTGAAGGACCGTATGCTGACACGCTTCTCGTGCGGACTCATTGCCGAGTTGGAGAAACCCAACGAGCAGCTCTGCGTGGACATCCTCAATGCCAAGTGCCGTCGTGACGGACTGAAGATTCCCGAGGACGTCATCCGCTTTATTGCCCAGACTGCCAATGGCTCTGTGCGCGACCTGGAGGGTGTTGTCAACTCGCTGATGGCTTATTCCATCGTCTATAACAGCAATGTCGATATGCGCCTGGCAGAGCGCGTCATCAAGCGTGCCGTCAAGGTGGACAACAAGCCGCTGACCATCGACGATATCTTGGAGACCGTCTGCGGACACTACGGCATCAGCCAGCAGAACGTGTTCAGCAAGAGCCGTAAGCGCAACTACGTGCTGGTGCGTCAGGTATCGATGTATCTCGCCCAGAAGTACACCAAGATGCCCGCCTCGCGCATTGGCCAGCTCATTGGTGGTCGTGACCACTCTACGGTCATCCACAGCTGTAGCACTGTCGAGCAGCGCCTGAAGGTCGACAAGTCGTTCTCAGCCGAAATCACCAGTATAGAGAACTCTTTCAAGCTGAAGAAATAAATAAAAGGTAAAAAAGTAAAAAGCTGCGCTTTCCTTTATGATAGGGTCTGCGCAGCTTTTTACTTTTTTACCTTTTTACAGCAAGTTGTCCTTCTCGATGTCCTTGAAGTACTTGTAGGTGGCAACCTTCATCTCGTCGGTGGCAGGCTCGTCGCAGACGATGACACCGTGCTGGTGGGTCTGCAGGGCAGAGATGGTCCATGCCTGGCAGACGGGACCTTCGATGGCAGCCTGCAGGGCGCGGGCCTTATGGTGACCGTTGCAGAGAATCATCACCTCACGGGCAGCCATGACGGTGCCTACACCGACGGTCAGCGCCAGCTTGGGCACCTTGTTGACGTCGTTGTCGAAGAAACGTGAGTTGGCGATGATGGTATCGGTAGTCAACGTCTTTACGCGGGTCTTGGAGGCGAGGCTGGAGAACGGCTCATTGAAGGCGATGTGTCCGTCAGGGCCGATGCCGCCGATGAACAGGTCGATGCCGCCGGCCTCTTCTATCATCTGCTCGTAGTGGGCGCACTCGGCAGCCAGGTCGGGGGCGTTGCCGTTCAGGATGTGGATGTTCTCCTTCGGGCAGTCGATATGGTCGAACAGGTTGCGCGCCATAAACGAGTGGTAGCTTTCGGGGTGCTCTTCCGGCAGACCGACATACTCGTCCATGTTGAACGTCAGCACGTTCTTGAACGACACGCGGCCTTCCTTGTTGGCCTTTACAAGGCATGCATACATGCCCTCGGGAGAACTGCCGGTGGGCAGACCCAGCACGAAGGGCTTCTCGGGGGTGGGCTGGAAAGCGTTGATACGCTCGATGACATGCTCGGCAGCCCACTGTGACATTTTCTGATAGTCAGATTCAATGATTACTCTCATAAGTCTAAAAATATTAAGTTTTTTGTCTTATCGGCTACAAAGGTAAGAAAAAAACTACAAAAACAAACGATGATACATATTTTTTTCTTACCTTTGTAGCCATTATGAAGGAATTTGTTATTTCAGAAGCCAAAGCCGAGACAGCTGTGTTGGTTGGACTCATCACACAGCAGCAGGACGAGGCGAAAACCAAGGAATACTTGGACGAGCTGGAATTTCTGGCTGACACGGCTGGTGCCGTCACCGTGAAGCGCTTTACGCAGAAGGTGCAAGGCCCCAGTCAGGTGACGTATGTCGGCAAGGGCAAACTCGACGAAATCAAGCAGTATATCAAGCAGTGCCAGGACGAATATGATGAATGGCTGGACAATGGTCAATGTTCAATGGACAATGGTCAATGTTCAATGTTCAATGGTCAATGTCCCCAGCCCGTGGGCATGGTCATCTTCGACGACGAGCTGTCGGCCAAGCAGATCCGCAACATCGAAGCGGAACTGAAAGTGAAAATTCTGGACCGGACGAGTCTGATTCTGGACATCTTCGCCATGCGCGCTCAGACGGCCGAGGCCAAGACGCAGGTGGAGCTGGCACAATACCGCTATATGCTGCCCCGTCTGCAGCGTCTGTGGACCCATCTGGAGCGTCAGGGCGGCGGCTCTGGTTCCGGCGGCGGCAAGGGTTCCGTGGGTTTGCGTGGACCTGGTGAGACGCAGCTGGAGATGGACCAGCGTATCATCCGTCAGCGCATCTCGCTGTTGAAAGAACGTTTGGTGGAGATAGACAAGCAGAAGACGACACAGCGCAAGAACCGCGGACGCCTTATTCGTGTGGCGCTGGTGGGCTATACCAATGTGGGCAAGTCGACCATGATGAACCTGCTGTCGAAGAGCGACGTGTTTGCAGAGAACAAGCTGTTTGCTACCCTCGACACGACAGTACGCAAGATGGTCATCGACAACCTGCCCTTCCTGCTGGCCGATACCGTCGGTTTCATCCGCAAGCTGCCCACCGACCTGGTTGACTCGTTCAAGTCGACGCTCGACGAGGTGCGCGAGGCCGACCTGCTGGTGCATGTGGTGGACATTTCACATCCCGACTTCGAGGAGCAGATTATGGTCGTGGAGAAGACACTGGCCGATCTGGGTTGTGCCGACAAGCCGTCGATGCTGGTATTCAACAAGATTGACGCCTACACCTGGACGCCCCAGGATGCCGACGACCTGACGGAACCCACGCGTGAAAACATCTCGCTCGACGAACTGAAGCGGACGTGGATGGCGAAGATGGCTGGTGAGTGCCTGTTTATCTCGGCCAAGAACAAGGAGAATATCGACGAGTTGCGTGATGTCTTATATAAGAAGGTGCGCGAACTGCATGTTCAGAAATATCCGTACAACGACTTTCTCTATCAGATAGAAGAATGAAATCATTGAACCTAACACAATAAATTTATGAGAATTTACAGACAACTGACAGATGCAGAGATTCAAGTGCTCGAAAACAACAGCTGCTGGGCTGAGGACTGGAACAGAGTACAGGTGGCAGAAGATTTTTCACCATACGGTTTTCACCGTGTCATCTTCTATGGCGACATCCAGCTCGGTGTGTTCGAGAAACAGGTGGAGGTCACCAAAGGCTTCACCAAGCATGCCGGCATCAACGATGCCACACTGCGCAATGTGACGGTGGGTGACAACTGCCTCATCGAGAAAGTCGGAAACTTCATCAATAACTATACCATTGGCGACGACTGCTATATCTCTAACATCTCGACGATGGAGACCACCGAGGGCGCTACCTTCGGCGAGGGACATCTCATCAGCGTCCTCAACGAGATGGGTGACGGCAACCTCATCCTGTTCCGTGACCTGAACTCGCAGTTGGCAGCCTTCATGGTGAAATACTTCAGCGATAAGCAGCTGAAAGACAGCATTACACGGCTCATCAACGAGGAGATACGCTTTACGCAGCCCGAGCGTGGCACCATCGGCAACCGTGTCAAGATCATCAATTCCAAGGAGATTACCAATACCGTTGTTCGTGACGACTGCGAGATCAACGGCGCTGCACGTCTGAGCGACTGTACCATCCTCAGCTCGAAGGACGACTCGGTATATATCGGTACGGGTGTCATCTGCGAGAACAGTATCATCTGCAATGGCTGCAGCATCACCAACAGTGTGAAGATGCAGGACTGCTTTGTGGGCGAGGCATGCCAGATTACCAATGGCTTCACGGCCGAGGCCAGCGTGTTCTTTGCCAATTCGTATATGGCCAACGGCGAGGCCTGCGCTGCCTTCTGCGGACCGTTCTCGGCCAGCCATCACAAGAGTTCGCTGCTCATCGGCGGTGAGTTCTCGTTCTATAATGCCGGCTCGAATACCAACTTCTCCAACCACGCCTACAAGATGGGGCCGTTGCACTACGGAACCCTGGAGCGCGGCTCGAAGACGGCCAGCGGTGCCTACGTGCTGATGCCGGCTAAGATTGGTGCCTTCAGCGTCTGCTTCGGCAAGCTGATGAACCATCCCGACATGCGCTGTCTGCCCTTTGCCTACCTGATGGCATACGGCGAGACCATGTATATCGTCCCTGGTCGTAACATCACTACCGTCGGACTCTACCGCGACATCAAGAAGTGGCCTAAGCGCGACAAGCGTGCTGTCAGCAGTCGCAAGAGCATCATCAACTTCGACTGGCTCAGTCCCTTCACCGTCGGTGAGATTGTGCAGGGCAAGAAGATACTGGAGAACCTGCGCCAGGCCGGTGGTGCCAATGTGTCGTCGTACAATTTCCAGGAGTATATCATCAATGCGTCATCGCTGAAGAAGGGCATCAAGTACTACGACATTGCCCTGCGCATCTATATGGGTGCCGTGCTGAAGCGTGCCGTCAAGGGCGGATTCCTTGGCAAGCCTACTTCTACTGTGGGTGAAGGCCAGTGGAACGACCTCAGCGGCCTGCTGCTGCCGGCCAGTGAGGAGCAGCGTCTGCTGGACGATATCAAGAAAGGCGCGCTGGAAAGCATCAGCCAGGTGCTGGAGCGCTTTGCGGAGATCAACGACCATTATCGGGAATACCAGTGGACATGGACTTATAAACTGATTCTCGACTACTACGGTCTGGACGAACTGACCGAGGAGGCCATGCAGCGCATCCGCGAGGATTATGTCCGTGCCCGCCGTGCGTGGATTGCCGAAATCCGCAAGGACGCCCAGAAGGAGTTTGAGATGGGCGACGTGGAACAGGAGGTGTACGATGACTTCATCTCGAAGCTCGACCACGAAATCGACTACGAAGACTGATGAAAAGGTAAAAAAGTAAATTGGATAGAGTTGTTATATGAGTCAGAACTTGTCACTCAGCAAGAATATGATTCTTTATCCAATGATATCAAAGTTATTTTAGGAACAATAGTAAACAGTATTAATATAATCCAGAAAAAATGAAAGCATTAAAGTATTCTCTTTTTTTACTTTTTTACCTTTTTACCCTTTTACCTTTAAATGCGAAGGATTACAAGTATGATACCGTTGAGGGCGACCTGACGAAGACGCGTATCTATACTTTGGACAATGGTTTGAAGGTGTACCTCAGTGTCAACAACGAGCGGCCGCGCATTCAGACCTTTATTGCTGTGCGCACGGGTTCGAAGAACGACCCTGCCGAGACAACGGGTCTGGCCCACTACCTGGAGCACCTGATGTTCAAGGGTACCAAGCAGTTTGGTACCAGCAACCCGACGGCAGAGGCTCCGCTGCTCGACGAGATTGAACAGCGCTACGAGGCTTATCGCCTGCTCACCGACCCTGAGGCACGCAAGGCTGCCTACCACGGCATCGACTCGGTGTCGCAGGTCGCTGCCCAGTACTTCATCCCCAACGAGTACGACAAGCTGATGGCGGCCATCGGTGCTACGGGCACCAACGCCTTTACGTCGAATGACGTCACTTGCTATACGGAGGATATTCCGTCGAATGAAATTGAGAACTGGGCCAAGATTCAGTCCGACCGTTTCCAGCACATGGTCATCCGCGGCTTCCATACGGAACTGGAGGCCGTCTATGAGGAGTATAACATCTACCTCACGGACGATGGCGACAAGATATGGAGTGCGCTGGGCAAGAAGCTGACGCCCACCCATCCCTACGGTACGCAGACCACCATTGGCACGCAGGAGCACCTGAAGAATCCCAGCATTACCAATATCAAGAACTACTTTAAGAAATGGTATGTGCCCAACAACGTGGCCATCTGTATGGCTGGCGACTTCGACCCCGACAAGACCATCGCCGTCATCGACCGCTACTTCGGACTGTGGAAGCCTGCCCTGGGTGCTGACGGCAGGCAGCTGGAGACCGTGCCCCAGCCCGTATTCCCCGTGCAGCGTGCGCTGACAGCACCTGCCGACACATCGGTTATCGGCCAGCAGGCCGAACAGGTATGGATGGGGTGGCTGGCACATAAGGCCAGCGACCTGCAGTGCGACACGCTCGATGTCATCGGTGACCTGCTGAGCAATGGCAAGGCCGGCATCTTCGACCTCAACCTCAATCAGGACATGAAGGTGCAGGTGGCCCAGGCCGGTATACAGACGCAGCAGGACTACAGCCAGTTCCTGCTCATCGGCATGCCCAAGCCCGGCCAGTCGCTGGAAGAGGTCCGCTCGTTGATGCTCGCTGAGATAGACAACCTGAAGAAGGGCAACTTCTCTGACGACCTGCTACCGTCGGTCATCAACAACCGAAAGCTGAACTACCAGCGCGCGCTGGAGGACAACCGCTGGCGCGTCCGTCAGCACATGGATGCCTTCATCAATGGCATCACGTGGGACCAGCAGACAAAGAAGATTGACCGCATCTCGCACATGACCAAGCAACAGTTGGTAGACTTTGCCAACCGCTTCTTCACCGACGGCTATGCCACCGTCTTCAAGCGTCAGGGCATCGACTCGCTGCAGAAGAAGATAGACAAGCCCGCCATCACGCCCATCCCCACCAACCGTGACCAGGTGAGCCGCTTCGTCCAGGACATCCAGCAGTCGCAGGTGGAACCCATCCAGCCTGAGTTCGTCGACTTCAAGACGGCCCTCACCCTGGGGCAGGTAAACAAGAACTTACCCCTTGTCTATAAAAAGAATAATGATGACGACCTCTTCAACCTCACCTTCCGCTATGAGTTCGGCCATGAGGACGACAACCGCTACGACATGGCGGCCAGCTACCTGGACTATGTTGGCACTGGCAAACTCTCTGCCACCGACATCAAGCAGCAGTTCTACAAGCTGGCCTGCAACTACAGCGTCAACGTTAATGGCGACAATCTCAATATCTCGCTCTCCGGACTGAACGAGAACATGCCTGCTGCCCTGCGCCTGCTGGAGGACGTGCTACACAATGCCAAGGCCGACAAGGCATCCTACGACCAGTTCGTGGAACTCGTCCTCAAGGGACGCGACGATGCCAAGAAAGACCAGCGCACCTGTTTTGACTACCTCTTCCACTATGCCGTCTATGGACCTCATAACGTGCGTCGTGATGACATGACGGCACAGCAGTTGCGCGACACCAATCCACAGCAGTTGCTCGACCTGCTGGCTGGTCTCAACAACCTGCAGCACACCGTATTATACTATGGTCCGATGAGTCAGGAGGCCTTTGCCGCCCTGCTGGCCAAGGAGCATAAGACACCCAAGACGCTGAAGACCGTCCCCGAGGGTCAGCCCTTTACGCCACAGCAGACCCCGCAGAACGAGGTGTGGATAGCACCATACGATGCCAAGAACATCTATCTGCGCATGTACCATAACGAGGGCCGTGAGCCGCAGCTCGGCGAGAAAGCTACCATCAACCTCTTCAACGAGTACTTCGGCGGCGGCATGAACGGTATCGTCTTCCAGGAACTCCGCGAGGCCCGTGGACTGGCCTACAATGCCGGTGCCAACTACGGCGGTGTGTCGAAGAAGGGCGACAAGGAGATGTTCTTCACCCACATCATCTCGCAGAACGACAAGATGATGGACTGCATCCGCCAGTTCCACCAGATTCTGGACACCATCCCGCAGTCCGAGGCTGCCTTCCGCATTGCCAAGGAGGGCGTGCTCAAGCAGATGGCCAGTGTGCGCTACCGCAAGTCGGGCGTCATCAACCTCTACCTGAACATGCAGCGCCTGGGACTGGACTACGACCTGAACGAGCAGACCTATCGTGCCTTGCAGCAGCTTACCCTGCAGGACATCGTCCGTTTCGAGCAGCAGCAGATAGCCCGCAAGCCCTACCGCTACATCCTGTTGGGCGACGAGAAGGAGCTTGACATCCCCTCGCTCGAGAAGATAGCCCCCATCCGCCGCCTCACCCTCGAGGACGTCTTCGGCTACTAATAAATCTTTAACGTGAAAAGGTTTTTTATCGCATGGGTCTGTTTGATGGCTGGGCTGCATCCTCTTGGAGCTCAGGAGGTCAGTTCCCTTGCGACAGATTTTGCTCGTCTGTATGTGGGACCTGTCGAGCCACCATACTCCAAATCATTGTGGCATGACATTCCCTACTATCAAGCCCATACCAATGTCTATCATGGGCGCATCAGCTATTTTGGTGTGATTTACGAGCATGTGCAGTTGCGTTATGACCAGTTGAAGCAGCGGGTGGTTGTCCTTTCGCCGTCAAGAGGTGTTTTCACGTTGCCTGAACAAGAATACATAGACTGGTTTGAGATGGATGGCCACAAATATGTTCAGGCCCCCGAGGACAGCACAAGATATGCGTCTGTGCTTTGCGATGGGAGCACCAATGGCATACGTCTCTACCACAGTGAGTGGAAGACCTACGATGGCGAGAAACTGTTTGGAGGAAAGGCATTTCTGGAAAAGACGCTCACCACATCAGAACATTACACACTCGTCACCCCAGACGGAGGGATGCATCACGTAAAAAACGCATCCGACGTGGCCAGCCTCTTCCCTGAACAGAAAAAGCAAATCAAGCGGTTTGCCAAGAAGAATCACCTGTCGTTTTCGAAAAGGGAGCGTGAAGGGAGCCTCGTCAAAGTCGTTGAAAGTATCTCTGGAACACCCCTCGTCATAGCCGAGCAGGAATCGAACGACATAAAAGTCAGTCAGCTACGCCAAACCGCCTCAGCCAAGGCTGTTGACGAAAAACTGCTGATTACCGGCATCCCCGTCCTTGATAGCGTCATGATCGCTGCCAAGACGCAGAGCAAGGTATATGTAGTGCCTGGGGTGAAGAAAGCTAAGGTAAGTGTTGCTGACGACCAGGAGCTGAGCGAAATTGTCGTTGTTGGTGGTCGACAGTCGGCCGTGAATAACATGATGATGGGCGCTGAAAAATTCAAGCCCCAGGTGCTGAAGAACATTCCGTCGGCCTTTGGCGAGTCGGATATTATGAAGATTGTGCTCACCCTGCCTGGTGTCACTACCGTTGGCGAGGCTTCCGGCGGATATAATGTACGAGGAGGAGCTACCGACCAGAACCTGATACTTTTCAACGGAGGTACGGTTTATAACCCGTCCCATTTGTTCGGTCTCTTCACGTCGTTCAATTCTGATGCCGTTGAGGATGTCGAACTGTTCAAGTCGAGCATTCCCGTAGAGTATGGAGGCAGAATCAGCAGTGTACTGAAAGTCAACTCGAAGGAGGCCAATATGCAGAAGTTTACGGGCTCGGCAAGCATTGGCGCATTGACCAGCAAGGCGAATCTGGAGATTCCGATTGTCAAGGACCACATGTCACTGCTGCTCAACGGCCGTACGACCTATAGCGACTGGATGCTCAAGAAACTTCCCGAGAAGAGCGGTTACAAAGACGGTACTGCTAACTTTTACGATTTGGGAGGTGTACTGACTTGGAAACCCAACAGTCTGCACCGTTTGAAGATTTGCGGCTATTGGAGTGCCGACAAGTTCTCGTTCAGCTCGGAGGATAATTACGGTTATCAAAA
Organism: uncultured Prevotellaceae bacterium; assembly: GCA_946185485.1. Classification (GTDB taxonomy): domain Bacteria; phylum Bacteroidota; class Bacteroidia; order Bacteroidales; family Bacteroidaceae; genus Prevotella. Next base: position 24,004 of record CAMHJQ010000002.1, on the reverse strand, counting down.
CCAGAACTTCTCTGTAGAGTGGCGCTCTATCCTGAATGAGAAGATAACGGCTACACTCTCTGCCGGACTAGACCATTACGACTATTTCAACGAGAACAGGAACGTGCCTACAATGGCTGCCCGACTGAGTTTCGGTATTGACCAGCTATGGGGGAAGCTGCATATCCGTCAGCGCCTGTCAGAGAAGCATTCTCTGTCTTATGGCCTCTCCTTACAGCATTATAACGTGCAGGTAGGCAAGTACGAGCCAGTAGGTGCAGAATCAAACATCACGACAGACCAACTGCAGCGCGAGAAGGCGATGGAAAGTGCGGTATATATTGATTATGAACGTCAGTTGACGGAGAAGCTGTCAGTTTCGGCTGGTTTGCGCTATTCCATGTTCAATGCTCTTGGTCCTCGCGACGTGAACCACTATGCAGCGGGTGAACTGCCTTCAGAGCGCACATGGCTGGACACGCGTTATGAGTCGGGCGTCATCAAGACCTATCATGCCCCTGAGGTGCGTCTGTCGGCTCGCTATGCCATCAGGGAGAACCTCTCTTTGAAGGCTGGTTTCAACACGATGCATCAGTATATCCACAAGGTGTCGAACACCTCCATCATGTCACCTACTGACATCTGGAAACTTTCCGACCTGAACATCAAGCCCCAGAACGGTTGGCAGTTGGCTGCCGGCATCTACCATGAGACTGCCAACAAGCAATATGAATTCTCTGCCGAGGTTTACTATAAGCATATCAGCGACTATCTCAACTACCGCAGCTCGGCCGTCCTGTTAATGAACCACCATCTTGAGACCGATGTGATCTCAACCACAGGCAGAGCCTATGGCATCGAGCTGCAGGCGAAGAAACCGACGGGTAAGCTGAATGGATGGGTTAGCTATACGTTTGCGCGATCCTTTCTCCGTCAGGATGACAAGAGGGTGGCCATGCCTCTGAACGATGGCGACTGGTATCCCACGGAATATGACCGTCCGCATGAGGTGAAAGCCGTCGTCAACCTGAAGTTCACGGAGCGATACAGCCTCTCCAGCAATTTCAACTATGCTACAGGCCGTCCGACGACGTTGCCGGCAGGTAAATACTACGATGCCCGCAACCAGAAATTCATGCCATACTATTCTGAACGCAACACTTACCGTATTCCTGACTATATGCGACTGGACCTGGCGTTCAACATAGAGCCTACTCACAAGCTGACCAGTTTTCTGCACACATCATTTTCATTTGGTGTATATAATGTCCTCGCACGTAAGAATGCCTATAACATCTATTATGTCACCGAAGGCGAAGAAATCAAGGGGTATAAGTTATCAGTGTTTGGCACAGCCATTCCTTTTGTTTCCATGAACATACGATTCAACTGATATGAAGAATATAACTTTTTACCTTTTTGCCTTTTTCCTTTTGTCGCTGTCGGGCTGTATTGAAGAATACCATGCCGACATTTCGGCAGAGGATTCCGACTTGCTCGTCGTCGAAGGCACCATCTGCGCGGAGCAGCAGAACATATTCTACCTGACTCGCACACAGGCTCTGAACGCTTCCGAGGCCCCTCGAAGTGTGACAGGAGCAAAAGTGTCTGTTCGCGGAAGCGACGGTTCTGAATACCAAGCCCAGACTGCCTCTGGCTATTACACTTGCCAGATTGGTCAGCTCAATCCTGACGTGACGTACTATCTGCATATCGAGACTGATGGTGAGACGTATGAGTCGGAACCTCAAAAGCCTCTTCGTACAGAGAAGATAGCCAATATCAGGGGAGTACAAAACACGCCTACAAGCGATATCGATGTGCTTGTAACGCCAGCCGATCCTTTTGACCCCAGCCAACCGAACTACTACATGTGGACATACGATGAGACATGGCAGGTGTATCCTGACTACATGACCAATATGTATTACGATACGGAAAAACTGGAGCCCGTCTATATCTCCAATCCATTCCCCAGGTGGGGATGGATGGATGCCGCCGGCTCAACCATGACAGTCGGTGCCAGCACCAGCTACGACAACCAGCACATCGCGAATCTGAAGATATACGACATAGGGCGTGACAATGTGCGTATGTTCCACAGATATAGCGGCTTGGTGCATCAGCGGGCCATTTCGAAGGCTGAATACGAATACGAGCTGGCACGGCGTCAGGCCAGTACCGAGATGGGTGGGCTGTTCACGCCCCTGCCATCCACCCAGCCTACTAATATCCACTGCCTCACGTCAAGCAAACATGTCATTGGATTTGTAGGATGCTCGATGAACACCAGCGACTATCGGTTCTTCCTCAATGGCTCGGAATATGCCATCCTCCATCCGACAGGAACCGACTCGCGCAAGTGGCTTGACAATCCCACCGCTGAGGATTGCTGTCAGATGGTCTCCCAGGGTATGTATCTGTGTGACTGGGTCATCCCTGAGAAAGCCGAGGACCACATGTTGCATGCTGCATGGGCTACCCTACAGCAACTCGATGTCAGATACAAATATCCTGGGGCTTATATCGAAGAGCCTGATTTCTGGTCATTGCAAGAAAATGTAAGTTACTAAGATGAAAAACAGCATATTATCACTCATAGCAGCTACGGTGCTGACGCTGAACACGTTTGCAGCAAACAGTCTTGCCATGCCAGCGGGTGGAGTCCGGGCGGAGACTGACCGTACGTGGTATCTGGCGGGAGAGACTGTGACCGTCAACGTGACAGCCGGCGATGGCATGATAGCCTACGCTGAGCTGTGCGATACGCGTGGACTGGCAGCAGGCTGCATCGTGAATCTTCAGGCAGGCAAGGGCACAGGTACTATCGAACTGCCTACCGACCTGCATAGCGGCTACTATGTCTTGTCGGCCTATACGCGCCACCATGCTCAAGTGTATCACCGTCTTGTTGCCGTAGTCAATCCACTCCACAAGAGTGTGAACGACGACATCCAATGGATAGAAATCGCCTCCGATTCGTCCAGCTATTCACAGCCGGCAGCCCCTGTTGCAACAGAATGGACCAGCGAAAAAAATGTGGATGAACAAGAGACGGAGGGACACATCGTCAAGGCACGCATCAAGAATGCCCATCATGGCAACGGCATAGAAACCAGCCAGATATGTCCGTCGCTCAGCATCGTGGGAAAGCAGATACACTATTTTGAAGGCCAAATGGTCAACGACTCCACGGCCGTCTTCTACACCTATGGCATACATGGCAAACACCCGCTGGTGCTCTCTGCGCTGTCATCATCTGGTGCCAGTCTGCCCATCGAGATGATCAGCCCGTTTGCCTCTTTGCTGCCGAAACAGCTGCCGCATCTCGTTTTCCACTACAAGCGTAGTGAAGTAGAGGCCCGGTCCATCGACATGCAGCGACGTCAACTGAGCATCGCACCTGCCCAGCCATTAGTCTACGATGACAGGGTGTTGGGCACCAAACCCGCGCTTACCTATAATCTCGATGAGTACCGCCAGTTCCTTACCATCCGCGAGGTGCTGCTCGAATATGTCATGTGTGTCAGTAAGACAGAGAGCAATGGTACTACCAAACTGGTGGTTCGTGACGAGACGAACCCCTTCCCCCTGTTTCTGAACTCTTTGGTGCTGATAGACGGCATGCCGGTAGCCGACACGGAACGCCTGCTGAACTATGATGCCCGTCGCATCCACCATATCAACATCTACGTCAGCCAATACACCTTTGGCAACAGCATTTATAATGGCATCCTGTCCTTTGTGTCGCGCACAGGCCAGCTTACCAACTATCCCACCGAACCCAACATGCAATATCTGGAGTACGAATTCCCTTGATTAGCGCATGATGAAATGAAAAGAGGGTGTGTCAAAATGTAACTAACTCCCCTCCTAGGGGAGGAATAGGTTACCTTGTTTTGACACACCCTTCTTTTTTAGATGATTTCTTTTCTTCCTTCTGGGGCTCCTGCTTGACTTCAGAAGCCTGGTAGCCAAACTTGCCAAAGCTCTGAATGATGGCATTGGGTGTGGTCTTCTCAGCATCGTAGGTGATGGTGACACGCTGCTGGGGAATGTTACACTCAATCTGCTTGACACCCTTCTCAAAGCGGAGGTTGCCCTTGATCTTGTTCTCACAGTTGGCACAGTGCATCTGCGGCTGTGTGGTTACTACTACGGTTTTGATGTCCTTGGACATGCCAACCACTGCGGTCAGCATCATGGCACTTACTAAAAACAGCTTTTTCATTTGACAATTTTACTATTTTACTATTTGACTATTTATTTGACGATTTGACTATTTTACTATTTGTTTGATTCAAGTTTCTGGAGTTATATTTCACCACAGATTTCACAGATTACACAGATTTTGCTGCGCGTTGTTGATGCTATTTCACAGATTTATTATTGGATTACAGCGGCTAACGCCGCGATGATGAAGCCGCTTAGAATCTGTGAAATCTCTAATAATCGCGGCGATAGCCGTTGAAATCGGTTAAATCTGTGCAATCTGTGGTCGTTTTCATACTTGCTAAAGTTGAGCCTAATCTTTAATTATTAATCTTTCATCTTCCTTAGAGTCTTCCAAAGTTGATGCGGATGCCGGCATAGAACATTGCACCCTGCACAGGTCCCCAAACCATGGTGGGGTCGAAGGTGTCGCTCCACGGGTTGGCAGCATTGATGATGCTTTGTTCCTGGCGGAAGCCTGTCAGGTTTTCACCGCCGACATAGACAGAGAAGTGGCGGAACCAGCGGGTAATCTGGGCAGACACCTGCTCGTAAGCTGGGAATGATTGACCATTGACCATTGACCATTGACCATTATTGGTTGCGCTTTCAGACGAAGAATCATGTTCAATGTTCAATGTTGAATGGTCAATGTAGTTAGGCATACGTCCGCCGCCGTTCAGCTGCAGCGTCACATCAAACTGCCAGAGGCCGAGTGGCGTCTTGTAGCTGGCTGTGATGAGTCCCTTGTAACGGCTGGTCAGCGGCTTCTCCATCAGCTTGCCGCCGTAGGTACACTTCACGTCGTTCAGTCGCCAGGCGGCAGTCAGTTCCAGTCCGCTGACAACAGGGTACGTGGCATCTATCTGCACGGTGTTGGAGTACGACTTGCCGTCAAGGTTGGTGACATGAATCATCGTCTGGTCGCTGTCATAGTCGATAACGGCCTGACGGATGAAACGGGTATGGTAGTACTCAGCGTTCAGTTTCAGCGTCTTGCCGAACAGGGGGATATACCACGAGTTGCTGATGCCGTAGTTCCAGGCTGCCTCCTGCTCCAAGTCGTCAATGACCATTCTGCGTCCGCTGGCCAGCAGGTTGTTGTTCTCTGCCAGGGCGTGAACGGTGCGGTAGCCCTTGCCTGCCGACAGTCGTACGCTGACAAGGTCACTGGGCGTGTACTTCACATGGAAACGTGGCGTGACAAAGGTGCCGTAGCGGCTGCTGTGGTCAGCACGGATGCCTGCCATCGCCGTGAGCTTGTTGTCCACATTCAAGGTGTACTGGACGTATGCCCCCGGTGTGGTCTCCTTCTCTATAGGTTGCGGTTTTGCCGCAACAGTCTCTGCCCTTAATGCCACCCCCTCGAAGAGCGAGCGCAAGTCCTGCTTCAGATAGTCGTGGTTCAGCGACAAGCCTGCCGACAGGTTGTGCAAATCCGAGAAATTGGTCTCAAACAGCAGCTGGGCGTATGCGTTTTTCTCGTTCACGCTATATTGCTTGTGCCCGTAGTTAGCATCCATCTTATGCATCGACACATTGCCCATCAGGGCGATGTTCATGCCTCGTTCCGGGTCGATGATGAAGGCATGCTTCATATAGCCCTCATAGCGGTCAGTCTCAACACCTATCAGGTAAGGTCGTGACGACATCATCTGCGAGTGAGTGGTTTGTCCGCCTTCGCGCTTCTCCTTGATGATGCCAACGCCACCGTGAAACAGATAATGGTCGCCACGCCATTTCCAGCGGTTCTGGAAGTTCCATTGGCGGACGTTAGGCTGGTCCTGGAAGCCGTCGTCGTTCTGGTCGTGGTGGCTCCACTCATTCTGGTAGTGTGCCAGCAGTTCCGTGCTCAGATGGTCGTCCAGATGCACGTTACCGTCGGCATTAGCCTCGAAGCGCCCCATGGTGTTGCCAAAGAGGTTGACGGTCACCCCCTGGTCGTCATCAGGTTTCAGATATTCTACGTCAATCTGTCCCGTGATGCTCTCGTAGCCATTGCGTACCGACGACGAGCCTTTCGACACCTGGATGCTTTTCATCCAAGGGCCGGGCACGTAGTCAAGGGCGTAGGGGGCTGCTGCCCCGCGGAAGTTCGGCAGGTTCTCCGTCAGCATCTGCACGTAGGTGCCGCTCAGTCCTAACAGCTTGATCTGCTTGGCACCGGTGGCAGCGTCACTGTAGTTTACGTCCACCGAAGGGTTCGTCGTAAAACTCTCTCCGAGGTTACAGCATGCCGCCTTGAACAGTTCTTCGCGGTTGACCACTATACCATTGACGGCACCAGCCAGCCGTCGCGTACCTGAACGGCGTGAGGTAATCGTCACGTCACTCAGGTTCTGGGTCTTCAGCGTGTCTGGGGCGTCAAGGGAGTCGGTCGGCAGCGAGTTCGATTCTTTCCCGCAGACAGACACAGATAGCATCATAACGATGCTGGTGAAAATATATTTCATGATGTAAACATTTGATGTTAATACAATACGGTAATTGTCAGAAGACGGCCAATGGTCAATGGTCAATGATCAATGGTCAATGATCAATGGTCAATGATCAATGGTCATCCCCCGATAACGTGGAATCATATTAAAATCAAATGAGTAGAATGCGGATAAAGGCCAAGTACTCGCGTGGTGGACTTTTCCACACCATGCGAATGGGTTGAACAATAGCCTTGAATGCCGTGGAATACTGCCATTCCAACACCAAGTCAGGCAGCACGGCCAGTATCGGTTGCAGGACATGGAAATCAGTGTTCACCTGTTGTGCTGCCACCGTTGGCGACAGTTCCACATGGGTCGTCGTCATGCAACTGGAAGTCATGCTGCAATTCATATTACCCATATCCATGCGGTTCACTCCGATAGCGGTCATGACCTTGACCGTTCCCGTATGGGCACAGCGCATGATGTTGATACCACTGCCAATGAACAGGATGGTCATCGACAGCAGCACAGAGAGTAATATGTGCATACACTTCTTCATTCGGGGTGCAAAGTTACGACATTTTTCGCGAACTGTCAAAATTGCCACCTTATTATTATCAACTATTTAGGAAGAATTAAATTTTCTCCAAGATTATAAAATTGAACTTTCCCATCCTTAAGGACACAGCGGGACAGACCTGTCCCCATGTCACAAACTTTCGTCATATCTTGTATTCCTTTATTTCTGGTAACGTTTCTGATCTTTGTCTCATTACGTTTTAAACTACCCAACTTTTCCTTTTTTAAAGGTTAATCTTTAAATATGTCGTAAGAGTAAGGATTAGACAATTGTTGTAAATTCAAGTCCGTGATCCACCAACCATTCTTCTGAAACTCCTTGTTGAAATATTCCTGAAACGCTTTTCTTGCCATGACAAACGAATAAGCGTCGGTAACATGAGGTCTGCAATTTGCTTCTGTATAATGATGAACGTATTTTTCACCTATTGCTGCATATTCCCTCAAATTAAGGCAGTCACGCAAAGCATCTAATTGAAAAATAGTCATACTGCCAGGAATAGATGGAACGGAGTATTCACCTTCACCGAGTTTAACGGCATCACACTCCTTCTTCATTTTGCGAAACATTTCATCATCCAATTCTGAAACTACCCTGATAGCCCATAAATATGCAGCTACAGAAATAGCATCTAATTCATCCTTAACGCCTATGCATCCATACATGTCGTCAACGGAAAAAAGTTCTAATTGCTTGTTTCTCTTTTTTATCATCTTAACCATCAATAATACTCTTACATTACATCGTGCCTGCTATCACAAGTTATTGGCTAACTATTCGTTTTATGTGACAGTGAACCTGTCCCCGTGTCACAGTAATAGTGCTATCAGTACACCTGGAATGACTCCCCACTGATGCTCAATGCATGTCAGCATTGCTTTACAGATAGCCAGTATCGCAAACAATACTGACATGACTATATGAAACCACTTAGGAATGTTACTCATTGCTATTGTCATGTTCTGTTATTATCTTCCAGTAACCATCCTTACGACCACCTTCACGTACAAGAATGCCAATTTTCTTTAGATGCGCTAAATCGCTCTCAATCGTTCTGTCCGTAACGGTAAACTTTTCCGAAGTCTTTTCCGAAGTCTTTTCCGAAATCTTTTCCGAAATGGCTTTCGCGGACATAGTGGGGTCTAAAGAAAGAAGTTCAAGTATAACTTGTTGTCTATCAGTTAGTTTTTTTACGACATCTTTTACGACATCTTTTACGACATTAGCATTGTTTTCGTCCTTGGGTTCACGTACAATGACACTAAACGCTGTGACAAGATTGACATTGAACTCGGCAGCGGGACTTTGGTTCTCCTTCAGCAAGTCTTGTACCTCGTTTACGCCATGATTGAACATGTTGACGTAGTTCAGGTTCTTCATCATCTCTGCAACAACACTATTCCGATAGTCATTCACATGAGGGAAGTTCTCTGGGCGAGCCTGACCATACAAACCGCCAGGGTTCATGATTTCTATGTGATGGTCATATTGATAGAGTCGGGTAGGCATGTTTGCCTGATAGTCACGATGCATGACAGCATTCATCATCAACTCACGCAGTACCTTGTAGGGATAGTTGCGCACATCCTTTTCTCTCAGGATGCTGATAGGAACAGGGCGTTTTGTTACGATACCATCGCGGATAAAATTCTCCAACTGTGGCAATACCTTATATAAACACCCCTCGAAACGACGCTCATTCAGAATCTCTCCACCATTGTCATTACCACGGAAGCGCACAAACTGGATATAATCACCCTGCATGAAGTAGCGTGAATTTTTACCAAACATGATCAGAGCCGCATAAGTCGGGCAATCCCATTGGATGTTGAACAGTCGCAGGGATGCCAACTGCTCCTTTAGAGAGCGGCTATCTGTTGCCAGCGTTTCTGCATCGATGGCTTTTGGCAAATACTCTTTGACTATCGCATCGATATCAATATCGTCTATTGTTGCTTCACGGCAAGGTCTAGTGTCGAATGTTGGCAGACTAGCTGCACAACGTTCTGCTAAAATTCTCTCTTCTTCAGCACTGGCGATGTCACGACGTGGGCCAATACGGATAAACGTCCTACCTCGATAGCGAACAGGTGTGTCAAATGATGGAGTCACCTCCACTACCAACACATCACCTTCATCGGTCTGTACCTTTTCCGTAGTCATAACAGGTAAAGGCAGTATGTTGCCATCAGAACGAATACCGCTAATGCGTTTCATCAGGGCATCATCAACCTTCATGCCGCTAATTTTACCATCATCATATACGCCAATTAGAAGATATCCTTTCTTTCCGGAACCAGGCATGTCGTTAGCAAAAGCACAGATAGCCTCTTGGAATTTATCCATGTTACCTGTAGACGTGGTTAACTCAATCCGGAACCCTTCGTCTATGGCTATAATTTTCTGTAATTCTTCTTTTGTCATATTTCGCTAGCAAAGATAATTAATTTTTTCGAACTACACATTATTTATTATGAAGAATGAATCACTGAACCCCTGATCTATTTCATTCCAAGTTCTGTATCTTTGAATCTAGTCTCTTTCATTTGCTAATCTCCCTTAACAGAAAGTCCTGTAGTGTTTTCTTGTCTGGCAACGAAAGCATATAGGTGGAGACAAACAGGTTGTTGTCCATGCCAGCCAGAGCATACTCCACCATTTTGTCGCCTTTGCGAGTGCAAAGCAGTATGCCCACAGGAGGATTGTCCCCTGGGTTCATCTCGTTCTCCCTGAAATATGAGACGTAGGCATTAAGCTGACTGAGGTCGGAATGGCGGAACTCGTCGTCTTTCAGTTCGATGATAACATTGCAGTGCAGGATACGATTGTAGAACACCAAGTCGGCAAAGTAGTATTCATCGTCGATAATCATCCGTTTCTGCCTTGCCTCGAAGCAGAACCCTTTGCCCATTTCGAGCAGGAACTCTTGTAGATGTCCTATCAAGGCATTCTCCAAATCGTTTTCTGTAAATGCTTCAGGGCGTAAGCCAAGGAACTCAAATGAGAATGGATCCCTGATGGTTAATGCTGGCAAACTGTTTTTCTCCGTTCTGTCTATCAGCAGTTGGGGATTTTTGCTTACACCAGCACGAAAATAGAGATTTGTCGAAATCTGTCTACGCAGCTCTTTCACGTTCCAGCAACAGCGGATGCACTCTGTCTCGTAGAAAAATCGAGCCAAAGGGTCATCGACGGTCAGAATCTCAACAATATGAGAAAAAGAGAGCATGGAAACAAGCTCTGTAGCTGGTGTGATGAATTTATCCGACAGCGTCGGACTTTTTTCGGCAGATTTCTCCGATGCCGTCGGAGAAATTGCAGTCAGGTAGTCTTTTATTTGGGGATAAGTCAAATAGAACTTACGGCTATTTGTGAGCAAAGTTTCGTTGATTCCCCTTCTGTTCACACGCTCTGCCAAACGCTTCAGCAGTCGGTCGCCATACTTGGCGCGGTCATTGCCATGCTGTTCATATTCCACAATATAGAATCCAATGACATAGTTTCTTATCGTGGCAAAGCGGTTTATCGCCTTCACGGTTGCCGAATAGGCAGAATCGTGCAACTGCAACACCAGTTCTGACAGATGATCGAATGAAAACGCCGTCTCTTCTGCCCAATTATCTGGCAAGTTATATAGAACAGATATTTCTGTATGTTTTGCTTTTTTCTTGTCCGCCATAATTACTATACTGCTACGCCATCTATTACAGTGCCCTTAATCGCATCATAATATAATCCGTCAACTATTTCGTTGACTTCTCGCAGATGAGTGGCATAATCCTCTTTCTTCTTCTGTTCCACATCCTGCATGAGCAGGTCTGCCAACTCGCCCAAACGTGGAGGCAGTTCAGAAGGAATGCTTATCTGCTTGAAGTTGTCCCAAATCAACTGATAACCGTTCTGTATGCGAGGGCAATAATTGGAAATCAGCCACCAACCCATGTTTGAACATAGAAGAGCAAGCAATGCTTTGTCTTTTACAGAAAGAAAATAAAGCGAATCATTGCAGAACACAGTTTTTTCATCATAAATAAAACATGGTTTTACTTGGAATCTTTGATAAAATATTTTGGGCTGGCTGAACTCGCTATAATAAGCGCAAGCCCGCAGTTCCCACCAATAATCACCTTTGTCAGTGCGTTTGGAAGTTTCGTCCTTAAACTGCAACAGCCAATGGGCGACGGATGGATATCTACTTTCAAACCACGTCCAGGCTTCATGCTCGTCTGGCATTTTCTCCCTGTCCTCCTTATCCTCAGGATTTAGTCCAAACGCTTTTGCTGTAAAGCCTTTGGGAATAAAAAGTAGATAAGATGCCGTTACGGGCTTTCCAAATGGAGTCATCCCCCGTCCTTGCATGAAAGGCCGAAGTATTTCTGATGCAGAGGCATTTTCTGCAATGAGTCGGTTGGCTGTATCTATTGATACATTGAAAGCTTTTGAAAACCCTACCTTAATACCATAGTTTGAATCGTAGCCAAGAAACTCTCGAAGCGTTCCCATTTTCTTTTTATACGCTTCAGCCTTCTCAAAGTCTTCTCTTGACGAAATAATCCAAATGCCGTCGTTTAGTTCGCTGGTTTGGAACGTTTTCTTCCTTTCTTCTACGTCTTCCGCCAATGTCTCAGAGTTGACTTTGCGGATAGTAGAACTATGTATCTCGCCAGTGCTTTCTGCTTTGGTCATACGGATGATGCAAGTATAGGTTGTGGCATCTGTAAAAATCTGGTTGTCATCAAAGTCTATCACCTGAGTCAGATTCTGTTTGAGGAATAGCTGACGTAGCGGCTTACCATACCCTACCTTCATCCACTTATTGGGTAAGATATATGCCAACAGACCGTCTTTCTTCAGGAGTTGTAAGCCCCTCTCAACAAATAGGCTATAAATGTCACCCCTCGACTCCAAGGTGTTATACGTTGGAATATCCTTCTTCTCCTCTTCATCCATCTGATGCATCTTTGAGTAAGCTTTGACATCTTCCGTTAGCTTTTCCAGACTGATGTATGGTGGATTACCTATAATTGCATCGAAGCCCAGAAACACTCCTTTATCGTCAAGTACGTCAGGAATCTCATACCTCCACTCAAAAGCATTGGTATATACCTTATTATCTCGTATTTCGTCCACAAGACGTTTCAGCTTTGTCTCTTCTTTCTCCAGGGCAGCAAGTTTCTTGGCATAGCTGCCTTTTTTATTCTTAGCATCACGGAAGAGCAAACTTTTCTGCCGCATATCGCTCAGTTCCTTAGCAACAGAAAGCCATTTCTTATAGACTGGAGTGTTTTCGCTGATTCCTTTTGCCAAAAATGACTTAATAATGTCAATGTCGTGTTTTAGTCGTGCCTTTGCTTCTTTGTTGGCTGTACGCTTATAGTTGTTTACGTCTTGTTTGTATTTCGTAATGGTGAGATTGGTTGCGGCCAAGACCTGACGGATGTCAACATTAAAGGGAGTCCTGTTAAGAAGAGAGTTCCCACACTTGATGTTAATGTCGATGTTCGGGAGCGTCTGAAGAACTTTCTCCCCTGTCTGTTCATTTTTGTAATAATAGGCATTCTTCAGCAATTCTATCCACAGGCGGAGCTGACAAATCTCGACGCTTTTGGGATTAAGGTCAACGCCAAAGAGACAGTTTTCGATAATGGTACGTTTTTCTTCAAACAAAGTCTCCTGTACACGCTGGCTAGGCGGGTCCTTGGGATCATATATAAAAGTGTCGCCGTCTTCATCGGTCACAATGAGTTCATCGTTCTCTACCGTGATGTACTCTCCAATTGGTCTTGGCTTCTCTCTGTGGTCTTGCAGCACCCCCATCTCTCTCTTAATAGCAATCAACTCATTGAGAGCAGATACAAGAAAATGTCCGCTGCCTACGGCTGGGTCGCAGATTTTCAAACTGTTAATTATTTGGTTAGCTTCCGTGCGGCTGTCCCTGTCTGTTCCCACTTGGTCGCAGAGTTCAAAGAAGTCGTTACACTTCCAACCTTTCACTTCGTTGAAGCGGTTCACTACGGCCCTGCGCAATGTCTTTCGGCAGATATACTGCGTGATATAGCCTGGCGTGAAAAATGAGCCGTCCTTGTAGCCATTTATCTTCTCGAAAATCTTTCCCAACACTGACGCATTGATGATGGTCTTGCTATCTTGTCGCAGCGGGCTATCATTGCTCTGCTTCTCAACACCGAAGTCAAATGCGTCAAGGAAACGAAACAGGTAGTCGAGTGTTGGCATCAGTCCTTTCATCCGTTTACCGTTGCCATCCTTGACGGCTGTCTGCGCCATCACCTCCATTTCGCCCAACCGGATGCCGCTGACGGGGAAATACTTTATTTCTAATTCAGACTTTTCAAACAGGGAACTATTCAAATAGGGCACATCCTTAAATGCCTCTCGAAATTCCTCATTGCGTTGCTCTGTAGGAACGGCCAACACTTTCATAAACAAGTCATTCAAGATGTCATAGTCTGGAATACGAGAGCTAATCAGCAGCTTGGATGTTGCGCCCTTATTGAAGGTGAGCAATTGAGACTCCAGCAACTTTAAAAACAGGAGTCTGTTTACCCAAACAAGTACCAATCCCAATGCCGCATCAAACAGGTCTTGCTCTTCGAAGAGGTCGTATCCGTCTAAATGGGAAATGGCTTGTTCAACCAGAGAGTAAGGCTGCCGCTTGGTTTTCAGACGCTTGATTTTCTTCATCTTGTCATCAGTGACTTCTTCAACGCCCATAATGTAAAGCAACTCGTTATAGAACCCTCGGTTAAGGGCGTTATGGTCATTCTGGAATGGCAGTTTCAACAGATGCGTTGGAGATAGTAGTTTGTAGATGGATATGAACTTTCTGGAAGTCAATATGGCATCATCATCCAGTTTTCCTTTGTAGTCCGACAGGTCGAAGTATGTGTATTTCAACATGTGTTTTACTTCTTCCACCTTTCTGCGGATTACTTTTTCGTAAACATAATCCGTCGTGTTCTCCCGGTCTGCCTCAAGCACCTCATTCTTGAATTTCTTGTTAGCGAGGAAAAACCGATAGAAACAAGCCTTGTCGAATACGAACCACTCAAGGCAATTAGTGATGATAAGATGTTTTATTTTCGTATTATGATTAATCTCCTCCTCTCGGATATAATAAAGGATTAATTCATGCAGTGCTTTGCAATTCAGTTCCGAACGCTTTGCCATATCTGGCCGTCCAGGTCCTTTAGCCTCTATAAGTACGAGGGCATGGCTATGAATAGAATCTGGCGATTCATAAATAGCAGCATCAGTCTTACCCTTGGTGTTAATCGCATTGGTGTTTTTATAGAATGCATTTGAAAGGAATTCCATCACAAGATTTTTATTGTGTTCCTCGCTTTCATTTGCATTGACGTTCTTCAGCATCTTCCGCATGGCACTCCTGAAACTTTTGATGTCATTTTCTCCGACAGGCTGTTTCAGATATATTTTGTTTACCACCTGAATGGGGCGTAATTCGTTGTTCTCCATCGTCTACATTATTTTGATGCCACCAACAATTCCCTGACATCCACATCAAGATGTTTAGCGATATCATACAGCTGTTCTACCGATGGCTGCACCTTGTTTGTCATCCATCGTGATACGGTTCCAATATTCCTGCCCATCTGTTCAGAAAGCCATGTTCCTGTTTTGTTTTTCTCAGCTAACACTGCTTTTATGCGGTTATAATGCGGATTATCCATTGTTCTAAGTCGTTTTGTATAAAATTAGGCGTACTGTGTGCAAATTTAGCGAATATAATGCAAAAACAAAAGTTTCTATGTGTTTTATTGCAATCTTTAACAATGAAGCATTGAAAAGAGTGCTCCAGTAACTTAAATGGAGCACCTATTGATAAGCACTTACAATCTCGGCCCACGCTTCTTTTTCTTCCGCTGCATCCTTCTGCGAAACTCTTCCTCGACAGGGTCATAGACGGGATTGTTCGTGTCAAACAATCCCAATGAAGGAATTCCTATTGACGGTTCGTTATGCTTTTGTTGCTCAGAGCGCGCACACGGGGATAGACCCTCTTCTATGTTGCAAACCAAATAATTGGTTCATTTTTAGCATTGTTTAATTGTTAATTCTCGTTTTTTACCTTTATATACGTGTTTTCTATCAAGAAATCCCCTTCCAGACACATTCTTACTGCATCTGGACAATTGCATAAGCAACAGGTAAGCCGGATCAAACTTCTATTAGATGTAGTGAGCCTTGGCCACTCATCAGATTACTTCTTCAGATCTTGGAGAATAATGCCACAAACTGTGTAAAGATGTAGTCTTGCTGACTCATCACTAGGGTCTAGTGGTCATTGTAATATATGAGAAGTCTGTCCGACTTATGTACCTGTTGTTATGCATATTGTTAGTCGTCCCATTAAGACAGTACATACGTTTTCTTCGTCTTCATGACGGCATAAGCCTTACAAGCAAGTTTTCTAGCCACCTTGATGATAGCCTTCTGAGGGTTCATGCTCTGACAGCAGTTGGTGTAATAGCATCCCAGCTGATAGTCTCTGCGGATGGCCACCCAGCTTGCCTCTACAATCAGCGGGCCGAGTTGTTTGTTGCCTCTAAAGGTCTTCACTCCATTTACTTTCTTCTCGCCAGAATCGTGGCATGTCGGGATGAGGCCCAGGATGGCGACAAATTTGCGTTCATTGGGGAAACGCATGAGATTGTTGTCATACTCCGTCAGTATTGACATAGAGGTTATCAGCCCAAATCCTGGCACGGATGACAGCAGGGAGAAGTTTTCTTTGTACTTGTCCGCCGTGCTCAAACGGCGTATTTCACGGGTAATGGCCAGTATATCCTTCCTGATGTTCTCTACCTGATTGCAAAGCAGCATGAGCGTCCGTTTCTCATCTGAAAGCAATTCCACATCCTCACGCAGCCATTTCATAAGGTTCCGAGACCAGTGTGTGCCCTTTTTGCTGAAACGTTCAGGATATGCAACGCCTTGCGTATAGAGCAGGTGCTTTGTCCTGTTCTTCTGCCGTGAGAGGTCCCTGATAAACCGTTGTCGCAGGCGTATCAGGTTCGTGTCGTCCATATAGCACTTGTCCTTGATGTAGATACCGGTCAGTTCGCCACGCTTCAGTGACCAGGCAATCTTCTCGGAGTCTACGGCATCCGTCTTCATTGCCTTTTCCTTACCTGTCGTCGGAATGTCTGCAGGGTTGACTACGATGTTCTCGAAGCCATGTGCCGTCAGCGCATAATGGACGGAGAACCCACAGAATCCCGTCTCATAGGCTGACTTAAAGTGTGCCTCGGGGAATTTCTTGTTCAGTCTGTCAAAGAGCTCTTTTGCATCAGAATGCTGAGCGAATGAGTACTTGTAGCCGCTCTCAGTGAGCGTTGTCACGTGCCACGTCTTCAAATGTACGTCAATTCCGACGTAAATGTTTTGTCCTTTGAAGGAAATTTTGTTACTTTGCATCTCGGTACGGTTTTAATTGTGAATGTATATTGTTTTTTTTTGCACTTACAAAGATACAAACCAATTATTATCGTACCAACTTTTTCCTTCAGTTTCTGACGTTTCCTTGCGCAGCCCTTTTTCATCGTTTTGATGACGGTGAGGGTTCTCGGAGCGAAGCGGAGAGGTTCATCATCGTCATCAAAACGAAACCTTCTTCAGCACACCTTCAACGCTCAGTGGTAACTCTTCATGTTGCAAACATAGTAATTGTGTCCTAGAGGCACGCTGTTACGCGCTGTTTCGCAAAAGGCTGACAGCCCGGATATTGGTTTTGATGCCAATATCCGGGCTGGTCGGTGTTAGGGGGAATTCTGGTGTTACAGCGTGGCGTACTCCTTCGATGCCAGGAAGTTGGGACAGGTCTTGGCGACATGGGGCAGCTCACAGTGGCCGAGGATCTGGGCGTCGGGGTAGTCCACCTTCAGGGACTTCAGCAGGTGCCAGAGGGCTGCTTTCTGCTCGGGTGTCCGGGTGTCGGCAGGTTGGCCGTTGGCCAGCAGGCCGCCCTCGTAGCAGACACCGATGGAGTGCTGGTTGTAGTGGTGTGCATGTGCGCCGGGCAGGTTCTCGTGACGCGTCTGGTAGAGCTGGCCGTCGCGGGTGATGTAGTAGTGGTAGCCGGTGAATCCGAAGCGTGCCTGATGACAGGCGATGAGCTTGTCCACCGGGAACGGCTGGTCCACCCGCGTGGCACTACAATGAACGACAATAAGGTTAATTTTACGCATAAGATTTGTTTTTTTTTGAAGTTTCAAATTTCAAACTTCAAATTTAATTCATGCAACTTTGGGTGAGGAAACTGCTGGCGATGGCCGTGAGCACCGTGATGATGAACTGAATGATGGTTTTCCAATTTGCTTTCTTCATGATACTAAAATATTAAGAGTTAAGAGATTGGAGTGCACAGTTGGGACTGCTTTCTTTTGGAGAGTATGGCGTTGCATTCCGCTGTGCACTCCGTTGTAAAACTTAGGGTTCCGGCTCGTCCTTCTTGGACTTGGTGACGGCTGTGGCCTTCTTCAGCGTAGCCTCGAGGTTCAGGCTGGTGGTGGTCAGATCACCGGTGGCGCGGGCACGCAGCTTGACACCCTTGATGTGCTTGGAGACGCTGAAGTCGTCCTCGGTCTCGCTGCCGCCGTTGTTCTTGATGCCTAACGAGAAGATGGCGAGGTCGGCAATCTTCACGTTCTTGCCCTCCAGGAGCAGTTCCTTGATGCACGAGACCATGTCGGTGAGTATGCCCTTGATGGCTCCCTTCGAGAACGGGGTGTTGTGGTTGGCCATGTGCTCGGCCAGATTTTCCAGATCGAGGGTCTCCTCGATGACGGGGAAGGCGAAGTACTTGCCATAGGCAGATGACTTCTCGTTGTTGTTCTGACGTAATACGTAAAGAATCATGGTGTTAGAAAATTAAGGGTTAAACATTTGAAAGATTTTTCGCTTAGAGAGTTCCGGATTTCTCTGATGCAAAGGTACGACATTTTCCAATGTCGTTTTCCGTATCGGGCACAGTCTGGCCGTCGTGGGGCCTGCCGGGCGGCAAGAGGCTCACTACGGCGGCAGGTCGATGCAGAACTTGTCGGCTATCCACCTGACGATGTTGGGTGGCAGGACGATCATGCCGGGCCTGAGTCCCAGCCCGAGCAGTTCGTCATGATAGGGTTTGCACCAGTTGCGGAGCGTCTTCACTGATACGCCGGCGTAGGCGGCAATCTGTTGTCGGGTCATTGCTTTCATAATCATCATGTTTTTGTGGGCTAAATGCCATAGTTAGGTGATGGAAGTGACATGTTTACGAATAGGAAGTGACATAGTTGCTGGGTGTGATTTCGGGACAGATGGGACGGTTGGGACAGATAATTCTATGACATTGCTCGCGTACCGTGTGTGCGCGCAGTACGCGAAGGGAGTTTAGAAAACATCTGTCCCGTCTGTCCCTTCTGTCCCGCCGGACTGGAACATCTGCTGCCGCATGGAGCGCATCTCCTCGGGTGAGCGACGCACGACGAGATAGCCGCGGATGCTGTCCGACTTACGGTTCTGGAAGCCGAGCGTGCGGAAGGCGCGGCCCAGCATGACGGCACTGAGCTTCTGGGTGATGCCGGTGCCGACAATCTGCATGGCCATGGCCACGGGCAGAAACTCGCCGGGTTCGCCGGTGTGGGGCTTGCGGAAGTACATGGACACCAGTTCCTGCTCCAGCCGCGGCGTCTCGTAGTGGCGGTTGTGCTCGGTGAGCAGCTCCACCTCGCGGGCACCGAACCAGTACTGGAATCCGTCGCGGTAGAGGCTGTAGGCTTGGGCGTAGATGCCTGCGTAGTTGAAGGGATGCTCGCGCGGCGACTCGATGCTGTCCACCTCGAAGGGCAGCCAGCGGCGGTTGCCGGTGGTGTCGCTCAGAAACTGCGTCGAGTTGCCCGTCCCGCAGAACGAGGCTACGTGGGGACGGTGGTCGTGGTAGCGCTCGTAGGGGGCGCGCTCGTCGATGCTCTGCATGGTCATGGCCGACTTGAGGTTGTTCAGGTCGCGGGCCGTCATCGTGTCCAGCTCCTCGTAGCATACCAGTGCGTAGTGTGCCAGCACCAGCAGGTCGTCCTTTGACATCCGCGAGGCGTCGGTCTTGGTGTAGAAGTAGCGCTTCAGCTCAGGTGGCAGCAGGTACGAGAACCATGTCGTCTTGTAGGCGCCCTGCCGACCGATGAGTACCAGCATCACGTTGTTGACCACCGTGGGGTTGACCCATCCGGCGACCATGGCCACGAGCCACTTCCTCAGGTATTCGTAGAAGCGCAGCTGCTCGTCGGCGTCGCCATGGACGCTGACCGTCAGCGACAGTTCCATGATGTAGTTGTCCTGGTTGTCGGTCCAGCGCGGCAGACTGTCCAGGTAGGCGAGGAAGGGATTGTAGTCTGCCACATACTCCGAGCCGAGGACGTTCTGCAGGTCCTGCTTGCGCACGGGCTTCTGCTCCGACAGTCGTGCCCAGAGCGTGTTGACGTCGCGGTCGGTGATGGGGTGCCACGGGTCTGCGTCCTTCGCAGCGTCGGCAGCCATCACCCGCTGCAGCGCACCCTCGTAGTCCTGCCGGCCGCCACGTGTGGCCGCCTGCTCCACCTGTTCCCATACGTCGCGCTCGACGACGTGCCCCTCCAGTCGACCCGTCACCGTGTTGTAGCGCAACAGGGCGTTGTCGTCCAGAAATGCCTTGATGTCGTCCACCGTGGCATACACCTCGCGCCAGTTGGCCTTGTGTGAGTCCTGTCCGTCTTTTGCAGCCTTCGAGGGAGGCTTCTGTTTCTTGTTCTTCTTTTCCATGTTGTATGCTTTGCTTTTTACAAGTGCAAAGATACAACATGTTTCGTGGTTTTTCCCCCTACGTAGTACCTACGCGTAGGGACTACGGTTTACTCTATTTTCTTGGCAGTGAGCCGAATATGCTTTTCAGCCGGTCTAAGAATTCCTGCGTTTTGCGTTGGTTCATGGCGTCGTTATAGTCGCTCCGCATGTTGTTTCGTCCCCAAAGTCTCTCAAAGGTCTTCCATTTGTTGTTGATGCCGAGCCGTATAGCTATATCGTTGGCCAGTAGGGCTGCCTCTGTACGGGAGAGATTCATGGGCTGGTAGCGGTCGTCTACAAGTCCCGCCTGCTGCGCTTGCTGCCATAGTCTCATGGCCTTCTCGGTGCAAAGCTGTGGCGGCAGTTCCCGCTCTTCCTGCTCTTCGGTGGCTGCCGGAGCCTTCTGGCTGGCAGTATATGACTGTTGCTGTATGGCACCCATCATCGCCATCATGAAGTCACGCTGCTGTTGCTGCTCGCGCTGCTCCTTCTGAAGCTGACGCTTCTTGTCGTACTCGCGGATTTTGTCTGTGGCGACCCGTTTCGCCTCTGGCCAATCGTCCATGAAGTCACAGGCTTCACCTAACTTGTCCAGTTTCTTGTACGCTTCGTCAACACCCCTCTTCTCCAGATGGTAATCCACAACAGACAGCACCCACTCCTTGAGAGTGGTGACCCCTGTCGATATAGGGCTGGCTCGTGTCTGTTGCTGCTGTGCCATAGGGCGTTTGTGTATGGTAACCTTGTTCTGGGATGTTGATATAGGTATAAAATGGGTTTGTATTGGTGCTGACGTCATCGATGAGACTGCATAGAACGACTCGTATGACGGATCTGCCCGTTGCAGTCCCGCCATTTCCCGCCGCTTGGGGCGTCAGTGTCAGTATTATTCTTGTTGTCTTCATCGTCTCCATCTCTTTCATCGCTGCAAAGGTACGAACTATTTTCTGAATTACAATACACTTTGACAAAAAAAATTTTTAATATATACGCCAGTTGGGCATAGGCTGCAAGATTGTTTCTCGTCAGTCCATGCTGGTAGCACCCGTTGCAGATTTCCGGAATGCCCGTTGATATGAAGCTTTCGTCAACTACAGTCCGTCGTACTGGCGGATGGCCTGACGCCAGACATCAGGAATGGGTATAGACTGGTGATTCACCAGATCGTAGAGCACCAACACGGTGAGACAGCGGCATTTTACCTCCTGGGTATCGGTATCGATGATGTCCTGTTCCATATGGAAACTCTTATTACCGATTTTAGTGACACGCGTGCGCGTGGCTATATGGTCGTTCCCCTTAATCTGGGCGAGAAACTCGGCCTCTATCTTAGCCACCACGATGGCCTCCCGTCCCCAATCGAAGCCCTTGCAGACCATAGAAACGTAGTCCGTTTTCGCCGTATCGTAGAACTGGAAATGGATGGTATTGTTCACGTGGCCGAACTTGTCCACGTCGTTGAAGCGGATCTGAATTGGCATTACATGCCTGAAGCCATTGTTTACCTCTTGTGCCACACTGAAAACTAGTCTAATTTTTTGAAATCAAGTCATCGAACTCATCAAAACGGTGCAAAATTACAAATATTTTTCTGAATTACAATACACTTTGACTAAAAAAATTTTTGAATCACGGGGTCGGTTCTGGTGATCATTTTCAAAATAATTGATTATCTTTGCAAGCGAAATATGACAAAAGAGGATAAAGACATATGAAAATAATAGACGAACAACTGATTAGTGGTGTGGCGGAAGAAGCCAAGAAATCGCCACGACTGAGAAAGAACTACAACTTCCACCAGAGCCTCGATGACAAATGTCACCGTTTCCTGAATGCCTTGGAGCCAGGGACTTTTATTCCTGTGCACCACCATCCGGACAAGGACGAGACCTTTGTCATCCTGAAGGGCAAGGTCAGAGTGACAACCTACGGTGATCAGGGCGAGATTTTGGCCACTTGTGTCATCAGTCAGGGGAGCGGCACTTACGGTGTCGATATACCCAAGAACGTATGGCATGGCTTGGAGTGCCTGACACCAGCTGTCTTGTTGGAATGTAAGGCAGGCCCCTTCGTCGAACACGAGGTAGATGGTATCCTGGAGATCAAAAGCGGTAAGGACATCTATCTTGCCGGAGGCTGCTTCTGGGGAACGGAGCACTACTTCAAACAGATAGAGGGAGTTGTGGAAACGTCTGTTGGATTTGCCAACGGACATACCACCAGCCCGACGTACAAGGAGGTCTATACTGACACGACGGGGTATGCAGAGACGGTGCATGTGAAGTATAATCCTGATATGGTCAGCCTTGAATTCCTGTTGCAGATGTTCTTCAAGACCATCGACCCGACAAGTCTCAACAAACAGGGGCATGACGAGGGAACCCGTTATCGCACCGGCATCTACTATACTGATTCAGCGGATTTGCCTGTTATCGAAAAGGTGTTTGCCGAGGAACAGCAAAAATATCAGCAGCCTCTTGCCGTAGAGAAGCTTCCTCTGGAGAACTTCTATACGGCAGAAGAGTATCACCAGGACTATCTCGACAAGAATCCTGACGGCTACTGTCATCTGCCAGCGTCACTGTTTGAGTTTGCACGACAGGCCAAGGAAAATAGATAAGCGGGTCATCCGACAGATTAAGGTTTCCTTCAGGCAGGTAAAATAAAAAAACCGTCACAACAGTGGCGGCTTTGATATTTGGTAACACCCTTGAAAGGGGGAGGGTTATTTCTCGCGGTTCTCGGCGTCGATAGCCTTGATCTTGTCGCGGACCAGCTGGACTTCGTCCTTCAGCTTCTGTACCTTGCGGTTCATCTCGTCGATGAGCGAGTTGCCCTTCTTTGACGAGGCGTTCAGGAAACCGAGGTTGTTCTCGTAGGTCTGCACCTCCTGCTTCAGCTGTTCGTACTGGCGCATCAGGCGGGCACGCTCGTTGTCGAGGGCGTTCTCACCACGCTCGGCAACCTGCTTCAGGCTGTCCTTGAACTTGTTGAGACGGCGCTTGGCGACGGTGATGTTCAGGTCCTTATAGAGACGGTCGAGCACGGCGTGGTACTCCTCGTAGAGCTTGTCCTTCTCCTTGAAGGGCACGTGGCCGATAGACTGGTACTCCTCAACGAGCTTCTGTACCTGCTCCTGCAGCCCTTCGCCAGCCTCTTCTGCGGCAGCCTTCAGACGAGCAATGACGTCGCGCTTCTTCTCCAGGTTGTCGCGCTCCTCGTTGCGGGTGCCGGCTCCGGCGGCATTGCGGGCCTCGAAGAACTTGTTGCAAGCGCCAAGGAACTCCTCCCACAGCTGGTCGCCCAGTTTCTTGGGTACCATGCCGATGGTCTTCCACTCCTTCTGCAGGTTGATGAGCTTGTCGCTGGTCGACTTCCACTCGGTGCTGTCCTGCAGGGCCTTGGCCTTCTCGATGAGGGCACGCTTCTTGTCGGCATTCTCCTTAAAGGTGTCCTTCAGGCCGCGGAAGTATTCTGCCTTGCGGCCGAAGAAGTCGTCACAGGCTGCGCGGAAGCGCTCGAAGATCTTGACGTTCATCTTCTGCGGTGCAAAACCGATGGTCTTCCACTCGGTCTGTAGTTCAATGATTTCCTTGGTATGACGCTCCCAGTCGTTGCTGCCCTTGTTTTCCTCGGCGGCAATGGCCTCGGCCTTCTCGCAGAGGGCGGTCTTCTTCTTCAGGTTCTCCTCCTCCTTGGCGCGCAGCGTCTCGAAGTGCTGCTGGTGGCGCTTGTTGATGACGGTGGATGCCGCCTTGAAGCGCTGCCATATCTCCTCGCGCAGCTCCTTGCTGACGGGACCAATCTCGCGGTACTCCTGATGCAGCTTCTGCAACTGATGGAAGGCACTGATGACATCGTTCTCCTCAGCCAGCTTCTCAGCAGCCTCGCAGAGTTTGGTCTTCAGTTCCAGGTTCTTCTTGAAGTCGTATTCGCGGGCCTCGCTGTTCAGCTTCAGCAGGTCGTAGAACTGCTC
>CAMHJQ010000001.1 GCA_946185485.1 uncultured Prevotellaceae bacterium | reverse complement strand
ATGGGCTACCGTGAGGTTTACAAGAAGCAGTCTGGTGGTCGCGGTAAGTTCGCTGACATCATCGTTAACGTTGGTCCTGTGGACGACGACTGGGATATCAAGGAGAACGGTGGTCTGCAGTTTATCAACGAAGTCAAGGGTGGTAACATTCCTAAGGAGTTCATTCCCTCTATCCAGAAGGGCTTCGAGACCGCTATGAAGAACGGTATCCTCGGTGGCTATCCCATGGACTCGCTGAAGGTGACGGTGGTCGACGGTTCGTTCCACCCCGTCGACTCAGACCAGCTCTC
This sequence comes from uncultured Prevotellaceae bacterium, assembly GCA_946185485.1. Taxonomy (GTDB): domain Bacteria; phylum Bacteroidota; class Bacteroidia; order Bacteroidales; family Bacteroidaceae; genus Prevotella. The sequence goes on along the minus strand of CAMHJQ010000001.1, from coordinate 218,844 downwards.
GTTCGAGATTGCAGCCCAGATGGCCTACAAGGCAGTCTGCGCACAGGCTAAGCCGGTGCTGATGGAGCCCATCATGAAGCTCGAGGTTGTTACTCCCGAGGAGAACATGGGTGACGTCATCGGTGACTTGAACAAGCGCCGTGGTCAGGTAGAGGGTATGGAAGAGGCTCGTAGCGGTGCCCGTGTCGTCAAGGCTAAGGTGCCCCTGTCAGAGATGTTCGGTTACGTTACCGCTCTGCGTACCATTACCTCTGGCCGTGCTACCAGTTCTATGGAGTACAGCCACCACGCTCCTCTGTCTTCAGCTCTGGCTAAGGCCGTACTCGAGGAGGTTAAGGGCCGTGCCGACTTGGTGTAATGAACTAATGGAAGGCTGTAGGCCTTCGACAATACCGATCATGTCCGCCGGAAACTCAGCAATGAGGTTCTGGCGGACATTCCGTTCTGCAACGCCCTCTTTTTACCACATTTATTTGTCTGTTTTAAGAATAATTGCTATCTTTGCACATCAAACAGTTACTCTATAAATCCTTCAGCACATGGGTACATATATTAATATAGGTAATGCAGGGTTCCAGTCGGTGCGTAATGGCGAATATGTCGATAAGTCGGGGCTTATCGCCGTGGTTAACAGCACGCTTTTCACCGAGCGCCGGTTCAGCTGTGTGACGCGCCGCCAGTACCCCGCCAAGCTACAAGACTATACCGACCGCCTGCTGCTTGTGGGCATCAACTACGACCGCGAGACAAAGACCCACAGCTGCAGGATAGAATGATTATAACGATGAAGAGTAACACTTTTGGGCTGACTATTATATTGTTGCTGTTGGTGACGGCCGTTGGCTGTGATGACAGGAAGAGGTCGCCGTTTGCAGGCATTACTGCTTATGTCGGAGCTGACGGATATACCCGTGCCGACTCTATCGTTGACTCATTAAGTGGCGTACACGACAGCAATGTGCGGGTGCTTGCTGCCGTTGACAGTCTGGAGAAACGTGGTGAGTTGTCGCAGGCAAAGACCATTTTCTATCGTACCATAATTTATAACCAGATGGGACAACGCAGCACCTCGCTGCACCTTTACGCAAAGTTGGCTGACATCGATATGAGCGATATTGTCACGCAGGCCGACTTTAATGCGTACGTCTATACGTGCATCAACTATGTGCGCTTGCTGTGCGAGATGCACCGCTACGACCGTGCGCTACGCGAGGTCAACGCCGCCGACCATAAGCTAAGGACCATAGGCTATAACACTTTCACCGACCACCACGACATTGCGCAGATAGCAGGTGAGTGCCAGTACTATCTGGGACAAAAGGCCATAGCGGCCAAGAGTTTCCAGAAGTCGCTGCAGGGTGTTCACACCCGACTTCGCCAGTTTCACGACCCGCTGGACTACCGTGAGTGCCAGAAATCGATGAATGCCATTGCAAAAGTCTATATGCAAACCGACAGCTACGATGAGGCTAGGCCGTGGATAGCGGTACAGGATTCGCTCTATGCCATTGCCGATAAGCATCCTCAGCGTGACTCTGTATTCCTGGACGAGATGAGGGCAGACATCAGCTACAGCAAGGCACTGCTGGCTCACGGTGAGGGGCGGACAGCTGAAGCCGATCACGCCTTCAACGACTTTCTGTCCACCAATACGGCCAAGCAACCGACCTATGTCATCAATAGCTGCGATTATCTGATGCTGACGAAACGCTATGCCGAGGCAGCGCGTAACTATGAACGTCTTGATTACTTCTTAAGGGAAAACGGCTATAAGGCCGATTTCGAGAACTTCGGCCTCTTCATGATGCCCAAATTCCGTGCGAACCTGTTGGCCGACCGTGCCGACACCGCACTGAGCGTAGCCGTAGTAATGGCCGAGTATTATGATTCGGCACTCGTCCGACAGCGAAGGCTTGACTCCGACCTGCTGACCACCTTCTACGATACGGCTGGCAAGGAGCGCATGATAGCAGAGCAGCGTGCCGAGATTACCCAGCAACGCCTGCTCACGGTTGCCACCGTTCTGGTGATATTCGCCATTTTCTTTGTCATCTATACGATGCAGCGCCGCAAGGCCTATAAGAAACTTGGCGACACCAACCACCAGCTTATGATTGCCAACGAACGCGCTGAAGAGTCGGCCCGCATGAAGACCCAGTTCATTCAGCAGATATCCCATGAGGTGCGCACTCCGCTGAACGTGCTCTCCGGATTCTCGCAGGTACTGGCCAGTCCCAGCATCGAACTCAGCAACGACGAGTTGCAGGACATCAGTCATAAGATCGTGCAAAACAGCGAGCGCATTACCCATCTGATTGACAAAATGCTCGACCTCAGTTTGATTAACAGTAATGCAGACATCGACTGCACGGACACCGTCCGGCCGGAAGAGCTGGCATCTCAGGCCATTGCTTTGAGTGGCATTCGACAGGCAGAGCACCTGCAGTTCCAGATGCTTCAGTCGCCAGAGACCAAGCAGCTGAGTATAGTCACCAACAAGAAGTCGGCCTCCAAAGCACTGTCATTGCTGCTCAGCAATGCCATCAAATTTACGCATCCTCTGGCATTCAAGGGTAAGAACACCGAGGGCCTTATGCAGCAGGTCACCCTGTCTGTCAGTGTCAACCAGCAGTATGTGACATTCACGGTAGAAGATACCGGCATCGGTGTGCCAAAGGAGCAGGCCGAGAATATTTTCAAGGAGTTCGTGCAGCTGGATGAGTACACGGACGGAACAGGTATCGGACTGCCCATTGCCCGCTCTATGACCCGTCACATGGGCGGCGACGTAGTCCTTGACACGTCCTATACCTCTGGTGCTCGCTTTGTGATGTCGCTTCCGCTTTCGGCCCGTCAGTAAAGAGCGTGCCACTTTGTTCTTTACGTCGTAACCTTAAAAAAGCTTAAATATCAGTCGGCATTGTCACACAGGTTTTGGATAACTCGTGGATTATGCGTACCTTTGCACCCCGAAATGAGCATAAGAACTTGCCGCTGAGCAAATGACTCTTTAGCGGCAGTTCGTTTGAAATTAAACAATTATCACATTAAACAATTAAAACAATGAGTCAGAAAATTCGTATCAAGCTGAAGAGCTACGACCACAAGCTCGTAGACAAGTCAGCAGAGAAGATTGTGAAGGCTGTCAAGGCCACCGGTGCCATCATCAGCGGTCCTATCCCCCTTCCCACCCACAAGCGTATCTACACCGTCAACCGCTCTACCTTCGTCAACAAGAAGGCTCGTGAGCAGTTCCAGCTGTCAGACTACAAGCGTCTGATTGACATCTACAGCTCGACCGCCAAGACTGTCGACGCTCTGATGAAGCTCGAACTCCCCAGCGGTGTCGAGGTTGAGATCAAGGTATAGTACCCTGTATCCAACGGATAGAATGAAGCCGAAAGCCTTGTGGCTTTCGGCTTTTTTAGTGAAACAATGATATTGTATAGACTCATTCTGCTGCTCTGTTTGGCAGCTGCTGGTGCGCCGGTCTTGGCTGTGGAGGGTAATCAATGCCCTCTGGTACACGTCGTACCTGAACGCCTGCCTGACCTGAACACACCACGTGAGGGCCACGCCGTATTCTGTGCCGGTGGCGAACTGATGGTGGCTGGTGGCCACACCAATGGCTTCGTGCCCACGGCCACAGCTGAATATCTGAGTGGAGGCGAATGGCATCAGTTGCCGATGACCTATATCCACGACCACGGCACGGCATTGGTGTTACGTTCCGGGCGTGTACTGTTGGCTGGAGGCAGCAAGGATGAGATGGGTGTGGGTCAGACCTATGGGGTGGAGATGTACGATCCGACAAACCACTCATTCACGGGCTTTGGCTGTCTGGATCAGAAGAGAACGCTCGCATCGGCCATGGAGTTGGATAGTGGTCAGGTCGTCATCACCGGCAACTGGTATGCCGGCGATGGTATTGAAATGTTCGACGGTCGGAAATTCTTTACTTCAGTCAAGCCAGTCACCGTAGAGCGGGTTGTTCCCTTCCTCTTCCGTACGTCAGAGGGGGATATACTCATTTTGAGTGACCGTGACCCCCATGATCATTTTTCTGATACGATTGTCGTCGACCGCCTTCATGGCGAACCGTTCACCGTGCCGTTGCTGCAGCAGTGGAAACCGCTGACGTACAACGCCCCCACAACGGCTGATGCCGGTTTCATTGGAGACGAGGCCCAGGGACGCTTTGCTTACCTCATGGCTGTGAGAAACTTTGAGCGTACACGTGAAAAGCCCGAACTGAAGGGTCTGCCTGCTGGTCAGGTGGCCGTCGTGCTGGTGGAAGACACCGTCTTCACACTGCTACCCACCGTCTGCCCCATACCAATGATGAGTCCGTTGGGCGCTGGCCCCATCATCTATGACAGAAGCTACATCATGGCCGACCGCCATGCGAAGCAAGCCTATCTCTGTGGCGTCGGCAAGGACAAGCGGCTCTACGTGGTCAGTATCGGATACACCGAACGACCTGCTCCTTTGACGCTCTACTATACCGATCCGCTTCCCGACTGCGGTTTCTACGTTCCCTCGCTTACACCACAGGGCAACCTGGCCATCATTGGCGGCAGCTCGAAAACCGACTACGACTCAGACAACTTCACCCCTACGGCTTCGGCATGGCTCATCGCCTTAGGGCGTCAGGACGACGTGACGACGGCTGCCAGTCGTTGGCCGGACAGTCTGCCGTGGTGCTTATTGGCCATCGGTGGCGTGATGTTGGTCGGTGCATGGCTGTTTGTTCGCAGGCTGAAAACCAAGGTCGTTCCTCCTGCCCGACAGACTGACAGCACAGAAAGTCGTAAAGAACAGTATGAATTTATCACCGACAATGGGAATGAAGAATTGCTGGAGCGCATCTGTCAGCTGATGGACGAGCGGCAGCTTTTCCGAAACAGCGAGCTTAAGGTTGCTGACGTGGCAGAAGTGCTGGGTACTAATAGCCGCTATGTCACCGACTGTATCAAAGACAAGCGTGGTATGACCTTTACGCAGTTCGTCAACGAGTATCGTGTCAGCTACGTCCAGCAACTCCTGCGGCTACATCCCGACATGAAAGTCTTCGAAGCTTATACCGAGGCAGGCTTCACAAGCGAGCGTTCGTTTTTCCGCATCTTCAAGGATGTTACTGGCATGACCACTACCGAATGGCTGGGGCGGTTTGGCCAAACGGGTGAATGAATCTTGCCCCAAAGAGTGAATGAAAAAAGTCTTTTATCCCGCAAATCGACTGCCAAAAAGCGTTATGGCAGTCGATTTTCCGTATTTGGCAGTACTCTTTCGTGGGTATTGCCTATATTTGCGCAATAAATAAAGTTATGTGAATTAATCAAACGGATAATAAACAAGAGAAAAAATAACATTATGAACAGGACAAAACGATTACTGATTTCAATGCTCACCCTGCTCTGCTGCTGCACTGGGGCATGGGCGCTTGACCTGGACAGCAGCGATGGCTATTACAAAATTGGCTCCTTGCAGGACTGGAAGGATTTTGCAACTTTAGTACAAACCACACCAACGGCCAATGCCAAGATGACGGCTGACGTTAACCTCGGCAATGACCAGACAACGATTCCTACTTATAAAGGCACTTTCGATGGACAGGGACATACGCTAACAGTCGATCTGAAATCTACGCAAAACGGCTACGGCCCCTTCCTCACCTTAGACGGAGCTACCATCAAGAATCTTCATGTGACTGGAACGATAGACAACTCATCGTATAATCAAATTGGAGGAATCGTCGGTTATATGGGAGGTTCAAAACAAATCACGCTTACTAACTGCTGGTCAAGTGTCACTCTGAATAATTCCAATAATATCGGCAATATATTCATTGGCGGTATGGTTGGTGCGACAAGCACTACTCTTAACATAAGTGACTGCCTTTTCGACGGTAACTTTTACGGCCCCAATAATTCTACTATATGGAGCGGATTAGTCGGCACTATTTATCAAGCGACGGTTAACATCAGCAACTCTCTCTTCATCCCAGCTTCTGTTACCATTAACGGTGTACTTAACACATTCGCAGTCGCCCAAAGTGGAAGTACTGAGAGGAACTGCTATGCCTCAATGGCTGGGAGCACCAGCGTTAACACTCAAGGAACAGTAGCCACTGCCGACGAACTTGCCGACGGCTCTATTGCCTTCAAGTTGCAAAACTACCGTGAAGATTTAGTCTGGGGACAGCTTATCGGCACGGATTTAGCGCCAGTGCTGACAGACAACAAGAGTTACCGTGTCTATAGTAGTAAAAACGGTGGTTACACCAACGACCCGACTCTGGCTTATTCAGGTATTCAGCAAGACGCAGATGGCTATTACCTCATCGGCTCTGCACAGGATTGGATAGAATTTGCAACTTTAGTACAAACCACACCAACGGCCAATGCCAGGATGACGGCTGACGTTGACCTCGGCTATGTCCAGACGACGATAGGAACTTCAACTCCTTATCGGGGAACATTTGACGGAAAAGGCCATACTTTAACTATCAATTTTACAGTCAGTTCACCATTCCATCGCATTAGTAATGCTACCATAAAGAATATACATGTTGCAGGTACAATTGATAGTTCTACTGAACAATCTGCGCCCATTGGCATATGTAGTGGATCGTGTACTGTCGAAAACTTGTGGAGTTCCCTTACTGTAAGAGCCACTTCTTCTGGCTGGCAAGAGGCCGCTGGAATTGTTGGCTTGGTTGATAATAGTAGCAATTTAACTATGAAAGACTGTCTCTTCTCGGGTACCATTACCACCTCAAGTGACTACAACGGGTGTTTTGTTGGATACATCCACCAGCATGGTAGCGCTACCATTACAAACTGCCTCTCTATTGGACAGTTCAACTATTCTGGAGTAGGTTCTGGTTTTAGGGGCACTCACATCAACTGCTATGTAAAACAATTCCCAGTAGATTATCCTGATGGTGTAACGAAAGCTACTGATGAAACTCTTGCCGAGGGCTCTATTGCCTACATGTTGCAAGCCGACCGTGAAGATTTGGTCTGGGGACAGCTTATCGGCTCAGATACTAAGCCAGTGCAGACCAACGATGAGAGCTACCGTGTCTATAGAAGTAAGTACGGTGGTTATACCAACAACCCGACTCTGGCTTATTCAGGTATTCAGCAAGACGCAGATGGCAATTACCTGATTGGTACATCAGCTGACTGGTGGGTATTTGCCGATATAGTAGATATAACACCGACGGCCAATGCCAAGATGACGGCAGATGTCGACCTCGGCGATAACCAGAAAGTGGTTGGTTATTCTACCTATTTCAAAGGAATCTTCGATGGTCAGGGCCACACCATAAAGGTAAATTTGACTTCTACAAAGAATAACTATGGATTGTTCTGTAGTATCTACGGAGCCACCATTAAGAATCTGCGTGTGACAGGAACGATAAGCACCTTAACCTACAATTGGACAGGTGGTATAGTAGGTTCATCATATCAGACTTGCACCATCACTAACTGCAGGTCGAGTGTCACTTTGAATGCTTCATTATTAGGACAAGGCCACCATGGTGGACTGGTTGGGTTTCATTCTGGGACACTCGATATCAGTGACTGTATCTTCGATGGCGTATTTGAATCGGAAAATACCAATGGGTGGGGTGGACTGGTCGGATCTAATTATGGCGCCGTAAATATTAACAATTGCCTCTTTAATCCAGCCGGTCTCAATTGTTCTAAACATTATTCTGCCACGTTCTCAGGTAATGGCGGAACTGTTTCTAACAGCTTTTACACGCAAACATTGCCTGGTTCCCAAAGTGTCACTCAAGGAGAACCAGCAACTACCGAACAGCTTGCTGACGGCACGACAACTGCCAACTTGCAGGCTGGCCGCAGCGAGGTAGTCTGGGTGCAAGATCCCGTCACCAACCAGCCGATGCTTGCAACTTTTGCCAATGCAGTCACGCTGACTGACGGCGACAATCTCTCGGCTCTGTCGGCTTACGCTGGGAAGACGTGCAAGGTGACCTATTCGCGCTCGTTCACCGAGGCTAAGTCCTCAACGGTGTGCCTGCCGTTCGCATTTGCAAAGGGGAGCGTCGGCACGTTCTATACGTTTACGGGCATTACGAAGAGCGGCAGTGAGTATATCGCCACGATGACGGAATACACAGGTGCAACGCTGGAGGCTAACACGCCGTACCTGTTCACACCGTCGGCAACGAGCGACGTCGATTTCAGCGGCACGTATACGCTTCCTGCTAGCATTACGGCAGGTTCGACCACGAGCGGCGATTGGACTTACTTGGGGACCTACGAGACCATTTCATGGACGGAGGCTCCGACGGGCATCTATGGCTTCTCGGCTCAGGCTGTTGGCGACATCCAGCAGGGCGAGTTCGTGAAGGTGGGCGCATACGTTCGCATCAAGCCCATGCGATGCTACCTGAAGTATAAGAACGGCTCAGCGAACTACGCCGGAGCCCGCGGCATGACCCGAGCTGCCGGCGAGGAACTGCCTGAGACCATCAAGGTGCGCCTGATTGGAGCCGACGGCGAGGTGACGGCCATCGGCAGCCTGCAGACGAAGACGGGCGAGGTGACTTTCGACAAGGACGCCTGGTACTCTCTGGACGGTCGCCGCATCGAGGACAAGCCCAGCGCGAAAGGCATCTATGTGAACAACGGAAAGAAGGTAATCATTAAATAACGATAGGAGGAAGCGAATATGACTAAGAAAGAATACGAGAAGCCAACCGTGAAGGTGGTACAGTTGCGGCACCGTATTTTGCTGACCAGCGGTGAACCACAAACGTTGTCGGGCAGCAAAGGCGCTACGTCGGAAGAGGACACTTGGTACTATTTGGAGTAAGAACGACAGAATGTAGATCAAAATAGTCGCTGGGAAGAGGTACTTGGGTATGACGGCTGCTATGACTCAGGTACCTCCCCCTGTGTCCTTTTTGGGCTGACAAAGATTGACAAGACGGCGGATGCCGAAGACTGTCGCAACCGGTGCATTACAGTCACCTTGGGCTACCGCTTCAGATTGTGATGATTCTCTACTAATCGTGTTCTATGGCCAGGACGGGGCTGAATGACTAGGGACTGTGTATTCGTGAAAAACGTGACCCGTGTGACAGAACTGCTGACAATCAGTAGCTTAGCGGTTTTCTACGTGACAACTATGCGACCCGTAATCGACAGTCGGAAAAGCCGCACGGGTCGTACGGGTCGCTTTTTTTGATGTTTAACAATATATATATATACATTGGTAACAGCAGAGCCATCAAGTGTACAGCCATATTAAAAGGCATAGAGAACAAGGCTTTATCAAAGTCTAGATGACGAGCCTCGGAAGGAAAATTCTGAGGCTGTTTTTCAGAATTCCCACGCTGGGAATTTTCATTCTGAGGCTGTTTTTCAGAATTCTGAGGCTGTTTTTCAGATCATGGGTTCTACTGATGAAGTGACAAGGGACTGGTCTCTGTCCCCACAGCTAGTCATCAAGGCATCACGACCGTCTTGAACCAGTCCTTGAAGACGCCTTTGTATTGGTTTTGGGAGTCGGCAACGAGCACCAGCAGCTGGCGCCCGTCAGCCAGTCGGGGACCGGCACAGATTCCTTCGAAGTTGGCAAAGCTGCGTCTGGTCAGGTTGATTTTGGTGTGGAACTCCGTCAGCAGTTCTTTATGCAACAGTTCTCCGGGCTGTTGCCGTGAAGGGTTGATGACGTAGAGCTTGACGTGGGAATAGGAGCCGATGCCGTTACTCGTCCTGCACACCTCGCGCTCCAGGACGACGATGCGTCCGTCGTCCAGTGCTGCCAGCCCGCTGACACCTAATGTGCTCCTGCTTTTCTCGCCCTTGGCACGCAGCGAGTCGGTCACATACCAGTATTGTTCCTTGGGTTGCAGGTCGTCACCGAAGCTCTGCATGCGCAGCCTGTTGGCAATCTTCTGCTTGATGCTGGGTTTCTTGCCGTCGCTTCGCAGCGAGTTCTCCGTCGTAGTCCAGAAGCGATGCGTCGTGGCATTGTAGGTCAGGGCCTCGATGCCTCGGTTGTCGTAGATGTCGCTGAACACGTCGGGGATGTTCAGGCAGCGTCCCGTCAGTTGGCCGTCCATCCTATATTCTATGACCTTCTTGTCGGCCTCGCCACTGACGAAGATGGTGTTCGTCTGGGGCATATAGCATAGGCCCTCCTCGTCGCGGTTGGGCTGGTGGCTGGTGGTGAGACTGTCGGCGCGCACTGCTAATATGCTGCCTGTGATGCTGTCAATACCGATGGTCATCACGCGGAATCCTGCCGTTGTCGACTTGTCGTCGGCCACGGCATAGCGATCACCACCCATCCAGGTGATGCCGCTGTAGTTGCCCGGTGGGACAGTCTTCGGGAAATGCCGCTGCTTGTTCTGTACGGCCTGTTGTGCCGTTGCCCCTAAGGTCAGCAGCAGGAGAATGCTTAGTAGGATGCTTCTTTTCATGCCTGCAAAATTAGCGTAATTGACGCAAAAGACCAAAAAATCGAATGATTATTTTGTGATTTGAGATATTTACATTAATTTTGCAGGCATGTATAAAACCAAGTACGTCTTTCTGACATTGATTTTTACCCTGCTTGCCTTGACGGGCAGAGCACAAAACGATGAGATTGTATTTACGCCCCAGTGGACGGCGCAGGCTCAGTTTGCCGGCTATTATGTTGCTGAGGCCAAGGGCTTTTTCCGCGAGGCGGGTGTGAAGGTACGTATTGTGCACCCGTCTGCCACGCAGCCGGCGATGAGCCGACTGCGTAACAACCAATGCCAGGCTACGACGCTACAGCTCTGTCAGGCCATGGAGATTGTCGACGAGGGTATGTCGTTGGTCAACATCCTGCAGACATCGATGAACAACGGCATGGTCATCGTCTCGTCGCGTGGAAAAGACCCGATGACCCAGAAAGGTGCGCATGTGGGTATCTGGAGTGTGGGCTTCGGACAGCTGGCCATCTGTATGAGCATTAAGGAAGGGCTGGATTATGAATGGGTGCGTTTTGCTCAGAATGTCAATCTGTTCGTCGCTGGTGCCCTTGATGCCACGTTGGCCATGAGCTACAACGAGTACTACCAGTTGGTACAGGCCGGCATCGAGATGACGGACAAGAATGTCTACCGTTTCTGTGACCATGGCTATAACGTCCAGGAAGACGGCGTCTATATGACACGTGACTACTACGAGAAGCATCGTGCCCAGTCCCGGAAATTTGCCCAGGCCTGCCGTAAGGGTTGGGAGTGGGCGGCTGCTCATCCTGAGGAGACGCTTGACATCGTGATGCAGTATGTCCAAAGGGACCGCATTGCCACCAACCGTGTGATGCAGAGACTGATGCTGCGCGAGGTGCTGCGCCTGCAGGTGGACCGGGAGTCGAAGAAGCGTGAGTTCCGGCTGCGTCCGGATATGGTTCAGCGGGCCAGTCGGCTGATGCTGGAGAACCACATGCTGGAGCATGAGGTGACCTATGATCAATTGATTGAACGTTGAATGTAGAAGAAAGAATCGCATGAAGAATATTTTAGCGTATATCCGCCGTAAACTTTCTGTCAGGGTCAGTCTCTGGGTGGTGATGTTTGCCACCATTATCTTCATTGCAGCCCTGGGGTTCCTCTTTTATCAGTCGCGTGAGGCTATCCGTCAGGAGGCTATCAATCATGCCACACAGATTCTGAATAATACCTCGTTGCGCGTGACGAGCATCTTGAACCGCGTAGAGGTAGCAGCCACCATGACACTGTGGCTGGTTGACCGTCACCCAGAGGTAGCCGACTCGATGTTTGTCTACAGCAAGAGTATGCTGCAAAACAACCCCGACTTCTACAACTGTTCCATCGCCTTCGAACCCTACTATTTTAAAGAAAAAGGACGCTACTTCTCGGCTTATTCCAAGCATGAAGGCGACAGCATTCGCACCATCCAGGGCGGTAGCGACAACTACCAGTACTTCTATGCGGACTGGTATCTCATGCCTTCGTTGCTCGACCGTCCCTGCTGGACGGAGCCGTATATGGACCTGGATGTGCCGACCAATACCAAGGAGATGGTGACATCGTACTGCCTGCCTATCAAGGACAAATATGGAAAGAAGATCGGCGTCCTCAATACCGGCCTGTCGCTGAGCTGGCTGTCGCAAACCATCTCAGCAGTAAAACCCTATCCGAACTCCTATAGCATCATGATAGGCAAGGGAGGTACTTTCTTCGTCCATCCCGATACGACCAAACTCATCTACCAGACCATCTACACCCAGACCCTCGAGCGTCCCGACTCGGACATAACGGCTCTGGGACACGCCATGCAGCGTGGTGAGGAGGGCATGCGACGCATGAGCGTTGACGGTCAGGACAGCTACGTCTTCTACAAGTCCTTGGGGCAGTCGGGCTGGAGCATGGCTATTGTCTGTCCGGAGAGCGACATCTTCGGCGGCTTTGACCGGCTTCGCCATACGGTCATGAGCATCGTCACTGTCGGCCTGCTGTTGATGCTCTATCTCTTTATCCGTGTCATCACCAGAGAATTGCAGCCGCTGCGCCGTCTGGCCAAGGAGGCAGAGACCATCGCCTCGGGACGCTTCGATGCGGAGTTGCCCGACTTCCAGCGTACGGATGAGATAGGACAGCTGAGCCAGTCGTTCGGCAACATGCAGCACTCGCTGGTCAACTATATCGAAGAACTGAAGAAGACCACGTCGCAGAAGGCGTCGATAGAGAGCGAGCTCCATATTGCCAGCACCATCCAGATGGGTATGCTGCCCAAGGAGTTCCCGACCTATCCCGACCGCGACGACGTGCAGCTCTTTGCCTCGCTGACACCTGCCAAGGAGGTAGGTGGCGACCTCTTCGACTTCTATATCCGCGACGGCAAGCTGTTCTTCTGCATCGGCGACGTCTCGGGCAAGGGAGTGCCGGCATCGCTCTTCATGACCGTCACCAGATCGATGTTCCGTACCGTCTCCTCGCACGAGTCTTCCCCCGACCGTATTGTGTCTATCCTGAACGAGTCGATGGCAGAAATCAACGAGCTCAACATGTTCGTCACCCTCTTCGTCGGTGTCCTGGACCTCGAAACGGGTCTCATGCACTATTGCAATGCCGGTCACGATGCTCCGTTGCTGGTCGGTATGGGTGTGGGCGAGTTGCCTGTTGACTCGAATATCCCTGTCGGCTTCATGCCTGACTGGACGTTTACTGTCCAGGAGGCTGTCGTTTGTCAGGGTACCACCATCTTCCTCTTCACCGACGGACTGACTGAGGCGGAGAATGCCAACCACGACCAGTTCCAGATGGACCGTATCAACGAGGTGGCTGAGCGTGCCCTGGCTGAACACAAGCAAGCCCCGAAGGACATCATCGCCATGATGGCTGACGCTGTTCATGATTTCGTTGGCGATGCCGAACAGAGCGACGACCTGACCATGCTCGCCATCCAACTCCTGAAGGGAACACCGCTGTCTGAATGTTAAAAATGCTTAAATAATGTTATAAACAAGGTCTGCCGTCTTGTTTATGTCATTAATAATATGTACCTTTGCACCCGCAAAAGTGCCCATTGCGCTGGCTTTCGAGCTATCAAAGCACTGAATTAGAGCGACTTACTCTTCGGAAGGGGAGATGTAGTTCGTTTCTTTATGTGTGTGCTCTAAAAGTTAGAAGGTGGCAAAATGGCACTGAAACATGAGATTAATATATTATAAATAACATTATTATTAAATTTTAAAACTGAAATGCCAGGATTAATTGGAAGAAAAATCGGAATGACATCCGTTTTCAGTGCCGACGGTAAGAATGTACCGTGCACTGTTATCGAAGCTGGTCCTTGTGTTGTCACTCAGGTGAAGACCGTCGAGAAAGACGGTTACACAGCCCTGCAGTTGGCCTTTGGTGAGAAGAAAGAAAAGAACACCACGAAGGCTATGATGGGTATCTTTAAGAAGGCTGGTACAACACCGAAGGCCCACTTGGCCGAGTTCAAGTTTGACGAGGAGCACAACCTCGGTGACACAATCACCGTTGAGTTGTTCAATGACACCGAGTTCGTTGATGTCGTTGGTACCTCGAAGGGTAAGGGTTTCCAGGGTGTTGTGAAGCGCCATGGTTTCGGTGGTGTCGGTCAGAGCACCCACGGTCAGGATGACCGTCTGCGCAAGCCCGGTTCTATCGGTGCTTGTTCTTACCCCGCCAAGGTGTTCAAGGGAATGCGCATGGGTGGCCAGATGGGTGGCGACCGCGTGACAACCCAGAACCTCAGAGTGTTAAAGGTGATTCCGGAGCACAACCTGATTCTTGTGAAGGGTAGCTGCGCCGGTTGTAATGGTTCAACTGTTTTAATCGAGAAGTAAGCTATGGAATTGAACGTATTGAATATCAACGGTCAGGAGACCGGACGTAAGGTTACGTTGAACGATGCTATCTTCGGCATTGAACCTAACGATCATGTCATCTATCTGGATGTAAAGCAGTATATGGCCAACCAGCGCCAGGGTACGGCAAAAGCCAAGGAGCGTTCTGAGCACGCCGGTTCTACCCGCAAGCTCGGTCGTCAGAAGGGCGGCGGCGGTGCCCGTCACGGTGACATCAACTCACCCCTGCTGCGTGGTGGTGGTCGCGTATTCGGCCCGAAGCCCCGCGACTACGGTTTCAAGCTGAACCTGAAGGTGAAGAAGCTGGCTCGTAAGTCGGCTCTGTCGTACAAGGCTCAGGAGAACGCTATCATCGTTGTTGAGGACTTCAACTTCGAGGCTCCCAAGACCAAGGAGTTCGTCACGCTCGCCAAGAACCTGAAGGTTGACGGCAAGAAGGTGCTGATGGTGCTTCCCGAGGCTAATAAGAATGTGTATCTGTCGGCTCGCAACCTGCAGAAGGCAGAGTGCATCATCGCCGCTAACGTGAATACCTACAAGGTGCTGAACGCTGACGTGATGGTTATCACTGAGAACTCGCTGAAGGCTATCGACGGTGTGCTGGGTTAATTGATAATTGATAATTGAAAATTGATAATTATTATGAGTTTCATTATAAAGCCTCTGATTACAGAGAAAATGACCAACATTACAGAGAAGTCTTCTATGGATCGCACCTACAAGCCCAAGACCGGTAAGCACCGCGGCGAGGAGGTGACGAAGAAGGCTCAGACCAAGTACGGTTTCATCGTCAAGCCCGAGGCTAACAAGATTGAAATCGCCAAGGAGGTTGAGGCTCTGTACAATGTGACAGTAGAGAATGTGAACACGGCTCGCTATGCCGGCAAGCGCTCGTCGCGCTATACCAAGGCAGGTCTCGTGAGAGGCTCGAAGAACGCGTTCAAGAAAGCAATCGTTACTCTGAAGGAGGGCGATACCATTGATTTTTATAGCAATATTCAGTAATAAGAAATGGCAGTACGTAAATTAAAGCCCGTTACTCCGGGTCAAAGACACAAGATTATTGGCACGTTCGAGGATATTACTGCATCCGTGCCAGAGAAGTCTCTCGTTTACGGTAAGCGTTCTACCGGTGGTCGAAACAACACCGGTAAGATGACTGTCCGCTACATGGGCGGCGGTCACAAGAAGAAGTATCGTCTGATCGACTTCAAGCGAGAGAAGGATGGTGTTCCAGCTGTAGTAAAGACTATCGAGTACGATCCTAACCGTTCAGCTCGTATCGCATTGCTTTACTACGTTGATGGTGAAAAACGTTATATCATTGCTCCTAACGGACTGGAGGTTGGTGCAACCTTGATGTCGGGTGCAGAGGCAGTGCCTGAGGTAGGTAATGCGCTCCCCCTGGCAAACATCCCCGTGGGTACCGTGATTCACAACATTGAGTTGCGTCCCGGACAGGGTGCCCTGCTGGTCCGTTCGGCTGGTAATTTCGCTCAGCTGACCTCTCGTGAGGGTAGCTACTGCGTGATTAAGCTCCCTTCTGGCGAAACCCGTCAGATCCTGAGTGCTTGTAAGGCCACGATTGGTAGCGTTGGTAACTCTGACCACGCGCTGGAGCAGTCTGGTAAGGCTGGTCGCTCACGCTGGTTGGGCCGTCGCCCCCACAACCGTGGTGTTGTCATGAACCCGCACGATCACCCGATGGGTGGTGGTGAAGGCCGTCAGTCTGGTGGACACCCACGTTCACGCAAGGGCTTGTACGCTAAGGGTCTCAAGACTCGCGCTCCGAAGAAGCAGTCGAACAAGTACATCATCGAAAGAGCTAACAAGAAGTAATCACGAAATTAAAAGAGTGTAAATTATGAGTCGTTCATTAAAAAAAGGCCCGTACATCAACGTATCGCTCGAGAAGAAGATTCTCGCTATGAATGAGAGCGGTAAGAAGAATGTCGTCAAGACATGGGCCAGAGCTTCAATGATTTCCCCGGATTTCGTGGGACATACAGTTGCAGTTCATAACGGTAACAAATTCATCCCTGTCTACATTACCGAGAACATGGTAGGACACAAGCTGGGCGAGTTCTCTCCCACGCGTCGTTTCGGTGGCCATGCCGGTAACAAGAAGTAATCCCAGGGACATTAATTCATGAAATTAAGAAAGTAAAATAATGGGAGCAAGAAAAAGATTAGCGGCTGAACAGAGAAAAGCAGCCAATAAGACACAGTACTTTGCAAAGCTGAAAGGCTGTCCCTCTTCACCCCGCAAGATGCGTTATGTGGTCGACATGATCCGCGGCATGGAGGTGAACCGCGCCCTTGGCGTGCTTCGTTTCTCGAAGAAGGCTGCCTCAGAGAATGTAGAGAAGCTTCTCCGCTCGGCTATCGCCAACTGGGAGGCCAAGAATGACCGCAAGGCAGAGGACGGCGAGCTGTACGTCAGCCGTGTCTTCGTCGACGAAGGTGTGACAATGAAACGTATGAGACCGGCACCTCAGGGCCGTGGCTACCGCATCCGCAAGCGTAGCAACCACGTAACTCTGTTTGTCGACGCTAAAACTAATGATAAGTAAAAGGTATGGGACAGAAAGTAAATCCTATTAGCAACCGTCTTGGTATCGTCAAGGGTTGGGATTCCAATTGGTTCGGAGGCAAGAACTTCGGCGACAACCTGGTCGAGGACCAGAAAATCCGTAAGTATCTGAACGAGCGTCTGGCCAAGGCCAGCATCTCGAAGATTGTCATCGAGCGTACACTGAAGCTGGTTACCATCACCATTTGCACAGCCCGTCCGGGTCTGGTCATTGGTAAGGGTGGTCAGGATGTCGACAAGCTCAAGGAAGAGCTGAAGAAACTCTACGACAAGGAGATTCAGATTAATATCTATGAAGTGAAGAAGCCTGAGCTCGATGCAAACATCGTTGCCAACAACATCGCTCGCCAGATAGAGGGTAAGATTGCTTACCGCCGTGCTATCAAGATGGCTGTTGCCAACACCATGCGCGCTGGAGCAGAGGGTATCAAGGTGCAGATCTCGGGCCGTCTGAACGGTGCTGAAATCGCACGTAGCGAGATGATCAAGGAAGGTCGTACACCGCTGCACACCTTCCGTGCTGACATCGATTACTGCCAGGCAGAGGCTCTGACCAAGGTTGGCCTGTTAGGTCTGAAAGTCTGGATTTGCCGTGGTGAGGTTTATGGAAAGGTTGACTTGGCTCCTAACTTCACTCAGGAGAAGGGTGCACCCCGCTCCAACGGTCGTGACAACGGTGGCAGACGTTTTCGCAACAAGAAAAAGTAATAAACACTTAAAGTAAGAAGCTATCATGTTACAACCAAAGAGAGTAAGATATAGAAGGCCTCAGGACGGCCGTGGCAACAAGGGCAATGCCCACCGCGGTACGACGCTGGCTTTCGGCTCGTTCGGTATCAAGACGCTTGATGCCAAATGGATTGACAGCCGTCAGATTGAGGCAGCACGTGTTGCCATCAACCGTTACATGAACCGTGAAGGTCAGGTATGGATTCGCATCTTCCCGGACAAACCCATCACTCGCAAGCCTGCTGACGTACGTATGGGTAAAGGTAAGGGTGACCCCGCAGGATGGGTGGCACCGGTTACCCCGGGTCGTATCCTCTTCGAGGTCGAGGGTGTTCCCTTCGAGATTGCCAAGGAGGCTCTTCGCCTCGGCGCTCAGAAGCTGCCCGTGAAGACTAAGTTTGTTGTTCGCCGTGATTACGATAAAAACGCTTAAGCTATGAAGATGAATGAAATTAAAGGTCTCGAGACCAAGGAATTGGCCGAGAAGCTGGAGACTGAGGTTGCCAACTACAATCAGATGAAGTTGAACCACGCAGTGACTCCCATGGAGAATCCATCACAGATTAAGGCCGCACGTCGTGACATCGCACGTATGAAGACAGAACTCCGTCAGAGAGAACTTAACAAATAACAATGGTCCAGATGGAAACAAGAAATTTAAGAAAGACAAGACAGGGTGTCGTTATCAGCAACAAGATGGATAAAACCATTGTTATTGCCGCTAAGTTCAAGGAGAAGCACCCGATTTATGGTAAGTTTGTCCAGAAGACAAAGAAGTACCATGCTCACGATGAGAAGAATGAGTGCCAGGTTGGTGACACCGTTCTGATTATGGAGACCCGCCCCCTCTCTAAGACCAAGAGATGGCGTTTAGTACAAATCGTAGAAAAGGCTAAGTAATTATGATTCAGACAGAAACAAGACTTACCGTAGCTGATAACAGCGGTGCTCGCGAGGCTCTGTGCATTCGTGTGCTGGGTGGTACTCGCCGCCGTTATGCAAGTGTGGGTGACGTGATTGTCGTTGCTATCAAGAACGCAATCCCCACAAGTGACGTTAAAAAGGGTGCAGTGTCGAAGGCTCTGGTCGTTCGTACCAAGAAGGAGATCCGTCGTGCCGATGGTTCTTACATCCGCTTCGATGACAATGCCTGTGTATTGTTGAACAATGCCGGTGAACTCCGCGGCAGCCGTATCTTCGGTCCCGTAGCCCGTGAGCTCCGTGCCGTCAACATGAAGGTTGTGTCACTGGCACCCGAGGTTCTTTAATCATCAAAAGTAAATAGAGTAATGGCTAAGTTACATATCAGAAAAAACGATACAGTCATGGTCCTGGCCGGTGAGGACAAGGGCAAGACTGGCAAGGTGCTCAAGGTTCTCGTTGAGAAGCAGCGTGCACTCGTTGAGGGCGTCAACATGGTCTCTAAGAGCCAGAAGCCCAGCGCCAAGAACCCGCAGGGTGGTATCGTGAAGCAGGAAGCTCCGATACATATCTCTAATTTAAGTTTAATCGATCCTAAGAGCGGCAAGGCTACTCGCGTCAGCATCAAGCACGAGGGTAAGAACGTCGTTCGTATCGCTAAAAAGTCAGGGGAGGAGATTAAGTAATGGCAAATACAGCACAATTGAAGAAAGTGTACTCCGAGCAGATTGCTCCGGCACTTGAGAAGCAGTTCAGCTATACCTCGAAGATGCAGGTTCCCGTCCTGAAGAAGATTGTCGTCAACCAGGGTCTGGGTGACGCCACACAGGACAAGAAGATCATCGACGTAGCTATCAACGAGATTACCACCATCTGTGGTCAGAAGGCTGTCGCTACCTATTCTAAGAAGGATATCGCCAACTTCAAGCTTCGTAAGAAGATGCCCATCGGCGTGATGGTTACCCTGCGTCGTGAGCGCATGTATGAGTTCCTGGAGAAGCTCGTCCGCGTGGCTCTGCCCCGTATCCGTGACTTCAAGGGAATCGAGAGCAAGTTCGATGGTCGTGGCAACTACACCCTGGGTGTTCAGGAGCAGATCATCTTCCCTGAGATTAACATCGACAGCGTAGACCGTATTCAGGGTATGAACATCACCTTCGTGACGTCTGCCAAGACTGACGAGGAGGGTTATGCACTGCTGAAGGCTTTCGGTCTGCCGTTTAAGAACGCTAAAAACGATTAAGAGATATGGCAAAAGAATCAATGAAGGCTCGTGAGGTGAAGCGTGCTAAGCTCGTTGCCCGTTATGCTGAAAAGCGTGCAGCCTTGAAGAAGATCATCGCAACGTCTGAGGATCCCGCAGAGGCTTACGAGGCTGCTCGTGCCCTTCAGGCCATCCCCAAGAACGCCAACCCCATCCGTCTGCACAACCGTTGCAAGATTACGGGTCGTCCCAAGGGCTATATGCGTCAGTTCGGTCTGTCGCGTATCCAGTTCCGCGAGATGGCTTCCAGTGGTCTCATCCCCGGTGTGAAGAAGGCCAGCTGGTAAGAATTCACTTTATTATTTAATATTGTCGGGGTAGTCCCGATTAATTAAACAATTATTATTTATGACAGATCCAATAGCAGATTATCTGACCAGACTCAGAAACGCCATTATGGCCAACCACCGCGTGGTTGAGGTTCCTGCGTCTAACTTGAAGAAGGAAATCACGAAGATCCTCTTCGAGAAGGGTTACATCCTGAACTACAAGTTCATCGAGGATGGCCCTCAGGGCACTATCAAGGTGGCTTTGAAGTATGACCCTGCCACCAAGACCAGCGCTATCAAGTGCCTGAAGCGTGTGTCTACACCCGGTCTCCGCAAGTATACCGGTTACAAGAACATGCCGAGTGTTATTAACGGATTAGGTATTGCCATCTTATCTACATCCAAAGGTGTAATGACAGACAAGGAGGCTTCGCAGCTGAAGATTGGCGGCGAGGTACTTTGCTACGTCTATTAATTGGAGGACCTGAATATGTCAAGAATAGGAAAATTGCCAATTAGCATCCCTGCCGGCGTTACCGTTAGCCAGGGTCAGGACGGAGTCGTTACCGTAAAGGGTCCGAAGGGTGAGCTGTCTCAGAAGGTCGATCCCAGCATCAAGATGACTGTCGAGGACGGTCATGTGTCATTCAGCATCGACGAGAACAGCCCTGTAGATATTAAGCAGAAGCAGGCTTTCCACGGTCTGTACCGCGCACTGATCAATAACATGGTCGTTGGTGTGAGCGAAGGTTATAAGAAGGAGATGGAACTCATCGGTGTAGGTTACCGTGTATCTAATCAGGGTAACATCATCGAGTTCTCGCTGGGTTACACGCACCCCATCTTCATCCAGCTTCCCAAGGAAGTGAAGGTTGAGACCAAGATGGAGCGTAACCAGAACCCCCAGATTATCCTGGAGTCGTGCGACAAGCAGCTGCTCGGAATGATTTGCGCTAAGATTCGTTCTTTCCGTATGCCGGAGCCTTACAAGGGCAAGGGTATCTTGTTCAAGGGCGAGGTTATCCGTCGTAAGTCGGGTAAGTCAGCCTCGGCTAAGTAATCTTGAAAATTAAACATTTAAAATTAAAGATTAAAGATTATGACAACAAAGAAAGTTGAAAGACGAATTAAGATTAAATATAGAATTCGTAAGAGCGTTTTCGGCACTGCCGAGCGTCCCCGTATGAGCGTGTTCCGCTCCAACAAGCAGATCTACGTTCAGGTGATTAACGATTTGGAAGGTAAAACACTTGCATCTGCATCGTCCATCGGTCTGGAGGCTATGCCGAAGATCGAACAGGCCGAGAAGGTGGGTGAGCTGGTAGCCAAGAAGGCCCAGGAGGCTGGCATCACTGCCGTTGTCTTCGACCGTAACGGTTACCTCTACCACGGCCGTGTGAAGTCACTGGCTGATGCAGCACGTAAGGGTGGACTTAAATTTTAAACGATTATGGCAATGAACAAAGTTAAGATAAATAGCGACGTAGAGTTGAAAGACAGACTGGTTGCCATCAACCGTGTTACCAAGGTAACAAAGGGTGGTCGCACCTTTACATTCGCAGCCATTGTTGTTGTCGGCGACGGCAACGGTGTCATCGGCTGGGGTCTTGGCAAGGCTGGTGAGGTCACCGCAGCCATCGCCAAGGGTGTTGAGTCTGCAAAGAAGAATCTGGTGAAGGTTCCCGTGCTGAAGGGTACTATCCCCCACGAGATGGAAGCTCACTTCGGTGGTGCACAGGTGTTCCTCCGTCCGGCTGCTGCCGGTACCGGTCTGGTGGCTGGTGGTGCTATGCGTGCCGTGCTCGAGAGCGTGGGTGTGAAGGATGTGCTCGCCAAGTCGAAGGGTTCTTCGAACCCCCACAACCTGGTGAAGGCTACTATCAAGGCCCTGAGCGAGATGCGTGACGCCTACACGGTGGCTGGTACTCGCGGCATCAGCATGAACAAGGTTTTCAACGGATAAAATAATAGGAGACAAGAAACTATGGCAACAATTAAGATTAAGCAGATTAAGAGCAAGATCGGTTATCCTGTTGACCAGAAGCGCACTCTTCAGGCGCTGGGTCTTCACAAGATTTCGCAGGTCGTAGAGAAAGAAGACACTCCTGTTATCCGTGGTATGATCCGTAAGGTTCACCACATCGTGGAAGTCATCGGTTAATTTACTCACAATTTTTTAATTATAGATACGATTATGAAGCTACATACTTTAAAACCCGCTGAGGGCTCTACACATTCTCGTCGTAGAATCGGCCGCGGTCCCGGTTCGGGACTCGGTGGCACGTCTACCCGTGGTCACAAGGGTGCCAAGGCCCGTTCAGGCTATAAGAAGAAGGTTGGTTTCGAAGGCGGTCAGATGCCCTTGCAGCGTCGCGTTCCGAAGTTTGGTTTCAAGAACATCAATCACAAGGAGTACTTCGCTGTGAACCTCTCCACGCTGCAGAAGCTGGCTGAGGAGAAGAACCTGACCAAGATCGGCATCGCCGAGCTGGTAGCCGCAGGTCTCACCAATGGCAAGGAGCTGGTCAAGGTCCTGGGCAACGGTGAACTGAAAGCAAAGATTGATGTCGAGGCTAACGCCTTCTCAAAGACTGCCGAGGAAGCTATCAAGGCAGTTGGTGGTAACGCAACAATTATCTAAAAGACAACATGAAGAAGTTAATAGAGACACTGAAGAACATTTGGAAGATTGAGGACCTGCGTCAGCGCATCCTTATCACGATGCTGTTCGTAGCCATTTACCGCTTCGGCTCATTCGTAGTACTTCCTGGTATCAATCCTGCGCTGTTGGACAAACTGCAGTCACAGACTGCCGGTGGTCTGATGTCACTGCTGGATATGTTCTCCGGTGGTGCATTCTCCAACGCATCTATCTTTGCGCTTGGTATTATGCCTTACATCTCTGCTTCTATCGTGATGCAGCTCCTCGCTGTCGCTGTGCCTTATTTCCAGAAGATGCAGCGCGAGGGTGAGAGCGGCCGCAAGAAGATTATGACTTATACCCGGTACCTGACAGTAGCTATCCTGCTGTTCCAGGCACCGAGTTACCTCATCAATCTGAAGATGCAGGCCGGTGCTGCCCTGGCTCCCGGTATCAGCTGGTCGGTATTCGTATTCCCGGCCACTATCATCCTGGCAGCAGGCAGTATGTTCATCCTCTGGCTTGGTGAGCGCATTACCGATAAGGGCATAGGAAATGGTATCTCGCTGATTATTATGATTGGTATCATTGCACGCCTGCCTCAGGCGTTCTTCCAGGAGGTCACCTCACGCTTCACCGCCATCACCGGTGGTGGTCTGGTGATGTTCCTCGTCGAGATTATCATTCTCTATCTGGTTGTCTGCGCAGCCATCGTTCTGGTGCAGGGAGTCCGCAAGGTTCCCGTGCAGTATGCTAAACGTCTTGTCAACGGCCAGCAGGTGGGCGGTGCACGTCAGTACATCCCGCTGAAGCTGTTCGCAGCCAATGTGATGCCTATCATCTTTGCTCAGGCACTGATGTTCATCCCGCTGGCTTTCGTACAGTATGCAGCCCCTGAGAATGCCAACTGGTTCGTACGTTCCATGCTCGATCATCACAGCTGGACCTACAACATCATCTTCGCATTCCTCATCATCGCCTTCACCTACTTCTATACTGCCATCACGCTCAACCCGACGCAGATGGCAGAGGATATGAAGCGTAACAACGGCTTCATCCCCGGCATCAAGCCCGGCAAACCAACAGCCGACTTCATCGACACCGTGATGTCACGCATCACCCTGCCCGGTTCGCTGTTCATTGCCTTCATCGCTATCATGCCGGCCTTTGCAAGCCTGTTGAACGTGCAGGATGCCTTCTCGCAGTTCTTCGGTGGTACTTCACTGCTGATTCTCGTGGGTGTCGTTCTCGACACGCTGCAGCAGATTGAGAGCCATCTGCT
The DNA here is from genome assembly GCA_946185485.1 of uncultured Prevotellaceae bacterium. GTDB lineage: Bacteria > Bacteroidota > Bacteroidia > Bacteroidales > Bacteroidaceae > Prevotella. The sequence goes on along the minus strand of CAMHJQ010000001.1, from coordinate 194,766 downwards.
CATGCGCCACTACGACGGTCTGCTCAACTCGGGCCGCATCCACGGACGTGGCATGAGTGCATACTAATCTCAGTATGAAGATATTTCTGAAGACTGAAGACGAAATTGAGCTGATGCGTCAGGCCAACCAACTTGTTGGTAGGACCCTTGGCGAATTGGCAAAACATATCAAGCCTGGTATAACGACCCTCCAGTTGGACAAGATTGCCGAGGAGTTCATCCGCGACAATGGGGCCATCCCCACCTTCAAGGGTTTCCCCAATCCATATGGAGGGCCGTTTCCCGCCAGCATCTGCACCTCGGTGAATGATGTCGTAGTCCACGGTGTTCCCAACGCCCAGACCGTCCTCCGCGACGGCGACATCATCTCCATCGACTGCGGCACGCTGCTCAACGGCTTCTGTGGCGACTCCGCCTACACGTTCTGTGTCGGAGAGGTGAGCGCCGACGTCCGCGAGTTGCTGCGCGTCACCAAGGAGTCCCTCTATCTGGGAATCGGGGCGGCACAGGCCGGTCACCATCTCGGTGACATCAGCCATGCTGTGCAGAGCCACTGCGAGTCTCACGGCTACGGCATCGTCCGCGAGCTCACCGGTCACGGTATCGGTCGCGAGATGCACGAGGACCCTCATGTGCCCAACTACGGGCGACGCGGCAACGGCGTCATGCTCAAGGCATCCATGTGCATTGCCATTGAGCCCATGATCACCCAAGGTCGGCGCGACATCTGGCTCGACCAGGACCGCTGGACCATCCGCACCCGCGACGGCAAGCCCGCAGCCCACTTCGAGCATACCATCGCCGTCTGCAAGGGCCAGGCAGAGATACTGTCTTCGTTTGAGGAAATAGAACGTATAGAAGGTAAATTATATTAAGAGAATGGCAAAGCAAGGAGCTATTGAGCAAGACGGAACCATCGTAGAGGCATTGTCCAACGCCATGTTCCGCGTCGAGTTGGAGAACGGAGTGCCCATCATCGCCCACATCTCGGGCAAGATGCGTATGCACTACATCAAGATACTACCCGGCGACAAGGTCAAGGTCGAGATGAGTCCCTACGACCTCACTAAGGGAAGAATCGTGTTCAGATACAAATAACTTAAGGAGACCAAATAAAATGAAGACAAGAGCATCATTGAAGAAGCGCACCCCCGACTGCAAGATCGTACGCCGCAAGGGACGCCTGTTCGTTATCAACAAGAAGAACCCCAAGTACAAGATGCGTCAGGGTTAACGACATTTTTATGTTAAATAAGCATAAAGAGGTAGCGGAATCTCGGAAATTCTGCGTACCTTTGCATGCTTTTTTGGCAAAAATTCGAATTTTTAACATCAATATTTTTAGTTTTTACAAATGGCAATAAGAATTGTTGGAGTAGATTTGCCCCAGGAGAAGCGTGGCGAAATCGCATTGACCTATATCTATGGTATTGGTCGAAGTAGTTCAGCAAAGATTTTGGACAAGGCCGGCGTGAGCCGCGACCTGAAAGTCAACGAATGGAGTGACGACCAGGCTGCCAAGATCCGTGAAATCATCGGCGCTGAATTCAAAGTAGAAGGTGATCTCCGTAGCGAGATCCAGTTGAACATCAAGCGACTGATGGATATTGGTTGCTATCGTGGAGTCCGTCATCGTAACGGTCTTCCCGTACGTGGTCAGAGCACCAAGAACAATGCTCGTACTCGTAAGGGTAAGAAGAAGACTGTTGCAAACAAGAAGAAGGCCACGAAGTAATTTTTAAGTTTAACGTTTAAAGTTTAGAGTTTAAAGATTATGGCAAAGAAAACAGTCACTTCCAAGAAGCGTAACGTGAAGGTCACCGCCATCGGTCAGCTGCACGTTCACAGTTCATTCAATAATGTCATTGTCTCTCTCGCCAACGATGAGGGACAGGTCATCAGCTGGTCGTCAGCCGGTAAGATGGGCTTCCGTGGTTCTAAGAAGAACACCCCGTATGCTGCCCAGATGGCTGCCGAGGATTGCGCCAAGGTTGCTTTCGACCTGGGTCTGCGCAAGGTGAAGGCTTACGTCAAGGGTCCCGGTAACGGTCGTGAGAGCGCTATCCGTGCCTGCCACGGTGCCGGTATCGAGGTCATCGAGATTGTCGATGTTACGCCGCTGCCACACAACGGCTGCCGTCCTCCGAAGCGTCGTCGCGTATAGTTATTCATGACAACCCGAACAACTTGCGACAGCCAGTCGCTAAAGTCGTTTGATAGTTGTCTCAGTTATCTTTTAATTAAGGAAAATATTTTTATTTAAGATTTATGGCAAGATATATTGGACCGAAATCAAAAATTGCCCGCCGCTTCGGAGATGCTATCTTCGGCCCGGACAAAGTTTTGTCCCGTAGGAACTTCCCCCCGGGACAGCATGGCAATAACCGTCGCCGCAAGCAGTCGGAGTATGCAGTCATGCTGGCAGAGAAGCAGAAGGCCAAGTACACCTATGGTGTTCTTGAGCGCCAGTTCCGTAACCTGTTTGAGAAGGCTGCCAAGGCCGACGGCATCACCGGTGAGGTGCTGCTGCAGTTGTTGGAGAGCCGCCTTGACAACGTCGTCTTCCGTCTGGGCATCGCCCCGACTCGTGCCGCTGCCCGCCAACTTGTGGGTCACAAGCACATCACCGTCGACGGCAAGGTAGTCAACATCCCTTCTTTCCAGGTGAAGCCTGGTATGATTGTTGCTGTTCGCGAGAAGTCTAAGTCGCTCGAGGTCATCGAGGCCGCCCTTGCTGGTTTCAATCACAGCAAGTACCCCTGGATCGAGTGGGATGAGAACGATAAGGGTGGTAAGTTCCTGCACATGCCGGAGCGTGCCGACATCCCCGAGAACATTAAGGAACAGTCAATCGTTGAGTTGTACTCTAAGAACTAAAATCATTTAAATTAATGGCGATATTAGCATTTCAAAAACCTGATAAAGTCGTAATGTTGGAGGCCACCGGTCGGTTCGGCAAGTTCGAATTCCGTCCGTTGGAGCCCGGTTTCGGCGTTACCATCGGTAATGCCCTGCGCCGCATTCTTCTTTCCTCGCTCGAGGGTTATGCCATCAACACCATCCGTATTCAGGGTGTCGAGCATGAGTTCTCATCAGTGCCGGGAGTCAAGGAAGATGTCACCAACATGATCTTGAACCTGAAGCAAGTTCGGTTCAAGCAAGTAGTGGAAGAATTCGAGAACGAGAAAGTCTCCATCACTGTCGAGAATTCTACCGAGTTTAAAGCCGGTGATATAGGCAAGTATCTGACTGGATTTGAAGTGTTAAATCCCGATTTGGTGATTTGTCATTTAGATTCCAAGGCATCGATGCAGATAGACCTGACCATCAACAAAGGCCGCGGCTACGTACCCGCTGACGAGAATCGCGAGTTCTGTACCGATGTCAATGTGATAGCCATCGACTCTATCTACACCCCCATCCGTAACGTCAAGTACAGCGTTGAGCCCTATCGTGTCGAGCAGAAGACCGACTACGACAAGCTCGTGCTCGAGGTGACCACGGACGGTTCCATCCACCCGAAGGACGCCCTGAAGGAGGCCGCAAAGATCCTCATCTACCACTTCATGCTCTTCTCCGACGAGAAGATTACGCTGGAGACGGCAGAGACCGAGGCCAACCAGGAGTTCGACGAGGAAATCCTGCACATGCGTCAGCTGCTCAAGACTAAGTTGGTCGACATGAACCTCTCTGTTCGTGCCCTCAACTGCTTGAAGGCTGCCGATGTCGAGACCCTTGGCGACCTGGTACAGTATAACAAGACCGACCTCCTGAAGTTCCGCAACTTCGGTAAGAAATCGCTCACGGAGCTTGATGATTTGCTCGAGAGTCTGAATCTGTCGTTTGGAACTGACATTTCAAAGTATAAACTGGACAAGGAGTAATTGTTCATTGAATATTGAGCATTGAACATTGAACATTGAACATTGTCCGCTTAAAGAAAGAACAAACAAATGAGACACGGAAAGAAATTCAATCATCTGGGCCGTACTGCTGACCACCGCCGTGCCATGCTTGCCAACATGGCCATTTCGCTGATCATGCACAAAAGAATCACTACGACCCTCGCCAAGGCAAAGGCACTCAAGAAATATGTGGAGCCCCTCATCACGCGCTCCAAGGACGACAGCACCAACAGCCGTCGTGTAGTATTCAGCTATCTGCAGAACAAGGAAGCCCTGAAGGAGCTCTTTGGTCCCGTAGCCCAGAAGGTCGGCGACCGTCCCGGTGGCTACACCCGCATCATCAAGCTCGGCTTCCGCCAGGGCGATGCTGCTGAGAAGGCTTTCATCGAGCTTGTCGACTTCGACGAGAACATGCTGAAGACTGCTAAGGCTGAGAAGAAGACCCGCCGTTCGCGCAAGTCTGCTCCCAAGGCCGAGGCCGCCGAGGTTGCTGAGGCACCCGCTGCCGAGGCTCCCGCTGCTGAGGCTCCCGCTGCTGAAGAGGCAAAGGCTGAGTAATATTTCGATTGAACCCCCAATTCCCAATATGGAAGAGAGCGTGCACAACCCTGCACGCTCTCTTTTTTTTGTCCGTAAGTTGCCGTTTTCTATATCTTTTTTCGTACCTTTGCCCCAAATAACTATCAACAAACATGAAACGACCCCTGACAACTACCATGGCAATCCTCGCCGCCACCCTGCTGCACGCCCAGCAGCTCCACTATCCCAAGGCCGTCAAGGACGGCACCGTCGACAACTATTTCGGCGAGACCGTCGCCGACCCCTACCGCTGGCTCGAAAACGACACCAGCCAGCAGACCGCCGCCTGGGTAGACGCCGAAAACCGCGTCACCAACGCCTACCTGCAGCGCATCCCCTTCCGTCGTAAGCTCCTGGGCCGCCTCACCGAACTCACCAACTACGAGAAGATAGGAGCCCCGCGCAAGCGCCATGGCAAGTGGTATTTCTATAAGAACGACGGCCTGCAGAACCAGTACGTCCTCTACCAGATGGACCGTCTGGGCGACCAGCCCCGCGTCTTCCTCGACCCCAACACCCTCTCTGCCGACGGCACCGTGGCCCTCAAGGGCACTTATTTCTCCCATAACGGACGCTGGATGGCCTACGCCGTATCCCGCTCCGGTTCCGACTGGCAGGAGTTCTACGTCATCGACCTCAGCACCGGCCAGCGCACCGCCGACCACATCGAGTGGGCCAAGTTCTCAGGCGCTGCCTGGCTGGGCGACGGCTTCTACTACTCCGCCTACGACCGTCCCGAGGGCGGCAAGGAGTACTCCACCGTCAACGAAGGCATGAAGATCTACTACCACAAGCTCGGCACCCCCCAGTCTGACGATGTCCTGTTCTACCAGAACCCCACCCAGCCCAAGCGCTTCTATGACGTCATCGTCAACGACGAGGAAACCCTCATGTACCTCACCGAGTCCGGCGCCGGTGCCGGCAACAACCTCTACGTCCGCGACCTGCGCCAGCCCCATTCCCAGTTCATCCAGCTCACCAGCGACATGGACTACCAGTACTACCCCGTCTACGACGACGGCAGCACCCTCTGGATCTATACCAACTACGGAGCCCCCAAGGGCCGCATCATGACCGCCGACCTCCGCCGTCCCGGCATCAGCCACTGGCGCGAACTCATCGCCGAGCAGCAGAACACCCTCAACAGCTTCGACGTCATCAGCCGCCAGCTCATCCTCAACTACTCGCAGGATGCCAGCGACCACGCCTACGTCTATAGCCTCGACGGTCAGCTGCGTCACGAGGTCGCCCTGCCCAGCGTCGGCAGCGTCACCTTCACCGGCGACAAGCATGGCGAGGAGTGCTTCTACACCTTCACCTCGTTCACCGTCCCCGGCACCGTCTACCGCTACGACATCGCCCTCAACCAGAGCACCCCCTACGCCCAGCCCGCCGTCCGCTTCCGTCAGCAGGACTACGAGACACGCCAGCTCTTCTTCCAGAGCAAGGACGGCACCCGCATCCCCATGTTCATCACCTATAAGAAAGACCGTGGCCAGTCGTCCGGTGCCCCGCGCAAGCCCCGTCCCGTCTACCTCTACGGCTATGGCGGCTTCAATATCTCCCTTGGCCCCAGCTTCTCAGCCACCCGCATTCCCTTCCTCGAGCAAGGCGGCATCTATGCCCAGGTTAACCTGCGCGGCGGCAGCGAGTATGGCGAGCAGTGGCATCTCGCCGGTACCAAGATGCAGAAGCAGAACGTCTTCGACGACTTCATCGCCGCTGCCGAGTACCTCATCCGCGAGGGCTATACCACCAGCGACCTTCTCGCCATCGTCGGCGGCTCCAATGGAGGCCTGCTTGTCGGAGCCTGCATGACGCAGCGTCCCGACCTCTTCCGTGTCGCCATCCCCCAGGTCGGTGTCATGGACATGCTGCGCTACCATAAGTTCACCATCGGCTGGAACTGGGCCTCCGACTACGGCACCAGCGACGACTCCCCTGAGATGTTCCGCTACCTCCGTGCCTATTCCCCCCTCCACAACCTCCGTCCCGGCACACCATACCCCGCCACCCTTGTCACCACTGCCGACCACGACGACCGTGTCGTCCCTGCCCACTCCTTTAAGTTTGCAGCCACCCTGCAGGAGTGCCAGACCGCTACCCAGCAGCAGTCAGCAGAGCCGCTGCCTCCTGTCCTCATCCGCATCGACACCAAGGCCGGCCATGGCGGTGGCAAGCCCCTTGCCAAGGTCCTCGAGGAGCAGGCCGACATCTACTCCTTCATCCTCTACAATATGGGTCTGAAGTACAAGTAACATCATGTGTCGTCATCCTCTTTCCCTTCGCTGATTTCCAGTGCCATCAGGTTCATTTGCATGCACTGTCCGCTGGTAAGTTTCTGCTTTTCGTTATGGTGCTCCCAGGGCGAAAGCATCAGCAGCCGTCCTTCGGCACAAGCATAGAACTGCTCGCCATGTGGCTTCGACATTTGCGAAAAACCGTTCTCCATGATGACAATAGTGGGAAAGCCCGCATTGAAGGCCGCTCTCATCACTCGCTTCTCGCCAGGCGAGATGGCTGGCGATACGAGTACTGTGCCTTGTTCTGCCTCTTTTAAGTATTGCGTTGCTACTGCTGTTATCTCAGCCTCGTTCAGTCTCCGCGATATACGGACCGCTTTCCGCTTCGGTGTCTCCAGCAGATCCCGGTTCCCTATGCCGCTGAAGCAGTGTTGTCCTATCCGTAGCCCGAAGAATGGGCGCAACCACTCTGGTCGTGCCCGTTTCATCATCAGCCGGCGCGGATTGTCGCGCAAATAGTTCTGCCACGAGCCCAGCTCGTCGTAGGTGCGGAGTATCAAGTCGTTGTAGCCCTTTGCAAATAGCGGGCGGTAATCCTGTCTCCTCTTTGTCGTTTCTGCACCCTGAGCTGCTTCCATCGCTCCTTGCGACGGCACAGCCGTCACCTGCCGAGAAAGCCTGGCCTGCTGTCCCACTTTCTCCGTAGTCTGCTGTCCTACTTTCTCCGTAGTCTGCTGTCCTGCTTTCTCCGTAGGTTGCGGCTTTGCCGCAACATTCTCCGCTCTTAGCATCTTTTCCGCCCTTCGGCACCCTGCCTTAAAGCCCGAAATCACCTGTCCTAAATGTACCGGCAGCCGTTCTTTTACGAAAAGTATGCCGTGCATGTGGTCTGGCATCATCTGAACGGCCATTACCTCTATCTGCGGATAGTAGCTGTGAATGCCTAGCCACTCGCTCTGTACAGCCTTGCCCAGTGCTGTCAGTTCTATGTGTGGCTCGTCCTTGCCCCCTTTCGGGGCAAAGGCGTCGCCCACTATCCGTCCAAACAGAGGCCGCCGTCCCTCCACCTCCAGCGTTATCATATACATCCGCCGTTCGGTGTAGTCATGATGGTCGTCACGCCGTTTCATCGAAGCCTTCTTTTCCCCAGCATGCTCCTTCTTCGATGCTATTTGTTCCTCTGTCATCTGTTTCCGGCTTTTGTTGCAAAGATAGCGATTCTCCCCGACATTTGCAAACTATCTCGCAAATTCTTTGAATAAGCAGGTCTTTGACACCCGTGTTAGCCGTTTTGTTGCGACGTGTTAACGAATAGCTGCGCCGCGCTTGCGGATTTTATGCTTCGCGGTGCGCGATTTTATTCTCCGCCGAGGCGGTCTGAGCAATACTTCGAGCAAGAGTTAGCCATAAAAGCCTGCACAATGGAGCATAAAATCCCCCACTGCGAGCAATACTTTCCATAGCTGCGAGCAATACTTTCCATAGCTGCGGGCATACTTTCCTGCGTCGTGAGCGATTATATTCAGCCCGAATAGGGAGCTGTGAGGGGGGGGATGTGTTTTTTTGTCGTATAATTTGGAATAATCGTAAGAAATCGTTACTTTTGCATGTGGAAATCGATATGATGAGTTTCCGTTGATGTACTAAAAACCTAATATTATGAATAAGATGAACAGAAGGATTTTCAATTTCTTTCTGCTGGTGATGTTCTTAGGCATCGCCAGCAGCGTGAGTGCCACAACCTACCGCCTCCAGCGCGTGACGAGTGTGGAAAGTGGTAAAAAGTATGTTTTCGAACAAGCAGGGCGTGTGATGAAACATTCTTTTTCAAGTAGTGCCTTGCAGACGACAAATGAATTTAGTACCACAGGATTGTCGGGTTCGGAGGATTATGTATGGCAGTTGGAATCTGCGTCGGGTGGCTTCAAGATTAAAAAGAATAATAGTAATTATTTGAAAAATTCATCAGGCACTGAACTGTCATTCGTAAGTAGTAGTCCTTCTATTTGGTCTTTCTCCTTCCAAAATGATGGTACGGCTCTTATAAAATGCGTGTCTACTTCTAGGTATTTAGGGGGAACAGATACTAGCCTTAGTGCATATAAATGCTATACTGAGGATAATCTTTTATGGCTGTGCCCCCATTCTGTGGTTGTTTATCAGTTGGTAGAAGAAAAGGGAACGAGTCCAGACCTTTCCTTTGACAATGCTTTTTTTCGATTTTTAAAAGGAGAGTCATATTCAGTTCCCGACTTGGAAACTGCTGAAGGCTTTGATGGTACTATCACTTACTCGTCGAGTAATACGAAAGTAGCCACAGTGAATGCTTCTACTGGTGAAGTTATGATAGTAGGGCCAGGTCGTACGTTGATAACAGCATCTTCTGCTTCTACAGCATCTTTTGATGCAGGTGAAGCAACTTATACTTTATTGGTAATGGGAGGTGATGGTTCGGCAGATAAACCATATAGTGTTAGTGATATGAATTCTGGTTACTTGACAAAAAGTTTTTCTGATAAATATGTGTCAGGGTACATCGTCGGCTATTACACTACAGATATGTTTTTTAAAACTGTAGCCGATAATGATGATTGTGTGGCCATCGCTGACTACAGAGACGACGTGACCAGTTCTGATATAGCCTTGATACAATTCAAGACAGGGGACCCGCAAACGAACTATGGATTAAAGAGTCACCCGAATGAACTTGGTAAACGAGTTAAAGCTTATGGACGAATGAATATACTGAGATATAAGGCCTGTATCGACAATGTCGAATCCTTGTCTTTTGCTGACCGCTATCCCGTGACCATCAGCAACTACAAGTATGCGACGTACCGGACGACGGAGAAACTGAACTTTACGAATACTGGGGTGTCGGCATATACGGCGGCGATAGACGGAAATAATGTGAAGTTGACGAAGATTAGCGATGGTGTCGTGGATACGGGACTGGGCGTGGTACTGTATAGCGGGACGGCTGGGACGTACGACATTCCTGTGACGACGGCTCCTGCGACGGTGACCAATACGGGACTGTTGATTTCTGACGGATCGAAGGCGACTAAAGATAACAATACGTATGTGCTGGGCAAAAAGAAAGATGTGGTTGGCTTCTACCGATGGGTTGGCGCTGAGTCGCTGCCGGCAGGTAGGGTGTATCTGAATGGTGGTGCCAGCGCAGCCCGTGACTATCTGGAGTTTGCCTTTGATGATGAGGCAACGGGGATGCGCGATGCCGTACATCATGATAAAGTAGAAATACGAACTGATGTGGTTTACGACTTGCAAGGCAGGCGTGTGGCTCAGCCTGGCAAGGGCCTGTATATCGTGAATGGAAAGAAGATAGTCATTAAGTAAGAAAGGAGAATACTATGAAAAAGAATAGATATGAAGCACCGAGAATGGAGACGGTGAAGATAGAGATAAAGATGCTGCAGTCAGCATCTGACAATTACCGGTCGTTGCCTAAAAATGATAGCGACAACACCGAGGAAGGCATCGATGACTTGGACGACCTGTTGTAGAAGGACGCCGATGAACGGATGTTGGAACCAGCCGTAATACATACGGTTAGTTAAAAAAATATAAATGTTAGGGGTACGGCTTTTCTTTGCGTGCGTAATTAGCAAGAAAAGCCGTACCTTTGCAGTCCGATTTGGGGAGAGGCTTAGAATCCCCGCTGGACTGGAGTGTGAATAGCGGCGCCTTTGGCCGGACGCAGCGGTTCGTGAATCGACAGCCCGAAATCCTGAAGGAACAATGGTTCCGGAAAGGAGCGTACGTTAGACTAACAACCGGGAGTTAGACCTCGGGGGTGAGTCCATGTGCGTACATTAATATTTTAAGTAAAACTGTTTTTTAGTAGTAAATTTTTAAAAGAAATGAACACTTTAAGTTACAAGACCGTTTCCGTATCGAAGGAAGCTGCCCGCGAACAGAAGGAATGGGTCGTCATCGACGCTACCGACCAGGTGGTAGGACGACTGGCCTCGAAGGTGGCTAAGATTATCCGCGGTAAGTACAAGCCCACATTCACGCCCAACCAGGACTGCGGCGACAACGTCATCATCATCAACGCACAGAATGTGGTATTCACTGGTAAGAAAGAGACCGACAAGGTCTACACACGCTACACGGGCTATCCCGGTGGACAGCGCTTCAACACGCCTGCCGAGCTGCGCAAGAAGCCCTTCGGCACAGAGCGCATCCTGAAGCACGCCGTCAAGGGTATGCTGCCCAAAGGCCCCCTCGGACGTGCACTGCTGAACAACCTCTACGTATATGAGGGTACTGAGCATCCACACGAGGCACAGAAGCCTAAGGCTATCGACATCAACCAGTACAAGTAAATTAAAGATTAAAGATTAAACATTAAAAAGATGGAATACATCAATGCAATAGGTCGTCGCAAGAGCTCGGTAGCTCGCGTTTATCTGTCAGAGGGTACTGGCAAGATTACGATCAACAAGAAGGATCTGGAAGTTTATTTCCCCTCTGCTATCCTGCAGTACGTGGTGAAGCAGCCGCTGAACCTGCTGGAGGTCGCTGAGAAATATGACATCAAGGCTAACCTGGACGGCGGTGGCTTCACCGGTCAGAGCCAGGCCCTGCGCCTCGCCATTGCCCGTGCACTGGTGAAGGTGAACGCCGAGGATAAGAAGAACCTGAAGGACCATGGTTTCCTGACTCGCGACGCCCGTGAGGTTGAGCGTAAGAAGCCCGGTCGGCCCAAGGCTCGTCGTCGCTTCCAGTTCAGTAAGCGTTAATCCAATGGAATTAGTAATGAGTAATTAGTAATGAGTAATTATGATTACCTTTGCTGTTGCTTGTTACATTCCAAAGGAAACTGACAGAGTTTAGTATCTAAACCGAAAGGATTCAGAGATAATTGGCAGGTATGAAGTAATCACAATTACTAATTACTCATTACTAATTACTCATTAAGACTACCCTCCGGTTGGTTCTGGACAAAGAATTAAAAAAGAAAGTAAACAACAATTTAAAGAAAAAGACAACAATGGCAAGAACAAATTTTGACCAACTGCTGCAGGCTGGCTGCCACTTCGGCCACCTGAAGCGTAAGTGGAACCCCGCTATGGCGCAGTATATCTACACCGAGCGTAACGGTATCCATATCATTGACCTCCACAAGACCGTCGTCAAGATTGACGAGGCTGCTGACGCACTGAAACAGATAGCCAAGAGCGGCAAGAGAATACTGTTCGTCGCTACTAAAAAACAGACCAAGGAGATCATCGCTGAGAAGGCTGCCAGCGTAGGCATGCCGTACGTCATCGAGCGCTGGCCCGGTGGCATGCTCACCAACTTCCCCACCATCCGCAAGGCCGTCAAGAAAATGGCCAATATCGACAAGCTGATGCAGGATGGTACCTTCGCTAACCTGTCGAAGCGCGAGCTGCTGCAGGTGACTCGTCAGCGTGCCAAACTGGAGAAGAACCTCGGTTCTATCGCCGACCTGACCCGTCTGCCCAGCGCACTGTTTGTAGTGGACGTGCTGAAGGAACAGATTGCCGTCCGTGAGGCTAACCGTCTGGGTATCCCCGTGTTCGGTATCGTCGACACCAACAGCGACCCGAAGAACATCGACTTCGTGATTCCCGCTAACGACGACGCCAAGGACAGCGTAGAGACCATCCTCACCGCCTGCTGCCAGGCCATCCAGGAGGGTATCGACGAGCGCAAGGTGGAGAAGGCTGACGAGAAGGCTGCCGACGCTCAGGCTGAGGCTGACGAGGAGGAGGCAAAGCCCCGCCGTCAGGCCCGCAAGCCCCGCAAGGAGGCTGCTGAGGCTGTAGAGGCTCCTGCCGAGGAGGCTGCTCCCGCTGCTGAAGAGACCGCTGAATAATTTTTAAGCAGCGGACTACAGGACTAATACGACTACTCTTACGTAGAAAATGTCCTTAAGTCCTGTAGTCCGTTGCAAAATACAAACATTAAAAAACAAGAAAACAATGGCTATTTCAATAGATGATATCAAGAAGCTTCGCGCTATGACGGGTGCCGGTCTGGCTGACGTCAAGAAGGCACTCACCGAGGCCGAGGGCGACTTCGACAAGGCTAAGGAGCTGCTCCGCGAGCGCGGACTGGCTATCGCTGCCAAGCGTAGCGACCGTGAGACTTCAAATGGTTGTGTACTCGTCAAGAAGGTGGACGGCTTCGCTGCCATGCTCGCCCTGAAGTGCGAGACCGACTTCGTGGCTAACGGTGCCGACTTCATCGCGCTGACACAGAGCATCCTCGACGCTGCCATCGCAGCTAAGGCTCAGGACATCGAGGCTGTCAAGGCACTCGACATCAACGGTCAGACCGCTCAGGAGGCTGTCACACAGCGCTCGGGTATCACCGGTGAGAAGATGGAGCTGGACGGCTACCTGACACTCGAGGGTGACAACATCGAAGTGTACGACCACATGGGTAAGCACACCCTGTGCACCATGGTACAGACCAACAAGCCCGCTGCCGAGCAGGGTCACCTCGTGGCTATGCAGGTGGCTGCCATGAAGCCTGTCGCTCTGGACGCTGCCAGCGTAGACAAGAAGATTCTGGACGAGGAGTACAAGACTGCCGTCGAGAAGACCAAGCTGGAGCAGGTCGAGAAGTTCGTGGAGATGAAGGTCAAGAAGGCTGGCATCAACCCCAACCTCGTTGACTCTGAGGACCACATCGAGAGCAACACCGCCAAGGGCTGGCTCACTCAGGAGCAGGCCGACGAGGCTCGCAAGATCATTGCCGAGGCAAAGGTCGAGGGTGAGGCTCAGCTGAAGATGCCGATGATTGAGAACATCGCCAAGGGTCGTGTCAACAAGTTCCTGAAGGAGAACTGTCTGGTAGACCAGGAGTTCCAGTTCGGCGACGGCGACAAGGCTACTGTTGCACAGTGGCTCGCCAAGCAGGATAAGGAGCTGAAGATCTGCGCCTTCAAGCGTTTCACGCTGGTTGCTGACTAAACGGTAATCGACATTCATATCAAAAGGGAGCTTCGCGGCTCCCTTTTTTTGTCGGAACGTCTCAAAGGATGCCAAAGATTTGTCCCTTGGTGTCCTTTTCTGTCCCTTGGGCTAAAGTCTGGTCTGCTTGAGTTCCAGGTATTTAGTCTTGCCAGCGGTCTGCCTCGCTTTGAGGCTCTTTGGTCTCGGCAGCGGTCTCGGCTTGGGCAGCAGACTGTGGGTTGATGCCCTTGGGGTTGGGACCATACTGGTTTTCACCAATCTGACTGTCAGTGCAATAGAAGATGAGCAGCACGATACCGCCGATGACTGGGACGAGGCTGATGAGCAGCCACCATCCAGTGCGACCCGTGTCGTGCAGACGACGAACGGCTACTGCCAGTCCGGGGATGAAGAAGATGAGTGCCAGCAGAATGTTCAGCAGGGGAATCCAGCACCAGAGGAGCGTGAACAATACCCAATACCAATACTCGGAGCGGCGAGCGCGTCCAGAAAAGCCAGCATACTGGCTCATAACCGATTTAATAGCTGCAAAAAATCCCATAATAATAATGTTTTGTGTTATTTAGTTAGGTAAAAATGATGTCATGATGCAAAGGTAGACATTTTTGACAAAACGGCCAAATGTTATGATAGAAAATTTACTATTGTGTGTGTTTTCTGTATTGCCACAGTTCCAGCGAGTTGATAATGTTCTGCCATGGGCTAAAGTCTGGTCTGCTTGAGTTCCAGGTATTTGTTGATGATGTTGACCGAGAGACTGGCAGGCGGTGTGAGGAGGGCGGCAATACCGTTCTGCTTCAGCGTTGACACTATCAACCTCTTCTCGTAAACCATTTTGCCTGCTATTACCTTCTGGAATTGCTGTTCCACGTCCTCGGCAGGCTGCCTGACGTAGTCTTTTAGTTCCTCGTCCTCGAAGAATACCACTAACAGTTTATGGCGCTGGTTTAGTTGGCGGAAGAACGGCAACTGGCGCTGGAGGGCGATGCGGTTGAGGAAGTTGGTGTAGAGCACCATCAGACTACGCTTCGACACATATTGGTTGGTGTAGGCTGCCAACGCGCTGAAGTCGCTCTCGCCAAACGTTGTCTGCTGGGAATAGAGTGCCTCAAGTAGTGTCTGCAGCTGGCCGTACTGTCGCGAGGCGGGTACAAAAGTCCAGCCCTGACCCATTCCCAAGGAAGGGGAAGTCCACCCTTGCCCCCTCCCTAAGGTTGTGGACTCGGGATGCTCGGCGAACGTAATGAGGCCAGCCTTGTCCTCTTTCTGCATGGCGACATACGACAGCACTAACGAGGCGTTGATGGCATAGTCTAACAGGGTCATGCCGTTAAACGTCTGCTGCATGACACGTCCTTTGTCTATCACATTGTATATCTGTTGTGAGCGTTCGTCCTGATAGACATTAATCATGAGCTGGTGGCGGCGTGCCGTAGCGCGCCAGTTGATGGTGCGGTAGTCATCGCCCTGCACGTAATCCTTGATTTGCTCAAACTCGGTGTGGTTGCCTATGCGACGGATGCGTTTGATGCCGAATTCTACGAGATGACGGCTGGCAGCTAACAGCTCGTACTGGTGTAGCATCAGAAAGGATGGGTAGACCTTCACCTGTTGCGGCGAGGCACAGCGATAGCGGCGCTGGACAAAGCCAGAGAATCTAAGGATTGAAAAATTTAAGAATTGAAGAGTAAGGGGCGTGACGAAGACCTGAACGACACCGAAGGCATAGCTGCCGCGACGTGTGGGGCGCAGATGGTAGTCGATGCGATGCTGTTCTTCCTTAGGCAAACTAAACCGATAGCAGATGTTACGCTGCTGGAACTCGACGGGAACTTCGTCGATGATCTCCACGCTGACGGCAAAGCGGTAATTGTTCGTCATGACAAGAGAAACCTTGTTGTTGTCACCGTTCGAGAGACGGTCAGGACAATGGCGCTCGGCCGTTATGCCGCGTCTTGACCAGAGCCTGACGATGTCTGTGACGACGGCAGCGACAAATGCCAGCAGCATCCAACGTCCGACAATGAATGCCGGATACCATAGGTAGCCACTGGCCAGCACGAGTATGACGACTGTCATGACGATATAGAACCTCCGCGTCAGAAACATGGAATATATTTAAGATTAAATAAAAAATTAATGATTAAAGATTTAAAATAAAAGAATAAATTCGCTTCGCTCAGAGATCATTTTATTTGGGGACTTCGACTTTTTCGATGATTCGTTGAGCGACCTTCAGGTTGGTGTGTCCTTCCATCTCAGCCTCGGCAGTCAATATCAAGCGGTGCTGCAGAATGGACGGTGTGACGAACTGAATATCGTCGGGTGTCACGAAAGTGCGTCCCTGCAACAAGGCGTAAGCCTTTGAGCAGCCGAGCATCGCCACCGAAGCACGCGGTGAGGCCCCTAAGAAGATGGCGCGGCTCTGACGAGTCTGCTGGACAATAGCTGCAATGTATTTCAGTAGCGATGGCTCTACAAAGACGTTGCTCATCTGTGCCCTTAGTGCCAGCAGCTCGTCGTGGGAGATGACTGGCTTGACATCTTCCAAGCGGACAAAGGCCGTATTCTGATGGTGTCGCTCAAGGATGGCCACTTCCTCGTCGAGTGTGGGATAGTCCATCGTGATTTTCATCAAGAAACGGTCGGTCTGAGCCTCGGGCAGTTTGTAGGTCCCCTCTTGCTCCACTGGATTCTGCGTCGCCAAAATGGTGTAGATGTCGCCCATCTTGTGTGTTACGCCGTCGATGGTCACCTGTCGCTCTTCCATTACCTCGAAGAGCGCCGCCTGTGTCTTGGCAGGAGCGCGGTTCACCTCGTCCACCAGGACGATGTCGGCGAACACTGGTCCTTGGTGGAAGTCGAAACCCTGCGTCTTCATATTAAACACCGTAGTACCCAATACGTCGCTGGGCATCAGGTCGGGTGTAAACTGTATGCGGCTGAACTTGGTGTCAATCAGTTTTGCCACTAACCGTGCCAGCAGCGTCTTCGCCACTCCAGGTACACCCTCGATGAGTACGTGGCCATTGGCGATGATGGCTGTCAGCACCAAGTCTACCGTTTTCTCCTGTCCAACAATGATGCGGGAAATGCTCTCCTTCAATTCTTGGATCTTCTCTGTTGTCTGTAACTCCATAACTTCAATATTTCTATATTTCAATTCTTCAATTTTCCAATGATTTCGTTCATTCTCCCGATGTAGTGCCCCAAGTCCTCGACGCCAATCTGCCGCATGCCGGAGGCTATCTGGCGTAGTTCGTCAACGAGACCCGCCAGTTGTTGCTTTTCAATACCCGTAATAAACGCCAGCCGATTCAGGTTGCGATTGTCTGCTGACACATCGGTGATGTCTATATGTAATAAGGTGCGCAGCTCCTCGGCAAAGTAGGTGTATTTCTTGGTAACGGCGTCGGTGTAGTCCTTCCGCTGGGCATAGAGCGTGCCAATCTGTTTGGCAAAGGAGAGGCTCATGTTGTCTGGCCCTTTGACCAAGGGGATGGCTCTCTGTCGTCTACGGGCGGTAAACACCATAAATAATAGTATGGTCAATAACGAGAGGTATAGCGCCCATCGCAATGGTGGTTGCTCGAGAATGTAGCGCAATGGCGACTCTTGGGCAATCGGTGTGTAGGCTTCGGTTCTGACAATGGGCAACCCCCTAAGTTGGGTGAGCAGGCGGAAAATATAGTGATAGTTGTCCTTGTCAAGGATGCCGTAGTTGGTGAACACCAAAGGCGTTGAAACCCAGATAATGCATCCCCGGCTCATTGGTATCTGAACCGCTGTCGCATCACTGTAATAGCTTTTCGACCTGCACAGTACATGATAGTCTAACGTATCGGTCTTTCCAACAATGGTGGTGAGTAACAACTGCGGATAGAACTTGAACTCGCGTCGGTCGTAGATGCTGTCCTGCTGCCAGACTAAGGTATCGCGACCGTTTCCCGCCTGAACATGTTTGGTGAGCGTCATCGGGGTATAATGGTTGACGCTGTTAAGATGCAGTGTGTCGGCCATTTTCCCCAAGGAATTGCTGACCAGCATGATGACGTTTCCCTTTCGCGCCAGTTCCATAATGGCTGTGACGTCGGTCTTTGGAAACTCCACGTTGTCGGCCACCATCAGGAAGGCCTTTCGTGAAGTGTCTCCCTTTAGTTGGTAGAACGTCTTCCGCTCTATCCGATAATCCTGTAGGAGCGATGCTTTCAGCACGCTGTCAAAAACATAGCAACCGAAGGGTTGCTTGTCGTGGTGGCTATATGTCGGCAGCCACTGAAATTTCTTCGGCATGCGGTATTCCATGATGAATACGATGACGAGGAAGGCGAGCACGCCGATGATAAACATCCTGTTGAACCTCATGCCTCACCTCCTTTCACTTCCTCTGAGCGTGCTTCTGCGCACTCTTTCACTTCCAGGCAGATTGACACTGACAGCGTTTGCATTTCCTCATAGAGTGCTTCCGTTGCCTCGAAGTTGCCATAGCGGACTCGTAGGAAGTGCGTTGTCAGTTGGCGAAATGCCGGCAGGTGCTCTTCGTAGACGTATTGTGACGGTGTCTTACTGGGCTGCCAGTCTATGTGGTGGTAGTCACTGAGACACCGCAATGTCTTCAAGTAAACGTATCGTACCGCGTCGCGCCAGTTACCCATGGCCGTTGCTGATGCTATCTCCCTGTCGAAGTCGACGCCATAGATGGTTTCTTCCATCGAACTGAATTCGATAGAACTCTTTTTTTTGCGGGTAAACAGCTCTGGTCGTTGTTTATAAACGAACCATACGATGACAGCCACGACGGCGGCTCCCAACAGGACGAGTAGTGGCTTCGTAATCATCTCTGCAGCTTCTGAACCAAATAGTTTGGCCAGCAGTTCGAAGAACCTCGCTATCAGCCATTCTGTCAGTGAGTCCTGCGTTGCCACTAACTCGCGGTTATAGTTGAAAGCGTCGTCCTGCCGCCACGCTGCAACCTGCGTGGTGTCGCAAACTAACGTGTCGACAGGAAGACTAAACATTTTTATATAAAGAATAAATATACTTCGCTCAGAAATAAATATCTATTTCCTAAAGCTGTTCGAAGCGGTCGATGTCACTCTCCACTGTCACGTGGTCTACTTTCTCACAGGCGTGACCGTATTGATAGGCCAGTCCGATGAAGGGCAGCGAATAGGCGAAGAAGTTAGCAAAGGCCTGAATGACGCCGAATAGATAAATGATGAAGCTATAGCCAACGCTATTGACAAAGCCGCCGTCGTCGTTAGCACTCAGTATAAGTTTCGCCGTATTCATGATGGTCCAGGGCAGTGAGATCATACCGGCAATGAAGCTACCCATGAATCCGAGCACAAGTAGTACTCCAAAAATGCCGCCCCAAGTCGGGAACCCGAGGTGGAATGCTTTCGCAAACGTGGCGGGAATTGTGATGTCGTCTTCGAAGAAGTAGATGGGATAGATGAGTGCCAGTGGGATGCCAAACGGTATGAAAGCCAAGATGACGATGAAGATTAATGCCGGATGAATAGTGGCTACACCTATCATGATGGCGCCGATGATTAGCGAAATCAGGATGCCACAGAGCGCCAACTTGATGCAGCGCCACAAGACGTGCATGAGAACAGGTTTCATCTCGTCCCAGGATAGCCCTGCTAACCGGTTTTCGCGCTCACGGTACAGCCGCATCAGTGAGTAGACGATGCTCATCAATAGCAACGAACCGATGGAGTAGAGCACTATCATAGCTCCCATCGAACCTACAAGCATGCCGAGGGGACCATTCTGCTCGCCTTTCGCTGCCATCGTCATCATGGAATCGAAATAGCCGGCTTGTGCGACAGACGTCACCAGGCTTAGGGGTAATAGGAAGTATGTGAGATACTTCAGCAGTACTTTCCAGTTCTCGCCGAAGAAGGCGAACACCGCACTCAGCTTGTCGCTGAAACTGCGCATTTGATGCAATTCAATTTTGGGCCTTTCCATATTCAAATAATTATTTAAAATCCTTCAACTCTTCAATTCTTCTTTTATACGGCAGATATATATAGTACCCCACGACAAATGTCAGCGAACAGAGTATGACAGCCAGTCGGAGCACATTGTTCCATTCGGTGTGGCGGGTGAAGAAACTCTCGATGAAGCCGGCGACGACGAACAGCGGTACCGTGCCGACTACGATTTTCAAGCCTCGGCGGGCGCCCATTCTGAACGACATCATGCGGGGATAGGTGCCGGGGAACAACCAACCGTTTCCGATGGCCAGACCACCGGCACCGGCTACGATGACTGCAGAAATCTCCAACGTGCCGTGCAACCAGACTGCTAACAACGAATCGGCGTAGATGCCGTGTTGGAAGAAGAAAGCCTGGAACGCGCCCAGCATGATGCCGTTCTGCATCAGCAGGTAGCCCGTCATGAAACTGGTCAGCACACCGCCGGCAAAGATTAGGAACGATACGTAGATGTTGTTCATAGTGATGCCAAAGAACATGGGCAGTTCCTTGCTACCGTTGTAGACAGCCATCGGCGTGCCGTTGCGGATGTTCTCCAGTGTCATGTCAACATAGCCGTCGCCCAAAATGAGTCGGGCGAACTCCGTGTCGTGCCACTGTGACACAGCACCTATGGCCACGCTGACGGTGAAGATGAGGAACGACGCCAAGAGGCATCGCCGTTCGCGCCACATCGTCGCCGGTACCTCACGGGTCCAGAATGTGATGATGCGTGTCCACCGCTCGCGGCGGTTGCGGTAGATAGCCTGATGCAACGACGAGGCGAGTCCATTTAGATAGAGCGTAATGCGTGACTTAGGATAGTGGCTCTGTGAAAACGCCAAGTCGCTGGTCACTTCAACGTAGGCGTCGGCCAGCTCGTCGGGCGTTTGGGTCGACAACGTCTTGAGCAACACCTCCGTGTCTCTCCACTTGTCGATGTTCTGTCTGATAAATGCCACTTCCTTCATGACGTATTAATGATTAATAATAGAAGATTAATTGTGCAAAGCTCAGATTATTCTAGACTTTTTCCGCAAATCGTGCACAAAAGTAAACAAAAAACTTTAATTTTGCAAACGAATTTACTCTTTAATGTTACTTAGCGAAGCGAATTTAATCTTTAATCTTTAATATTTCATCTTATCATGTCCTCCGACATCATCACCGGCCAGTACGTGCAAATCAGCCAGTCACCAGGCGGCGTGGGCGAGCGCATCGCTGCACAACTCGTCGACTGGCTCGTGCAGATAGCCTATATCGTTCTCGTGGCAACTATCGTGGATTATTTGCCCAGTGTAGCGGCCATGGAGGAATTCGTGATTGTGCTCATCATGGTTCTGCCGCCGTTGCTCTACTGCCCGCTGTTCGAGATACTGAACCACGGACAGACACTTGGCAAACGACTGATGAAGCTCCGCGTGGTGATGAAGGACGGTAGCACACCGTCGCTTGCTGCCTATTTGCTGCGCTGGCTCCTGTTCATCGTCGACGGCCCACTGCTCAGTTTCGTTGGCGTGCTGTTCATCATCATCACACAGCATCACCAGCGCATCGGCGACCTCGCTGCAGGCACGCTGGTCATCCGTCTCGATAGTTATAATAAGGTACGCGTAAGCCTTGACGAGTTCTCATACCTTGGCAAGAACTACCGTCCTGTCTATTCGCAGGCTGCCGACCTTTCCTTCGAGCAGTACAACCTCATAGAGACGACGTTACAGCTTCCATACGAAGACCCCCGCATCCACCAGTTAGCCCGAAAGGCCCAGTCTGTCCTCTCTATTCCGCACGTCAAGGAGCCGTCCGCCTTCTCGTTCCTCTCCCAACTCCGCCGTGACGCCCAGTACTACATGCTCGAGGACGTGTGATGTTTACGGTACTGCCAGAGTTCGATACTGTTGATAATGTTCTGCCAGAGCACGTAGCATCCGGCACCCACCGAGGCCATCGGCGTTAGGTAGGTATAGGCCACCCAGATACTGAGGGCCGTGTTCTTCTGGAACGATGCCTGTCCGCTGTTGATGTGGTCGCCCAGGTAGTGTCCTACGCCTCGGCCGATGGCAAAGAGCACGAAGCAGAATACAAGACTCAGCAGGGCTATCATGAACAGCAGCGAAAGAGGGGCTTCGCTATGGACGATATTCTTCACCGTTACGCCCGACGTCACGCTGAGCTGGGCGGCCCACAGGTAGAACGACAGGTCGGGGATGGATACAATCCACGCGCAGATGCGCTTGGCGAAATGCTGCATAAACCATCCTAACAACAAGGGCAGGATGAGCACAATGGCCAGTTTATGCAGGATGATGAGAAAGGCGCTCCAGAAGTCGAGGCCAGCTCCGCGCTCCAGCAGCGGGAACACGGCAGGTATGGTGAGTGCACTGACCAGTGACGACATCACGACGAAGGCCGTCATGGTGTTGATGTTGCCGCCAATCTTTGCTGTTACCACGGGTGCTGCCGTGGCAGCGGGGCCGATGATGCAGGTCAGCAGACTCTCGAACAACAGTTTCTGCCACAGGTCGCCCTCCACACACATGATAACCCACACATTCAGGGCTATCAGCACCATCTGGGTGGCGATGACGCCGAACTGCCAGCGGTGGGGGCGCATCTGGTGGAAGTCGATGCGGCAGAAGTTCGAGAAAAGCGTCGAGAACACCATCCAGGGGAAGATGGCATCGACGACGGCTCCTAACGTGTCGCCAGTGCTGTCGAGCTGTGGCACCCAATAGAAAAGCAGGTAGGTCACCGTTCCCACAGCGATGGCTATGGGCAGCGTCCAGTCTTTCAGGAAACGGAGGAAGATGTTCATGAAAGGGTGATGCTTTCGATGCGCAACTTCATCATGCCGGCAGGGACGCGCACCTCTACGACGTCGCCGGCCTTCTTGTTGAGCAGGGCCTGGGCGATGGGTGACTTGATGGAGATCTTGCCCTCGCGCAGGTTGGCCTCGTGTGGACTGACGATGGTATAGCTCATGCGAGCCTGATTGTTCATGTTGGTCATCTCGACCTTGCTGAGCAGTCCGACGCTGTCGCCGCCCAGCACGGAGCGGTCGATGACGCGGGCATTCTCCAGCACGCGCTGACGGAAGCGGATCTGACTGAGCAGACGCCCTTGTTCGCGCTTGGCGGCATGATACTCGAAGTTCTCGCTGAGGTCGCCCTTGTCGCGAGCCTCGGCAATGGCGTCGCGCACGGCGGGCAGCTCGACGCTCTCCAGGTGGCGGAGTTCGGCTACCAGCTTGTCGTAGCCCTCCTGTGACATATATTCCATACGATAACTGTTTCTGCTAAAGGGTCATTTGTTGTTGAGAGTGCAAAATTACGAAATAGTTCATAGTTCAAGGTTCATAATTGATAATAATTTTGCAAAAAGATGTTAATCGGAAATAACTATGAACTGTGAACTATGAACAATAAACTTAAAAAATCGTATCTTTGCAACACTAAAACGATAGATATTATGCTGGTAAAGACATACACTGCTGCCGTCAACGGACTGGACGTGAATACGGTCACTGTGGAGGTGAGCATGTCGCGCGGGGTGCAGTTCCACCTGACGGGACTGGCCGACACCGCCGTCAAGGAGAGCTACGACCGCATCAAGGCCGCCCTCATCAACAACGGTTTCAAGATGCCTACGATGGACATCACCGTCAACCTGGCGCCTGCCGACATCAAGAAGGAGGGGTCGGGCTACGACCTGCCGCTGGCTATCGGCATCTTGTCGGCTAACGGCAAGGTGGAGAGCGAACGGCTCAGTCAGTATATGCTGGTCGGGGAGTTAGGGCTGGACGGTCAGTTGCAGCCCGTCCGCGGCGCTCTGCCCATTGCCATCCGTGCGCGCAAGGAGAAGTTCAAGGGACTCATCGTACCCCAGCAGAACATCCGCGAGGCGGCCGTCGTCAACCAGTTGGAGGTCTATGGCATGGAGTCGCTCATGGATGTCATCCGCTTCCTGAATGGTGACGGCAGTTACGAACCTACCATCATCGACACACGTCGGGAGTTCTTCGAGCAACAGTTGCATTTCGACTGCGACTTCTCAGACGTCAAGGGACAGGAGAGCGTCAAGCGTGCCTTAGAGGTGGCAGCGGCTGGTGGGCATAACCTGATCATGATAGGTCCGCCGGGCTCGGGCAAGAGTATGCTCGCCAAGCGACTGCCCAGCATCCTGCCGCCGCTGTCGTTAGCAGAGAGCTTGGAGACCACCCAGATACACAGCGTGGCAGGAAAGCTGAGTCGCGACACCAGCCTCATCAACCAGCGTCCCTTCCGCTCGCCCCATCATACCATCTCGCAGGTAGCCCTTGTTGGTGGAGGCAACAATCCACAGCCGGGAGAAATCAGTCTGGCTCACAACGGCGTGCTCTTCCTGGACGAGATGCCGGAGTTGTCGCGCTCTGTACTGGAGGTGCTGCGCCAACCGTTGGAAGACCGCAAGATTACCATCAGCCGAGCCAAGTATAGCGTGGAATACCCATGTTCGTTTATGCTGGTGGCAAGCATGAATCCCTGTCCCTGCGGCTACTACGGCGACCCCACCCACCACTGTGTCTGCACACCTGGTCAGATACAGCGTTACATGAACAAAATCTCTGGTCCGCTGCTCGACCGCATTGACATTCATTGCGAGATACAGGCTGTGCCATTCAAACAATTGTCTGAGATGCAGCCCGGCGAGTCCTCTGCTGTCATCCGCGAAAGAGTGATAAAAGCCCGCAACATTCAGACGGAGCGCTTTAGCTCCCTCCCTAAGCAGGGAGGGCTGGGGAAGGTCCACTGCAACGCTCAAATGACGGAACGTATGCTCCACGAATTTGCCGAACCCGATGCTGCATCTATGGATATGCTACGTATGGCCATGGAGCGTCTGAAACTCTCCGCCCGCGCCTACAGCCGCATCTTGAAAGTCGCAAGGACAATAGCCGACTTGGACAATTCTGAGCGTGTACAATCACAACATATCGCTGAAGCCATCGGCTACCGTAACCTTGACAGAGGCGACTGGGCAGAGAGAGGGATTTAACAAAAATGCTATTGGGGCAATCATGAAACGACTACTGATAACCATCACTATCCTATTGATTACTTCCGTCGTCACGGCTCACAAGTCTGAGGAGGTGCGAATCACCCATTTCAGTGAAGCCGATGGGTACGGCCAAGACATTGTGTCTAGTGCCGTGCAAGACCATGACGGGTATGTGTGGATTGGCACATGGAACGGACTGTGCCGATACGACGGCTACCGCTTCCAGAACTATCGCATGCGGCCCGGTGACAACAGTCCGCTGCGCACCAATCGCATTGGCAGCATCCGCGAGCTGCCCGACCACGACCTGGAGTGTACCACCGATGACAGCCTGACTTTCGTGTTCCATCGCAGAACGGGACGCTTCGAACTGACAAGCGGCGACTACAGCAAGCGGCCACGGCCATACAAGGCTGACGATGCCACCTTGGCAAGACTGAAAAGCCTGCCCCAATTCGCCAATGTCTTTACCAGCATTCTCTTGGTAGACCGCCAAGGAGGCATCTGGGTTGACACACACAGCGGACTCTATCGTGTCTGGTTTGGCGCCAAGCCCTTGCAACCTGTGAAATTATCGGGTGCCGACGAGGAAGAGGTACACTGTCTTTATGTGGACAAAAAAGACCGCACATGGGTGGCAGATAAGAATGGGCATGTTCGCGTTGGCGACAAATATCTCACGCCCAAAGGAGAACTGTCAACGACTCCCGTCGCTTTCGGACAGAATGTATATTGCATCCTTGAAGACTCGCAGGGCGACCTGTGGCTGGGGGCAAAGCCTGATGGACTGACTCGACTCAAGGCCTCGGAAACGGGTGAAGGCTACACCGTCAAGCGCTACGTCCATGACGAGAATGACCCCAATAGTCTGAGTTGCGACAACATCTACGACATGGTTGAAGATGGCCAGCAACGTCTTTGGATAGCCACCTACAAGGGAGGATTGAATATGTACGACTTGCGGCAAAAGCACGACGGCGTGTTCCTCCATAAAAACAATGGTCTGTCTGGATGGCCGACTGACGTGGAGAGCGACAAGGTGCGCTGTCTGCACATTACCCCACAACAGGTATTGATAGCAGGTACACTGAACGGGCTCTACACCTGTTCGCTGGGCGGAGATCTCCGGGACATGAAGTTCTGGCATCATTGCCGCCGACCTGATGACGCCACATCGCTCAGCAACAACTGGGTGATGGATATAGAGCCTCTCCGTGACCATACAGTAGCCATTGCCACCAGTGGCGGCGGCTTTTGTCTGACCGACGACCGGCGACTGCTGAGTGAGCATGCCCCTTTCTGCACCTTCACCACCGATCAGGGCTTGCCTTCTGACGTATGCTTGAGTCTGTTCTTCAAGCCCAGCCACGGACTCTACATTGTCTCGCAGACCTCCATCAGTTGCTTTTCGTTAAGCGACAGCACGGTCACCAATTACACCCGTGGTACATTGGACGAACGCTTCAAGCTTTTGGATACAAAGCCCGTATTCGCCGGTGCCCATTTACTTTTTGGCACCACACAGGGAGTGTTGAGCGTCAGCCCGCAGGACATGCAAAAGAGCAATTATCAACCGCCCCTTGTCTTCGACTGCTCTTCAGACATCAGGCTGTCACCCGACGAGCGCAGCCTCACCATTCAGTTTGCAGCTCTCGACTTCAACAAGAATGTACCTATCACCTACGCCTACCGCATTGAGGGCATGGACAATCGCTGGATCTATATTACCGACAACCACATCACCCTGCCCGACATTCCTGCCGGAACCTTCCGACTGCATCTACGATCCACCAATGGAGACGGTGTTTGGGCTGACAACGAGCACATATTGACCATCCACCGGCGGGCCGCTTTCCACGAGACACCGTGGGCTTGGATGCTCTACGGCCTGCTGCTGGCATTGCTGGTCATCGGCATATATCGTGTAGTGCGTTACATCCGCCTGCTGCAGAATGAGATTAAGGACATCCGCCTGACTAGCAACCAGCGCATTGAGGTGATGAGCGAGCGCATCCGTGAGTTGCTGTCCATCAAGGAAGCGGTAGAGAAAATAGAGCAAGTAGAAGTTGTCGAGAATGAAGAGGACCGTCTGTTTGCCGAACGTGTGAAGACGTTCGTCAACGAGCACTTAGGCGACTCCGACCTGTCAATGCAGGACTTTGCCCAGGCTATGGCAATTAGCCGCACCCTGCTTTTCGCCCGCATGAAGAGCGTCTTCAACACCTCTCCTAACAACTACCTGCTCAATCAACGTATAGAACGTGCAAAAACGATGCTGCGCCAGCCCAATGTACTTGTAGCTGACGTAGCATACCGTTGCGGGTTCTCAGACCCTAAGTATTTCAGCAAGTGCTTCAAGAAACTCACCGGGCAAACACCCAGTGAGTTCCAGAAGTCTTGAGAGGAGTGGAGTTATCTGACAATCATTTTTTTACCATTCAATAAGTATATGCCACGCTGCAACTGGCTGTCGGCCATCTTGCGGCCCTGCAGGTCATAGACCTGAGTTTCGACGAAAGGGACCTGTATGTTCTTTTCGGCCTGAATGCCAGTCGTCATGGCTTCCGTCACTTCAAAATTGGTGCTCTCACCTAAGCTGCCATACTCATTGACAGAACGGAGGGTGTATGTACCTGCCTCGGCAATAGCATACTCATCATCCTTGGTCATTCCCACCACGTTGCCTTCAGCATCCATCACCAGATAGCAGATGGCGTATGGGACAGCTTTCCAAGTCAGTTTTCCGTTGGCATAGACAACCTCAGCCGGTGCTTCTACAGGCTCAAAGAACTTGCGCGGGTTCCAGTCGTCATTGCCTGATGTGACGGCTTCGTAGGTATATCTGGCAGCCTCTTCGGCACTGAGTATCGCCTGTCGGGTTACGGGACTGGTCTCGCCAGGAGCCAGTTTGTCATCGTCTACCTTATAGGTCGTGCGGCGGTTGTTCAGGTCTACAGACTGTCCGTCGGCATCCATGGTGTTATACTCGGCGAAGAGCTTGGGGGCAATGTGCCACTCGCTCCATCCCTCAGGAGCAATCGTTGTCTTCAGTGTTGTGTTAATCCATACGGCCATCGGCTGGTTCTGCCAAGCACGCCCCAGTTTATTGGCACCGCCCTTACCGTCGATGACGTTGTTGACCATAACATAACCCCACTTGGTACCTGCCTGATGACTGGGAGCCACAATGACGCTGCCTTCGCGGGCCAGGCGGAAGGTGCTGTTCTCTATATAGTTGTCACCGGCACCATAGTAGAAGTCCACTGCACCCTCAATGAGACAGTTGTTGACATACTGACGGGCACTGCTGTTGCGGACATCGGTATACCATGTGTCCTGATAAGAACGGAACTGGCAGTTGTTGAAAGCCTGTCGGTCGTTGCGGCTGCTCATGGCCAGACCCATGGGACCTGCCTGACGCTCCACACCATAGCTGTCGATATAGGAGATATTCTCGGTATAGAAGTCGGTGCTGTTTACCTGAACAACCCCTTGCTTGCCGTAGGTTTTGGAATTGGGGTTGTTGGTGGAGTATTCCCAACCGATGTCGTTCGTACCACCGTTGTTGATCCAGTAGCAGACGACGGTCTTCTCTTTATCCTGACCGATAAGATGTATGAAGGGCTTATTCTCAGGAATGGTCACCAGTTCCTCATAGGTGCCGTTCTTGACGAAGATGAGCCAGGGGGCGATGCGTCCTGTAGGAGCAGCATCAATAGCCTCCTGCACTGTCTTATAGTTGCCAGTGCCGTCTTGTGCAACCACGGCATCAAATACTTTTGCTATGGGCTGCGGGCGTTCCATCACGGTGAATGTGATGTCACGTGCGGGGAAGGCATTGCCGCTGAGGTCGGTGATGGCATCAGTGCCGATGCTGAGCGTGTACTGCTGGCCGTAGGAGAGTCCGTGGTAAGCATAGGTAACGCTCTTGCTGCCGAAAGACCCGGTAAGCCCTTCACCATTCAGAGTGACGCTGCCCGTACCGGCCTTGACACGTTCGTTGAAGCTGAGCACGATGTTGCCGCGTGCCGAAGCGCTGGTGCTGCCCTCTGCGGGCGAGCTGCTGACAAGTTGTGGAGCCTCTGTGTCGTCTGCAGCTGTTTGGTCAGCAAAGATGATGACGTCGGCCAAGTAGAAACCCTCGGTACTGCTGTGGTTGCCACCGTCGAAGAAGTCACTCGTCTCGTCTTCTATCCAGCGGATGTACACCATGCCGTCGATGGCCTTGGTGTCCAGTTCATAGTCCATATTGACCCACTCGCTGCTGGGGTTTTCAGAAAGGGTCAGCGTTTTGAGAGTGGTGAAGCCCTCAGTGCTGCTGGTAGTGCTCAACTGCAGCAGCTGACGTTCGCGCACGCAGTTGTTGTTGGCGGCCACGAGGCTGTGAATCTTAATCAGGTCGTAATCCTTTACGCTGAACGAGGCCACGAAGGCGCGCGGAATCTGTTCGTCCTTGCTGTAGTCGGTGTAGCGGCGTGCTGCCCACAGCTGGCGACCGCCGAAGGAGGCCTTGCCGCTGCCCCAGTTGGTGTTGGCACAGTTGGCTCCCTGATAGAACAGCATGACACCGGTGTTGTCGGTGGCAAAGGCATAGTCGGCCTCACGGTTGCCGCGCGACGTATTCTTGTCGTTGTTGAAGTCCCATGCCACGATGAACGGGATGACATCGAACGTGGCAGTCACCTCCGTATTGCCATTGACGGTGACCACGCGGCTCAGTGCGGCACTGTTGTCTTCCCAAGTCAGGAAGTTGGTCACGTTGTTGGGAATGACGGTCAGCGTCACCTCCGTACCGGCATCGTACTTGCCGTTGATGGGTTCCGGCGACATGACCACCTCGCCCCACTTGGCACCGTCGCCAGTCTTGTTGACTGTCAGCGTATAGGTCTCGATAGTGGTGAAGACAGCTGCCACGGTGGTATTGCCACTGACGGTTGTCGTATAGTCTTGCGTCTTGGCCAGCGTATTGCCTGTACCGTCCTGCCACTCCTTAATCTGGTAGCCCGACAGGTTCTTGGCCGTAAACTTCAGCTCCGTACCAGCGACGGCCGATGTGCCTACGGGCGACATGGCCACATAGCCTGCCTCGGCCGGTGTGGCAGTGGCAGAAAGGGCATAGAAGGCATCACTGCCAAGAGCCTCACCCGTCACCTTGAAGCTGTTCAGATACATGTCGCCAGTGGCTCCTGCGTCGTAGCCTATCAGGGCGCGCACCTTTACACTGCTCTGGCCGTCGACGGCCAGAGCGGCTTTCGTCTCGTTGAAGTTGCTCCAGCTGCTGCCGGTACTGTTCAGCGTACTGGATGGCAGCCATGTGGCACCACCGTCGGTGGACACCAGTACATAGACGGGCAGTGTCCTGCTGTTGTTACCCGACATGCGGCACGAGAACTGCAGGTTCTTGTAGCCCGCGGCCGACAGTTCCACCTCTGCATAATTGTAGTGCTGGGCGGCATCGGTGGGGTTTGTTATCACTTTCGGCGATGCAGTATACATGCGCAGTGCACCGTTGTTGAAGTTGGAGATGTACCATTTTTTGTTGGTGTCGCTCGACCAGATGGTCAGCGTACCGTTGGTCAGTGCCCCCGATGTAGGATAGAAGAAGGGCTGCTGGGCGGAGAAACTGTACTCCATGTTCTCCTTTGTGTTGGCTGAGGCGGTATAGTACGTCTTGCCGCCGTCGTTAGCCGATGCGGTGTACTTCACATCGTTAGCAAAGTCCCACGCCGCCAGCGTCACCTGCTCTGCATGCGTCTGCGCCATCCCTGCCAGCAGGGCAAAGGATGCCATGACGCTTCTCAATAATTGTTTTTTCATCATTGTATTTAGTTTGGTTATAGTGTTTTACTTAATTGCGAACGTATTTCCGACCGCCCACAACGACCAGCCCTTTATAGCTGTTGCTGACGCGACGGCCGTCCAGGGCATAGGCGACATCCGTCGTGGGTCGCTGCTGTTCGGCGCTTAACACCTCCTGAATGGCAGTAGTGCCATCAAGGTCAATCAGCTCTATTTCCTGTCCCACGGTGGTGGGAATGTCATACAGGTAAGTTTCTGGCAATTTAGTGGCGGGAATCTTCGAGGGATCAGCCACGATGGGGTCTGGCATCAGGTAGGGCTGCATCAGCGGGTTGCTGTTGTCGCCGGTGGCTGTAGCCAGTGCCGTGCCGTTGGCCGTCTTCAGGGCGTTAGCGGTGCGCAGGCGCAGGTTGCCGCCCAGCGTCGACTTCACCTTCAGGCTGACCACCTTGCCGTCCTTCCACTGCATGTCGGTGACCTCAAATCCGCCACGGGCGCGCAGTCCCTTCACCTCGCCATCGGCCCATGCTTTCGGCAGGGCTGGCAGCAGATGAATGAAGCCGGCGTGACTCTGCAACAGCATCTCAGCGATACCGGCACAGCACCCGAAGTTTCCGTCAATCTGGAACGGAGCGTGGGCATCGAACATGTTGGCGTATGTACCTCCGTCGGCATCGTTCATAGTAGCGTTCGGGTCCATCAGGCGCAACTGGTTCTTGATGATAGTCAGCGCATGGTCGCCGTCAAGCATACGGGCCCATTGGCATACCTTCCAGCCCATCGACCAGCCACGGGCAGCATCGCCACGGCCCACGAGCGACTTATGTACGGCCTGATAGACGGTGGGATTCGTGAAGGGAGACACTTGGTTGCCTGGGTAGGCGCCCCAGAGGTGCGACAGGTGACGGTGTGAGTTGTTTTCCTTGTCCCAGTCCTCCTGCCATTCCTGTATCTGTCCATACTTACCAATCTTATAGGGAGTCAGTTGCGCCTTCAGCGCATCCAGTTGGTCGGCCAGTTCGGCATCGGTTCCTAAGATGCGGGCAGCCTCTGCAGTGTTCTTCAATACATCATAGACCATTTGATTATCCATAGCCACACCACCGAAGAGGGCGCAGTTCATGTTCTTACCGTTGTCATCGGTATAGCTGCCAATGCCCGGATGGTTCTCAGGAGAATTGCTGGGACATACCACCATGTAGCCCGTATTGGGGTCTTTCACCAGAAAATCCTGGAAGAACTGAGCACATCCCTTCAGCACGGGGTACACCTCGGCCAGATACTGCTGGTCACCAGAGAAGAGGTATTTCTCCCACAGGTGCGAGCAGAACCAAGCATTACAGGTAGGCCATACCCCCACAGAACCGTTGTCCACGGCACCAGTGGTACGCCAGAGGTCAGTATTGTGGTGTAGCGTCCAGCCACGGGCACCATACATCTGCTGAGCCGTCTCAGCCCCCGTGATGCTGACATCCTTCACCATCTCAATGAACGGGTTGTGACACTCCGAGAGGTTAGCCACCTCGGCGGGCCAGTAGTTCATCTCGACGTTGATATTCGACGTATACTTCGAGTCCCATGCCGGATACTGGCGGGCGTTGGGGTTCCAAATGCCCTGCAGGTTGGCGGGCTGGGTGCCAGGCTGTGAGGAGGAGATGAGCAGGTAACGGCCAAACTGGAAGTAGTTGGCTATCAGCCCTGGGTCGTTGCCTCCCACGGAGCGGAACTCCTTGATGCGTGTTTCGGTATCCTTCGATTCCCGCTCAGCGTTCGTACCCAGGTCGAGGCTGACGCGACCGAACTGCTCCTGATAGCGGGCGGTATGGTCAGCCAGCGTGGTAGCATAGTCTTTCTGTTTGTTGAGATAGGCGGTCATATAACCCAAGGCCTTTGCCTCGGCATTGCCGCTGATGTCGTCGTAACGCTCAAAATTGGTGGCCGACGAGATGATGATGGTGGCCGACGTGGCATCACAGACCTCAATGGCGGGGGCTTTTGTCTGTCCAGCTACGATGCCACGGGTCTCAACGGGAAAACCGTTGAGCACACTGGCCTGCGTGCCGCCGTCGTTCATCACCTTAATAAATGTATAGCATAGTAGTTTGTTGTTGACGTTTTCCGATTGGTCGCGGGCAGGAATGAGCGATGCCTCAATCATGCCGTCAGCGGTTATCTTGTTGATGCCCAACTTCTCCATGTTGGTCTTGCTGGGGGCTGCAAAGCAGACGTTGAAGTTCAGTTTGCCAGCCTCTGAAGCCTCAATGCGCATCACGGTGACATTGTCCTCGAACGAGGTGAAGACAGTACGGGTATAGGTGACACCGTTCACGACGTAGGTGGTAACGGCGGTAGCATTGTTCATATCGAGGGAACGGACGTAGCCCTGTGCATCTTTTAATTCAATGGGAGAACCATTGAGCACAGCGGCCTGTCCCAGCTCCTCGTCATCGAAGCGGTGACCGGGGAAGCCCACCAATACGCAGCCGGCTGCCTGATACTGTGCACCGTGTGAGGCTTGCGACATCCAGTTGGGGATAGCCAGTTTCTGGGCTGCGGCATAGTCCTTATTGAAAATGAGCTGCTGCACCTGTGCCAACACGTTCTTGGCATTGGCATTATAGTTCTTGTTGGGCGACTGTCCCCAGAAGGTGTCCTCGTTCAGCTGCAACGTGTCCTTAGCCACACTGCCGCTGACCATAACTCCCAGTCGGCCGTTGCCCAGAGGCAGTGCCTCTTCCCAGTAAGCGGCGGGACGGTGATACCACAACCGGTTGTGGCTGTCAAGCACTGGAGGTGGAACTGGGCGTGTGTCACCAGTAGTGAAGGTAATAACTATTGCTCCGTCGTAAGCATTGCCAGCCATGTCGGAAAGTGAGTTGGCAGGCAGCGTGAGGGTATAAGAGGTACTCAGATCGAGGTCGGCATACGCAAACGAAACCTTATTAATATTAATGACAGGTGTGAGGATCTGACTTGACTGTGTGCTGTTGTTAGTCAGCGTGGCTTTGGCACCCGACTTCATCTGCACGCCCTCGTTGAAGAGTATGACGACCTTACCCGTAGGCAACACTCCTGTATCACCATTTGCCGGGGTGACGCTCTGCAACTTGGGAGCCTGTGTGTCCTCTGCCAGAATGTTGACATATTTCAGATTATAGTTGCTGGTCTTCGTGGCACTCTGGATGAGCATACGGACGATGAGCTGTTCCTTGTTGTCGGCATTCAGATTGTAATTGGCATCAACCCATGTATTCCAGTGGGCACCAGCGGTATAGTCGTCAAGTACGGTCCAAGTCTGGCCACCATCAACGGAGTAGACAACTCCAAACTTTGTGCTCGAACTGCTGCCGTCGCCGATGGCGAAGTTCAGCTTCAGGTTGCTCAGCGATGTCGTAGGCATCGACACCTCAAAATACTGGTCGTGCTTCGAGCCGTCCGTGTAGTCGCTCTTAGCCGTGAACTTGTCGATAGAGGCCGTATTCAGGCGCAGGTGGTAATTGGGGGCAGAACCACTGGTACACACCTGCCACTTGCCGTCGCTGGTATGGACGGTAACCTTACATTCCTCAGGCACCAACGCACATTCATTGGGCAGAAAATAGGGCTGCAGCGACGTCCACTTCGTATTGGCCAGCGCCGACCACCCTAACGTGTTGGGGGTGTAGATGGCGGTGGTACCACTCTTCTCCACATCGTAACCTGTTGTAAACTCCCAATGGGCCACCACTGTCTGCGTAGCGGCAACCTTCATCGTGCACAAGAGCAATGTCAGCAGTGCCAACATCCGATGCGCTCTTCTCATCATTTGTTTTAGTTTCATCTTTTTCTTGTTTTGTAGATTATTGATTTTCGGCTGCAAAAGAACAGACAATTACAAAAAAGAAGGTGTATTATAGTACGTATTGAATCAAAAATAGTACGATTGTACAAAAATCCACTACTATTTCCACCTTTAACGATGGATTAAACACTCTGCCCGTACCTACAGCCGCATCCTGAAGGTCGCCCGTACCATCGCCGACCTTGCCGGTTCAGAAAAGGTAGAGTCCATGCACATTGCCGAAGCCATTGGTTATCGCTATCTAGATAGAGGTGACTGGGCCGAGCGGGGAATATGATAAGTTCGTAAAATCTCGTTGGACACAGTCACCTTATCGAAGCGCAAAGTTACGAAAATATTCGCAAACAGCTCGCAGTTCACAAATTCCCTTTCCATCCTGATGCAGGGATAAGAATTATTTCAAAACCTGCAAGAGAACGGCCTCCAAATTTTCCTAAGAAATTATTTGTTGAATTAATAAAAAGTAGTACCTTTGCAGCATATTTTTCGACTGTCACCGGGGAGTACAGCTCCAGGGACAGGAGTTACTAAAAGGAATAAGCAGAAAAGAGAAATGAGAAAGGGATTATTGACACTGATTCTGTCCCTTGGCATTTGGCAGTACGCCTGGGCCGACAGTGTGACCTACATAGAACGGTCGTGGGACGAAGGGAGCAAAGCCGTTAAGGCTGTGACGAAGAGTGCTGACGCCACGAAGGTGACCACCAGCAACCCTACGCTGCAGAGCGGCTGGTACTACGTGGAGGGCGAGCTGACGCTGGGCACGCTGACCATCGAGGGTATGGATGTGCATCTGATACTGACCGACGGATGCCAGCTGAACTGTCATAACATCAAACTTGAGCGTCGCTCCTATCAGGACCTCGGTGACAGGATTCACAACAGGACGCTCTACGTCTACTCACAGTCAGACGACAACGCCCGGCAAGGCCACGTGACGGTGAACAGCACCAGCGAGGGCGTTGCCGGCATCGGCAGCACAGCCGAAAGCCTCATGGGACATTTGGTGGTTCATGGCGGTGTGTTTGCCGTACAGGGAGCCAAGCGTGCCGCCGGCATCGGGGCCGGCTGGGAGGGCTCGTACAAATCAACTTGGGAACAGCGCGTCCACTCGGGCGTAATGATTGTCTACGGAGGCTCCATCACGGCTATCGGTGGTGAGGGCGGTGCCGGCATCGGTGGCGGCTGTGGCTACGAAGATAAGGGCTTGCGCGGTCTGGAGTACACGCAGTATGGCGGCTGGGTGGCTGCCACAGGCGGTGAGCTGGCTGCCGGTCTGGGTGGCGGAGGCTGTTACAAATGGATAGAGGCGAATATCAAGGGGGTAGGCGGCTCGCTGGGCCGTACGCATATCTATGGCGGCGTTCTGTCGGCTACGGGTGGCCATCGTGCCGCCGGCATCGGCAGCGGTAGTTGTCCTCCCAACGCCTATGAGAGCCATTACGAACAACTCCGTATCAATTCGTGCCAGTCGGACGCGGAGAATCCCGAAAAATACACCGTCATCATTGAGGGCGGCACCGTGACAGCCAAAGGTGGCAGTTACGGCGCTGGCATCGGCGGCGGCTGCAACGTGCAGGGGGCTACGACCTACATCTATGGCGGCGAGGTAGTGGCCTTTGGCGGCAAGGATGCTGCCGGCATCGGCGGCGGCGAGAACGGTCCCGGCCAGTGGTGCTGTATCACCGGTGGCACGGTCAAGGCCTATGGCGGTGGCTATGGTGCCGGCATCGGTGGCGGCGACAACTGCATGGGCGGTGGTATCAAGCTGCTGGGAGGCACCATAGAGGCCAAGGCCGGCGACAAGTGCAAGGGCACCGACTCCAAGTGTGGCAGTGCCATAGGCAGTGGCGACGGCGAGCGCAACAAGGACAACTGTGCGGGCAACACGCTGACGCTGGGCGAGACGATGAAGGTGTCGGCAGGCAGTTCAGAGAATGCCATCGAGAAGACCTTCACCAATCCAGAGCGCATTGACGCCTGCCACTGGCGCCAGTATGCCAGGGTGGAAGCGTGCAACCATCGGGAGGGAACCTACCGTGTGGTCGGCGAGAACACTCACAAGTTCACCTGCAGGTTCTGTGCTCTCGACAAGGAGGAGGACCACTTAGTCGAGAACTGTCCCTGCGGCTACACGATGGGTACGTGGACCATCACCTACCACCGTCCGGACTCCAAAGCCGTCATCTTCTACGATGCCAGCCAGGACATCACGGAGAAGGTAGGCAAGGGCAGGGCCGCACAACTCATAGACTGTGAAAACCTTGAGGCCCTTGAGTTCATAGGATGGCAAATAGAGCCCGCAGAGGTTCCTGCCCTCACTTATTCCATCGAGGATGATAGCAATCTGCTGGATGCCGGCGACGACTATACGCCTACAAAAGATGTTCACGCATACGCCCGCTACCGTATCGTCTACGACGAAAAGTGGACCTGGGCCGACGACAGGCAGTCGTGCCGACTGGAACTGACCGACCGTCTGCTTCACCAGACGGTCACCTATGACGCCAGCGTGCGCACCGAGGTCGTAGCTCCAACCCCCTATGAAAAGGGCTATACGCTATATATCGCTGAATACGTGCTTAACGGCTACCATTATATTGACTTCATCTACGATTGGAAGAACTATACACTCGAAATCAAAGACGATGGAGACAATAGCAATGTGGTGATCCAGACCCTCATAGGGGGTGAGGTGGATGTGAAGTACGACCGCGTGCTCTCAGCCTCCAAGCAGTCCGACGGAACGTGGAAGTCAAAAGCATACACCATCAGTCTGCCCTACGAGGTGCAACTGGCCGAGACCTACACCGACCAGTTCATGGTGTACCACCTGTCGAACGTTGACCTGGAGAAACGCGAACTGACCTTCACCCACGACTTCCCTATCCTCAAGGCCCGTCAGGCCTACGTCATCGTGGTGAATGAGGGCACGCTGTCGCTTGACGCCCGGAATGTCACCATGTCTTCTTTATACAGTGTCGGCGACGAGGTGTTCAATGCCGACGGCTCGGCGGTGCTGGGATGGTGGCGGCCGATGACGTCTGAGAAGACCGCCGCCGAGTTGGCTAAGGATCATGCCTACCTGCTGCGCAGCGACGGTTCCTTTACCCGGGTGAACGCCACTGACCAGGAGTCGCTGAGGGCCTACAGAGCCTACTTCAGCCTGACGGCCGATACCGACATCCAGAGTTTCAAGACCCGCTTTGTCATCATCTCTGACGGTGAGGACGACGACCAGGTGGTGGACATCGACTTCTTCGACGACGATACCACGACCGCCATCCGCGACATCCCTGCCGCTGACGTCAGCTCCGGCCGAGCCACCGGAGGCTGC
This sequence comes from uncultured Prevotellaceae bacterium, assembly GCA_946185485.1. Taxonomy (GTDB): domain Bacteria; phylum Bacteroidota; class Bacteroidia; order Bacteroidales; family Bacteroidaceae; genus Prevotella. The sequence goes on along the minus strand of CAMHJQ010000001.1, from coordinate 157,064 downwards.
TACGACCTGCAAGGGCGCCTGATTACCGGCACGCCCACACGGCCGGGAGTGTACATCAGAAACGGGAAGAAGTTCTTTTTGAAGTAAAAGGAGCAGAGCCCCCTCTACTCAACCCTCTGATATGCCAGCCGCTCGTCGCCATTGGCAAGATAGATGATGCCGCAGTAGGCGAAGCCGCACCGCTGCATGACATGCTGCATGATGTGGTTGTCGAGAAGACAAGCTAATGATTCAATAACGCAAACTTACAACGATGAAACAAACTACTTTGAAACTAACCAGTGCCCTGCTTCTGCTGCTGATGGGTGCAGTAGCCTGGGCTGAGAACTACCCCTACCGTTCCGACTACCTCTGGTACACAGTGCCCAATCATGCCGACTGGCTCTACAAGACAGGCGAGAATGCCAAGGTCGAGGTGTCGTTCTGCCGCTATGGCATCCCTCAGGATGTCGAGGTGACCTACGAGATTGGACCCGACATGATGCCCGCTACCTCCAACGGCAAGGTGAGGTTGAAAAACGGCCGCGCCACCATCGACATGGGGACGATGAAGAAGCCCGGATTCCTGGACCTGCGCCTCAGCATCGATGGCCAGTACCAGCACCATGTAAAGGTAGGCTTCTCGCCCGAACAGCTGAAGCCCTACACCAAGGACCCCAAGGACTTTGACGCTTTCTGGAAGGCAAACCTGGAAGAGGCCCGCAAGACGCCGTTGCATGTGGACTGCAAGAAGGTGGACGACTACTGTACCGATGAGACGGACATGTATCTGCTGAAGATCAAGACAGACAAGCGCCATAGCGTCTACGCCTACCTGTCGAAGCCCAAGAAGGAAGGCAAGTACCCCGTGGTGCTCTGTCCCCCGGGAGCAGGCATCAAGACCATCAAGGAACCTATGCGCAACCTCTATTATGCCAAGAACGGCTTCATCCGTCTGGAGATGGAGATTCACGGGCTGAACCCCGAGATGACGGCCGAACAGTTCAAGGAGATTACCACCGCCTTCGACTATGAGAACGGCTACCTGACCAATGGCCTTGACGACAAGGACAACTACTATATGAAGCATGTCTACGTGGCCTGTGTACGGGCTATCGACTATCTCTGCAGTCTGCCCGACTGGGACGGCAAGAACGTCTTCGTGCAGGGCGGCAGCCAGGGCGGTGCCCTGTCGCTCGTCACCGCTGGTCTCGACCCTCGCGTGACGGCTTGCGTCGCCAACCATCCTGCCCTCAGCGACATGGCGGGCTATCTGGACAACCGGGCCGGTGGCTATCCACACTTCAACCGCCTGAAGAACATGCTCACCCCCGAGAAGGTGACGACCATGGCCTACTATGACGTGGTGAACTTCGCCCGTCGCATCACCTGTCCCGTTTACCTGACGTGGGGGTACAACGACAATGTGTGTCCTCCGACTACGAGCTATATCGTGTGGAACCTCATCACGGCACCCAAAGAGTGCCTGATAACGCCCGTCAACGAGCACTGGACATCGGAGAATACCAATTATGGTCAGATGGAGTGGCTTAAGAAGATGAAAGATGAAAGATGAAAGATGAAAAATGAAAAATGTAAAATGAAATAATGAAAAGGTTCCTTTGTCTTGTCTGTGTCCTGTGTGGACTGACAGCCATACAGGCCCGTCAGCGTCAGAATTTCGATGCTGGCTGGCTGTTTATGTTAGGCGACTCTGCCCAGATGTCGCAGGTAGATTACAACGACAGTCATTGGCGAAGTCTCAATCTGCCTCATGACTGGGCCATAGAGGGCGACTTCTATGTGGGCAATCCCAGTGGAGCGGGTGGGGGAGCCCTGCCTGGCGGCATCGGCTGGTATCGCAAGCACTTTAAAATTGAACCCTCAACTTTTAAATTCTTCCTCGAGTTCGACGGTGTCTATATGAACTCCACTGTCTATGTCAACGGTCAGGAGGTGGGCTTCCGTCCCTACGGCTATAGTTCCTTCGAGTACGACATCACGCCCTACGTCCGTCAGGGCGACAACGTGGTGGCTGTGCGTGTGGACAACAGCGACCAGCCCAACAGCCGCTGGTACTCGGGCTGCGGCATCTATCGCCACGTATGGCTCACACAGACGAACCCCATCCATATAAAGCATTGGGGGCAATATGCGTCATTTTTAGGGCCTGATAAAAATGGGAGAATATGTTTCAATTATCAGGTAGAAGTAGATAATCCCAAAAGGGGAAAAATTGCAGGAACTATTTCTCTTATTGATGCAGATGGTAAGATAGTCCGTAAAGCTAATTTATACAACCCTCCTCCTGTAAAAGGTTCTCCTTATGAAACATCGATGATTTTCCGAGGTGGTTTCTATTTCGACGATGCACGTGTACTGCATAAGTGGTCTTGCGATACCCCATATGTTTATAAGGTCCGTACGGTGTTAAAGGTGGGTGGCAAGGTGGTGGACGAGGTAGAGACCACGACGGGCTTCCGCGATTTCCGGTTTGATGCCCAGACGGGTTTCTGGCTCAACGGCAAGAACATGAAGCTGAATGGCGTCTGCGAGCACCACGACTTCGGCTGCCTGGGTGCTGCACTGAACGAGGACGCCCTGCACCGCAAGCTGACCAAACTCAAGGCGATGGGTGTGAACGCCATCCGCTCGTCGCACAATCCTCCTGCCCCGGAGTTGCTGAACATGTGCGACACGATGGGACTCATCGTCATGGACGAGAGTTTCGACATGTGGCGCCGCAAGAAGACACAGAACGACTATGCCCGTTTCTTCGACGAGTGGCATGAGCGCGACCTGGCGGACCTGGTGCTGCGCGACCGCAACCACCCCTGCATCCTGATGTGGTCCATAGGCAACGAGGTGCTGGAACAGTGGTCCTCGGCTGAGGCTGACACATTGACGTTGGAACAGGCGAACCTGATTCTGAACGCGGGTCACGATGCCTCAACGTTAGCCAAGGACGGCGAGCTCTCCGTACAGAGTCTGCTGACGCAGCATCTGGCAGACATCGTGAAGCGCTACGACACGTCACGCCCCATCACCGCCGGCTGTAATGAGCCGTCGCCCGGCAACCACCTCTTCAAGAGCGGAGCCATCGACCTGATAGGCTTCAACTACCACCACGAGTGGGTGAAGGACGTGCCGAAGAACTTCCCCGGCAAGCCCTTCATCTTCACGGAGAGCGTGTCGGCACTGCAGACGCGCGGCTACTACAGGATGCCGTCGGACAGCATCTACAAGGCTCCTAAGGAATGGTGGCTGCCCTATACCGATCCGTCGTTCATGTGCTCAGCCTACGACAACATGCATGCCTCGTGGTCGAGTACCCACGAGCAGACATGGGATGTGGTGAAGCATACGCCCTATGTGGGTGGTCAGTTCATCTGGACGGGCTTCGACTATATCGGCGAGCCTACGCCATACGGCTTCCCCGCCCGCAGCAGCTACTTCGGCATCATCGACCTGGCTGGATTCCCCAAGGACAGCTACTATATGTACCAGAGCGAGTGGACATCGAAGCCCATGCTGCACCTCTTCCCGCACTGGAACTGGGTGCCTGGCGACGAGATTGACGTATGGTGCTACTACAACAACGCCGACGAGGTGGAGCTGTTCATCAACGGCCAGTCGCAAGGGGTAAGGCGGAAGGAAATGAAAGGAATTAGAAATGATGCTGGTGGCATGAGTACTGAATATCATGTTATGTGGCACGTGACGTTTGACCCGGGCGAGGTGAAGGCCGTATCGAGGAAGAACGGCCAGATAGTCTGCGAGCAGACCATTCGTACTGCCGGTGCTCCCGACGCCATCCGGCTGTCTGTCGACTACCAGGGTAAGGAGGCGACCTTCGTCACGGCCGAGGTGGTAGACAAGGACGGCAACCTCTGTCCCTGGGCCGACGACCTCATCTACTTCATCTACGAGGGTGAGGGCAAGGTGCTGGGTACGGACAATGGCTGCCAGACGTCGATGGAGAACTTCAAGGCTCCCCAGCGCAAGGCCTTCCACGGCCGTTGTCTGGTGGTGGCAACGGGGCCGGGCAGCATCACTGCCAAGTCGGCTATGCTGAAGCCGACGTGGATTGAGGTGAAATAGTTTAGGGTTTAGAGATGAGAGTTTAGAGTTTAGAGATGAGAGTTTAGAGTTTAGAGATGAGAGATGAGAGTTTAGAGTTTAGAGATTATTGATCTGTTGCAGGTCGGGTAGCTTGACAACGTTCTTGATGTCGTCCTCGCTGACGAGCATGTGTACGTGACCGAAGGCACCGACGGAAACGGGAATGAACTGGTCCTGATAAATGAGTACGCCCGTGGTGTAGAACGTGTGGTCGTAAAACAGCAGATACTTCTTCAGGTAGCCGTCAACGACTTCGAGGGCACCCATGGTGACCATGGGACCGAAGAGGGCTGTCAACGGATTGACATTGACTTGGTGGTCGATGACGCGCAGAGCCGTACCTTTTACGGCGTCGAAATGGGCCTTGTGGTCGGGCTTGGTGATGTAGGCGGCAGCCATGACGAGTACCACCACGATGACAAGTGCCAGGAGTATTTTCTTGATCATTGAACGTTTGATGTTTGACGTTTGAAGTTTCTGATTTGAACTATTGACGGTGAATTGCTGAGGGTAGGTTTACCAGGGTGCGGAACTGCTGGATGCCTTGGTGGTTGTGGTCGAGGGCTTCCGCTTCTGAGAGATAGCGGAGGGCATGGCCTTTGTCTCCTAGACCATAGTAGCCGAGGGCAAGCATGTAGAGGCAGTGGATGCGGTTCTGTACGTCGAGGTTGCCTTCCCAGATGAGCAGGTCGGGCAGTGATACGGCAAAGTAGTCCATAGTGACGTGGTCGAAGAGATGCTGTTTGCCGTAGTTGACGAGCTTATGGAAGAGGCTGCACGCCTTGTCCTCCTGTCCCAGGGCACGATAGCAGAGTCCGGCATAGAATATCTTGTCGGGCTTGGCATCGTTATAGTACATGGCAGCGGCAGGCTCGGTGGGTCCGGCGGTACCTTCCTCATAGCGTCCGAGGAAGTAGAGGAAGTCGTTGTCCTGAGCACCATAGAGTTTGCCTTCGCCCAGATGAGGCGGGTAGACGAGGCACTCCTCGAGAAGCCGCTTTGCTTCTTCTGATGAATAATTGATAATGGATAATGGATAATGATTGGCTTCGCCACTGTCCGCATGGAAATTATCCATTATCAATTTTCCATTTTCCATTGAAAGTATTTTCTTGGCCAGTTCCACGCGGCAGATCTGATACTGTGCCGATACCTTGCCCTCGCCGCCTTCCCAGGGGTGGAACTGATGGGCATCCAGCTTCTGCATCGCCTCCTCATGGCGACCGAGTTGATTGAGGAGGGTAATCTCTTCGAGTATCAGGTCGTCACGCTGTTGGATGAGTTCCGGATAGTTCTGCAGAAAGGCGAGCCGCTCGGCATGGGGCTTCTGCATACGCTTGTAGAGTTGGTCGAGTTCCATGAGCATGCGGCTGTCGGTCTCGTCAAGATGGAAGGCGCGTTCCATGTATTCCACCGCCTCGTCCTGCTTGTCCTGTTTGTTAAAGCGTGCCAGTGCGAGGTTGCGCCAGACGGTGGGGAACGACGGATTGAGTTGGGCGGACAGTTCCCAGTTGCTGATGGCGAGGTCGTACTGACGCTTGTCATAGTAGAGACACCCCAGATAGTATGGTGCACGGGCACCGTCGGGATTGATGGTCTTAGCCATCGTCAGCACGATGACATCCTCCAGACGATTGGGGAAACAGCAGTAGCTGTCTATCTGTTCAGCCTGTTCGAAGGCCGCATTGGCAGCAACGGCATCGCCCAGTTCAAGCTGTGCCCAACCTATATAATAATAGGTGAGGGGGTGGGGGGCTGACGTTTGACAATGCAGGATGTCGAGGCACTCCTGCCACAAGCCCGCCTGTGCATAGTCGAGGGCTAACTCGTGGTAGTTATGGACATTGTCGTGCATGAGCTGTTGCAGGCGCTGGAGCATGCTGTCATCCTTTGTCAGCAGGTATTGCTCGTAGATGCAGCCGTAGTTGAAGTGGTCGAGGGCAAGGGCTTGGGAACAGCATTCCAGGGCCTCGTCGTTCGTTTGTTGCGACTCTGCCATCATATGCCGCAGAACGGCAGCCTTGAGGGCGCGGGCCTTGTGGTTGCAACTGTTGAAGACAAGGCAGCGGTTCAACTCGTCCAGTGCATCGTCGTAGCGGCCTTGTGCAGTGCTGATGCAGGCGGCCTCAAAGTAGCCTGCATCTGCCCAGGCTTTGTTCCACGTCGATTTCCAAAAGAACTCATACGCTTCGTCAGCCTGATGTTGGTACTTGAGTGCAAGGGCCAAGTTGAAGATGGCTTCGCCGTCGTAGGGGTTGGGGTTGCGCTTCTGCCATATCCTCACGGCCTTTCTCAGGTAGGTCTCTGCCTTGTCAAAGCGTCCGCGGCGCAGGTACCACAGTCCTGTCTGGTTCAGACAGCGCACGTCATTCGGGTCGCGGCGCAGGGCCTCTTCGTAGTAGTCGAGTGCCGACCAGGTGGCATGGCGGTATTGCTCCAAGTGTAAGCCTGTCAGGTAGAGCTGGTCGTTGGTCTTTGTCTCCAGCGGTGGTAGTGCGGCTTCGGCGGCATCCGGGATAGGCCGGATGTCGTCGGGTTCGGCTTGCCAACGGAGCTTTCCGACGGTGAGCGTCAACTCCGACAGGGACACCGTCGGGCACGCGACCGTCTCGGTGAGGACGGCCTCGGGGCTTAGCGCCTGCTGCTGGTCGTAATATACCTTGCCCTCCTTGTCGGTGAGCAGGATGCGGACGTCCTGCCTCGATGTGGCGAGAACCTTGAAGCAGATGCCACTAGCGGTCTTTTCGATATTCAGGATGAGGTCCTTCGAGGCCTGCTTGACGATTCCTATTTCGCGGTAGGGCATGAAGTACTGCACAAACTGTTTCTCCTCGTAGGGCATCAGCCACGTGAAGTCGGGCTGGTTCTCAGTATAGACACCAGCCATCAGTTCGATGTAGGGACGGTATCCTTTGGATAATGGATAATTGATAATGGATAATGGATAATTATTGGCTTCACCACTGTCTGCATGGTCATTGTCAATTTTCCATTTTCCATTGTCAATTGAGTCAGTAAGATTCCTGTCCCAGGCACGACCGAAGTCGCCATTGCCCCAGGTCCACTGCTTCTTGCCGGGCGAGAAATGGTGGCTGGCCACATGCAACATGCCGCCCTTGGTGTCGTTCTCATAGCCGCCCTCAAAGTCGTACTTCGAGTTGACCGCCATGTATGATGTCGGAACGGGGATGTTTTTGTAGTTGGAGATGTCCACTCCGGCTGAATAGTCCATCTTGTAATAGGTGCCGGTGGCGATGGGGAACGACGAGACGGCGCGCTTGCCGTGGTCGAAGACGGCGTTGACGTCAGGCGGGAAGACGCTCTGGTAGGCATCGTTTACCTCGACGGCGGGGTTTGCCCACCACAGGAACGTCTGTGGCAGCGGCGTACGGTTCGATACACGCCCCTGAATCTCTAAGTAGGCACAGCCGGGACGTAGCGTAAAACCGGCGGCACCTTTCTGGTGGAACATGCGTTCCATCTCGTTCACCCATACTGTCACGGAGCCGTCTTCGTTCTCGACGATGTCGCAGTCGACGGGCATATAGGTGGAGGGACGATGGTGCTGAGGCCAGTTGAACTCGATGCCACCACTGATCCAAGGACCTGTCAGTCCGACGAGGGCTGGTTTGATGACGTGGTTATAGTAGACGAAGTGGCGCTGTTTGATCTTGTCGTATGCCATCTGCACGCGACCGCCCAGTTCGGGCAGAATCATCACCTTGATATACTCGTTTTCCAGCCATACGGCTTGATAGTCCTTATCGACTTTCTCGTCGGATATCGACTCGATGACAGGGTAGGGATAGACCACTCCCGACGAGCCTTGATAGACACGTTTCTCCAGGAACATCGGATTCTTCTCGGGTTTTCCGACCTCGTATGTTGGTATGGTCACCAACTCTCTCCATGCTTTAACGGAAGACCCACCCCCTGCCCTCCCTGTGAGGGAGGGAGCAGTTACTTTATTATTATCCATACCTATTTTATTTTTAATTGTGTCATATTAAGGATTAAACTATCTACTCCCCTCCATTACAGGGAGGGGCCGGGGGTGGGTCCTACTAACTCTTTTTCCAGTTGCTCCAGACTCTTTCCCTTGGTTTCCGGACAGTTGCGGAACAGGAAGATAAAGGCGCAGGCACAGATGGCGCTGTAGATCCAGAAGGTGCCGCTGCTGCCGAGGGCTGCATTCATTGAGGGGAACGAGAATGTCAGCGTGCAGCAGCCTACCCAGAGGGCGAACGTACAGGTGGCCATGGCGATGCCGCGGATGTGGTTGGGGAATATCTCAGCCAGCAGTGTCCAGGTGACAGGGCCTAACGTCATGGCATAGACGGAGATGGCGCTGACCACCAGTACGACCATCATGACACCCTTCACTTCGAGGAAGTAGCAGGTGCCTAACGTTAGGTAGATGAGTCCCAGACCGCCTGCCCCCAACAGAATCAGGGTACGGCGTCCCCACTTCTCGATGGTGTAGAGGGCGATGATGGTGAAGATGACGTTGGCGATGCCCGTGATGACGATGTTGATGAACATGCCGTCGACGTCGAAGCCTGCCCCCACGAAAATCTCCTGGGCATAGTTGAAGATGACGTTGGTGCCGCACCATTGCTGGAAGACTGCTATCACCAAACCCAAGATCAGGACATGACGGAACTTAGGAGTGGCAAGGAGTGAGAGACGAGCCATGAGCGGCTGCTGGCCGTCTTTGGCCGACAGTCTCTTCCCTTTGACCTCTGACAGATATACCGGGCTCTCGGGGATGAAGAAACTCATGACCAGAAAGAGTGCTGCGGGTAGCGTCTCGGCCCAGAACATCCAGCGCCAGCCCCAGGCGATGTTCCATGCCTGACTCTCTGGCACCGACGTCTCCCGAGCCAACAGCATGTTCACCACCTGCGCTGCCAGTATGCCCAGCACGATGGTCATCTGGTTTAGGCTGACCATCCGTCCGCGTATGGCTGTGGGACTGACTTCTGCGATATACATCGGCGAGAGGGCAGATGCCACGCCGATGCCCATGCCGCCAATCAAGCGTGCTATATTAAATAAGGTGAAGTCGTTGAACAGACCTGTGGCAATGGCAGACACGGTAAACAGTATGGCGGCCATCGTCAGCAACGGCTTGCGACCGTACCTGTCGGCAGCGGCACCAGCCACCATGGCTCCTATCAGACAGCCCACCAAAGCCGTTGACATGGCTACTCCCTGCATGACGGGCGAGTCGCTGATGCCGAAGAACAGCTCATAGAAAGGCTTTGCACCGCCTATGACCACCCAGTCGTAGCCGAAGAGCAGTCCGCCCATGGCAGATACCAGGCAGATGAAATAGATGAATCCTTTGTTGGTTTCTTGCATAATGGGTTGTCATTTTATTGGTAATCGCATGCAAAGATACGTTGTTTTTTTCTAATATTATACATTTCCCTACTACTTTTTCGGGAAATCCCCCTTGCCAGTGAGAAAGAATGTTCGTATCTTTGCACCGTCATCAAAAAAAAATAGTAAGCAGATGAAAAAGACAATAATCTTCGTGATGGGTAGCATGCTGCTGTTGAGCAGCTGTGGTACGTACACCGGTCAGGGTGCCTACGTAGGCGGCACTTTCGGTTCGTTGCTGGGCTCTGCCATTGGTGGCATCAGTGGTGGCTGGCGTGGTGAACATGTAGGTAGCATCGTTGGTTTGGCGGGTGGTGCCGTGGTGGGTGCTGCCATCGGTTCTGCTGCCGACCAGAAGGTGCAGGAGCGTGTGGCTCAGTATGAGCGTCAGCGGAATAGCGACCGACAATATGGTGATAATCGTCAGTATGGCGACAACCGCCAGTATGACCATCAGCCCGATGGCGGCTATGATGACCGCATTGACTTCGATGCGCCTGGTCCCCGTGAAACGACATACAATAACAGCGTCAATGATGCCATTGTGATTCGTAATGCCCATATCGTCGATGGCAACCATGACGGCGTGTTGCGTGCCGGTGAGGAGTGCAAGGTGATGTTCGAGATTATGAACCGTTCTGACAAGGTGATCTTTGACGTGCAGCCGACGGTATATGACGTGACAGGCAACAAGAATATCCGCATCTCGCCGGACCTGCATGTGGAGAGCATTGCGCCCAAGGGCGGTGTGCGCTATACCGCAAACATTCTGGCAGATAAAAAGCTGAAGAATGGCGAGGTCGTCATCCGTGTCGCTGTCAAGCAGGGCAACAGAGAGATTGCCTCACAGGTGAAGGAAATCGTCGTGCCGACGAGTCGGAAGTGAAGGGGGGGAGGACAGCGCGTTTAGTGTTTGGTGTTTCGCTTCTGCGACTCCAACTGATCTTTCTTCATGTCTTGCCAGAAGGGGTTGAAGGCTGGTGAACCGTCGTTTGTCTCCATCTCCAGTTCGGGCAGTTCTATCTCGTCGAACTCAGGACGGAAGGGGACGATGATTTCGTCGAGGCGTTGTACGGTGACCATGCCCACGCCTTTGGAAATGATGTCGAGTTCCTTGGCAGCTCGCCAGGAGAGGTCGATGATGCGCCCACGGACGTACGGGCCTCGGTCGGTGACGCGTACAATGACGAAACGTCCGTTGGCGGGATTGTACACTTTCAATTTCGTGCCAAAGGGGTAGCTGCGGTGTGCGCAGGTCAAACTGTCCGGATGGATACGCTCGCCACTGGCCGTCTTCCGGCCTTTAAACTTCTTGGCGTAGTAGGACGCCTTGCCGCTCTGAATGTTTTGCGCCCCTGCGGGGCTAAATAAAAAATATAAAATAAAAAATAACAAACCCACCGGCAATACCTTGCAGGACAAGTAAATCATGCGCCATGTTACACCACGTGTCATTTGTTATTTCTTATTTTATATTTTATATTTAGGTTTGCGGGCACGCCCGCAAACCGCATTAGACGATTCCCTGTGCTAACATGGCCTTGGCAACCTTCATGAAGCCGGCGACGTTAGCGCCCTTGACATAGTTGACATAGCCGTCGGGCTGCTTGCCGTATTTGACACACTGCTCGTGGATGCCGGACATGATCTGGTGCAGACGCTGGTCGACCTCCTCGGCCGTCCACGACATACGCATGGAGTTCTGTGTCATCTCCAATCCCGAGGTAGCCACGCCGCCGGCATTCACAGCCTTGCCGGGAGCAAACAGCTGTCCGGCAGCAACGAACTTCTCGACAGCCTCGGCGGTGCAGCCCATGTTCGATACCTCGGCAACACACAGCGGCTTGTTAGCCAGAATCTCGTCGGCATCGTCGCCGTTGAGCTCGTTCTGGGTAGCGCAGGGCAGGTAGATGTCGGCCTTCTGCTCCCAAGGTTTCTTGTTGGCAAAGAAGGTAGCGCCATCAAATTCCTCCTCGTAGGGTTGGCACACGTCGTTGCCTGAGGCACGGAGCTCCAGCATATACTCAATCTTCTCACTGTCCAGACCGGCGGGGTCGTAGATGTAGCCGTCAGGACCGCTGATGGTGATGACCTTGGCACCCAGTTCGGTAGCTTTCTTGGCAGCGCCCCAGGCCACATTGCCGAAACCAGAAAGTGCCACCGTCTTGCCCTTGATGTCGAGACCATGCGTCTGCATCATCTGGTGCACAAAGTAGAGGGCACCATAGCCCGTTGCCTCCGGACGCAGGATGCTGCCTCCCCACTCAATGCCCTTGCCGGTGAGTGTGGCACCGTGGAACTGGCTGGTGAGTCGCTTGTACTGTCCGAAGAGATAGCCTATCTCGCGGGCACCGACGCCGATGTCACCTGCCGGCACGTCCATGTCGGGACCGATGACCTTGTAGAGTTCTGTCATAAACGACTGGCAGAACTTCATCACCTCGTTGTCGCTCTTGCCGCGGATGCTGAAGTCTGAGCCGCCCTTGCCGCCGCCCATGGGCAGCGTGGTGAGTGCGTTCTTGAAGGTCTGCTCGAATCCTAAGAACTTCAGGATGCTGAGGTTCACCGACGGGTGGAAACGAAGTCCGCCCTTGTATGGGCCAATGGCACTATTGAATTGTACACGGTAGCCGATGTTCACCTGCACCTCACCCTTGTCGTCGACCCAGGGCACACGGAAGGTGGTGATACGCTCGGGCTCTACCAGACGTTCCACGATTTTCGCTTTTTCAAATTCAGGATGCTGGTTGTAGACGTCCTTAATAGATTCCAGCACTTCGCGTACTGCCTGCAGGAATTCTACTTCGCCTGGATGCTTCTGCTCCAGACCTTGCATGATTTTCTCAACGTTCATAGTATTGACATTTTTAGTTAAAGAGATATTGGTGTATAATAGTTTTTAAGTTGTGAGAGACTTTCACTTTGTCAGATTTGACAACGCAAAAATAGAGAATTTCCTTGACATGACCAAGGAAATTCCCAATTATTTTTACAAAAGGGTTACATTTCGTTAAATTTTCCCCTTTGCAGTAGCCTGACGGCTTATTGTCAATAGCTTTTACAGGATGTGCAGCGTGCCCATCAGGTAGATCAGTCCGAAGCCGAGTACCATAGCGATGACACCCATAGCGGTACCCATCTTCACCATGTCGTTCTGCTTGATGAAGCCCGTAGAGAATGCCAGCGCGTTCGGTGGTGTGGATATGGGCAGGATCATAGCCGACGATGCTGCGATGGCTACGCCGATGAGTACGGTTGGCGTGCCGCCGATGGGGGCGAGCTTGTCACCCATGGCACTGCAGACAATGGCCAGGATAGGCATCAGCAGGGCAGCCGTAGCCGAGTTCGAGATGAAGTTCGACAGCAGGTAGCAGATGGCGCCGCCGAGCAACAGGATGAGCAGGGGCGAGAAGTCACCGAAGGGAATGCTCTCCACGGCATTGGCAGCCAGACCTGACGCGTTCAGACCGTAGCCCAGTGCAAAACCACCCGCAACCATCCAGATGACGCTCCAGTTAATCTGTTCCAAGTCACGCTTGGTGATGACACCTGTCAAGGCAAACACCATGAAGGGCAACATGGCCACGGTATAGGAGTTGATGCCCGTCACACGGTCCAGCAACCAGAGGGCTACCGTCACGAAGAACGTCACGATGACCACCCATGAGTGGAAGCCCTTCTGCATACCGCCCTCAATGTTCAGCTCGATGGTTTTCTGCGTGAAGGGGAACACCTTCAGCAGCAGGCGCCAGCTGATGAACAGCAGCACCACGACCAGCGGGAACATAAACATCATCCACTGACCAAAACCCAGTCCGAGGTTCAGACCTTCAGGATCGTTCAGGTACTTCAGTGCAATGGTGTTTGGCGGTGTACCGATGGGCGTACCCATACCACCTAAGTTCGCAGCGATGGGAATACTCATAGCCAGCGCAATACGGCCCTTGCCTTCGGGCGGCAGCTGACGGAACACGGGTGTCAGGAAGGTCAGCATCATAGCTGCTGTTGCCGTGTTCGACACGAACATCGAGAATAGTCCCGTAATCAGCAGGAAACCTAACAGCACCATTTCGCTCTTCGCTCCGAAGGGCTTCAGCAGCACTTTGGCCAGTTGTGCGTCGAGACCTGTCTTCGTGGCTGCAATCGCCAGTACGAAACCACCGATGAACAGCATGATGACGGGGTCGGCAAAGGTCGCCATCACCCCTTTATACGATAATAACTTGCCTACCTCCTCTTCGTTCACCATGGGCAGTATGCCGCTGTCCGTCGTGAACAGCAGCATCAGCACGATGATGGCCACCGACGTTGCCCACGAGGAGACAACTTCGAGCACCCACATCAGTGTGGCAAATGCGAAGATGGCGATGATACGCTGTTGGATGACTGTCAGGTTCTGGATGCCGTACCACTCTGCCGGCATGTTCCAGAGTCCTAATGTGACGAGAATGACTAACGCAATTTTGAATGCACGCTTGGTGCTGTCTTCTGGATGATACTTCCGCTGGTGGCGCATCTTGTGATACGTCTCTACCAGATGGAAACCTTCGTAAATATGAAACATATTTGATTGATAGATTTGGTTTTTTACGGGTGCAAAGGTAGCAAATCTCTTCCAACTATCCGCTTCCTACCCTCAACTTTTTCCCCCTGCTATTGCATATTTCTTCACTTTTTACTCACCTCTTTCCACTTCCCCATGCGCTTTGCAAACTCCACGTTGCAAAACAACGATGTCTGTCTTACAAACAATTATGAAGTGCTGATGCAGATCAAGGAGGATGACAGCAAGGTGGACATCTACCACTGCATTGACAAACAACAGTCTGCTGTCGTCATGTTAACGGATGAGGACGACAGTTCGACGGTGATGGTCTTCTCCGGCCATTTCACGATGGACGACGTCATGAAAATGACGAAATAACTATCCACTTATCCAGGATGCATGCTCCGGAGCCCCTTTTTGCACGGAGCTGATACTATATCCCCACGGAGGTGATACCATATCCGCACGGCGCAAAGAACATCTCTGCACGGCGCAAGAAATTTTCCTGCACGGCGCAAAAAGTCCGTTCCCACCGTGGAAACAGCACATTCCCATGCTGGTAACTGCCTATTCCCACGGTGGGAATGGCCTGCTTACATGGTGAAAGTACGCTGTTTTCATAGTGAAAGTATGCTGTTTTTTCACTGCAGAAAGCATTTTTTTCAGTAACTATCCACTAAATTTCAATTAACTTATTTGTATTCAGAACTTTAGGTCGTTTTCAACTATCCACTAACTATCCACTAACTATCCACTATCTATCCACTAACCCTACACTAAAATCGCTGTCATTTGGTGGATAGTTAGTGGATAGTTAGTGGATAGTTAGTGGAGGGTTAGTGGATAGTCATTTTGAGGTTAATTTGTTGATAATATGAGGTTTATCTTCATTTTGGTGGATAGTTACAGTCGTTTTGGCTTTTTTGCTCAAAAGATGCTATATTTTCTGAAACTCACCACTATTGTCCAAAGATTAATAGCGTAAACCCTTGCTGATTCAATAATAATTCGTATATTTGCATCAGAATTACAAAAGACAAGCTATATGAAGACAAAACATGTACAGTATCAGACGCACGGGACGTGCTCGCAACTGATTGACGTAACAGCCGACGAGAACGATGTTATCCTGCAGGTATTCTTCCTGGGTGGCTGCAATGGTAACCTGCAAGGCATCAGCCAGTTGGTAAGAGGACAGCGCATCGACGACGTGATACCCCGACTGAACGGCATCCGCTGTGGTGTCAAGAGCACCTCATGTCCAGACCAGTTGTGCAGGGCTTTGGAGCAGTTGAAGCAGGCACCACTAAAAGAGTAAACCGCTCCAAAGGAATAGCGATAGTGGCTATTCTTTTGTATCGACCATGATGTCTATCATTGTGTGCCTCACTTCGATCTTTAGTCGAAGAATTGTTTCCTTTGTGTGTTATTAAAAATCTTCAAATAAAATGCAATGTTTTTCCGTTTTGTGTGTATATAAGAGTAGAGAACAGACAAAATGGAACAAGAGACGGACAGACTGATTGACGAACTGCGGCAGGGAAAGCCTGCTGCCTGTGAGCGGCTGCTTGCGGAATACGGTCCAGCGGTGCTACGCATGGTGCAGCGCATCGTGACGCAGTGCGAAGATGCCGAGGATGTCTATCAGGATGTGTTTGTCAAGGCTCTGCGCAGCATTGGAAGCTATGATTCCCGCAAGGCGTCGCTCGCCACATGGCTCAACCGCATTGCCTACCACGAGTCGCTGAATTTCGTCAGGGGCAAGAAGACGGTCGTCGTCTATATGGACGACCGCGACTTGGACAACGACTCGCTGGAGATTCCCGACGATGCATCGCCAAACGAGCAGACCATCCAGCAACTGGAACAGGCGCTGACGATGCTGCCACCGCACGAACAGGCGCTGGTCAGCATGTTCTACTACGACAATATGAGCCTCGCGGACATTGCATACGTCACAGGCTCCATCCCCTCGACAGTGGGCTCGCAGCTGAGCCGCATCCGCAAGAAACTATACAGAATAATTAAAACCCTCTGAGCGATGAACGACATAAGAAAAGATAGCAACCTGCGCGAGGCCGTCAATCGGCGGGAACAGCAACGGCCACCACTGACGGATGGCGTGAACGAACGGCTGATGCAGCGGATGCTGGAGAGTGCCCCCAAGCTGACACGGAGGCCGAGATATGCCTACATCGCCGCTCTTGCCGTAGCGGCCAGTATTGCCATTGCCGTACTGATGGTTTGGCCTACGAATGGTAATCCTGAATCTGACGGGAGTCAACTTTTAGTCAAAAGGGAGCAAACAGTCTGTCCGACGGGGACGGACCTTCAGCCCGACACCACTGGATTTGTAGCCAGCACCAAGGAGACTGTCAAGCATGAGGATATGGAAAGTCGGGTGCTGCCAGCAAAAAGGGTAGTGCATCAAGCAATAAGAACAGACAGACAATTAGTAGAACAGGCAAACACTGCCTCGGCTGCTGACAGCCTCGACTATTATATCAACAAGATAGAACGTGAACTGGCCAGCGTGGACGACAGCCTCTATATAGAGCGCATTCATCGGGTGATGCATGCCGACGAGCGACTGCAGCGTATCGTCAACAGCTACATCCTGAATGAGTTGCACAAAGATGCCCAACCCCACCAAGCCACTATTATTAATCATGTAACCACAAACGATTATGAAGAATAGGAACTTTTTTTACCGTTTTGCCTTTTTGCCTTTATACTTATTAGCAATATGCCTGACATGGGCAATGACAGCGCAGGCACAGGTGAGCGACGCAGCCCGTCGCGTCCACGAGAAACTACAGGCGTTTGTAGCCTCAGGCGAGTATAACGTCAGCGAAGGACGAGTGGTCTGCCAGGATGCGGTTACTGGAGGCAAGGCTATGGCATACGACTTTAGTCAGGTGTTTGGTGTCGAAAACAGTAACGATGCCACCCTCTTGTTTCCTCACTTGAAGGAACTGGAGCAGACTTTACGCAATGAGGCCGTTCATGCCAAGGAAGTCATGATTCACGACGCCCAGGAGGGTGCTCCGTTGGCATCGGGCGTACTATGGATCTTTGGTAATCCTAAAGGGGCGGTCACCGGCAGGTATGTCTTCGGCACTCGGCAGAACATCCGCCTGCTGTCCTTCGACGAGTCTGACGGTCAGCGCTATGCTGTCCTGTTGGTGTGGAAGCAGCAGATTAAGCCGGACCAAAAGATTGGAAACTTCTGGATGATGAACGGCACCATTTTTGAGATTGCGGCCAAGAAGCACGACGACATGCCTTTCCTTATGCCTTATTCCGAAAGGCAGGACATGACGGCAACCCTCAAATATGACAAAGACCCTACAGCCCCACAGACATACGACGAACTGTTGGCAAAGGTCAGACAGATCTGTAAGATCTACGACCGTGAGACATCGGGTGGCAAGACGGCTGCCGTCGTGACACTCCACAAGATGTGTGACGGCTATCCCAACAAGCTGACCCGAGAGCAGTATGACACACTCATCGGCATCCTCAGCCCATACGCCGAGACCGCCTCAGGACAGAAGCACAAGGAGATGTTTGGCTACACCTGCTACACGCTTTACAAGAAGAGTGAGCGCTATCAGGCGGAAGGTGGTGAGGTGAAACGACGTCCAGCCATGATTACCTCTTCCACCATCTCTACGACGCAGTTGCAGAAAATCGTCTCATACAACGGGCTGATCACGAACGGTTCTGAAGACCTGCAATTAGTGGACTGCCAGGTCAATGGTACGGCCCCAGCCGATGCCGACAGCGTCACCATTCGGCGTACCGTCTCGTCTTTCGAGGAACTTGGGAAGTTCCCCGTCCACAATGGTCGCTTCTCCTTCACCTGCCGATTGCCGAAAGACGAGGTGTGCAGACTGAGCACAGACAACCGCTATTTTACCTATTTCTGGGCAGACGGGCAACCCCTCAAAATTGATCTGTTAAAGAGCAGTGTCAAGAGTCAAAAGGCTTCGCAGCAACGCAACGACTTCCTGAACGAAACGGAAGCAGAGCGGTTGCGCATGCTGAAGATAAAGGATCGTGCCGAACTGGATGCAGCCATCGCCAAACAGCGTGAACGCTATCGTCAGGTTATCTTCCATGGCGACGACGACCTGCTGAGGACATACGCCATCTACAAGATATATGCCGAGCTGACCTACGACGAACTGAAGCCCTTCCTCAGCGACCAATTCCGCTATGCCAACCATCTGCTGATGGCACCCGTCAAGGAATATGCAGCAGGATTGGAGAAGCGCCGTCCAGGGAAGCATTATGAAGACATGCTCCTTGCAGACACGCTGGGCAACGCTCACCAGTTGAAAGAGTACATTGGCAAAGGGTATGTCGTGCTGCACTTCTGGGAGAGCTGGAATCGCAACGAGTTCGACATCCTGCCCCAGCTACGCACGCTCTACGACCAGTATCATGCGAAGGGACTGCAAATCCTCAGCCTCGTCATTGACGGCAACTACAAAAAGCGATGGACCGAGCGACTGAGAGAAGAGAAGTTGCCTTGGCCACAACTGGCCACTCATGCGGCCAAGAATTCATACGGAATCTACTCGTGGCCCGAAACCGTTGTCATCGGTCCCGACGGCACCATCGTCGCCAGCCCCTCGGCGGTGCAAGAGTTAGAAGCAGAACTGCAAAAGATATATAGTACGAAATAATCAAGCAAAGGGCTTCCTGCCAAAAAAAATCGTTTTTCTTTGGTATTTCGCTCGGTTTGCACTACCTTTGCGGGCAAAAGACGGAAAAGACGATGAATGCAAACATACCGCAGGAGTTTAACAACTTCTTTCTGAAGGATGTGTCGTTTGTCAACTTGATGACCAAGCGCATCTTCAACATCCTGATAGTGGCCAATCCCTACGATGCCTTTATGCTCGAGGATGATGGCCGTATCGATGAAAAACTTTTCGACGAGTATATGGAGCTCGGACTGCGTTATCCACCCTCGTTCACACAGGTGTCTACCACCGAGGAGGCTAACCATGTGCTCGAGAATACCGATATCGACCTGGTCATCTGTATGCCCGGTAATGCCGACAACGATGCCTTTGCCGTAGCTCGCGATGTCAAGCTGATGGCTCCCCATATTCCCTGCGTGGTGCTCACGCCTTTCTCGCATGGCATCACCAAGCGCATCGAGCACGAGGACATGACCATCTTCGACTATGTGTTCTGCTGGCTGGGCAACACCAACCTCATCCTCTCCATCATCAAGCTCATCGAGGACCAGATGAACATCGAGCACGATATCAAGGAGGCCGGTGTGCAGATGATTCTACTTGTCGAGGACAACATCCGCTTCTACTCCTCCGTGCTGCCCAACCTCTATAACTATATTCTGGCACAGTCGAAGAATTTCTCTACCGAGGCCCTCAATCCCCATGCTGCTGCCCAGCGCAAGCGCGGCCGTCCCAAGGTGGTGCTGGCTACTACCTACGAGGAGGCGATACATTGGTACGAGATGTATCCCGACAACGTGCTGGGCGTCATCAGCGACACGCGTTTCCCGATGAAGGGAGTGAACGGACGGCTGGCACATGTCGAGGAGGGTGATCCCGAGGCGGGTCTGAAGCTGTTGCGCGAGATTCGCCGTCGCGACGAGTATGTGCCCCTTATCCTGCAGAGTTCCGAGATTGCCAACAAAGAAAAGGCTGAGAAGGAGCATTTCCACTTTATCGACAAGAACTCAAAGAAGATGAACGTGGATTTGCGCCAGCTGATAGAGGAACACATGGGTTTTGGAGACTTCATTTTCCGTGACCCGCAAACCAAGAAGGAGGTGGCCCGCATCAGGACGCTGAAGGAACTGCAAGACAATATCTTCAAGATTCCTGCCGACTCGTTCCAGTACCACATATCGCGCAACCACATGAGCCGCTGGCTTTGTGCCCGTGCCATCTTCCCCGTCAGCCAGTTCCTTAAGCATGTCACCTGGCATAAGCTGCAGGATGTCGATGCCCACCGCCAGATTATCTTCGATGCCATCGTGCAGTACCGCCGTATGAAGAATATCGGCGTGGTAGCCGTCTTCGACCGTCTGAAGTTTGACCGCTATGCCCACTTTGCCCGCATCGGCGATGGCTCTCTGGGCGGCAAGGGCCGCGGACTGGCCTTCCTCGACAACATCATCAAGCGCCACCCCGAACTGAACAAGTTTGAGAATGCCACCGTGCAGATTCCGAAGACAGTGGTGCTGTGCACCGACTTCTTCGACGAGTTCATGGACAATAACAACCTCTGGGGTATTGCCCTCAGCGATGCTCCGGACGAGGAGATTCTGCAGCATTTCATGAAGGCCCAGCTGCCAGATGCACTCATTGCTGACTTCTTCACATTCTTTGAGGCCATCAACGCACCCATTGCCATCCGCTCGTCATCACTGCTGGAGGACTCGCACTACCAGCCCTTTGCCGGCATCTATTCGACGTACATGGTGCCGTACTTAGAGGACAAGTACGAGATGCTGCGCATGGTGGCCTGCGCCATCAAGGGCGTCTATGCCTCGGTGTACTACAAGGACTCGAAGGCTTACATGACAGCCACCAGCAACGTGATTGACCAGGAGAAGATGGCCGTCATTCTGCAGGAAGTGGTGGGCAGACAATATGGGACGCGCTTCTATCCGACCTTCTCGGGTGTACTGCGCTCGCTGAACTACTATCCTATCGGCGACGAACTGGCGGAAGAGGGTATCGCGTCCTTAGCCTTAGGTTTGGGTAAATATATCGTGGACGGCGGTCAGACGCTGCGCGTCTCGCCCTACCATCCGAAGCAGATTCTGCAAACCAGTGAGATGGACACGGCGCTGCGGGAGACGCAGACGCGTTTCTATGCGCTGGATATGTCGCATGTGGGTGATGACTTCAAAGTGGACGACGGCTTCAATATCCTGAACCTACGCGTAAAAGAGGCTGACAAGGACTGCTCCCTGCAGGGTATTGCCTCTACCTACGACCCCGTAGACCAGATTATCCGCGACGGCATCTACGAGGGAGGCCGCAAGGTCATCTCCTTCAGTGGTGTCCTGCAGCACGACATCTTCCCGTTGCCCGAAATCCTGCAATTGTCGCAGAAGTTCGGTTCCGAGGAGATGCGCCGCCCCGTGGAGATAGAGTTTGCCTGCAACCTGGCACCGAACGGCGCCTCGGGCGACTTCTATCTCTTGCAGATACGTCCTATCGTCGACTCGAAGCAGGTGCTGGACGAAGACCTGTCGGCCATTCCCGACGAGCAGTGCCTGCTGCGCTCGCACAATTCATTGGGCCATGGCATCTCGGAGGATGTCGTGGACGTGGTGTATGTCAAGACCGACGATGACTTCACGGCAGTTAACAATCCGCAGATAGCCGACCAGATAGAGCAGATCAACCGCCGCTTCCTGAACGAGGACAAGAACTACGTCCTCATCGGTCCGGGACGCTGGGGCTCCAGCGACCCGTGGCTGGGCATTCCCGTCAAGTGGCCACACATCTCAGCCGCCCGCGTCATCGTGGAGGCTGGGTTGAAGAACTGGCATGTAGATCCCTCGCAGGGCACCCACTTCTTCCAGAACCTGACATCGTTCGGCGTGGGCTACTTTACCATCAATACCTATACGGGCGACGGGGTGTTGCAAAAAGAAATCCTCGACAGCATGCCAGCCGTCGAGGAAACCCAGTATGTGCGCCATGTGCGCTTCGACCGTCCGCTGAAAATCATGATGGACGGCAAGAAGCAGCACGGTGTGGTGCTGCTGCCAGAGTAGATTACTAGAATAATAAGAAACCTCCCTGAGTTGTGAAGCTCAGGGAGGTTTCATAATGGAGTCATGTGGTCTCTAAAATAATGCACAATGAGTGAATCCTTTGAGCGGAGGACGGACTTTTCCATAGGGAGCAACGGGCATGATTTTATAAACTGTTGATTTATAGACATTTTAACTTTAATCTGTTTTTTGTATTTTCCATGAGTACTTGATACGTCGTAAGAGAAATAGTTGTATCTTTGCATCGAAAATCTTCAACTATGCGTAAGAAGTCGTTGTACATATTTATTATAGGCGTTCTACTGATGGCTTGCAGTCAGCAGGACTCCAATTCACAGACGGCAGCAAGTTGTCTGGAGGAAGCTGAGGCTGCTTTGGCTAACGACAGTACACGTTTGGGCGAGACTCTACTGCGAAAGACCATCCAGTTGGCTGAAGCATCTGAGGATTGGCACACCGATTATATTGCATGCCAGCGGTTGGCAGAGGCTTTATCACAGAGCAACCCAGGAGAGGCCTTGCGACTGATGAAGCAGGCACTGAGCATCTACGAGCAGCATCCTGACGATGAGCGCAATTACGTCATCCTGCTTGACTATGCAGGCACTTTCGCTGCGCAAGTAGCTTATATCAACGAGGGATCATTCGACGAAGCACTCGACTACATCCATCGTGCATACGATATAGCCAAGAAAAGCCAGATGAACGACATGATATGCCAGACACTTACCAGTCTTGCAAACATCGCATGGGCGAAAGATGACTATGGTCAGGCACTTGACTATGCTCGTCAAGCAGAACTTGTGGCAACTGACGAACTGCGCGCCGGCACATTACAAGTGCTCGCTCGCAGCTACCTCAGCCTCAACATGCTCGATTCGGCAGAAGCCGTCTATCGGAAGATTCATCCTGGTGATGATGTCCATCTGTCATACATCATACAGAGCAACCTCGTCAAGATAGCGCTTCGCCGCTTGGGTGCCACACAGGTGGAGGATAGCGTGGCTGAGGCCTTCGACAAAGTAGAGGACATCTATTATAAGGCACTTGAGCAGAAAGACGAGTATTATCAGGAGACGTTGCGACAGGAAATGGAGAACCAGCAATTGGAGTTCCGTTCAAAGATGTACGCACGTACCTTATTTATGATTATTATTGCATCGCTCCTTGTCATCTCAGCGATGGTGCTGGTAATTCGTTATAGGATGCAGGCACAGCGCCAAGAGGAGCGGCAGCTCCAGCAGGAGGCAGAACACCAGAAGGCTCAACTGCATCAGGCTAACGAAGTGGTGGCATTCCTACAAAACTTCATTCTCGAACGTATGGAGGTAATGAAGAAACTCAACCAGAGAGGTGATTCGCTCATCTATCTCAGTCCGCACGAATGGAGCGAGATTGAGCGTACGCTCAATGCCATCGACAACAACCGCTTTTCCAACCTTCGCAAGCAGTACCCCAATATGCAGGAGGACGACATCCGCCTATGTCTGCTTACGCGTCTGGGCATCAGCAATCGCACTATTGGCAACATCTACTGCATCTCAATCTCTGCCGTCCAGCATCGCAAACTCAAATTAAAAAAGGACGTGTTTGGAGAAAGCAATCCAGACATCACACTGGAACAGATATTAAAGAATTAAGAGTTAACATAAAACAGACAGATATGAAAAGAACATTACTATTTATGACGTGTATGCTGGCATCATTGACTATGCTGGCCCAAGAGTATTTCCCTGAGGGAACCAAATGGACGGAGATAAGGCTGGACACGCTGAAGTACGACAGCTGGTATTCTAAGGTTGGCAATGAATGGGTGCCGAACTTTGAAACGATAGAGTACTATGTGAAGGGGGAATATGTAAAAACGGAATGGGATGATCAGAATACCTTCAAGAAAGTGTATTCCAATGGCCCGGAATGGACAGATTCCCTCACACTTTTGATACAGGAAGCAGAATACAATGGTCATAATAGCATCTTGGCTTCAGTGTTATTACATGACTATGATGGATATAGGGTGCAATGGCCAGGCGAGGCATACCAGTTTGACTGGAATGTAGGACAAGGACTTTATTTTGAGGATATTACTATGTCAAATACGACAAGTATGCGGCAACCTCGCTTCTACTATGGTATCATAGACGAAATAAAGAAAGGGAACTTCGGAGGCGTAAGACCGCTGAAGTACGTGGATTTAGACGGTAAAGCACCAGATGATGAAACGGGTTTAAATAGAAATGTTAGTACGAATGGTGGTCGTGTAATCCAAGGAATAGGCATTACGGAATGGAATGACGGGGAATGTTTGTTTGGTCCACCGAACCCCTATTTCGCTTTAACTCAGGAAATGGGTCAGCGTCACTATCGTTCTATGCTTGTTCATTTCGAGCGCAACGGAGAGGTGCTTTATGACGTCTGGCCAGAGAAAGAAGTAACCTATCGTCCAATGATTGAAGATGGTAAGGTTTGGAAGGTGGGAACAATTTCGGGCAATCCTGTGCAGGTGGTTGACTACTATTACTTCGATGGTGATACGATCATCAATGGAAAGACCTGCAAGCAGATGATGTGCCAACGATATGTCAGCCCAGATTACTCAAATGAATATTGGTTGCCAAAAACCTCCTTGAGCAAAGTGGGAGCCTGGTACGAAGAGAATAAGAAAGTGTATGTTTGCAGAGAGGGGACACAGGGTATGCAGATGTTGTATGATTTCTCCCTCAATGCCAACGATACCTTGATTCTCAATGATTATCAACCTGATTATATTGTAGGGCCGAAGCAGACAGGAGGATTAAATGGCTTTAAGGGCGTTTATAGAGATATTATGCTTTGTGGCCAAGAAATTTACATTACTACTTGGCTGGAAGGTGTCGGAGGTATTGATGGTCCGCTCAGAAATGCCTATCCAGAGACAGCAGACCCTATGCCAGAGTTCCTGATGTCATGTACTGTTGGCGATGAAGTCATCTACCTCAACGACGAATATGAAGACGGAGCAACTCCTGCGGGAGCCAGGAAAAACCGCTTCGACTTCACCCATACTACCAAGTCGAAGCCCAAAGCGCCAAGGAGAACAGGGGAAGAATTGTCGCTATACGGTGAATACAACGACCAGCAGTTAGGCATTCATCTTGCCCCGCTCGACGATGCCTATCAGGTAAGCATTGCTAACGAGTCAGGCCAAGTTGTCTACGAGAGAACCATCAATGCAGGCACCATCGTAGGCCTCAGCATCGACATCTCCGCCTACCCCAAAGGTCGCTATACCGTTACCATAGAGAATAGCAGTGAGTCATATACTGGCCAATTCGATGCTCAAACGACAGGAATCATCGACGCTACGCATCTAAGTGATAATGAACAAATAATAAAGAATAAACTTATCTACAACCTTCAGGGCCAGCGGCTCAGTTCCTTGCAGAAGGGATTGAACATCGTTAATGGACGCAAGGTTTGTATAAAATGAAACCACTTTTCGTTAGCGGAACTTACTCTTTGTAGACAGGGAAACAAGGAGACCAAAAAGCTCAGTACAGCAGGTAAGCGGATTCGCTTGCCTGCTAATCTTTTCTTTCCATACCTCCATCCAATTATTTCCATACGCCAGCACTCACCTTTTCTTATAATCCATTATATTTTAGCTATTTACACTATATATATGTTTCCATAGGCAATCGTTGTTGCTTGCGAAATAATGAGATAACTTTGCAGACAGTTTTATTTTTAACTCAAGCATCGTATAAAGGATATGCAAGAACGTCACAAAAACAGGAAACTCTATTTCCACGAACTGGCCCAGACCAGCCAAAAATTCTTTATTCCATATATTAAGCAGTTCAAACGGCTTGAGCAGGACAGCCGCATACTAGAAATAGGTTGCGGTGACGGCGGCAATCTGCTCCCTTTTGCCCAAATGGGGTGTTACACGTTAGGTGTGGATATCTCTGAAGGGAGAATAGCTGATGCACGGAAGTTCTTTATGGATTGCAAGGCGAAAGGCGACTTCCTTGCGTCGGATATATTCTTACTAGAAGAACTGTATGGCACGTTCGACGTCATCATCTGCCATGATGTGATTGAGCACATCGGTGAAAAAAAGCGTTTTCTTTCGTTACTGCCACAGTTCCTCGCAAAGAATGGCATTGTTTTCATGTCGTTTCCTGCCTGGCAGATGCCTTTCGGGGGACATCAGCAGATATGTAGAAGTAAAATCATCAGTCATCTGCCTTTTGTCCATCTCTTTCCAAAAACATTCTTCCGTCTGCTCCTGAAAGCCAATGGAGAGGATGATGCCTGCATTGAAGAATTGATGTCCATAAAGGGAACAAAGACATCGATAGAGTTATTTGAGCAGCTTCTGAAGACCATAGGCAAATTCATCATCACAGACCGCACCCTTTGGCTCATTAATCCCCATTATGAGACAAAATTTGGATTGCGTCCTCTGCAATTGCCAAAGTGTTTGGCTATAATTCCGTATGTTCGTAATTTCTTCACGACTTCATGTTTTTATGTGTTAACCATGAAAGAAGAATAACATAGTCATTCTGTGAGGTTGAAGCGTGAGAGGCATCACTGCCCGCCGAGGCGTGAGAAATACTCCATGATGTCGTCCCACGTCTTGAACGTGTCGGAACCATACTCCAGGAGGGTGGCCATCGTGTCGCCCTCCTTCTCTTTGCTGACGAGGTAGTCGCCGTAGAGCAGGTCGCGGCGGTAGGTGAAGACGGTATGGCGCCAGGCTGGGACGTTGATGTACTCTTCGAGCCACGGCGTCATCGTGGCATGGTCGGCAGGCGCGGCGACGAAGTAGACGTCGTAGTGCTCTATCAGCAAGCGGACAGTTTTTTGCGCGGATGCTGCGGGTTTCTGGTACGCATCCATCAAGGTCTCTATACCTATATATATTATAGGGCGCTGGCGGTTCGACTGACGGTCGTCAATCCAGCGGATGACTGGCATCACGCTGTGCATGTACGAACGGTCGTCCATGCGGTGCTCGCCGTGGAAATGAGTAGCAAGGGGATAGTGCTCGCTGAACATGCCAAAGGTGTCCACCAGGTCGTCGCGGTCACCAAAGAGACCGTAGACGCGCCGGGCATCCTCGGCGGTGAGACCAATGAAGCGCTGTTCCGACACGTCGCGATACTCCTTGACAAGTGCCTTGTCGACGTAGAACTCCTGCACACCGTCCTGTCGCGGGTTCTGGAACTGCTGCGTGCCCGTCATGCCGTGAGTCTTCATGGTCTCGCCCATTTCCAGGGCCGGGTTGACGCAGATGCGGTCGTAGCCGCGCAGTTGTTCGGTGTACATGCCTCCCATCGACGTGCCGATGATGAGGTCGGGCTTCTCCTTGTCGCAAATGTCGCGCAGCAGCGCAAGGGCCTCCTGCGGATGCACGGGCAGGTCGGGAGCAATCACTTTGGCGTTGGGCATCACGGTGCGCAACCGCGTCACCGTGCCACTCTGCCCGCTACTGGCAAAGCCGTGACAGTAGAGCACGGTCTTGTCAACCATCAGGTCAGGAAATTGTTTTACATAAGGGTTTTCTGTTGTCATAGCCCACAAAAGTACAAATTTTTTTTGACTTTGCTTGTTGTTTTGATTTTTTTTTCATACTTTTGCCTTCAAATTGAAAACTTAATATTAATCACTTAAACAAAAAAACGGTTATGAAAAAGTATTTAGCAGAAATGGTGGGCACGATGGTGCTCGTATTGATGGGTTGTGGCGTTGCCGTCAGCCTGGGTTGTGATCCTGTTAACAACATTCCCGCAGTGGTTGGTACTGCCTTGGCTTTTGGCTTGTCCGTTGTCGCTATGGCCTATACCATTGGCGGCATCTCGGGTTGCCACATCAATCCGGCTATCACGCTGGGCTGCATCCTGGCCGGTCGCATGGATGCCAAAGAGGGTTGCATGTATATTTTGTTCCAGTGCATCGGTGCCTTCATTGGCAGCGCACTGCTGGCATTGCTCGTTGCCAACGTCCCCGGAATGGAGGGTACTGGTGCTAACGACTTGCAGGCTAACGTCTCTGTGATGGGTGGATTGTTGGCTGAGATTATCTTCACCTGTGTCTTTGTGCTTGTCGTGCTCGGTGCTACTGCCAAGACCAACGGTGCCACCAACAACTTCGCTGGCCTGGCCATCGGTCTGAGCCTCGTACTCGTTCACCTCGTCTGCATCCGCTATACCGGTACATCGGTGAATCCCGCCCGCTCACTGGCTCCCGCCGTCTTCCAGGGTGGTACGGCTCTGACCAACCTCTGGATCTTCATCGTAGGTCCCTTCGTTGGTGGTGCACTGGCAGCCTGCATCTGGAAGCTCATCGAGCCTGCTGAGAAGTAATTTTGCAACACGCAGTTTGCATTTTCCCCTGCACGGGTTACAGAGAAAGCACGGAAAACATTAAAAACCGTGAAATCTGTGTAATCCGTGCCTTTTCTTTTTTTGTTTTACAAAAGTATTTGCTATCTTTGCAGTCAGTTTAGCAAACACTTTATAATTAACATTAAAAAACTATGGTAAACTACAAGGATTTAGGTCTCGTGAATACTCGCGAGATGTTCAAGAGAGCAGTAGCCGGTGGCTATGCTATCCCCGCTTTCAACTTCAACACTATGGAGCAGATGCAGGCTATCGTGCAGGCTGCCGTTGAGACAAAGTCACCCGTTATCATGCAGGTGTCTAAGGGTGCACGCAACTATGCTAACGCTACTATCCTGCGTTACATGGCTGAAGGTGCTGTGGCATACGCTAAGGAGCTGGGATGCGCTCATCCCGAGATTGTGCTTCACCTCGACCACGGCGACAGCTTCGAGCTCTGCAAGGACTGTATCGATATGGGCTTCTCTTCAGTGATGTACGACGGCAGCGCACTGCCTTACGAGGAGAATATCAAGATTTCCCGCCAGGTGGTTGAGTATGCCCACCAGTACGATGTCACCGTAGAGTGTGAGCTCGGCGTGCTCGCTGGTGTCGAGGACGAGGTAGCCTCTGAGGTTAGCCACTACACCAAGCCCGAGGAGGTAATCGACTTCGCTACCCGTACCGGCTGCGACTCGCTGGCTATCTCTATCGGTACCTCTCACGGTGCTTACAAGTTCAAGCCCGAGCAGTGCACACGCGACCCGAAGACTGGCAAGCTCGTTCCTCCTCCCTTGGCATTCGATGTGCTCCATGAGATCGAGAAGAAGCTCCCCGGCTTCCCCATCGTGCTCCACGGTTCTTCGTCTGTTCCCCAGGAAGAGGTCGACACCATCAACAAGTTCGGTGGCAACCTGCCCGATGCCATCGGTATTCCCGAGGATCAGCTCCGCGAGGCTTCTAAGAGCGCCGTCTGCAAGATCAACATCGACTCAGACTCTCGTCTGGCCATGACAGCTGCCATCCGCCAGCATCTCGCCGAGCATCCCGACCACTTCGATCCTCGCCAGTATCTGAAGCCCGCTCGCGAGAACATGAAGAAGATGTACATCCACAAGATTGTGAATGTGCTCGGTTCTGACGGAAAACTCGCTCAGTAACTACATTTCTCCACAATAAAAAAAAGAACGAGGCTATGTCACATAGTCTCGTTCTTTTTTTGTTGTATATCTTAGAGACTTTCTACAAACGATTTTGTTACTTGGAAAGAGTGCTCGGCCACGGTGTCCCAGAAGTTATGGTACTGCGAGGCATCGGTGTCGTAGAGCGGCTTGTCGCTGACGACACGGAACGAAATAAAGGGCACTTGGTTGATGTAGCAGGTTTGGGCGATGGCGCATGACTCCATGTCGACTGCCTTGGCTTCAGGGAAATGGCCGATAATTTCGCGCATCTTCTCCTTGCTGTCCACAAACCAGTCGCCGGTGACGATGAGGCCGGGATGGATGGGAATCTCACAAGTTGCAGCCAACTGCTGCGCTTTCTGGAGCAACATGCTGTCAGCTTGGAAACGGACGGGCAGTCCCTGCACCTGACCGTACTGGGTGCAGTTGTCGATGGCTGTACCGCAGTAGACGTCGTGGTAGCAGAGTTCCTTGCTTACCACCACGTCTTGAATGTTGATGTCATCACCGTTGCCGCCGGCGCATCCGCTGCTGATGATGCAGTCGGGGTGGAACTCGTTGATCATGCGCTGGGCACCTAAGGCAGCGTTTACCTTGCCGATGCCGCACTTCTCTACGCGCACCTCACTGTCGGCAAAGAGCTGCTGCAACTGCCGCAACTCCTTGTCCATGGCTACTATAATTCCTATTTTCATATCCATGATTTTTGTTCTGTGTCTGCAAAAGTACTAAAAAACAGCAGAATAACAAAGCATTTATGCATTTATTCTTCCCAAAAAAATGTATTTCTTTTGGTTTTTCGGTCAGTTTGCGCTACCTTTGCAGGCAAATTAACGAATAGAAGTATGAAAAGTCTGAAGCAGTGGCTGCCTGACATTCTGGTGGTCGTGTTATTTGTAGCAATCTCTTTTGTCTATTTCTTCCCTGCCGATATCGAGGGGAGGATATTGTACCGTCATGACTCGTCGGCCAGCCGTGGTGCCGGACAGGAGCTGTCGGAGTATCAGGAGCGCACGGGGGAACGTACCCGCTGGACGAATGCTTTGTTTGGTGGTATGCCTACCTACCAGATGGCTCCGTCATACGACAGCACCAACATGCTGAACAAGGCGGCTACCGTCTATCACTTATGGTTGCCAGAGAACGTGTGGTATGTTTTTGCCTACCTGCTGGGCTTCTACCTGCTGCTGAGGGCTTTCGACTTCCGCTGGTACCTGGCCATGCTGGGATCGGTGATTTGGGCGTTCTCCAGCTATTTCTTCATCATCATCGCCGCAGGACACATCTGGAAGGTGATGGCGCTGGCCTACCTGCCGCCGATGATAGCGGGTGTGGTGCTGGCCTATCGGGGAAAATATCTGTGGGGTCTGGTGGTGACGGCCATATTCGCTGCCTTCGAGGTGCAGGCTAACCACGTGCAGATGACCTATTATTATCTGTTCATCATCGTTGCTATGGTGATAGCGTTCCTCATAGAGGGGCTTCGCCGCAAGGATTATGCACACCTGTTGAAGGCCACTGGCGTATGTCTTGCCGGTGCTGCCATCGGCATCTGCATCAACATGTCCAGCCTTTATCACACGTGGCAGTATGGTCAGGAGTCGATGCGCGGTGCCAGCGAACTGGTGAAGAAGAATGACAGCAATCAGTCGTCGAGCGGTTTGGACCGTGACTATATCACGCAGTGGAGCTATGGCATCGACGAGACATGGACGCTATTGGTGCCCAATGCCAAGGGCGGTTCCCATCAGATACACCTGAGTGACGAGAAATCAGCCATGAAGCAGTGTGACCCTGAACTGGCTGAGTATGTCGGCCAGTGGTATCTCTATTGGGGCGACCAACCCTTTACGGCGGGTCCGGTCTATGTGGGTGCCTTTGTGCTCATGCTGTTTATCCTGGGTCTCTTCATCGTCAAGGGCCCTATGAAGTGGGCGCTGCTGGCGGTGACCATCTTGTCGGTGCTGCTGTCATGGGGAAAGTATTTCATGCCGCTGACCGACTTCTTCATCGACTATGTGCCGATGTATGCCAAGTTCCGTACGGTATCGTCCATCCTGGTCATCGCTGAGTTTACCATTCCGTTGCTGGCCATGCTGGCACTGAAGAAAATCGTTGACGAGCCGGACCTGCTGGCCAAGAAGATGAAGTGGGTTGTTGTCTCGTTCTTGCTGACTGCCGGCATGGCTGTACTCTTTGCGCTGATGCCGACGATGTTCTTTGACTTTACGTCGGCCGCCGATGCCGAGCAGCTGCGCCGCATGCTGCC
The DNA here is from genome assembly GCA_946185485.1 of uncultured Prevotellaceae bacterium. Lineage (GTDB taxonomy): Bacteria > Bacteroidota > Bacteroidia > Bacteroidales > Bacteroidaceae > Prevotella. Next base: position 125,428 of record CAMHJQ010000001.1, on the reverse strand, counting down.
GGAAGAGTATCTGTCGTCCTTCCTGGCCAATATCAGCAAGGTACGTATGGCCGTCTTTACCGCCGACTGCTGGCGCACGGTGCTGGTCATCGTCATTGGTACGGCTTTGCTGCTGCTCTACCGTTATGGTAAGCTGCGTGCCCAGTGGCTCGTATGTCTGCTGGTGGTGCTCTGCCTGGTGGACATGTGGCAGGTGAACAAGCGCTACCTGAACGATGCCATGTTTGTACCCAATACCGTCCGTGAGGAGCCTATCCGCAAGTCGCCAGCCATCGACCAGATTATACAGGACAAGTCGCTCGACTACCGCGTGCTGAATATGGCTTCCGACACTTTCAACGAGAACGAGACATCGGCATACGTCAAGAGTATTGGTGGCTATCATGCAGCCAAGTTGCGTCGCTATCAGGAACTAATAGATGCCTATATCCATCCTGAGATGGCTGCTATGGGGCAGGCTGTGGCAAAGGCTGGCGGCGATATGACGCAAGTCAATGGTGATAGCATCTATCCCATCCTGAACATGCTCAATACGAAATACTTCATCCTGCCGTTGCAGGATGGACAAAGCGTGCCTCTGGCAAACCCATACGCCTACGGTAATGCTTGGATGGTGGACAAAGTGCACTATGCTGACAATGCCAACGAGGAACTGGAGATGACCGGACAGCTACCGCTGCGTCATGAGGCTGTCGCCGACAAGAAGTTCCGCGACGTGCTGGGCGAGGGTAGTGTGCAGGATTCAACGAGTGTCGTCACCCTGCAGGCCTACGAGCCTAACCAACTGACGTATGAGGTTAACTCCGTCAAGGGTGGTGTCGTGGTGTTCTCTGAAATCTACTATCCAGGCTGGACAGCTACCATTGACGGTGAGGAGGCTGAACTGGGACGTGTGGACTACGTGTTGCGTGCCCTGCAGGTGAAACCCGGCAAGCACCAGGTGGTGCTGAGTTTCTTCCCCAAGAGCATCGACCGCACGGAGACGGTGGCATACGTCGCCTATGTGGTGCTGCTGCTTATTCTTCTTCTTTTAGGATGGTGCGTCGTACGTAAGCGCGGTGACCGTACCACGCCACCATCGCCAGACAAAACAGCGGAATAAAGAACGACAGGTTGGTGCTGGGCAGTCCGAGCATGGTGCATCCGCTCTGGATGATGGCTGCCTGGATGGGCGGGAAGAACGATCCGCCAAGGATGGCCATGACGAGTCCTGCACCTGCTATCTTGGTGTTCTCACCAATGCCCTGCAGGGCCAGACCATAGATGGTGGGGAACATCAGCGACAGGCAGATGCTGACAGCCACCAGGCAGTAAAGACCATTGCGGTCGGTGAAGAAGACGACGCCGAAAGTTGCTGAAATGCCAACAATGGCCATGACGGAGAGCATCCGGCTGGCATCGAACCACTTCATCAGCCATGTGCAGATGAAACGGCTGCTGGCAAAGAACACCATTGCTGTGATATTGAATTTTTGCGAGAGCACCTCGGCAGCCTGTTCCGTCATACCTTCAGACATGAAGATACGTGTACCATATTGTATGATGAATGTCCAACAGGCGGCTTGTGCACCGACATAGAAGAACTCAGCCATCACACCCTCCCGGTAGTTCTTACGCTGTAGCAGTTCCTTCAGCGTGGCGACGAGTCCCTTGTTGGAGTCGGCGGCCTCGATATGGGGCATGTGCTTTAGCCATATCAGTACGATGATGAGCACCACGACGGCAGCAATGAATATATAGGGCTGGATGAGTACTTCCAGGTCGTGGTCCTTAATGATTTCAAACTGCTGTAAGGGCAGCTGATGGCGGGTTACCGTGTCAAGCGGACTCATATTGGAGTGAACGGCCATGGCGACCAGCATGCCACCAAGCGAACCTAACGCGTTGAAGGCCTGGGCGGCATTGAGACGCTGAATGCCTGTCTTCTCGCTTCCCATGCAGTAGATGTAGGGATTGCAGCTGGTCTCCAAGAACGACAGTCCACATGTCAGGATGAAGTATGCCAACAGGAATGGGGGAAAAATGCCGATGGCTTTCGCCGGCAGGAACAGCAGGGCACCGATGGCATAGAGGATGAGTCCCGTCAGTACACCCCACTTGAAGGAGTATCGCTGGATGAACAGGGCTGCGGGGAATGCCATGCAGAAATAGCCTAAGTTGAAGACTACGGGCACCATCGAAGCCTCGAAAGTGCTCATGCGGAATATCTTGGAGAACGCTCCCACCATGGGTGACGTGACGTTGTTGGCAAATCCCCATAGGGCAAAGCAAGCCGTGATGAGCACAAATGATGTCACAAAGCCGCCGGCGCCATTGAATGAAAAAATCTTATTATCGAGTAGTTTCATCGGTTTGTTTGATATTATTCGGGGTCAAAGTTACAAAAAAGTTCATAATTAATAGTTCTTTTTCCAAAAAAATGTGTGGCGTTGCAATCATAATTCATAGTTTTTTTTTATTTTTGCAAAAATAAACGAAGAAGACGTATGAAAAAGTTGCTGTCCTTGCCGCCTAATCTCGTGGAGAGTTTCCATGATGTGACTGGCTTCTCCCGTGAAGAATTCTTTTGTACCCATGACCCCGTAGACCATAAGTTAGGCTCAGGAGGTGGTACGGCATGGCTGCTGCAGCAGGCATACGCCAATGCGCAAGCCAGCGGTTGCGGTCTGGCATTCGACGAGTGGCTGGCATCGGAGCGGCGCATCATCCTGCATGCCGGTGGTCAGAGCCGCCGCCTCCCGTCGTATGCCCCCAGTGGCAAGATACTGACGCCCATCCCCGTGTTCCGTTGGGAGCGCGGACAGCGGCTGTCTCAGACCTTGCTCGACCTGCAGTTGCCACTCTATGAGCGGATGATGGCGCAGGCTCCCGCCAGGCTGACCACGATGATAGTCAGCGGCGACGTATATATCCGGGCTGCCGAACGCATAGGCACCATCCCCGATGCCGACGTGGTATGCTATGGCTTGTGGCTCGATGCCTCCATCGCCAAGGACCATGGCGTGTTTGTCAGCGACCGCCGCACGCCCAACGTGCTGAAGATGATGCTGCAGAAGCCGAGTACCGAGCGGCTGACGGAACTGTTGAAGGAGCACTTCTATCTGACTGACATTGGAATCTGGCTGCTGTCCGACAAGGCTGTCAAACTGCTGATGAAGCGTAGCAGCGATGGCAAGGGCGCACTAAAGGAATATGACCTGTATGCAGAATTTGGTTGTACGTTAGGTACCGACCCCACCATTGACGATGCGGAGCTGCACACGCTGTCGGTAGCCATCGTACCCTTGCAGGGCGGTGAGTTCTACCACTTCGGCACGTCACGGGAAATGATATCTTCTACCGTTGCCATCCAGAACATCGTCAACGACCAGCGTGACATCATGCACCACGACCGCAAACCACATCCCAGCATTTTTACGCAGAATGCGCTGACGCACTGCCGCTTCACGGAGGACAACCAGAACATCTGGATAGAGAACAGCTGCATCGGCCCACACTGGACGCTGACCAGCGACCATGTCGTGACGGGTGTGCCCGACAACGACTGGACGGTGACGCTCCAGCCCGGCCAGTGTATAGACATCGTCCCCATCGGTGAGACGAAATACTGCATCCGCCGCTACCATATCGACGACCGCTTTGCGGGCAGCGACCAGCAGAAGAAGCAGTTCCCGGTGGTGGAATCATTGGAAGGTATAGACACTTTAGATCATTTTGACCATCAGGAAATCGTAGAATATCTCTCCGCTGAGGACATCTCCACGCAGGCTAACCTGCGCCGGTTGTTTGCCCAGCGACGTCACTTCCGCAGCCAGAACTGGCCTGCTTTGGCCCGCAACTGGCAGCACTCGGTGTTCTATCAGTTGGACTTGGACGATGCTGCCCGCGAGTTCCGGGAGATGCAGTTGCCCATGCCAGAGTTCCTCAGCGACACGGCGCCCCTGATGACGCGCATTCACGATGCCATGTTCCGCGATGACAGCAGCCGTGCCTTTGCCCTGCTGCGTCAGGGCATCCTTGACTCTCAGTGTTCCATACTGAACACGCCCCGCCTCTCGGTTTGCCAGGACCAGATTGTCTGGGGACGCTCTCCCGTCCGCATCGACCTCGCCGGCGGCTGGACCGATACACCGCCTTACTGTCTGATGGAGGGCGGTTCGGTGGTGAATATCGCCATTGAACTGAATGGTCAGCCACCCTTGCAGACCTACGTAAAACCCTGCCGCGAACGGCATATCGTGCTACGCAGCATCGACCTTGGCGCCATGGAGGTGATAGAGACCTACGAACAGCTGACAGCATACAACAAGGTGGGTTCGCCTTTCTCCATTCCCAAGGCGGCCCTGACGCTGGCGGGCTTCCAGCCGGGTTTCTCGCAGGAAGCCTATCCGTCGCTGCGGGCTCAGTTGGAGGCCTTTGGCAGCGGCATTGAGTTGACGCTGCTCTCAGCGATACCCGCAGGCAGCGGACTGGGTACGAGCAGCATTCTGGCCTCCACGGTGTTAGGGGCTGTGAGCGACTTCTGCGGCCTAGGCTGGGACAAGAATGAGATTGGTAAGCGCACCCTCGTGCTGGAACAGTTGCTGACGACGGGTGGCGGCTGGCAGGATCAGTTTGGTGGCGTCTTGGGTGGTATCAAGTTGCTGGAGACACAGCGCGGCTTCGACCAGAACCTGCAGGTGCGCTGGCTGCCGGACGATGTATACACGCAGCCCGAGTATGCCCAGTGTCACCTATTATATTATACGGGAGTCACCCGTACGGCCAAGAAGATTCTGGCAGAGATAGTGCGGCGGATGTTCCTGAACCATGGTGGTGAATTGCGCCAGTTGCGTGCCATGAAGGCTCATGCTCAGGATATGTATGACGCCATCCTGCGCCAGGACTTCCAGCGGCTGGGATTGCTGGTGCGTAAGACCTGGGCGCAGAACCAGCAGATAGACAGCGGCACCAATCCGGTGTCAGTACAACGTATCACCGATTTGGTGGACGACCTCTGCTTAGGTTATAAGTTGCCGGGAGCTGGTGGCGGTGGCTATCTCTATATGGTGGCCAAGGACCCGGAGGCGGCAGCCCGCATCAAGCAGACGCTGACAGTTGCCCGTCCGCATGCCAATGCCCGCTTCGTCGAGATGACACTCTCGAAAAAAGGACTGCAAGTAAGCCGCAGCTGACGAGTGCGGCTCACCTGCAGTCTTGCAGATGTGCTTTCTTGCTTTTTAGCGGACGATGACTTTCCGGCCGTTGTAGATATAGATGCCTTTCCGACTTGGCGTTGCCGTCAGATGGCGTCCGTCCAGGGTGTACCATGAGCCGTCGGCTATCGACTCACGGAGGTTCTCTTTTATACCTGTACTGCCGTCGAGGAAGTTTTTCAGTTCGTAGAAGGCGGCGTAGGGCTGTCCTGTGTTGTGGTTATACAGGGCAGCGTTCCACCAACTGTCGGTGACGCTTTTGTTGCCGTTATCCTCGGGCCACCACCATAAGAGTCCTTTGACGCTGCTATGGTTGTTGAGCTTAGCCACCAGGTCGGCAGTAAAGTGGCGCTGGCCTTCTTCGGTATATGGATAGGTGCTGGTGTAGTCGTATCCGTCTTCCTTTCCATCGTTGTTGCTGTCTGTCAACGGCCATGCATAGCAATAGCCCGTCTCGACAATCATGATGTCCTTGTCGTAGTTTTTGTTCTCCAGCGTGTTTAGTGCCGTCTCCAACGTATTCAGGTTACCGTGATAGGCAGGATAGTAGCTCAGTCCGATGATGTCGTAGTCGATGCCGTTGTTCTTCATGCGGTCGAAATAGTCGGTCAGCACGTTAGGTTTGGGAGTGCGTTCGCTGTGGAGGATAATCTTAGCCTGTGGGCATTCCTCACGGCAGGCCTGACCCGCTTTCTTGAGCAGTTGGAAGAAACGGTTCCAGTTGGCAGCACTGCTGGTGGTATAGCAGCGATTGACCTGATTGTTGCCCACGGCAGCCTTGGTACCCCACAGCATTCCATAGCTGATTTCGTTGCCTGTCTGGATGAAGTCAGGAGTGGCACCGCCAGCCTTCAGCTGTTGCAGGCACTCCTTGGTGTATTCGTAAATCTTGTCGTAGAGTTGTGTGTCGGACAATGTCTTCCATGCGTCGGGTGTCCACTGTTTGGCGGGGTCTGCCCAGGTGTCGCTGTAGTGGAAGTCGAGCATGAAATTGAATCCTGCGTCCTTGATACGCTTGCCCAACTTTTTGACATAGTCCAAATCCTGACAAACGCCCTTGTCGTTGTCTTTCGACGGGTCGACAAACAAGCGGACGCGCATGATGTTCAGACCTTGCTCCTTCAAGAACGGCAGAGGTTGTACAGCCGTTCCGTTCTTGTCTTTATATACCACACCAGCATCTTCATACTTGGTCAGCATCGAAATGTCGCCACCAACGTACTTCTGTGCTGAAACCGTCGTGGTCAGCATTATCAATATTAATAGTAGTATTAGTTTTTTCATATCATCAGTAGTTTTGTCTTGTCTTGCCTCTTACTTCTTACCTCTTACTTCTTATGCCGGTTTGCCCGCTGCTCACGGTATTTGGCTTTCTGCCGGGCAGAGCCGCTACCGTGAGCACCGGTGATATACTTTTTCTTCTTGGCCTTGGTCTTCACCTTGTCCTCTTCCTTGCGAGGACCACCGCCCCGGCCAAACGAAATGCCGTTCTCCAGTATCTCCTGAAAGTCTGATTCCTTACTCATAATCTTGTTTTTGCAAGGACTACAGGACTAAAGGACTTTTTTTTCTCAGTTCCTTTGAATATAAAATTAGTCCTTAAGTCCTGTAGTCCTTGCTAAATATTAATGATGGAACAATCTTACGCCAGTGAAGGCCATGGCGATGCCGTACTTGTCGCAGGTCATGATGACATGGTCGTCGCGGACGCTGCCACCAGCCTGGGCAATGAACTCAACGCCGCTCTTATGGGCACGCTCGATGTTGTCGCCGAAGGGGAAGAAGGCGTCGGAGCCGAGGGCTACCTTCGTGTTCTGGGCTATCCACTCCTTCTTCTCAGCCAGCGTCAGCACCTCGGGCTGCTCGGTGAAGAACTGCTGCCAGGCACCGTCGCGCAGCACGTCGTCATGCTCGTCTTCGGAGATGTAGACATCGATGGTGTTGTCGCGATCGGCACGGCGGATGCCCTCCTTGAAGGGCAGTGCCATCACCTTCGGATGCTGGCGCAGCCACCAGATGTCGGCCTTGTTGCCAGCCAGACGGGTACAGTGGATGCGGCTCTGCTGACCAGCGCCGATGCCGATGGCCTGACCGTCCTTGACGTAGCAGACGCTGTTCGACTGCGTGTACTTCAGCGTGATGAGTGCGATGATGAGGTCGCGCTTAGCATCGGCCGTGAAGGTCTTGTTCTGGGTGGGGATGTTCTCAAACAGTGCGGGGTCGTCGAGCTTGATTTCGTTACGGCCCTGTTCGAAGGTGACACCAAAGCACTGCTTGCGCTCGATGGGCTCGGGCTTGTAGGTCGGGTCTATCTTGATGACGTTATAAGTACCCTTGCGCTTGTCCTTCAGTATCTCGATGGCTTCGGGCGTGTAGTCGGGAGCAATGACGCCGTCACTCACCTCGCGCTTTAGCAGCAGGGCAGTGGTGGCGTCGCAGGTGTCGCTGAGTGCTACGAAGTCACCATAGCTCGACATGCGGTCGGCACCGCGGGCTCTGGCGTATGCACAGGCGATGGCACTATCGTCCAGTCCCTTGACATCGTCGACAAAGTAAATCTTCTTCAGCGTGTCGCTCAGAGGCAGCCCTACGGCGGCACCAGCAGGCGATACGTGCTTGAACGAGGCAGCGGCGGCCAGACCAGTAGCCTCCTTCAGCTCTTTTACCAACTGCCAGGCGTTCAGGGCATCGAGGAAATTGATGTAGCCGGGACGGCCGTTAATGACTTCAATGGGCAACTCGCCTTCGGTCATGAAGATGCGCGAAGGCTTTTGGTTCGGATTGCATCCGTACTTCAGCTGTAGTTCTTTCATATATAAAATAGGTGTAAAATCAGTTTCGTGTGCAAAATTACAAAATTATTATGAATTATGCACGATGAATTATGTATTATTTATTATCTTTGCACTCGTTATGGAAAAAAAGAGACTTGCACTACGGAAACTATTGGAAGCTGTCGAGAAGGAAATCCTGAAGAAACCCAATCGGAAGACCCTCGACCGGCTGTCGCTCCTGGCAGGCTTTCAGGACTGGGACTCGTTCCAGAGTGCCCTGCATGGCGCGGGAGATGAAGCCATCTATGGCGGTCACCAGGAGCACCCACGGCCGTCTGTTGCTACCGATGAACAACAAAAAGAGACACCCCAGTGATGCGGAGTGTCTCTTTTTTATGTCGTGCAGGTTGTGCCTGTCTGCTGTCGGGATTACTCCTTGCCAGCCAGACCGCTGCGCTTCTCCTTGATGCGGGCAGCCTTACCAGTGAGCTTGCGCAGATAGTAAAGCTTAGCGCGACGAACCTTACCAACCTTGTTCACCTCAATAGAGTCGATGTTGGGCGACTCGATGGGGAAGATACGCTCTACACCCACGGTGCCTGACATCTTGCGAACAGTGAAGCGCTTTTTGTCACCGTGACCGCAGATCTTGATGACTACGCCACGATAGAGCTGGATGCGCTCCTTAGAACCCTCGATAATTTTGTAAGCGACAGTGATAGTGTCACCAGCCTTGAACTCTGGGAACTTCTTGCCGGTTGCAAATGCTTCTTCAGCAACTTTAATTAAATCCATTTTATTTTCTCAATAATTAAATTTGTTGTATCGTTCCAACGCAACATAGACGGGCAACTCGTTACTTCCCTCCATCGGTTACGCCGAAAGCGGGTGCAAAGGTACGCATAATTGGTTGAATAACAAAACAAATCGGCAATTTTTTTTGTTTTTATAACATGTTTGTCCTGTCGCGGGATTAGTCTTTCAGCGAATAGGTAATGGTGGTCACCACGCGCAGCTTCTTGATGTAGGGGGTGTTCTGGTCGCGGTTGTCAATCTCGAACTGACCCTGACCAGCGGTCTGAATCTCACCCAGCCGGGCGTTGCTGGCCTCGGCAAACTGCTCAGCCGTCTTCTGCGCGTTCTTGATGGCTTCCGACATCATCTCGGGCTTCATCTGCTGGAACGAGGCATACTCGTACTGGGCATCGCTATTCTCGATGGCTACACCCTGCTTCAGCAGTTCGGCCTGCTTGAAGATGGCCTTGTTCACCTGATCTACCTTGTTGGTAGCCACGGTGATGGTGGTGGAGATGATGTAGCGGAAGTTCTTGTTGTTCTCTCCCCACTCGCGGGCCTCAAGGTCGCTGATAGAGGGCGGATTGACGGTGATTTCCTTCGCGTCGAGTCCGTTTTGCGTCAAGAATTTCTTGATCTTGTCCGTCTGGATGTTGATGCCTTCATAGAGCGTGGGCAGGTCGTTGCCTGTCACCTTCGTGCCGATGCTCCACGTCACCTTGTCGGCAGGCACTTCGCGTTCTGCCAGTCCCTTGACGGTCACATGGCGGTCCTTGTTGGCAAAGTTGTCGATGCCAGCCTTGATGAACCACCCCAGGCAAATGATTCCTACTGCCATCAGCGCAGCAGCTAATAAACGATTCTCTTTCATAGGTGTCTGATTATAATCGATTGAACTAAGTGGATGACTAACTCTTGAGCGACTGGGCGCCTTCCTTGCCGTGCACACTCTTGATCTTCATACCCAGTTTGCCTGGCAGGATGGCGTTCAGCGTGACGCCTACAATGGCAGCGAGAGCCAGTCCGGAGAAGTGGATGGGACCGATGGCCACATTGTCTTCAGCACCATATTTCACACCGATGGCGATGACCAGGATAGAGGCTGCCACAAAGACATTGCGCGAGGAGTTGAAGTCGACGCTGTCTTCCACCAGATTGCGCACACCGACGGCAGAAATCATGCCGTAGAGGATGAGGCTCACACCGCCGATGGTCGCTGCGGGCATCAGACCTATCAGGCAGGCGAACTTGGGACAGAACGACAGCAGGATGGCGAAGAAGGCAGCCAGACGGATGACGGCAGGGTCGAAGACCTTGGTGAGGTTCAGCACACCCGTGTTCTCGCCGTAGGTGGTATTGGCAGGAGCGCCGAAGAGTGAAGCCAGTGCCGTGGCCAGTCCGTCGCCCATCAGCGTGCGATGCAGTCCGGGCTCTTTCAGGAAGTCCTTCCCGACGGTGGAGGAGATGGCACACATATCACCGATGTGCTCCATGATGGTCGCAATGGCTATCGGCATGATGGCGATGATGGTCGAGACGAGGAACGTCGTGTCCATGTTGTCAAGGACGGCCAGCGCGGTCTGCTCCCTGCTGAACGGCAGTCCTATCCATGCGGCATCGTCCAGGGCGGCAAAGTCCACTTCGCCCATCACGACAGCCAGCGTGTAGCTGACCAGTACGCCCAGCAGGATGGGGATAATCTTGATGAGTCCCTTGCCCCAGACGCTGGCACTAATTACTGTCGCAATGGCTACGATGGCTAACGTCCAGTTGGTGGTACAGTTCTGTATGGCACTGCCTGAGAGCACCAGACCGATGGCGATAATCATCGGACCTGTCACCAGGGGCGGGAAGAACCGCAATATCCTCTCGATGCCGAACGACTTGATGAGGCCAGCCATTACGAAGTAGCACAGTCCGGCGAAGAATACGCCGATGCAGGCATAGTCTAAGGCTAGCGTCTCGGTCATGCCCTGCTCTACGCCCAGTGTCTTGACAGACATGTAGCCGCCCAGGAAGGCAAACGAGGAGCCGAGGAAGGCCGGAACCTGCAACTTGCTCACGAGGTGAAACACCAATGTGCCGATACCTGCAAACAGCAGGGTTGACGATACGGAGAGACCTGTCAGTACGGGCACCAGTATCGTGGCACCAAACATGGCAAACAAATGTTGGATACCTAAGATGACATACTTGGGCAAGCCCAACTCCCTGGCATTTTTGATGCCTTCTTTCTCTGTGATGTTCATATTTTGAATGTTGTTAAGATTTTGCCTGCAAAGGTAGCTGAAACTTTATTGCTTTGCAATACCATGTATTAAGTTTTTTTCCGAGATTATATCTATTTAACAATTAAACCGGATAAGTTCTTCCGTTAACATGGGTGGAATATGAGAAAAAAGTAGTATCTTTGCAGAAAAATATGATATAGAAGTTTTCTCTGTCATATTTTTGGCCTTTTTTACCATCTTTTTTTGCAAAAGGTTTGTGTATGTCGTACGATTTTACTATATTTGCAGGCAGTTTTTTAATCTACCTAAAAGATGAAGATTACTGTCATAAACAACGAAAGAAACAATCGGACATACACCCACGTGGAGCTCGATGCGTTTGTGTGTCAGTTGAAGGATGGTGCCTATCGCCAGAAGTATGTCGGCGACTACGAGAAGGAAGTGTGCTTTGCCGCCCACTGGCAAAAATGGCAAGGGGAGGTGAGGGTCAAGGACATCAACCGCCTGGTGCTGCTGTCAGTCGAGAACCTGCGCGACCTGACGACATCGCAGATGTATAAGGAACTTGCTTCGCAACAGCTTTACACCCTGTTGTGCTTCATCGGTCACGACGGTCGCTCGCTGCATATCGTCTGCCGCTACGAGGTGACCGACGGCGAGCCTTCGGAAACCACTCAAACCAATGCGTTCAGGAAACTGCAGTATATCTACTCCTCGCAGCTCGGTACCCAGGTGGCTCCCACCGAGCAGGCATTCGGCAGCAGTTGCAAGGTCAGCTACGACCCCCAGCCGTACTACAACCCCGAGGCGCTGACCATCAACGTCAGCACAGACGCCGAGAACACCCCAGAATATCGCAGCCAGCAGGAAGACATCAGCGACTTCAACTATCCGGAAGAGATTCCCGGACTCAGCGTGCGCAACAGCAGGATGCGCCGGTTTCACGACTGTCTGGATGCTGCCATAGAAAAATTCCACGACATCAGTACTGACGAGCTGTTCCAGATGGCTGTGCTCGAACAGCTGGCCGACGGCTGCCGCGTGATGGGCCTGCCCCAGGCCTGGTGTGCTCGCGTCGCCTCGTTTATCCCGATGCTTGGCGGCGAAGAAAACCGCGACACCATCGAAAGCATCTTCCAAACGGCCTATCTCAAGAAGACCATGAAGACCATCCCCCTGAAGTTTACCCGTCCGTCGGCCCTGCTGGCATACAAGACCGAGGCATACATGAAGGAGCACTACACGCTGCGACTGAACGTGATGACCGGCGTGCCGGAATACCGCATGAATGCCGTAGGCTACGGCTTCCAGCCGTTGGACCAGGCAGCCCGCAACACCATGACCATCAAGGCCTTGAAGGCCGGTGTCGACTCCTGGGACCGAGACTTGAGCCGTTATATCGACTCGAACCTCATACCGCGCTACTATCCGATGGAAGACTATCTGCGCCACCTGCCCCGCTGGAACGGAAAGCACGACTACGTCGGGGAGCTGGCCCGCCGCGTCAAGACCGACAACCCGCATTGGGAGAACGACTTCCATATCTGGATGCTGTCGATGGTGGCCCAATGGCTCGGCAAGGACCGCCAGCACGGCAATGCCATCGTCCCCCTGCTCATCGGTCCGCAGGGTTCCGGTAAGACGACCTTCTGCCGGCGCATGCTGCCCGAATACCTGCAGACGTACTACAACGACCGTCTCTCGATGAAGAACGACAACGACATCTTCCTCGCCATGTCGCTCTACGCACTCATCAACATCGACGAGTTCGATGCCATGTCGAAGAGCCAGCAGCCCATCTTGAAATACCTTATCTCGAAGCACGACGTGAAGTTCCGTCCGCCATACGGCAAGACGATGGAACAGCGACAGCGCTTCGCCTCGTTTATTGCCACCACCAATAACCTCCGCCCGCTGACCGACCCCACCGGCTCGCGTCGGTTTGTCTGCATCTATGCCGACGAGATAGACAACAGCGGCACCATCAACTACGACCAGCTCTATGCCCAGCTTTGCCAGGAGCTGTCAGAGGGACGGCGCTATTGGTTTGAGGTCGAAGAGAACGAGCGTATCATGCATCAGAACGAGGACTTCCAGCAGGTGTATAACCTGGAGAAGATGATAGGGCTGACATACCTGCCGCCCGAAGAGACGCCCGAAGACACCAAGCCAACGCTGTTGCAAGACATCATGACACGGCTGTCAGATAAGTTTCCTACCTTTACGATTGGGAAAAATACGGACATCGAGTTGGGACGTAAGCTTACTCAAATGGGATACTCGCATAAGAAGCTGACTAAAGGTTCTGCTTTTGCGGTAAGAGAGAGTAAATCTTAAAAAGTAAAACAAGTTGTTTTACGATGGAAGAATACCTCCTTAAAACCAGAAGAGATGCGCTTTTCACTAGTAAAACAACTTGTTTTACTTTGAAAAACAGTTATGACAGAGAACGATTCTCTGTCATATCATATAATTATCTGATATATAATGATTTTATGGAAATAATGACGGAGGACTAAAAAATAGACAATTATTTATGGCAGTACATATTAAACTCATCAGGAATAACATCAAGAACAGCAGTTCTTTTGGAAAATATTTTGCAAAAACCGTCAGTCAGGGCGAGGTGACACTCGACGAGATTGCCGCCGAGGCATGCAGAAACAGCCACCTCTCAGAGGGTGCCGTGATAGGCGTTGTCACAGAACTACAGGATATACTGAAGGAGAAACTCTCCGACGGACAGACCGTCATTCTGCCCGGTATCGGCCGTTTCAGTCTTCGCGTGGAGAGTGTCGGTGTAGAAAACCCCAAGGATTTCAATATCCGCCAACATATCAAACGTGTTGTCTGCGGATTCCTTCCCGCCGGCCGTCGCATTCAGGGCCGCCATATCCTATACGACTTCTGTGACGGCGTAAAGGCCGTCTGGCAGAAAGGCTTTAAACCGTAGGGCATGAAGTCTGTCTTTTCGGTAAAGGGCATCACGCTTCAGGATGCTAAGACTGATTGATGTGGTGTAGTTTTTGGAACTGCGCGGGCGTCATGCCTTCGTGTTCCTTGAAGATACGGTGGAAGTATTCGCGGCCGCATCTACACCTGATCTACACAGCGGATTGATACACAGTGGATTGTTGCAGTCGTTGTTCCCAACCCCAGGTTTTCTAAACCACAGATTACACAGATTGCACAGATTTCAACGGCTATCGCCGTGATTATTCGGGATTTCACAGATTCCGCAGATTGCACAGATTACAGCTACTTCGTAGCGATTTTGAAAGGATTTCACAGATTCCTCTATGCGGCTTTACAATCGCGGCGTAGCCGCTGTAATCTTAGAAAATCAGTGTAATGGAATGCCCACGCGCAGCCAAAATCTGTGTAATCTGTGTAATCTGTGGTAGTTATAAGGCGGGTGTGGTAACGTTAAATCTTGAAGATTTTCCGTGCTGGCGCGCATGTTTTGAGAGTAATTTCGTACCTTTGCACCGTCAAAACGTAAAATTGCTTTACAGAACTAAAATATATACGACAATGAATATGAGACCTAAACCTTTCAGATTGTTTTCCAGGGCAGCCGCCGTGCTGCTCCTGAGCGTGCTCACGACGATGACGGCGTGGGCAGACACCGAGACCGTCAGCTACATCGACGCCGACGGCAACGCGCAGACCGCCACCGTCCCCACCACCGCCTACCGCCTGCGCCCCGTCGCCCTGGTGACGGTCGCCAAGGAATGATAATTAGGTCTACGGACTCCAAGGACTCAAAGGACAGTCCAAAGAGTCCAAAAAGTCCGTAGACAAAATAAAAAAAACGTAGAAAGAATGGATAGGAACTACACTTACAAGATTCTCCGCTGCGCCTACAACGTGTTCGACGAGCTCGGACCAGGTCTTCTGGAGAGCATCTACGAGGAAGCCCTCTGCCGCGAACTCACCGCCGCAGGGTTCACCGTGGAGCGACAGAAGCCCGTGCCCGTCATCTACAAAGGCGAGCCGCTGGCCAACGACCTGCGCTTAGACATCATCGTCGACGGCAAGGTCATCCTCGAACTGAAGTCCGTCACCGAGTACCGCAAGCTCTTCGAGAAGCAGCTCTACACCTACCTGCGGCTCGCTGGCTGCGAACTGGGCTACGTCATCAACTTCAACGAAGAGAACCTGCGCGACGGCATCCACACCGTCCGCAATCCCTACGCTTGCCCTGCGGATTGATATTTTAGCCCGCGGAGAATAAAAGTCTACGGAGAGATAATAAGTCTACGGACTCAAAGGACTAAAAGGACTGAGCCGATGACAACAGAAAGTCCAAATAGTCCTAAAAGTCCGTAGACAAAAACAACAACAAATAAACATTATACATTATATTATTATGATACACAACATCAGCAGATTCATCGCTGCCCTCGCACTCCTCGCCACCGCGCAGGGGGCGTGGGCAGACACCGAGACCGTCAGCTACATCGACGCCGACGGCAACGCGCAGACCGTCACCGCCACCGTGCTGACGGGCAATGAGGAGCCCAGCAAATGGGGCACCATCGACCTCGCCGCAGGCTGGTACGTCGTCAAAGGCGACATCAGCTATAAGAACCAAATCACCTATGGAAGTTCGAGCGGCACCATCCACATCATCCTGGCCGACGGCGCGCAGATGGCCGTTGTTAAAAATGGCAATGCTGCCATCCTTCTCGGTAATGACGATCCCCTGGCCATCTACGGCCAGAGCGCGGGCACGGGGCGGCTCTCCGTCACCAGTGACCGTAATGCCATCGCTGCCAGCGGCGGCATCACCATCAACGGCGGCATCGTCAGCGCCACCAGTACCAGGGGCGGCTTTTCCGCCATCTTTGCCTACAACGGGGCCATCACCATCAATGGCGGGCAGGTGACCGCCACACCGGGAGATAACGCCATGGGCATCAGCACCGAAGGCACCATCACCCTCGGCCTGCGCTCGGCCTCCGACTTCATCACCGCCAATGGCTACAACGGAACCGTGAACATCAAGAGCGGCCAGACGCTCTACGCTGGCGCCACCGCCTACAGCGGCAACAACGTCAGCCTGCCCAGCGGCACCGTCACCCTTCGCCCATACAGCAGCGACGACTTCTCCGTCAACG
The DNA here is from genome assembly GCA_946185485.1 of uncultured Prevotellaceae bacterium. Taxonomy (GTDB): domain Bacteria; phylum Bacteroidota; class Bacteroidia; order Bacteroidales; family Bacteroidaceae; genus Prevotella. Next base: position 109,310 of record CAMHJQ010000001.1, on the reverse strand, counting down.
ACGCAGGCACGGAGTACACCATCAAGACAGCCACGGGCTGGAACGTCTTCTGCGACCTGCTGGCCGACAACACCAAGGGCATCTTCACGGGTAAGACCGTGAATCTCGACGCCGACATCACCGTCACCCGCATGGCCGGCGGCGAAAACCACGAGTTCACCGGCACCTTCGACGGCGGCGGTCACACGCTGACCGTCAACTATGCCAACACGGACAACAACACAAGGACGGCTCCGTTCAGTTATGTGGACGGCGCAACGATACAGAACCTGATTGTCGGCGGCACCATCAGCGGAACCGCCTACCGTGCAGCGGGCATCATCGGCGAGACAGGCAACACCACAAGCCATATCACCAACTGCGTCAGCAACGTTGACATCAGCAGCGGACGCTACACAGGCGGCTTCAGCATCGGCGGCAACGTCGAGATAGAGGGCTGCGTGTTCAACGGCAAGATAGTCGGCACTACATACAGCGGCGGCTTCATAGGATACAGCTACAGCGCACAGGTGATTAAGAACTCGCTCTTCGCCCCGCAGGACGGCTCCAGCATCAGCGGCGGCACGTTCTACTACAATGGCGGTGGTGACGTCGCCCCCGTCAACAGCTACTACACCTAGGCCCTCGGCACCGCCCAGGGCAAGGCATGCCATAGCGTCACAGCAGGCACCGACGTCACCATCGACGCCATCGCCCTCACCGGCACGCCGACCCAGTACACCGTCAGCGGCATCACCGCCTACAGCGGCGGAGGACTGCAGCGCGGCCAGACCCTCTACTACGGCATCGGCGACAAGCTCAGCCTCACCCTCACGACCAGCGCCCAGTGCGACCAGCCCGGCTACCAGTACACCTACACCGCCAGCGCAGGCACCCTCAGCGGCTCCACCCTCACCATGCCCGACCAGGACGTGACCATCAGCGTCAACACCGCCGAACTCGCCCCCATCGACTGGGCCACCGTGAACCAGGGCACCTCGGCAGACCCCTACATGATATACAACAAGGACCAGCTCCTGCTGCTCGCCCACCGCGTGAACGGCACCAGCGGCGAGACCGTCAACACGTACCAGGGCATGTACTTCAAGCTCGGAGCCGACATCACGTTCGACCACGACGCTGACGAGACCGACGGCTACGTCGAGAACTATGAGGCCATAGGCGGCTACATCGGCGGCACCGAACGCTTGTTCAAGGGCAACTTCGACGGCGACGGCCACACCGTCAGCGGCATCCGCATCCGCAAGACCGGCAGCAGCTCTGCCGACATCGACCAAGGCCTCTTCGGCCGTATAGCAAGCGGTGCCAACATCTACGACGTCCACCTCACCGACGCCCGCATCACAGGCTACTATTCCGTCGGCGGCATCGCGGGCTTCAACGCTGGCACGGTCAGCGGCTGCACCGTCACCGATTCCTACATCACCGCCTACAACGGGAACTACGGCACCATCTGCGGCTTCACCAACTATGGCGATCGCCTCACCAACAACTACTACCACGGCTGCACCGTGAACGGCACCAAAAACGCCACCAACGTAGGCTGCGGCGGCTCCGAAATCGCCGACATCACCGACAACCACGGCGCCCTCCCTGCCTACCGCCTCGCCCTCGGCGCGAACATCACCACCCCCCCGGGAACCTTCGTCGGCCAGACGGAATGGCTCGACACCCCCCCTGATGGCGCCCGACTGGCCCCCGAGAACGGATTCACCCTGGCAGGCAACCACTATTTCGCCTCCGGCTACGAATTCACCCCCGGCTCAACCCTTGCCAGCGGCGCGGCGCAGGGATACACCCCCCGTGCAACCCTCGGCGGCCAGCTGTTGGACCTCTACACCCCCACGGGTGACACCGACCTCCTCGCCGGCAAAGCCATAGCCCGGCTCACCATCACCGCCGACTGCGACGGCAAGACCCTCGCCTCCACCGAAGCCATCTACAGCACCGGCAAGCCCGTCACCGTAGCCTACATCAAAGCCGACGGCACCCCCGACGAGGCCAGCGCCATCGCCCTCGACGGCACGGAGACGAGCCTCGCCGCCGGATGGTACTTCGTGGGCAAGGACATCAGCTACAACGCCACCCTCACCCTCGGCGGCGACGTCAACCTCATCCTCGCCGACGGCAAGACCATGACCCTCAACGGCAACGATACGGGCATCGCAGGAGACTACAACCTTACCATCTACGGCCAAAGCCTCGTCGACGACGCCGGCACCCTCCGCTACGACGGCACATCGGATGGCATCGATGTGAACAACTACGTGCAGCACAGCGGCAACGTCAGCATCACCACCGGCTTCTCGGCGTTTGGCATCGAAGCCAGCGTCACCCTCCTGGGCGGCACCCTCACCGTCACCGCCGACGGCACTGGCGCCTGCGCCATCAGCGGTAGAACGCACAGCATCCTCGGCGGACACCTCACCGCCACCGCCACCGGCACCGGCGCCACCGGCATCTACACCTTCGCCAGCAGCTCCACCATCACCCTCGGCTGGACCCGCCCCGCCGACCGCATCACCGCCAGCAGCATCCGCACCTACGGCGGCACCGTAGCAGTAGCCGACGGCCAGGCCCTCACCGACGGCAGCGGCCACATCTACACCGGCACCCTCACCGCCAGTGTGCTCAGCGGTATTGACGCTGAGACCACCCTCCAGCCCTGCCTCGCCCTGGCCGACGCCGCCGACAACACCGCCGCCATCACCGACCACGCAGGCCAGACCCTCGCCGTAGCCCTCAGCGGCCGCACCCTCTACAAGGACGGCTCCTGGAACACCCTCTGCTTGCCCTTCGCCGTTGACCTGACCGCTACAGACGGCCCACTCTATGGAGCAACGGCCCGCACCGTGACCGCAGCCAGCATCACCGGCTCGACGCTCAACCTGACATTCGGCGAGGCAGTGAACACGCTGGAGGCAGGTACACCTTATATCATTAAGTGGGCCAAGGCCGCCGACTACGTGGACGACGACGCGCATAACATCGTCACCCCAGTCTTCGAGGGTGTGACCATCGTCACCGACAAACACGACTACGACAACCATGCCGCAGGTGACGAGCGCGTCCGCTTCATGGGCACCTACAAGAGCACTGTGTTAGACAGCGAGGATAAGAGCATCCTGCTCATGGGCGCAGCGAACAAGCTGTACTATCCCACCACGGGCGCAGGTATCGGCGCACAACGCGCCTACTTCAAGATAGGTGACGACAACGCCGGCAACGCCCGCCGCATGACCTCGTTCAACATCAGCTTCGGCGAGGACGAAACGACGGGAATTATTTCGGTTCACGATTCAGGGTTCATGGTTAATGGTTCTGATGCGTGGTACACCCTCGACGGTCGCCGATTGAGCGGCAAGCCCGCCAAGGCCGGCATCTACGTCAACGGCGGCAAGAAAGTAATGATAAAATAATTCATGGAAATTCGCGGGCCATTCGTGGCGATTCGTGTTAAACATATAATGATCATGTAATGACCCACGAATTTCTCATAAAATATTAAACGTACACGACAATGAAGAAAGAATATATGAAGCCCGAGCAGCGCGTGGTGGTGCTGCAATACAGGGCGATGCTGCTGGACGGCAGCCCGCTGAGAACGACAAACACCAACCTGAAGGACAATGAGGAGGACGACCTCGACATTGACGAAAACACCCCCGCCACGACGGGCTTCTGGGCCAGATAAGCCAGCACCCCCTTCCCCCTCCCAATTCCAGAAAGATTTGAGAGGGGGAAAAGATGTTTATTGACGCTGATGAGTGGATGCGATTTCTGACTGGCGCCTGCCCACTGCGGCGGAGCTTAACGCCATCACAAAGAAAAACGAGTTTTCCTTTGGTATTTCACTCGATTTGCACTATCTTTGCAGCCAGAAAACGATAAAACGCAAGAAGATTATGTGCAAGTACAACATTACCCTGAACGACGAGGTGGTCAGCGAGACACGCCGCTCGTTTGCCAGCGAGGCCGCCATGGACGCATGGCTGCAGCAGCAGGTGGAGGCACTGCTCGTCGCCTTCAATGCCCGCCAGGCCGCCAAGGCCCGCGCCCGCCAGGCCATCGAGGCCATGCGCCGACAGAGCGAGCAGAACGGCAACGCCCAGTTGTCGCTCGACGAGATTAACAACGAAATCCGCCTGACCCGCGAGGCCAGGAAAGCAGCGCTATGACGAAGCAGTTCTACGCCGTCTTCGACACCAACGTCCTCGTGTCGGCACTGATGTCCACACGGGCGGACTCGCCGACAGTCCGACTGCTCGACTACGTGATTGACGAGCGCATCGTGCTGCTATACAACGACGAGATACTGAGCGAATACGACGAGGTGCTGCACCGCTCGAAGTTCAACTTCAGCGAGGAGCGCATCCAAGCAGTGCTCGACCTGCTGAAGACCGGCCTGCACGTCGACCGCACGGCCAGCAGCGAGACCTTTCCCGACCCCGACGACCGCGTGTTCTACGAGGTCGCCCTTTCGCACGACGAAAGCTACGTGGTCACGGGCAACCTCCGCCATTTCCCAAAGACGCCCATCGTCGTGACACCCGCCGACATGGTAAAGATGATGGAGGACAACGATTAGTTCCCACACATCCCCTTAACAGAAGAATTATCCGCCGCCGAGATTCCCGCAAGGAGTCGCGGCGGTGTCCGTTTAGTCTCAGACCAAGTACAGACAAAGTAAAAAAAGAAAAGACATGATTGATTTGACAAGATTTGAAAGATTTGACTTTCCCCTTCGGGCCGTCGAGCTAAACCTTCTCGCCGAAGGCGACTCCAAACCCACCGTCAACGCCGTTGGAACCCGCGAGAAAGACTTTAACACGAATTACCACGAATTATCCATAAATGCTGGCGCAGCAATTACATGAACAATTACATGGCAATTATATGTGAAGAAGTAAACACGAATTACCACGAATTATTCATATCATATATATAATAATGTAACTCAACTTTCGCAAGTATGAAAATGACCACAGATTGCACAGATTTAACAGATTTCAGCGGCTATCGCCGCGATTATTCGGGATTTCACAGATTCACCCATGCTGCTGTCTAATCGCGGCGTTAGCCGCTGTAATCCCAATAAATCTGTGAAATAGCATCAACAACGCGCAGCCAAAATCTGTGTAATCTGTGAAATCTGTGGTGAAATGTAACTTTAGAAACTTGAGTAATGTAAGCTATATGAAGAAGAAAGAATATATCAAGCCCGAGCAGCGCGTGGTGGTGCTGCAATACAGGGCGATGCTGCTGGACGGCAGCCCGCTGAGAACGACAAACACCAACCTGAAGGACAATGAGGAGGACGACCTCGACATTGACGAAAACACCCCCGCCACGACGGGCTTCTGGGCCAGATAAGCCAGCACCCCCTTCCCCCTCCCAATTCCAGAAAGATTTGAGAGGGGGAAAAGATGTTTACTGACGATGGACTCACCTCGCCCTTTTCTGATTTCGTAACTTTTCCTTTTGCAAAAGTTACCTATATGCCGAAAACCACTGTTATTATTTTGCCATTCTTTAGGTTTTTAGTAATTTTGCCGTCCAAGAACGATTCCATGAGAGTTTAGAGATGAAAAAACTATTAAAACCAATAACGCTCTGGCTGGCGGCTCTTGTCCCCGTCGCTGCAGCCTTGCTCTTCTTTGAGGCTGATCTGCTTTGGAAGGTGCAGCAGCACAATGTTTTCCTGAACACGTCACTCTTCTTCCAGCAGATGATGGCAGTGTCGGGCGGCATGCTCTCCTATCTGGGCGCTTTCTTCACCCAGCACTTCTATTATCCCTGGGTGGGCGTGATACTGATGTGCGGCTGGTGGCTGCTGCTGATGTGGCTGACGAAGCGGGCGTTCAGCATCCCAGACCGGTGGACCGTGCTGACGCTGATACCTGTGGCCATCCTGCTGGTGGCTAACATGGACATGGGCTACTGGGTATACTTCATGAAACTGCCAGGCTACTTCTATGTAGCCACTATCGGCACAACGGCAGCAACGGCCTTGCTATGGGCATTTCGCTGTTTGCCGGAAAACAAATGGATGCGTACCGCTTTCATCCTATTGACAGTACTTGTGGGTTATCCGCTGATGGGGGTATACGCACTGGCAGCCGCTGTGCTGATGGGGGTGATGGTGTGGCGACAGCCCGCTACGCAGTCCTCACGCATCCTGCTGAGCGTCGTTGCGCTGCTGAGCATCATTGCCGTCCCGCTGCTCTGCTATCGCTTCGTCTATGTAGGCACCAACGTCAGCGACATCTATCGGACGGCCATTCCCGTATTCATGGTGGCTGAGAGCTATCCCGTCTATTATATCCCATACTATGCGCTGGCCGTCTGCTTCCTGTTGATGGCAGTCACCTATGGCAAGGAGCGTGTAAAGCAGGTGTCTATTACCACTGACGGCATACATCTTAAGACATACCTCTTACCCGGCATCGCATGCATCGTCATCGTTGCTTGCGTCTATCATTTCTGGTATAAGGATGCCAACTTCCACCACGAGCTGCGCATGCAGCGCTGCATAGAGCAGGCCGACTGGGAAGGCGTCGTCAAGGAAGGTGCGAAGCAGGACGGTGAGCCAACCAGAGCCATCGTGATGATGCGCAATCTGGCACTGAGTCGGCTGGGTCGCCAGTGCGATGAGATGTATCAGTTCCCGAAGGGTTCGAAGAAAAGCAACTCGCCACTGCCCGTATTCATGTTCAATGTAGTAGGCCGCATGATGCTCTACCAGTATGGCGCGATGAACGAGTGTCACCGTGTATGCATGGAGGAAGGCGTGGAATACGGGTGGAACGTGGAACAGCTGAAATACATGGCTCGCACCGCCATCTTCAACCAGGAACCACAAACGGCGCGTAAATTCCTCGACATCCTTCGCAAGACTGTCTATGATGGTGGCTGGGCCGACCACATGGAAACGCTGCTCAACGATAAGCAACTGCTGGCTAAGGACAACGAGACGGGTCCCATTACCCACATGATGCACTATACCGACCAGCTGGAAGCGGTAGAGGGCTATGTGGAGAAAACGCTGATGAACAACTTGGCCGAGCACGATGCCGACGACCTCTACTTCCAGGAGCAGGCCGTCCTGGCTGCGATGTGGACCCGAGACCCCAGCCGCTTCTGGCCCCGTTTTGATCATTACGTACAACTGAACGGCGAAGGAAAAATGCCGCCGCGCATCTTCCAGGAGGCCGCCTGGCTCTTTGCCAATATGGAAGGGCAGGAGGGACTGGACGAGTGGGTGCTCGAACCTGGTGTGCAGGAGGATTTAGCCTCCTTTATGCAGCAGCTGCAGCAATTCAAGAAGTCCCCCAGTGCCAGCAGCAGAAATTACCTGTTGGCACGTTTCGGCAACACGTATTATTTCGAGTACTTCTTCTTAAAGGACATTACCTACTACTAATTGCGGCCTGCGGCCTAAATATAAAATATAAAATAAAAAATAAAAGACAAAGATTAAAACGAGAAAAGATATGAGAACCATCATAAGCAAAAGATATAGACAGCCAAAAGGTTTTGTATTTTATATTTTATATTTTATATTTAGCGTAGCGCTGGTATCATGCGGTGGGCACAAGATACCTGAGAACTACTGGGAGAAGGACGAATTCCCCCATATATATCCTGACTATATTGACGTCACCGTACCCATCAACATGGCACCGCTGACCTTCCAGTTGGACGGCAAGGCTGACGACGTCGTAGCCCGGCTGACCGCTGGCGATGAAGAGATGGTTTATGGTGGACAGCAGATACAGCCCGATGCCGATGACTGGAAAAAACTCGTGGCATTAGCCAAGGGCGATGCCATCAAGGTGGAGGTCTATGTGGAGCAGAACGGCAACTGGACACGCTACAAGCCCTTTAACATCTATGTCTCGCCCGACTCAATAGACGATTATATCAGCTACCGACTCATTCCACCCTCTTACGTCACTTATGAGGAGCTGACCATCAACCAGCGCTGTCTGGAGAACTATGACGAGAGCATCGTCTACGACAACATGCTCTGCTCGGAGGGAGGTGCCAAGGGACAGTGCATCAACTGCCACAACTACCAGCAGTACAATCCTGGCCGCATGCAGTTCCACGCCCGCCAGAACTTGGGCGGAACGGTCATTGCATATGATGGGAACGTCAAGAAAATAAATATGCGCAACGACTCCATCCTTTCTGCCGGTGTCTATCCTACATGGCATCCCTGGCTTCCGCTGATAGTCTATAGCACGAACATGACGGGTCAGATATTCCACAGCGTCAACCCCAACAAGATTGAGGTGTTCGACTCTGAGAGCGACCTCATCGCCTACGACGTTGAGAAGAACGAAGTGACCAACATCGAACGTGCCCCGGACGAGATGGAGTGTTTCCCCTTCTGGGCTCCCGACGGAAAAACACTTTACTACTGTAGTGCCCACTTCGAGTACCGCGACTCGCTGGCCGACAAGGGCAAGGAGTTTGTTTCGCGTACCGAAGAGGCGAAATACAACCTCTACAAGAAGAGCTTCGACACGGAAACGATGCAGTTCGGACCTCGTGAACTCGTCTTTGCCGCCGACAGCATCGACAAAAGTGCCACCCTGCCGCGCATCTCGCCAGACGGCCGCTACCTGATGTTTACCCTGGCCAAATATGGCGTCTTCCACATCTGGCACCACGATGCCGACCTCTGGATGCTCGACCTGCAGACGGGCGAGGCACGCTGTATGGAAGAAATCAACTCACCCGATACCGAGAGCTACCATTCCTGGTCGAGTAACGGCAGATGGGTGGTCTTCAGCAGTCGCCGCTACGATGCCAACTACACGCGTCCGTTCATCGTCCACATCGACGCTAACGGTCGTGGCAGCAAGCCTTTCGAACTGCCTTGTGCCAATCCGGACTATCACCGTCAGCTGCTGAAGAGCTACAACGTCCCGGAGTTTATGCGTGGTCCTGTCACCATCAAGCCTCAGGAGTTTGCTGACGTCCTCAAGCAAGAGGGCGCTCCCGTGAAATATGTCAATAAGCTCAGCCGATAAGAAGAAACAATATAATACCTATAAAACAGCATGAGTATGTACAAGAAACTATTTCTGGCAATGACCCTCATGGGGACCTGCCTGCCAATGAATGCACAAACAACCAGCTTAGCCCAGGCGTTTAAGGGTACGGGAAACGGCAATCCCATTAGCGGTAATGTGTTTTGCGCTGACCCGACGGCTCTCGACTACAATGGGCGCCTCTATGTATATGGTTCCAACGACCATCAGGAATTTCTCAGCAACGGCAAGAAAGGAGACAACAGCTATGGTACCATCAAGTCGATAGTGGTATTCTCAACCGATGACATGGTAAACTGGACCTTCCACGGCACAATAGACGCAGCGACACTCTGCGCTGGCTGGCACCCATCACAATGGTACAGGGGATTTATGAACTCATGGGCACCGTCGGTCACCTGGCGCACCCATAAGCGTTCAAAACAGGACGAGTTCTTCCTCTACTTTGCCAATACCAGCCACGGCGTGGGCGTGCTGAAGGCCAAGTCGCCCTTGGGACCTTGGTCGTCACCGCTTGAAGAGGCCTTGATTCACAAGGACACACCAGGTGCCCTTCAGCAGTCTGCCAACTTCGACCCGGGTGTGGTGGTCGATGACAATGGCGATGGCTGGCTGACTTTCGGCGGACTGGACTATGACGCCGGTGGCACCGACCTGCTTCCTGGCAATACCCGTATCGTCAAGCTCTCCACAGGAATGGTTTCCACCAGCGGCCAGGCTATCGAAATACCGGCCCCTTATCATTTCGAGGCCAACGAGCTGAACATGATTGGAGGCAAGTATGTCTTTACCTATTGCACGAACTGGGCTGACCGCAAGGATTCCGACTGGAACGCCTACAAGGCAGCACACGGCATCAGCGCGAGCAAGCCCAACAAAGCCACTATGTGCTATATGGTTTCCGACGATCCCACCAATCCCGACTCATGGGTTTACAAAGGCGAGTACGGCCCCCACACCTCTGCCCCCAACAACCACTCCCACCTGCACAAGTTCCAGGGCAACTACTATCACATCTACCACGACTGCTCCCTGCTGGAAAGCATGAAAAGTAAGAGTGCCGTCGATAAAAGTGCCGGCACCTACCGCTCCATCGCTGTGAACAAGGCCACCGTGAACGAGGAGACGGCGACCATCAGCAGGGTCGCCATCAATTCCACTGGCGTCGATGCCATCAAGAACCTGAACCCCTACGAACTGCAGCAGGCAGAAACCATGGCCACCAGTGCCGGCATCGAATACGAGGACTTTACCAATATCACCCCCAACACCAGTCTCAACAAGTTGGGCAACGAGGTATCGGAGAATTTGCAGGTGCAGATGCATGACGGCTCGTGGATTCAACTGCGTAAGGTGGACTTCGGTACCACGGGTGCAGCCAAACTCATGCTGCGTGCAAAGGGAGAAGGTACTATTGAAATCCGCCTTGCAAGAACTGGAGCCAAGCCCTCGGCCACGGTTAACATCTCGTCTGGCAGCATCAGCGACCACACCATCGATGTTGATGCCACCGAATTTCAGGGCGTTAAGACCATCTATATCGTAGCCACTTCCGCTACTGATCTCTTCCTTGATGCCTGGCAGTTTACTGAAGCTGACCCCTCTGGCATCCAGACCATTGAGAACCGCCAGCCCGTACAAACACAAACCTACGACCTCTCAGGCCGTCGCCTCTCAGACCATCATCAGCACCGCGGCATCGTCATCGAGCAATATACTGACGAGAACGGTGTCAAGCACAGCCGCAAGAGGTTCTGACAATCCTTATGGGGTGATAACAAAAAAGTTCAGGGAAACGCATTGTTTCCCTGAACTTTTTATTGGATGGCTGAGGGGCCTTCCTCGAAGATGTTACTTCAGCTTCTGGAAAAGCTTGTTCTTCTCGATGGTCCAGTCCTTGCGCTGGAGCAGGCTGGGCTTCTTGCCGACGAACATCTTGGCTGCTTCCTTGTCGCCTTTCAGCTGCCAGTTGAGCCAGGCGAGGGCAGGGATGGTGAACTCGCCGCCGTATGGCTGACGATAGGTGCCGCCGTGGCCTACGGGATAGTTGATGGCGCAGCACGGCACGTGCTCGATGAGGTGGAAGTCATCCATGCCGTTCTCGTAGGCAATATCTTCCTTGCCGCCCAATATATATATAATAGGTGTATGGATGTCCTTGAGCTTCGACTTCTCGGGCATGGGCATGCCCCCCACGGCCTGGGCGGCATTCGACTGCTTGAAGAGTCCGCTGTTGCAGATCATCAGCGTCGTGATGCGGGGGTCGGCACAGTTGTAGAGTGTCTGCAGACCGCCACACGACATGCCGGCCACGCAGATGTTCTTCGTGTCCACCTTCTGGTAGTAGGGTGACTTGGGGTCACTGTTCTGCGCGATAATCCAGTCGAGGCTCTCTATCTGCTGTTCGGCACGCGACATGGGACCCTTATACCATTCGTCGGTCATGGGGATGTTTCCCGTTGCCAGCACGATGTAGCCGTTGGAGGCTATCTCGTTCAGGAAGTTCATGTGCTCGAAGGGTGAGTTGGCACAGGCGCCGTTGCCCCATACCAGGACGGGCAGCAGCTTCTGCGGGCCGAAGGGCGTGAGGTCCTGCGGCACGATGACGGTATGCTCCTTAAGCGTGGGCTCTTCCTTCATGACGGCCTTGTACGGGCCCTGGCCGCCGCCCTCGATGATGCGCGTCTTCGGCTCGTGCTGCTGGCAGCAGTCCTTGCTGCAACTGCCGCCCTTGCGGACACAGTTCAGGAAGCATACCATCTTCTTCAGGTTCTCCTCGGTGTACATCTCGGGACCGCCGTGACCACCCGCTGCGGGGAACGTGGCCTCAGTCTTGACACCGGCAGCCTTCAGCAACTCGTAGAACTTCTTGCCCTGGCAGTTGGGCACGACATTGTCTTTGTCGCCGTGGAAGATGATGATGGGCGGGTCGTTCTTGTCAATATACTCGACGGCGCTGAGGCTGCGATACTTGTCCGGCTCTTTGTCGAGCTTCGACTTCAGCAGCACGTCCTCTGGGCTGTCCTTACCCATCGTGATGTGGTCGCCGCAGTCCATGGCAGTGAGGTCCACGGGGCCGGACCAGTCGCAGGCGGCATTCACGGCACTGCTCTCGTTGGGATAGTTGCCGACAGTGCCTTCGAGGTCAATGTCGACACTACCCACCTTCGTCTGCTTCAGGCCCGTCGTGGTAGCGGCGATAGAGGACAGGTGACCGCCGGAGGAAAAACCGCTGGTGGCGATGAACGACGGGTCGAACTTGTACTTCGCAGCCTCACCGCGCACAAAGCGGATGACGGCACGGATGTCGTGAATCTGGGCCGGCCATTGGGCGTCCATGCTGCTGCGGTGGTTGGGACATACGACAGCATAGCCGGCATCTAAGAGGGCTTTACCGATGGTGCCGAGGTCGGCCATGCCCTTGCTGCTGTTGCTGAACCAGGCACTGCCGTAGATGTGGATGACAACGGGGTAGGAGGCAGCCTCCTTTTTGGGCAGGTAGATGTCACAGGTGTGGTAGGCCTTGTCGTCGCCGGCATAGTTGACGTCCTTCCACTCCTGCGAGGTTTCCAGTTTCGTTTGTTGCTGGAAGCCGCCAAAGCCTCCGGCAGGCTGTGCCATGCCCGTCAGCGACAGGCAGAGCATCACAGCCGATAACAGTGTTTTTTTCATTGTCTTTTGTTTAAGGGTTTTGTTATGAGGTTATTTCGTTAATTCGCTTTCGTATCCCATGCGTATAAAGACGGGGATGTGGGCCTTGCTGACAGCCGTCGTGACAGTCTGCCCGCCGTCGTAGTACTGTCCGGTGCGGTAGTCGCGCCAGCCGCCGGCACTCTTGGGCAGATAGGTCTTCCATTCGCTGACTCCGGGCTCCGTGACGGGACTGATGAGCAGCGAGGGCCCGAACATGTATTCATACTTCTGCTGCAAGGCCATGGGGTCGTCGGCAAAGTCGAACACTAACGGGCGCATCAGCGTGTAGCCCTCCTTGGCAATGCGCTCGGCACAGCGCTCAATGTAGGGACGCAGCTGCTGGCGCTCTTTCAGGCAGTCGGCGATGATGGCCTGTGCCTCGGCACCATAGTTCCAGGGCTCGGTATTGCTCATGTAGCCATGGACGCGCATCAACGGCAGATAGACGCTGGTCTCTATCCAGCGCAGCATGCGCTCGATGTAGTCCTGGTTGGTGTACTGGTCGCCGGGGCGGAAGAATCCTCCGGCATCATACGTCCACCAGGGCACGCCAGCTGCCTGCACGCCCAGTCCGGCGACAATCTGCCGGCGGAAGGTCTCCCAGTCGTTGCCCACGTCACCGCTCCATAGGGCAGAGCCGTAGCGCTGGATGCCGGGGAAACCGCAGCGGGTGAGTATCATGGGACTGTCAGCTTGGGGCTTTTGGCTGTTTGCAGCTACCAGCCCTTCATAGACGGTCTTGTTGACCAGCAGCGGATAGATGTTACGCACCTGTTCGCCGCTCCACCGCCCGTTGTTTACACGGCGGCCCACTAAGTCGTCGTTCTCCGGCTCTGTGGCATCCTGCCACCAGGCATCGATGCCGAGCGGCACCAGGCGCTCGCGGAAGTTCTTCCAGTAGGCAGCGGCAGCCTGCGGGTTGAAGAAGTCTATCCAGTCGGTGCCGGGGATGTAGTACTGGTCGCGCTCCATCTGCCGGCCTACCTCCGAGTTCTTGTCAATCTTCGACCACACGCTGAGCATCAGCCGGATGCCCATGCGGTGCAGACTGTCCGTGAGTGCCTTGGGGTCGGGGTAGTTGTCTTCGTCAAACCGCATCGAGTTCCAGCCGTGCTTGCCCCAGTACTGCCAGTCCTGCACGATGACGTTGATGGGCATCTGCTCCTGTTGGAAGCGGTTGGCCGTTTGCAATATCTCCTGCGACGAGTGGAAACGCTCGCGGCAGTGGATGTAGCCTAACGCCCACGACGGCATCAGCGGACATTCGCCCGTCAACTCGCGGTAGGTGGCGATGATTTCGTCGGCAGAACCGACGAACACAGTATAATCGACGGCTGTGGCAACGGGACTGCGGAAGGTGGTCTCATCCTTCACCAGGTCGTAGTAGAGTACGGGCTTGTCGTCCCTGGTCAGTTCGGCGGTCAGCGTATGGCGGCCTTTCTCCAGCCGCACTGTCTTCGAGGCCGTTGGCGGCAGCCACAGGTTCTGCATCTCTATGACTGTCTGCCCGTCGATGCAGAGGTTGTGGCGGCGTGCCATCTTCTGCCCCACGTCGAGTAGCAGGCTGTAGTCGCCGGTTTTGGCAATGTCGATGGTGGCCTCGAAGATGTGGCGCTCGCGAACCTCGCGCTTGCTGCCCTCTGTCGAGGTAACGTTGACCTCCTCACGGCTGCCGGCACCCTCGCGTTTTTCTAAGCGCACGCATTGGCTGCAGGGGTTGAACTCCGTCAGCCCGTAGTTGTTCCACAGCACGCCATAGCCCTTGCTCGAGATGAGCATGGGCAGGCTGATCTGCGTGTTCACCTGCGTCAGACGGCGCGACAGTCCGCGCACATTGCTGTAGCCGTCCTGAAACTGTCCCAGTCCGAAGAGACACTCGTCCTTGGCGGTGGTGAAAGCCATTGTGGCTTCACCATCCACCAGTTGGTGACGAGTTGCCTGAAAAACAATCTCTCCCTTTTTGTTTCTTAACGTCAGTAGCCGGCGTTTGTCGTCTAACTGAAACCGGACGTCGCAGTCCTTGACCTCACCATGCTTGACATAGAGCCAGTCGGGCAGGTCGCTCTGGACGTTGCCCTCGCTATACTGTACGCGCACGGCATTCCGTGCAACTCTTGTGATGTTCCACTGTGCCATAGCCGTCATGGCTACACCCCAGAGCAATATGCTGATTAAGACTCTCATCTTTTAACGTTCCACGTATTTCTTGCCGTTGCGGATGACGATGCCCTTGTAACCGGCACCCACCTTCTGACCAGAGAGGTTATAGGTCTCGCCTGTGGCTACAGTGTCGTCGTCTGACAGTTCATCGATACCCGTGGCTTCGGAGTTGGTAATGTTCAACGAGGCGATGTCGCAACTGCCACTCTTCAAGGTCACGCGCAGCGTCTGTTTGCCCTCATCGAGCTTGTTCCTGATTTTGCCGGTCTTTACTGCGTAGGTGTCCAGACTGCCGGTAGCGGGGATGCTGACCGTACCCAGCGACTTCTCGTTGCCGTCGCTGTCAATCAGGGTCATCGACACTGAGGCACCTTCCACTGAAGATGCGGTTATCTCGTAGGAATACTTGTTATTGTTCAGCGTGACGTCGACGGAGTATTCTGCCCAGTCAGCATTGTCCATGCCCAACACATAGCCTGCTGAAGTTGTTTTGACCTCAACCCCCTCGCACCTGACCATGTCTTTTACTGAAACAGCACCCGGCATGGTAAATGTGGGTATATGATTGAATGTCATGCTCTTGACATAAAAACCACCATTGTCGGCAATCAAGGATAATGTGTGCCGGCCAGCAGTCAAAGTCTGAGTAAGCGGACAGTGGATAGTCTGCAGGTTGGAAGTGCTGCCCGTATTGGGAACCGTGGTGAAGTCGGTGAGGAATATCAAGTTGCCGAAATGGTTGTCAACCAGGTGGAACAAGCCTCCATTCTGTGCTGCAGCTACCTCCATATCCAGCGAATAGATACCGTCTTCTGCCACATCGACCGTGTATTCCATCCAGGAATTGGTATTGGTCTTGATGGGAGCACTGGTGTCACTGGTGTTGCGAGTTACATTGGAAAACGATATACCCGACGCTCCCTTGTCATATTCACCCGCATAAATGGTGCAGGGCAGTGTGGGCACCATTCCGTTGTATGGCTCGCGCTTGTTTCCGTTTTGTATGGAGATTCGCGAAAGACGCTCGTAAGTCGATCCGTCAGTTGCAGTCACCACGGCTTTCAGCGTCTTGGAGCCGAGAGCAGAATGGCTCACCTCGAAGATATAGGGTGCTTCGGTCAGGGTGTTCACGAGGGTAGATTCTAAATAGAGCTCCACTTTCTCGATGGTCTTTGTAGCCAGGGTAGCATCGACCCATACGGGCAGCACGTCTCCCTTGGCTACCTTCATCGATGCAGGTCTCACGTAGACGGAAGCTTCTTTCTTGAATCCAGGGAAGGGACTCTTAGCATTCTTGGCCGCATCGCTCTGCATGTACTGGCGCAGCCATGTCATGGCTGGACGGTCCTTATAGACCTTCTTGCCGTCTTCGGTCTCCTCTTTGATGAGGCCCGAAATACCTCTCGTTATAATATTACCTTGAGCATCCTTTTCGTGAATCCATGTATGCCCGTAAATCCAGCCCCACAGCGTGATGCCGGCGCAATAGTCTGCCTCCCAGAGCACAGGAATCAGATTCTCATACTGGGTTTTCTGCTTCTTGTCGTCTTTGGTACCAATGTCGAACTCCGTACTGTACATAGGCATCTGTAGTGCGGTGTGTACCTCGTTCATGGCGTTCTTGAAATTATCCAAGCTGATGTCGGTGATGTCGTGGCTCTGGTGTCCGTAGGCATCGATGGGAGCACCGGCATCGCGCAGTGTGCGCACTAACGTAATGAACTGGCTCTTCTGCCATGTAAACGAATTGAAGTCGTTATAGACGAGGATGGCATTGGGCCAGCGCTCGTGGGCTAACTCAAAGGCCTTGATAATCCAGTCATAGCCAGTGCGACCGTCGCCGCCAAGGGCTGCCTTGTAGGGTGCCGGATTGTGACCCGCGATGGCCTCGTTCACCACATCGATAATCTCCAGATTGGGGTAGTGAGCCTTCACACCATCGAAATACTCAACGAGGGCCCTGTACTGCTCAGCCGTGGAGAGGTCATTCATCCAGCCGGCGTATTGGGAGCCCCAGATGAGTGTATGGTACTTGAACGGAAACCCATGTTGCTTGGCATAGCTGGCCGATCTGTCGGCCCTGTCAAATGTGAAGACGCCTCGTGCTGAACCTTCAGTGGCATCCCACTTGGTTTCATTCTCAGGGGTAATTTGGTTCCATAACTGATAATACCTCTCAGCGCTGCCAAACTCGACATTGCCGTCAGTCGTGATATTACCCAAGAACTTGTCGGGATTGGTTGATAGCTGGGCGAATGTTGCTGTCGTATAGAGCATCATAGCCGCTGTTATAAATAATGTTTTCATTCCTTTGTTCATGCTAGCTTTGTATAATTCGTTAAATTCGTTGTTCGAGAATAGTGGTTTTAATTGATGAGGAATATCTTTTCCTTTCCCTTGTACGTGCACTTCACGGTAGCGCGGCCGTCGGTGACGGGACTGGTCGTAGTCTGTACGCCGGGCACGTTGGAGTAGGCTTCAATGACATTGTTGCCGTTCAGCGGAGCATACACCTGATAGCGTGTCAAGTCGGTATAGCCGTTCTGGTTGGTGGTACGGATGGGCGTGTCGGGGATGAGCAGCTGCTTGCCGTTGACCTTGATGGTAATCTGCGGAACCACAGGAACGTCGCATACCTGACCGGCCTTCGAGAATCCGATGCCGTGCAGGTCGAAGAGCCCCTCAGGACGCTGCGGCTGCTGCGGGCGGCGACCCCACTGCGGACGGTCGTCGCGCTTGGGCGGGATGTCGGCACCCTCGGCAATGAGGTAGACGGCGTGCTTGCCCGTCAGACCCTCGACAGCGGGAACAGACTGGGTGAGGGTGATGGCTGCGGGATTCAGGGCATCCGTGGCGGGAACATCAAAGACGGCTATCTCCTGACCCTTCCACGGGTTGTCCAAGCGCACATGGATTTTGAAGGCACCGTGCTTGCCGGGGGTCAGCCGGAGGTTCAGCTGTGTGCCGTCACCCTGCTTGGTGCCCTCGAAGGCGGGCAGTCCCTTGGCAGCCTGGGCCAGTCCGCCGAAACCGAAGTATTTGAAGCCGACAATGCCTTTGTTGGTGATGCCAGCCAGGTCCATGCTGTTGTTCCATACGTCGAAGTTGTCCTGCATCCACTCGTTGCTGTTGGTGCCACCGGTCATGAAGCAGGCAAGGCCGGCCGAATAGTAGGCGTAGGGCGGCAGGCCATAGACCTGGAAACCCTCGCTGGTGACCTCGGCACCCGTGTATTCGTTGCCCTTGCTGTCCTTGGCAGTCCACTCGTTGTTCTTGTCGTAGGGGTCGTAGGCGGTGATGCGCACCTTGCCGCCCTTGGCGACGGCCTTCTTGTCCCACGTAATCTTGACGGGGGCTACCATGGCCTGACGGGCATTGCCGAAGCCACGTGGCGGACGGTGGTAGAATACGTACCACTGACCGTTAATCTGCTGTAGCGAGCCGTGCGTGTTATGAGCGGCATTGGTGGTGATGAGCTGTGATCCGTCCTCGTTCTCGACGACACCACGCGAGTCAACCAGCACGCCGCCCGAACGCCACGGCCCCAAGGGACTGTCGCCATAGGCATAGCGCAGGGCACTGTTGGTGTTGCCTAAACCGTATTCGGCACCGGAGTAGCCGCTGAACACTACGACATACTTGTTGCCGACCTGACGGATGCTCGATGCCTCGAAGAAGTTGAAGTCCAGCGGGTTCTGGTCCTTGTAGAGTGCCTTATAGACGCTACCCTCCTTATCCAACAGCTTGCCATCGCGGCTGCTGGCAGGAATGAAGGGGTCTATCAGCTCCGTGCCCTCGCGCTTGGAGTACATCGTGTTTTGGTCGAGCTCGCAGGCCGTGGAATGCTGGAAACCGTAGAAGACGTAGGCGCGGAAGCCCTTGTCGAAGTCCTTGTCCTTCTTGTTGGTGACAGGCTCGATGAATACCGACGGGTCGAAGTCGATGAGCGAGCCCGGCAGACACTGGCTGCCGTCCTCGGTCAGGTTGACGGGTACGAAAGGTCCGTCAGGACGGTCGCTCTTGCACACGGTGGCGATGCGGCGCCAGCCGCGGCTGTGGGGATAGAGCCAGTAGGTCTTCTTGCCTGTCTGCTTATCGACAGTCTCTACGAGGTCCGGGGCAAACATGGTGTCCCATTGTCCGTTGACGAACCACGAGAAGATGGGGCCTTCATCGCGCCACTGGGTGAGGTCCTCAACGGGTGCCGACCACATGCGGATGTCGTTGCCGCAGTACTGCGTGTAGTGGGTGTCGTGCGAACCGATAATGTAAGCACGCTGCTTGCCCGGATTGTCGGGGTCGTCAAACACGCGTGGCTCGCCGTCGGGCACGTGTTCCCACAGCGGCAGGTAAGGGTTCTGCGCAGCCACGCTGCTAAATAAAACAGAAACCCCAATCAATAAAAAAATCGATAAATAACGTTTCATATCTTCTTAATTATAATTACTACTTACTTCTTACCTCTTACCTCTTACTTTTTAAACTGCCACCAATCCAGTCTGACGTCGCCTTGGGCCTTGTCGAAGCAGAGGTACAGGTCGTGGACGCCCGTAGCGCCCTTAACCTTCGTGGTAAAGGTCTTGTACTTGTCTGCGCTGCCCGTACTCTTGATGACAGCTGTGCCGATGGCGTCACCCTTCGGGCTGTCTATGCGCAGCGTGATGGTACAGCCCGCGTTTTCAGTTGGTTGCGACTGCGTCGCAACAGCTCCCGCTGCTGCCACGATGCTGAACTGCTTGGCACCGGTGCCGAAGTCCACGCCGCGCAGCCGGATGTATTCGCCATCGTTGATGTCATAGATATACATGTTGCGCTTGCCCGTCGATTCAGGCATGTCCTTGACGACACCTGTGTTCTGGATGCCCATCTTCGACGACTTCAGTCCGTAGCCCCAGGCCATGGTCTCGGCCTCCACGCGACGGTAGGGGTTCAACCAGTGCAGCTGCTTGATGGGCTCCTGGTCCAGCCAGTAGGGCACCTCCTGGATGGTGCCGTCGGCATTGTAGGTAATCTCCGTGGCCGAGACGCTGCGGCGCTCGTGGTGCACGTAGGTGTCGAGGTGCATCAGGTCGTAGTTCTGGCCGAACACATACGAGTGTCCCTTGTAGTCGCAGATGCCGGGGTGATTGCCGCGGTCGCGCTGGGTGGGCTTCATGATATAGCCCTTCCACTGCCATGGTCCTGTGGGCTTGTCGCTCATGGCATAGCCTAACGCTTCGGGACAGCACGTCGAGGCGAAGCCGAGGTAGTAGTGCCCGTTGCGCTTGTAGAACCACGGTCCCTCCTGGTAGTTGGGGATGTGCGGCAGCTTGGTGACACCCGTCACCGACGCTTCGCGAGCTGTGGTGCCCGAGGCATCAGCCTCGGGCACGCCTGCCTCTATCTTGATGCTGGTCATGTCGTCGTTGAGCTTGGCCCAGAAGGTATGGGGGTTACCCCAGTACATATAGGCCTGACCGTCGTCGGTATAGACGCTGGGGTCTATGTCGTACCAGTTGCTCTGGTCCCACACCAGCGGTTTGCCCAGAGGGTCCTTGAAGGGACCGTAGGGCGAGTCGGCCACTAATACGCCGATGCCGTGTCCGTGCAGGGGGGCATAGAGGTAGTACTTGCCGTTGCGCTCAACGGTCTGGATGGCCCAGGCACCGTTCTCACGCGAACGCCAGGGGAAGTCCTTCAGCGAGGCCACGGCACCGTGCTCCGTCCAGTTCACCATGTCGGTCGTGGACCACAGCAGCCAGTCGTACATGAAGAATCCTGCCGATGACTTCTCGTTCTCGTCGGGGATGTCCTCGGGCGAGGCGTCGTGCGACGTGTAGAGGAACAGTGTGTCGCCCACCACCAGTGGTGACGGGTCAGCGGTATATTTCGTCTGGAACAGCGGCATGTTCACCTGCTCCAGTCCCCGCATCTCCCACCAGTCGAAGTTGAAGAGCTGCGGACCTTTGCGGCCCTTGAACACGAAGTACATGTCGCGGGTGTGCAGATGGCCGGGATAGCTGTCGAGGGCTGCCAGGTCGGCAGTCACCGTCTGCCACTTCTCCCAGCCGCCAGTGCCGGGCACGTCCAAGGTGCCGAGCAGCTGACCGCCGACGCTGTCCAACCGTATCTCTATCTGTCCGCCGCGCAGTCCGCTGGCCACACGGGCGGTGAAGGTTCGCGGCATCTTGTAGCAAAGGTGGACATTCTGCAGCTTGATGTAGTCGCCGTTATGGATGTCGGTGACATAGACGCCGAGGCGGTTCTTCACCTCGGGGCGTTCGCCGTCTTCCATAATCCACTGGGCAGTCTTCACGCCCTTCGAGAAGGCCATCGTCTCGGCCTCTACCTGTCGGTAGGGGTCGAACTTGGCCACGGGCTTCACGCCCTCGTCGGTAGGCAGGATGGTGGGAAAACCACCGTCGTCGTTGTATTTGAACTCCTCCACGGCCACGCTGCGACCGAAGCCGCCGCCACCGGGCAACTTGCCCGTATGGTAGAAGAAGTAGGAGTGTCCCTTGTAGTCGGCCACACCGCAGTGGTTGGTGAACGACTTCGTGTCTGACAGCGGCATAATCTCGCCGGCATACGTCCACGGTCCCGTGGGGTGGGGAGCCGTGCTGTACGAGATATGCTCGGGCACGCCGCCTGCCGCATACAGCAGCTGGTACTGCTTGGAGCTTTCTACTTTGAACTTTGAACTGTCAACTTTCCTGATCCACGGCCCCTCGACATACGAGTCCTTATACTGCTTGCCTTTTTCGCGCAGCTTCATCATCGGACCGCCGAAGGCTTCCTCCGTCATGGCCAGCTTGCCTAATTCGCCGCTGTATGACACCATGTCCTCGTTTAGCTTCAGGTAGTAGCACTGCGGGTTGCCCCACATCAGCCAGGCCTGTCCGTCGTCGTCAATCATCACTGTCGGGTCAATGTGGTCCCACGATCCGTCATCGTATAGCGGCTTTCCTAAGGCGTCGCGGAACGGTCCCGTCGGCGAGTCACTGACGGCGACGCCGATGGCCATGCCGTTCGTCAGCTTCGAGTGGGCACAGATGTACCAGTAGAACTTGCCGTTGCGCTCGATGGTCTGTGTCGCCCAGGCGCGGTCGTCAGCCCATGAGAAGCTCTCCAGGGCTAGCGGACTGCCGTGGTCCTGCCAGTTCACCATGTCCCGTGTTGAATACACGCGCCACTCCTGCATCCAGAAGAAGTCGGCGTTGTCCTCGTCGTGTCCGGTATAGACATACATCGTGCCATCGTGCACCATCGGTGCCGGGTCGCTCGTGTACCATGTCTGGACGAAGGGGTTCTGAGCCATGCCGCCCAGCGTCATCGTCAGGGCAGCGAAAAGTGTTATTTTGCGTTTCATTGTCATTTTGGTTTTCAGTTCTTTTATTTCGTGTGCAAAGGTACAAAGAATCTGCAAAACCAACCTTATACCATGTTTCACGGACTTTTGCTGATGTATCATCGGCAGCGGTTCCAACAAGTATATAAGGTTCCTCCATATCGCGATGGCATGGAGAATATCAGTTGTCCTTCCAGAAGGTGGGGGTGAAAAGAATAAGGACGGACATGATTTCGAGACGTCCTACGAGCATGAGGAAGGTACACGTCCACTTGAGGGGGACAGAAAGCTCGGCCCACGACATGACGGTGCCGATACCAGTATCGAGGGTGGCTCCGACGTTGCTCAAACAGCTGAGGGCGATGACGATGGCATTGGTGTTGTCGATGCCGGCAGTAATCATGATAGTAGCCGTCAGGACGAGCATGATGGTGTAGATGGCAAAGAAGGCAAGCAGTGCCGAGAGTTTTTGCTGGGGGATAGCCTGGCCGTTGACCTTAACGGGCAGGACAGCGTTGGGGTGGAGACTCTTACGGAACTCGTTGCGCAGCACCTTGAACACCATGATGCCGCGGATAGTCTTGAATCCACCCGTGGTAGACCCTGCGCATGCTCCGAGGAACATCAGTGAACCCAGGATGACCCATGTGATGTGAGGCCAGCTGGCCAGGTCATCGACGAAAATGCCCGTGGTGGTGATGACGGAGACCACGTGGAAAAGCGACGAGCGGAAGGCGTGCTCATAGCCATAGCCGTTATCTTTGACCAGCAGCCAAGCGATGAAGAGGGTGGCGATGGCCACGATGGCGAGGTATACCTTGAATTCGGAACTGCGGAACAGTGACCCTATCTTGAACTTGATGACCGCCATGTAGAGCATGGCGAAGTTGATGCCCGCGAGGAACTGGAAAAGGGCGGAGGCGTAGGTAGAGTATTGGGCGCTGAACGCCGGGTTTTGTTCGAGATAAGAGGGATTGTCGTGTGGTGCGAAGCCGCCGGTTGCTGTGGTGGTGAGGGCATAGTTGATGCTGTCGAACCATTGCATGCCGCAGGCGAAGAAGGCTAGGATGCAGCCTATGGTGAGGGCCAGGTAGACGGTCCATATCCATTTGGCCATGGTAGAGAGTCGAGGGTGCATCTTGGCACGCATGGGGCCTGTGGCTTCTGCCGCGAAGACCTTGACGCTGCCGCTACCTACCATGGAGGGCAGGATGGCGATGGTGAAGAAGACGATACCGAGTCCGCCTATCCACTGTGTCATGGAGCGCCAGTAGAGGATGGTGTGTGGAAGACTGTCGATGTTGGTGAGGATGGTGGCGCCTGTGGTAGTGAATCCCGACATGGTCTCGAAGAAGGCGTCGGTGACGTTAGGTATGTAGCCTCCGACGAGGAAGGGTAGCATGCCGAAGAACGAGAAGACGACCCATGTAGCAGTGACCAGCAGGTAGGCGTCGCGGCGGCTGAGGTTGTTGTCGGCATCGCGCCCGAGGTATTTCAGAATGAAGCCTGTGCTGATGGTGAGGATGGCTGCTATGAGGAATGCCGGCATGTCGTCCTCGTGGTAGTAGACGGTGAGGACGATGCATAGGGCCAGCAGTGCTCCGAGCAGGAAGAGTAGAGAGCCAATGATCTTGTATAGCAGTTTGTAGTTCATCTGAAGTATTTTTCTGCTTTCTTGAGGTGATGCTCGTGGCAGAACACCATGACGGAGTCGCCAGCTTGGATGCGGGTGTTACCATTGACAAGGATGCCCTGGTTGTTGCGCACCAGTCCACCGATGGTGACGCCGAAGGGCAGCCCCAGGTCCTTGACGTCGTATTTGGTGACCTTGGAGCCGGGAGCAGCAATGAACTCGGCGACGTCAGAGTCGAGGAGCATCAGCGAGCGCACGTTGGAAACGTCGGCGTCGAGCATCATCTGGTAGATGTGGCTGGCAGCGAGCGTTTTCTTGTTGATGATGGTGCCGATGTCGAGACGTTCTGCCATTTCCACATAGTCGAGGTTCTCGACCATGGCAACAGTCTTGCGCACGCCCAGGCGCTTGGCGGTGAGACAAGCCAGGATGTTGGTCTCGGCATTGCCGGTGAGTGCCACGAAGGCCTGCGTGTGCTGGATGCCCTCCTCCTGCAGCAGTCCGAGGTCTCGCCCGTCTCCGTGGATGACCATGAGGTCGAGGTCAGCGAGTTTCTCGTTGAGCTTTTCGCAACGCTGCTGGTTAATCTCGATAATCTTGAGGTTCATATAGTCGGGGGCAGTCTTGGCGACACGCACGGCTGTGCGCCCGCCACCCATGATGATGACATTCTTGACGTCGGTATAGTGTTCTTTGCCGACAATCTTACGTATATAAGAAATGTACTCGCGCGTAGTCATGAAGTAGGCGATGTCGTTGACGTGCAGTTCGTCGTTACCGCCCGGAATGAGGGTGTCGTCGCCGCGTTTGATGGCTACGACGTGGTAAGGGTCGTCAGGTCCGCAGAGCGTCCTTAGCGGTTGGTTGAGTATCTCGCAGGTTTCGCGCAGCTTGATGCCGAGGAGGATGAGTGCGCCGCCGTGGATGTCGATACGCTGGCGTGCCCACGACATCTTGAGTCCGTTGGTGATGTCGATGGCTGCCAGCACCTCAGGGAAGATGAGTGAGTTGATGCCCATCTGCTGAAACAACTCTTTGCGGGAGGGATCGAGGTATTCGAAATTGTCGATGCGGGCAACGGTCTTCTTCGCACCTAAGGCGTGGGCTATCATGCAGGCGTTCATGTTGCGGCTCTCATCGGGCGTAACGCCCACGAAAAGATCGGCATGGTCGACACCGGCCTCCTTCATGGTGTTAATGGAGGTGGTTCGCCCTTGTAATGTCATGATGTCGTATCGACTGTCGAGGTCGCCCAGACGGTCGGCGTCTTCATCGATGAGCACGCAGTCTTGATGGTCGCGTGAGAGTAGTTTTGACAGGTGTGTGCCTACGGCACCTGCTCCGGCAATGACGATCTTCATGAACTTTAAAGTTTGATGTTTAATATTTATGATTAACTCTGCGCGGTAGCAAATTCTTAACTTTTTTCTTGGACGGATTCTTGAATGGCGGATTTGATGGATTCCTTGTCAATGCCCGTGATATGTTGTAGCTGGGCAACAGTACCGTGCTCAACGAAACTGTCGGGCAGTCCGAGTCGCTTGATAATGGGCGTATAGCCGTGGTCAGCCATCCATTCCAAGACGGCAGAACCCATGCCCCCGTTACGCACACCGTCCTCGATAGTGATAATTCGCTTGAACTTCCGCCCTATCTCGTGGAGCAAGTCTTCGTCCAAAGGTTTGAGGAAGCGAAGGTCGTAGTGGGCGACTCCTTTGTTCGTGACGGACGAATCGTAACCTGCTGAGAATTCGGCGATAGCCTGTTGGGCAATGATGCCGATGGGACCGAGGGTAATGACAGCGACGTCGCAGCCTTCGCGCAGACAGCGGCCAGTGCCTACCTTGATGGCCTCCAGCGGACAGCGCCAGTCGATGATCGACCCGTTGCCACGTGGATAGCGTATGACGAAGGGACCCTGGTTGGGCAGTTGGGCGGTAAACATCAGACGGCGCAGTTCGTGCTCGTCCATGGGAGAGGCGATAGTGAGGTTGGGGATGGGACGCAGTGCTGCCAGGTCGAAGGCACCATGGTGCGTGGGGCCGTCCTCGCCGACGAGTCCTGAGCGGTCGAGGCATAGCACAACGGGCAGGCTGAGGATGGCGACGTCATGGATGATGTTGTCGTAGGCTCGCTGGGCGAAGGCACTGTAGATGTTGCAGAAGGGCTGCAACCCCTCCTTGGCCATGCCAGCAGAGAAGGTGACGGCATGTCCTTCGGCAATGCCAACATCGAAGGTGCGTTCGGGCATCTCCTTCATCATGATGTTCATAGAGCAGCCTGTTGGCATGGCTGGCGTGACTCCTACAATCTTATCATTCTGACGAGCCAGTTCGAGCAGGGTCTCGCCGAAGACGTCCTGAAAGCGCGGCGGAGTGTTCTCGTTGTTGTCGACCATGCGCTTGCCGGTTGCAGCATCAAACTTGCCTGGAGCGTGCCAGATAGTGACATCCTTCTCGGCCGGGGCGTAGCCATGCCCCTTTTGGGTGTGTAGGTGCAGCAACTTGGGACCCTTCATTGGCTTTAGCTGGCGCAGGATACGTACCAGTTCTTTGACATCGTGCCCGTTGAAGGGACCGAAGTAACGGATGTCCATGCCCTCGAAGACATTCTGCTGGTGCGAGATGGCCGACTTGAGGGCGTTCGTCAAACGGATGAGTCCGCGGCGACGGTCGTCCTCGAACAGTCCTATCTTGTGGAGCCAGCGTGTCACCTTGAAACGTAGGGCGTTGTAGGTCTCATTGGTATTCAGAGAAAGTAGATATTCCTGCATGCCACCTACAGCGCGGTCAATGGACATATTGTTGTCGTTGAGGATGATGAGGATATCGTTGTCGGTTGACGAGACATTGTTCAGTCCCTCGTATGCCAGTCCG
Source organism: uncultured Prevotellaceae bacterium (assembly GCA_946185485.1). GTDB lineage: Bacteria > Bacteroidota > Bacteroidia > Bacteroidales > Bacteroidaceae > Prevotella. The sequence continues at coordinate 82,559 of CAMHJQ010000001.1, read as the reverse complement.
CCAGACATTGCACCGTCACCAATGACAGCTACAACCTTCCTGTCAGTACCCTTGGCGGCAATGGCCATGCCCAAGGCTGCCGAGATGCTGTTGGATGCATGTCCGCAGATGAACGAGTCATAGTCGCTCTCTTCGGGCGATGGGAAGGGACGAAGTCCACCCAGCTTGCGGTTGGTGTTGAAGAGCTTGCGGCGCCCAGTGAGTATCTTGTGTCCATAGGCCTGATGACCGACATCCCACACGATGCGATCGTTGGGGGTGTCATACACGTAGTGCAGGGCTACAGTTATCTCTGTGGCTCCCAGACTGGATGCGAGGTGGCCGGGATTGACAGACAGCTCCTTGACAATATCCTCACGGAGTTCCCGGCATACTTCCGGCAACTCGTCAACAGACAGTTTCCTGAGGTCTTCAGGAAAATCTATTTCATTGAGTAGTTCCACTTCTTTATGTCTATTTTGGTGCAAAGGTACGAATTAGTAAGCGAAATGCCAAATTTATTTGAATTTTTCCCAAAATCCTTGCTTATTACATAAATTCTTCATATATTTGCAATGTAATAACTAAAAACTCATGACACACGTTAGCTTGTCCAGTGACGTTTTGCGTCCGCTTCCATTTTATCTGGCTTTGGAGGAGTATGTTGCCCGCACCATGCCCGCTGGTGATTATTTCCTGCTGTGGCAGGTGACGCCTACCGTCATCTTCGGGCGCAACCAGCATCTGGAGAATGAAGTGGATGCCGACTACTGCCGTCGGCACGGCATAGCGATGTATCGCAGGAAGAGCGGCGGCGGCTGTGTGTATGCCGACCTGTCGAACTTGATGTTGTCGTTTGTAACACCTACTGAGGATGTGGGATTTGCCTTCAACCGCTATGTCAACTTGCTGCTGCTGGTGTTGCGCAAGCTGGGCATCGACGCTGTCGGTACTCGTCATAACGACGTGCTGATAGACGACAGAAAGGTAAGTGGGACAGCCTGCTACAAGCTTCCCAACCGTTCCATCGTCCATGGCACACTGCTGTATGATACCAATATGAATCACATGCTGAACGCCATTACGCCCAGTGCCGAGAAATTGGAGTCGAAGGGTATTCAAAGCGTGCGTCAGCGCATCACGCTGCTGAAGGATCACACGGATGTTGGACTGGAGGAGGTGAAGGCGCTCATTCTCAAGACCCTTTGCGATGACGAGTTCTGCCTGGCTGACGATGCCGTCAGGGAGGTCGAACAAATAGAGCGGCAGTATCATGAAGAGCAATTTATCCACTTAGTATAAAAACGATGGAACAGGAAAACAAGAGAACATGTCTCTATGACAAACATGTGTCGCTGGGGGCGCTGATGTCCCCCTTTGGCGGTTTTGAGATGCCCATACAGTATTCGGGCATTGTGGACGAGCATCAGGCTGTGCGCCATGCTTGTGGCGTGTTTGACGTAAGCCACATGGGCGAGGTGCTCATCAGCGGTCGTGACGCAGAACGCTACGTGAACCACCTCTTTACCAACGATGTCGTAGGCATGCCCATCGGGAAAATCCTCTATGGCATGATGTGTTACGAAAACGGTGGTGTGGTGGACGACCTGCTGGTGTATAAGATGGATGATGATGTATTCCTGCTGGTTATCAATGCTGCGAACATCGACAAGGACTGGGCATGGATACAGCAGCAGTCGGCAGGCTACGACGTGGCATTGAAAAACCAGAGCGACCAGTATGGTGAGATAGCTGTGCAGGGGCCGCAGTCGCAGGACATCATGGAACGAATGTTGGGCGTCTCGCTAAACGACTTGTCGTTCTACACCTTCTGTATTTACCAAGGTGATCCCAGCCTTGACGGTATGAGCGACGGCCTGCCCATTATCGTCAGCCGCACGGGCTATACGGGCGAGGATGGCTTCGAGATATATGCCTCGCCAGAGATAATCCGTCTCTATTGGGACACGCTCGTTGAAATCCATCGGGTGAAGCCCTGTGGACTGGGATGCCGCGACACGCTGCGCTTCGAAGTCGGACTGCCGTTGTATGGCGACGAGCTGTCGGCAGATATTACGCCTATCATGGCTGGTCTAAGCATCTTTGTCAAGCTCGACAAGGAGGAGTTTATCGGCAAGGATGCGCTGGCACGACAGAAAGCCGAAGGCCCTGCGCGCAAACTGGTTGGCATTGAACTGCAGGACAAAGCCATCCCCCGTCATGGCTATGCCGTGCTGAAGGATGGTCAGCAGATCGGCGAGGTGACGACGGGTTATCATACCATCTCGACTGACAAGAGCGTGTGCATGGCACTCGTCGGTGCGCAGTATGCCGCGCTGGATACGGAGGTGGACATCCAGATACGCAAAAAGGTATTCCCAGGAAAAGTTGTCAATAAGCAGTTCTACAACAAGAAATACAAGAAAGATTAAAGATATAAAATTAAACATTTATTATTATGGCAAAGATATTGGAAGGACTCTATTACAGTGAGTCGCACGAGTATGTGAGAGTGGATGGTGACTTCGGTTACATTGGTATTACGGACTATGCTCAGCATGCACTGGGTAATGTCGTCTATGTGGACGTGCCCGATGTGGATGACGAGGTGTCGGCTGGTGAGGAGTTTGGCGCCGTCGAGAGTGTGAAGGCTGCCAGCGACTTGATTTCTCCCGTGACAGGCGTTGTTATTGAAGTGAATGAGGCCTTGGAGGACCAGCCCGAACTCATCAATAGCGATGCTTACGAGAACTGGATTATCAAGGTGGAAATCTCTGACAAGAGCGAACTTGACAACCTCATGGATGCCAAGGCCTATGCTGCCTTCTGCGACAAATAACTTTCAGAGATAATCTATGTTTAAGTATTTTCCGCATACAAAGGATGACCTGATTGCGATGCTGCAGCGTGCAGGTGTGGAATCGCTCGATGGCCTATACGCACAGATACCGGACAGCATCCGCTTCAAGGACGACTACCAGTTGCCGGAGGCCATGAGCGAGCAGGAAGTCCGGCAGCTGTTCGCCCAGTTGGGAACCCTGAACAAGCAGTTGACGTGCTTTGCCGGCATGGGTGTCTATGACCACTATACCCCCAGCGTCATCCCACAGCTGGTGCAGCGATCGGAGTTTCTGACATCCTATACGCCTTATCAGGCAGAAATCTCGCAGGGCACGCTGCACTACATTTTTGAATACCAGTCGATGATGGCTGAACTGACGGGCATGGATATCGCGAACGCATCGCTATACGACGGCACAACGGCGGCCGCCGAGGCCATGATGATGGCGGTGGCTGCCAGCAAGAAGCAAAACAAGGTGCTGGTATCGGAGACGGTCAGCCTCAAGACGCGCCAGGTGCTCGACACATACGCCCTGCATCATGGCATAGAACTGGGAACCATTGCTGCCGAGGAAGGCGTTACCTCAAGGCAAAACCTTGAAGAGCAGCTGGCGGGTGGTGGCGTGGCAGGCGTACTGGTGCAGCAGCCCAACGTCTATGGCATCGTTGAAGACCTGACGGGCTTTGCCGACACTTGCCATGGGCAGAAGGCACAGTTCATCATGGATAGTGTGGCTGCCGACCTGGGCGTGCTGAAGACGCCCGGCGAGTGGGGCGCCGACATTGCCGTGGGAGAAGGCCAGTCGTTGGGCATTCCCATGCAGTGGGGCGGTCCATACGTGGGCTATATGTGCTGCACGGAGAAACTTATCCGCAAGATGCCGGGGCGCATCGTCGGCATGACGAAGGACAATCGCGGCCAGCGGGCCTTTGTGCTGACGCTGCAGGCACGTGAACAGCACATCCGACGGCAGAAGGCTACCTCGAACATCTGCAGCAACCAGAGCCTCATGGCCCTGTGGGTGACCATCTATCTGTCACTGATGGGCAAGCAGGGACTCAAGGAGGCTGGCGAACTATCGTATGCCGGTGCCCACTATCTGTGTGACGAACTGTTGAAGACTGGGCGCTTTACATTAGTCTATGACAAACCCTTCTTTAACGAGTTCTACGTCAAGTACGAGGGGGATGCTGACATGCTATGCCGGCACTTCATAGGGGAGGGCATCCTGGGAGGTGTGCGCTATGCCGACGGCATCGTGTTTGCCGTCACGGAGAAACGCACAAAGGAAGAAATAGATCATCTTGTAAAGATAGCAGCCTTATGAACAACCGATTATATGGAAAGCTGATTTTCGAGCTCTCGAAGGAAGGCCGGAAGGGCTATAGTTTGCCCAAGAATCGCTATGGAGCGTATGAGATACCACAGTCTATGCGGCGTTCGGAGGACGCCCAGCTGCCAGAGTGTGACGAACTGACGGTGGTGCGGCACTATACCAACCTCTCGAACAATAACTTTGGCGTCGATACGGGCTTCTACCCCTTGGGGTCGTGTACGATGAAGTATAACCCCAAGATTAACGAGGAGGTGGCTGCCCTGCCACAGTTCCAGAACCTGCATCCTCAGCAGCCCGCCGACACCACACGTGGCGCTGAGGCTGTGGTGGCCCTGCTGGAACGCTCGCTATGTGCCCTGACGGGGCTGGCTCACTTTACCTTCAAGCCATACGCCGGTGCCCACGGAGAACTGACGGGTTTGATGGTCATCGACAGCTACCATCGTTCGCGTGGCGACATGCAGCGCAAGAAGGTCATCGTGCCCGACTCGGCACACGGCACCAATCCGGCCTCGGCAGCCGTCTGCGGACTGGAAATACTGGAGGTGAAATCTACTAAGGATGGTCTGGTTGATATAGAAGATTTAGAACGTCTAGTAAATCTGGAAGGTGCCAATATCGCCGCCATGATGATGACCAATCCCAATACCCTTGGACTTTTCGAGACGGGCATTCCGCAGATAGCGCGGCTCATTCACGACTGTGGTGGTCTGATGTACTACGACGGTGCCAACCTGAACCCCATGTTAGGAGTATGCCGCCCCGGCGACATGGGCTTCGACGTGATGCACATCAACCTGCACAAGACTTTCTCGACACCTCACGGTGGCGGAGGCCCCGGCAGCGGACCTGTGGGTGTCCGCGAGGGACTGCAGCAGTTCCTGCCCACGGTATCGCCCTATCATGGCAACTTCGCTGTCATGCTGCGCGCCTATGCCTACATCCTGTCGTTGGGACGAGAGCACGTCAAGGAGGTCGGGCCGTTAGCCACGCTGAATGCCAACTACATCAAGGAGTCGCTGAAGGACGTCTATGAACTGCCCATCGAGGGTCTGTGCTGTCATGAGTTCGTCTTTGACGGGCTGAAGGACAAATCGACTGGCGTGACGACGATGGATGTTGCCAAGCGCCTGCTGGACTACGGCTACCATGCACCCACCATCTATTTCCCGCTCTTGTTCCATGAGAGCCTGATGGTGGAACCCACGGAAAACGAGTCGAAAGAGACGCTGGACGGTTTCATTGCCGTGATGCAGAAGATTGCCGAGGAAGCGAAGAGTGACCCGGAACTGGTGAAGTCGGCACCCCATACGACGCCCATCGGCCGTGTGGATGACGTGCTGGCTGCCAAGCATCCCGTCACGACGTATCGTCAACTCAAGGCTGAGGTGGTTTAATGTTTCATCTTTATTATTTCATGTTTCATGTCTGAAACTGATCTCATCATTATCGGCGCGGGGCCAGGAGGGTACCGCGCCGCTGAATATGCCGCCAAACAAGGATTGAAGGTGGCCCTTTTTGAGGACGGCCATGTCGGCGGCACGTGTCTCAATGTGGGCTGCATCCCCACGAAAACCTACGCTCACAGCGCTTCATTCGCAGAAGCCCGTGAGCGCATGGCCTCCGTCGTCCCCCAGCTCCGTGCAGGCGTCGAGGGCATCCTCTCGAATCCCAACATCACGCTTGTAAGAGAGAAAGGTGCCTTTACGGATGCTCATACCGTAGGAGATTTCACTGCCAAGAACATCATTATCGCCACTGGTTCTGAAACGAAGTGGCTTCCCGTCAAAGGTGTGGATGACCCTCGTGTGGTCGATTCCACTGGCTTGCTACAGCGCGACACGCTGCCTAAGCGCCTTGCCATCATTGGTGCCGGCGTCATTGGTATGGAGTTCGCCTCTGTGTTCCATCGCTTTGGCTCCGAGGTGACGGTGATAGAGTATTTGAAGGAGTGTCTGCCTGCGCTGGATGGCGATATTGCCAAGCGATTGCGCAAGACGCTTGAGAAGCAGGGCATCACCTTCAAGATGAAGACGGCAGTGGAGGATGTCGCTGGTATCGATGCCGATGTCATCCTGATGGCTACTGGGCGAAAACCGCGTACTGAAGGTTTGCACTTAGAAATAATAGGTGTCGGCCTGGCTCCCAATGGTGCCATTCAGGTTAATGAAGACTTTGAAGTCACCTCTCGCTCCTCATCCCTCACCCCTCACCTCTATGCCATCGGCGACGTCAACGGGCGACAGATGCTGGCTCATGCTGCTGAGATGCAGGCGATGCATGTTGTCAACCATATCCTGGGACGTGCTGACGCCATCCGCTTCGATGTCATGCCGGCAGCAATCTTCACCACTCCTGAGGCAGCCTGTGTCGGTCCGACGGAAGACCAGCTGAAGGCTGAGAGCGTGGCCTACAAATGCCGCAAGGCCTTCTGGCGTGCCAACGGCAAAGCGATGGCGATGGGCGAGACGGAAGGAATGCTGAAGCTGTTCAGCAATCAGGAAGATCGCATCATAGGCTGCCATGCCTACGGTGCCCATGCTGCCGACATCGTTCAGGAGGTCAGCGTGCTGATGTGTCGTGACACGACGGTTGCCCAGCTTCGCGATATGGTACACATTCATCCTACACTGAGCGAGATCCTGCTGACTGCCGCTAACGTTTGACGATTACTGTCCAGCGTCATTCCGCGTGCGGTTTTCGTTCATGAACTCACGCGGTGACATGCCGTAGAACTTCTTGAAGATGGTCGAGAAGGAGGCGGCATTGTTGAAACCGCAGGCATACATTACCTCAGTGATGTTCATGTTGCGTGTGCTCAGGAGGTGAGCCGCCTGCTTCAGACGGATGTTGCGTATGAAGTCGTGAGGTGTCTGTCCCGTCAGTTCTTTCATCTTGCGATGCAGGTGTACACGGCTGATACCGACCTCATCGGCAATGGCATCGACGCTGAGGTCGGAATTGCCGATATTCTTGTTGATGACCTTCATGACGCGATCCAGCAACTGATCATCGGGCGACTTCATCTTCACTTCGTCTACCTGCTCCTCCAATTGGTCGTTGCGACCGTACTTCAGTCGTAGCATGTGATGGGTGTGAATGAGGTTGACGATGGTGCGACGCAGGATGTCCATGTTGAAAGGTTTCATGATGTAGGCATCGGCACCCATCTCAAGACCTTCGAGCTGGTCTTCGTCGCGGCTCTTGGCAGTGAGCAGGATGATGGGCACATGGCTGGTCGAGGGGTTGCTCTTGATTTTCGAGCACATGGCTGTACCGTCCATTTCAGGCATCATAATGTCTGAGATGACGAGGTCAGGTATGGACTTCAGCACCACGCTGAGGCCCACCTTTCCATTTTCGCATGTCGTGATGTCATAGTCAGTAGATAGTTCACTTTGCAGGAATTCCAGAATATCCTTGTCATCCTCGACGAGCACGATATGCTGCCGGTGACCGACTTTAGGCAACTCTGTAGAGACGGTGTTCTCGGGTACCACTTCTTCGGCTTCGATGAGACTGGATGGGGCAGTTGCAATCAGTGATGTATCCTCGATGATTTCCTCGGGCTTTAGGTGGGCGTTGCCTTGTGGTATAGTGACAATGAATTCAGCTCCTTTCTCGCCGACATTGTTTTGGGCCTTGATAGTGCCATGATGCAGTTCGACGAGCGAGCGTGTCAGGTCCAGTCCGATGCCTGTACCGGTCTTGCGGTCGTTAACATGGGTAGGCGTCTGGTAGAAACGTTCGAAGATACGGTCGAGCTTGTCTTCGGGAATGCCTTCTCCGTTGTCGCGAATGGCGATGCGGACATTCTTTTCATCGTGGGAGAGTGCAATGTGCACGTGTCCACCAGCAGGAGTGAACTTAAAGGCATTAGACAGCAGATTGACGATGACTTTGTCGAAATTGTTGCGGTCTATCCATACTGGCAGCTCTTGTGTGTCGCGCTCATAGGTAAACTGGATGTTCTTGGCCTTGGCCTGTTGCGAAAAGAGGGTATAGATGTCGCCTATGAATGAGACAATTTCTGTCTCGCACATGTGCATCTGCATTTGACCCTTGTCAATCTTACGTAAGTCCATCATCTGGTTGATGAGGCCCAGAATGCGCTCGGCATTACGGCGGATGGTCTCGTAGACGCTCCGGCGATGGATGTCATCGTCCTGCTTGATGAGCGACAACAGCGGAGTGATGATGAGTGTCATAGGTGTGCGTATCTCGTGGGAGATGTTCATGAAGAACTTCAGTTTGGCATCAGCCATCTCCTCAGCATGTATGTGCTCTTGCAGGCGCAGGCGGTCTTGTTCCTTATGCTTATGCTGCTGGCGGTACCACAAGAATAGTCCTGCCAACACTAAAAGGTACATGATGTATGCGAGAGTCGTTTGATACCATGGAGCATGAATCAAAACCTTGAAACAGCGTTCGGGTGTCTCAATACCATTCTGTTCTGCCACTACACAGAAATCGTAGTCGCCAGGCGGCAGGTGACTGAATGTAATGTCGTTGACACCTGGCGGCATGCGAACCCATTTTTCTTTGTTGATGCGGTAGCGATAGACCACATGCTCAGGACTATCGTAGGTCAGCGTTGACAGCTGGATGCTAAAGTTGTTGTCACTGGAACTCAGTACAAATTTGTCAGCAGCTATGACGGCAGTATTCACTACCTTCCAGAAACCCGACATGGTGGCAGGCGTTACAGGCTCTCCATTTACTGTAAAACCTGTCAGCTTCACCTCTGCATTCCACTTGTGCTCATGGATCTCTGAGGGGTTAAACCATGTCACACCTGCCAGACCTCCAAAGACCATTTGACCGTCAGGCTGCACCCATGAAGCCCCATCACTGAACTCGTTAGACTGCAAGCCGTTGTCCACATAGTAGGTGTTGGTCTTGCCAGTCTTGGGATCCAGGCAGCAGAGTCCGTGGTCGGTACTGATCCACAGATGTCCCTGACTGTCCTGCTCGATAGAGGCAATACCATTATCGGTGAGTCCACTCTCCAAGTCTTTCAGCGTTGTCTGTCGCGTCTTCATGTCATAGCACACCAATCCGTCGTTCGTACCAACATACAACACGCCACCAAACTCTCGGGCGATACGTGTCGGTATGCCGTAGTTAGGACAGTTCTTGCCAAATGTCGAGATCCAGTCTTCGCTTTCGATGACCATTGCACAGACACCCATAGATGTGGCTGTGTAGACACGTTTCCCATCAGGCGATATAGATACCTGCGAGATATAGTCGTTGGTGATGCTGTTCACCTTGGGGTCACTAGGAGCCTTTTCAGCCTGTCGGTAGATTTTCACGTCACCAGTTTCTAAATTCAGACATTGTAGGCCATAGCCCATGGTAGCTATCCACAAACGCCCCTCATGATCTGTTTCGAGGTCAAAGATGCTGGTTGGAGAACCTTGTGGCAGTAGTTGAGGATGAAAGGCCATTTTCTTCGGGTCTATATAACCCAATCCCTCTTTATAGGTACCCACCCAGATGCGTCCCAGCTTGTCCTCGCAGAGTCCCAATATGGTAGCAGGGAAGTGTTCCTTGAAGTGCTTGATGGCTTTTTCGTTACTGTCCATGCAGTAGAGACCATCGCGGTCGGTACCTATCCATTTGTAACCATTCGCCCCCCCTAGTACGCTGGTGACGCAGGCCGAGCCGATGACATTTCTCGACCCTAGTTTGTAGCCCATGTAGCTAAAGCCCATTGTATGTCCGGGTTGCATATAGATACCCTTCTGCAACAATCCTAGCCATACGTTACCATTGTGGTCCTCGCAAATGGAGTAGACCTTTGCCGTACTCAGGTCTACGTCACGGCTGAAATAGGGGTTGTCGACTAGACGGTTGCTCTTGGGGTCATAGATGGCAAGTCCTGAACCATCGTACCCCAGCATGATATGCTGGCGGTTGTTGATATAAAGTGTTGAGATATGTTTGTTGCCTGTCGCCTCGATATGGACAGGTGTATCGCCGTCGAGCCGGTAAAGACCATGATTGGTGGTACCGACATAAAAATGACCATCACTGTATTCACAGATGTCAAATATCGTATGCCGGTGTTCGTCATCCTGGAAATAACGCTTGATATGGTTGCCGTCCCAACGCCAAAGACCTTGATCGTCAGAGAGAATCCACAGATTGCCATGGCTGTCCTCCATCAGTTTGTGTATGGATTTTGCCTCGCGTAGGCGCTTGTCCATCTCGCGGGCTTCTTGGTGGTCATTCATCTTCAGTACGCCATGGCCTGACGTTCCTATCAAAATGTCACCGTTACGGCATTGCAACAGAGATGTCACATAACAAGGAACAGGGGTGCCATCCACACTGTAAGTCTTGACATCCTGGAAACGTTCACCATCGTAGGTCTGCAATGCACCGTACATGCCGACATAAAATAGACCGTCGCGATCCTGCATCATGCAGTTCACATAATTACTGGCCATTCCCAAGTCCTTCCGCGATTCCTTCTTCAGAATGAGGAACTTGTAGCCGTCGTAGCGGTTCAGACCGTTACGTGTAGCTACCCATATAAACCCATCACGATCCAGGTAAATCTGCGTTGTGAAACTGCTTGACATCTGTTTGTCGGCATCAAACAGTTTGCCCATTTGGGCATGAGCGTTCCATCCGAGGCAAAGAGATATCAATAAAAATATACTTCGTATATAAGTCGAACTATTCATGTTTGTGAGTAATACTAGTAGTCAGTTTGTTAGTAACAGCTGCAAAGATAAGCATTTTTTGCGAAAAGAACCAAAATAATGCATAAAACTTTACGCTGCGTAACAAAAAAAAGTCACGCAGCGTAACATGAAAGGGAGCTTTTGGTATTATTTTTCACCTGCTTGGTAGCTGAACGCGTCAACGTCAATCCAGCCGCCAAGCCGCTTCGTAGCATAGTTGATGATGGCAAACTTTGAACCCATGAAGAAGCGCTGCCAGTCGAAGCGCATTTTGTACTCATCGCCTAACTGCGCCCATTCCGTGCCATCTGTGCTATAATAGAACTTAGCCTTGTCACCTACGCCGGGGCGGAAGTCTGCATCAATGCGGAGCCACACTTCATTGGCGGAGTACTTGAGTTCTTCCACAGTTTTCTCAGTGACACTCTCTACGGCCTTCTCGCGCTGGGAGAGTTTCACTGACAACTCATTCAGTTGCAGCGTCAGTTTCTTGCCGTTCTTCTTGATAAACAGGCCGCATGTCTCGTCGTTGAAGGCTGCAAAACCAGCAACATCACCGTCTCTCATCTTCGACAGGTCCAGTTTCACAGAACCACTGCACATCGGACCCTCCATGCGCTGTGTCAGCGTGTTCGGGGCTAAGTAGAGGTTGGGTACCACACGGCCTGTCTTCAAGCGAAGCCATCCCGGACGCTCTGTTAGACTCCATGCTTTGTCCATTGGATTATGGTTCCATTGCCAGTGCAGTCCCAGTTTGTCGCTGCCGAAGTTGTCGGGACAAACGATATGATGCTCTGGCTCTCCACTCTTCAGCGCACGCACACGTTCGGGAACGATTCCTTCTTCGTCGCCCAACATTGGCCAGCCGTCAATCCAGCGGCAGGGCATCAGTGTCAGCACACGGCCTACACCACCACGATCCTGGAAGATGACGCCATACCAGTCGCCCCATTCCGTGTCAACAATGGTTCCCTGTGCTTCGTAGGAGAAACCGCCGAACGGCGATTGTAAGATGACGTTCTTCTCGTATGGCCCATGAATGTCGTTAGCCCTATAGCATACCTCGCGGCGATGACGGCCAGGGGCATAGACGTGCGAAATCATCAGCAGGTAGTACTTGCCGTTATGTTTAATCATGCGTGAACCCTCCAAAAGTCCTGTCTCGTCTGCTTCACGCTTGAAAATATGCTGGTGGGTACCCTCGATAACATCGCTTAAGTCGGGCTTCAGTTCCATCATCTCGCCCGTACCATATATAACGTATACGCGGTTGTCATCGTCGAAGAACAGCGAACAGTCGTGGAAATGGCGCATCCTGGACAATAGTTTCCATTCCCCTTCGGCTTTCTCTGCGGTAAAGATATAGGTGTCGCCCATTGCTCCGGCTTCGTTGGGAGCCAACAAAGCATAGAAACGTCCGTTATGGTATTTTAGTGATGTTGCCCACTGGCCGCGGCCGTATGCCGTACCCTCCTGCAGGTCGTATTTCGGAGAGTCTGTCAATTTGTCGAAGACATAACCCACCGTCTCCCAGTTCTTTAGGTCCTTCGACCGCATGATGGGAGCACCAGGCATCAGGTGCATGGTCGTCGACACCAAATAATAGGTATCGCCCACGCGTATAATATCAGGATCAGGCACATCTGCCCAAAGCATAGGATTCGTAACGTAGTCTTTTACAAGTGTTTCATTAGCCTTAGAAGCACCATCAGCGCTGCCGGAACGCTTTCCGGCAGCTTCTGAGGTTACAAAACAAACTACTAATGATAATATTACTAAAACAAATCTTTTCTTCATGTCTGTGTCAGGTTCGTTTTGGTTGCAAGTGTGACTTTTAATCACGATGCAAAGGTAAGCACAATTTTTGAAACTGACATTATTATAAGTGTCATAAACTTTTTTGTTTGTATCAAACGTGTAAAATACACTAAAATACTATTGAAATTTAATATTTTGACGTACTTTTAACGTGTTTACTCTTGCTGTTTGCCACTTTTTATTGTCTTTTGAAATTCCATTTGCTGTTGTCACTCTTGAAGTCATATTCGGCGAGTGTCGGCGTAGAGTCGGCAACAGAATAGATACAATAGCGTGTATTTGTACCAGAGATGCCGGGGATGGCCTTCGGCATGATGCGATAGGTGCCGTCCGTTAATTGCTCGATGCGCCACAGCTGTTCATCAGCGCCAGTATAAGTGGGGACGGTGGTCAGTTCCTTGTCGGCAGTAGCAGCTAAGGCGCGGTCAGTACCAGCAATGGTGATTTTGAAGTAGGGGGCGCTCAGATAGCCGCCGGCCTCGTTGACGGGCGTGATGGTCCAGTGTTGCCAGGGGCGGAACATATAGTCGCTACAACGCACGGCGATGTCCCCTGCAGGCCATTTGTCCTTCACCTCGTCAAGTTTCTGGTTAGCAATGGGTACTGGTGGTTTTTGCATGGCCTCGCGGTTGAACCATCCCTGACGCTCCTGTTTCATTCGCTCAAAGTCGACGGCGATTTCCAACGAGTAGCCACGGCGCTCGCTCTCGATGGCAAAGGTGCCACCCTTGAACTGTTCGCCGCCTATGGGCCAGCCGTTCTTCCATAGCAGGGGACGGACAGCTAGGGTGGAACGTCCGCTTAAGTCGAAGTCTGCCTCCCAGTGGAAGGAAGCAACTTCCACACCCTCGTCGATAATGGTGCGTCCAAAGTGTCCTGCACCAGTCTTGCGGTCGCCGGCATTGAATACCATGCGTCCGCCGCCATGAAACATGTCACGGCCGACATTGTCGAGGTACGGTCCTTCCACGTTACGTGAACGGCCTACCACAATATTATAGGTAGAATTCACACCGTCGCAGCAGGTGCCATGAGTGCCTAACAGGTAATACCAGCCGTCGCGGTAGATTAAGTCGGTAGCCTCGCAGTCGATGGCGATGTCCTTCTCTTTGTTACCCTTCATGCGGAAACCCGTCTTGGGGTCTAGTTCGATGAGTCGGATGGTGCCGAAGTAGGTGCCGTATGTCGCCCAAAGACGGCCCGTCGTGGGGTCGAGGAGCAGGCAAGGATCGATGGCATCCTGGTCTTCCATGCCGTCACTGGCGCATACCTCAACGGCTTGCGACCACTTGAAGTCGGGCGACTTCGGGTCGAGCGTCTTGTTCCACATGGTCAGGATGCGGCCGTTGTGTCCACCGCCCAGTCCGCCGCCAGTAGCACCATAGATGCATAGGTAGCGGTCGCCAATTTTCATGACATCAGGGGCTGCGCCGCCGCCTGGGCGGTCGGCACCACTGTGCCATGACCATCCGTCATCACTGATGATACCGCCACCACCCGTACCGAAAGTGTACCATTTGCCGTCACATTCGGCCAGCGTCGAAGGGTCGTGGATATAAGGTGCGCCTGTCTGTGCATTAGCAGCGATGGCAATCGTCAAAGCTGCAAAAATACTATGTAGTTTTTTCATTTTATTGTGCATTGATTAAATAGTTCTTTACTGGATTACCTTTCTCGTCGATGAAGCGGACGCACATGTCTGCCAGGCCGGGACCGTTGATGATAGCACCACGCAGCACATGACTGCCGGGCTTGAGGGTGAAGCGGCGTGACGTGCCATCGTCCTCCACCATACGGCGGTCGCCCTCCAGCAGCAGCACTTCCTCGCCGTCGAGCCACCACATGGAGGCACCATTGGAACCGCATGCCAGACGTACATCCTGTAACTCTTCTGTATTCATGATGACCGTTTCCACCCAATAGAACGAGCCATAGGTCTGCTTGCCATATTTCTCGGCGAAGCGGAACAGCTTCATGTTGTAAGTGTCGCTGTCCAGGTTATACCACTTGGCCTTTTTCTGCTGCTTGGGCAACTGTGCCAGTTCGTCAGTAAATTTGGTGCGCAGCCACGAGTCGGTGAAGATGACGTTCGAGCGAATGTCAACAGCCGAAGGTTCCATCATGTGCCAGCGGTGGATGAAGCCCTGCTCATCGGGCTGCAACGGGGCAGCCCCCTTAGCTACAGGCGTAAAGTACTTGGGACGGTTCTTGAACTGTACCCAGTCGAAAGATACGGCAGCATTGCCCTCGTTGGTGATGACAAGATCTGTTACGCCATTTGGCGTATAGTCTAACGCGGCTGTCATCGTCATCCACTGGTTGCTCTGGTCGCGACGGAAGGGCGTAGGCATGCCGGGACGAGTCATCTCGCTCTTCACTGTCATCTTGATGCGTGCCAAGATTTTGCCTTTGGCACTCTTCTCTCGAATGCAGAATTCTGTATTATCGGCAGCCTTGGCACCAACGACAAGGTAACCGTCGGTGATGCAGCTGAAGTCCACACCATCATATTTCAGCCAACTACCCTTCTTAGGTAGGGTGGCCTGATAGCTGCGGAAGGTGTTCACTGTGTCGATGAGTTCTGTCGTTACTTCAGTCGATGCCGTGCTGTAGCGGTCAATCTCTATTTTCTCCGTTGCTTGGTTGATGCCGACACCGCGCATGGTAGGCTTCACCTCCTGGATGGTGCCGTCATTGTTGAACGATACCTTCTCGATGCATACGGAGCGTCGCTTGTCGTCGCGGGGCGAGAAGTCGTTGTGGTGATAGAACAGATACCACTGGCCCCGGTACTCCACCAGCGAGTGGTGGTTGGTCCAGCACTGGTTGGCGTGCTCGGCCATGATGATGCCCTTGAAGTCCCAGGGACCCAACGGCGACTTCGACATGGCGTAGGCCAGTGTCTCGGTGGGATTCTTGCCATTGCTGGTGTCGCCACGCACCCACGGGAAGGTCAGGTAGTACCAGTCGCCCCGGCGGAAGGCAAAGGGACCCTCCTTGAAACCTTCTGGCAGGCCCTCCATCTGCTCGCCGCCAACCATCATGGGCGGCATTTCGGGCTGACCCTCGCGACGGGGCATCTTCATTTCCCTCAGTTCACCGTCCAGTTCCAGCATGTTGTCCTTCAGCTTGGCACCGCGGATACCCATGCCGCTCCAGTATATATAGGCGGAACCGTCTTTGTCGACGAGCACACAGGGGTCGATGCCACTGACACCCTTGATGGGCTCCTGCTCCAATTTGAACGGCCCCTCGGGACGGTCGGCAACAGCCACGCCAATGGCAAAACCTCGTCCGCTCTTGGGACCATTGGGGAAGTAGAAGTAGTACTTGCCGTTCTTGCTGACGCAGTCGGGAGCCCACATGGAGTAGCCGTCGGCCTTGCCCCAGGGCACGGCCTGCTGCGAGATAATCATGCCGTGGTCGGTCCAGTCGGTCAGGTTCTCTGACGAGAAGACGTGGTAGTCGGCCATGCAGAACCAGTCTTTTCTGGCAAAGTCTGCAGGTGGTACAATGTCGTGCGACGGGTACAGGTACACCTTGTTATTAAATACGCGAGCCGTCGGGTCAGCCGTGAACTGGTCACGAATGACCGGGTTCTGTGCCGTGGCAGCTACGGCTGCCACGAACAGAACGAGAGTTGATAAAATAGTTCTTTGATATTTCATAAGCTATCTTTGATGTTAACAGTCAGTAATTTCAGGTCTTCTTTTCGCGAGCTGGTTCCGATGAGCAGTTCATATTGTCCTGGCTTGGAGCGCATCGTATTGGTGGCAGCATCCCAGAACTCAAAACTCTCTCGGTTTAGCTGCAGGGTGGCGGTGGCCGTCTGTCCTGCCTTAACGGAGACGCGCTGGAAGGCACGGAGAGTCTTCAGTGGACCATCGGCATCGCCAGTAGAACGCACATATAACTGGACAATCTCCGTTCCGTCGCGCTGGCCAGCGTTGGTGACGGGAACAGTGATGGTTATGTCGTTGCCCTTTGCCGTACACGTGGCATCGCCGATGTTAAACGTCGTATATGACAAACCGTAGCCGAAGGGGAACAACGCATCGTCGAAATAACGGTAGGTACGGCCTTTCATCGAGTAGTCCTCGTAGTCGGGTAGTTGGCTGTCGCTCTTATAGAACGTGACGGACAACTTGCCAGATGGGTTGTAGTCGCCGAAAAGTACATCAGCAACAGCCGTTCCACCCTCCTGGCCGGGATACCAGGCCTGGACGATGGCTTCGCAGTTCTCCGTTTCGGGCAACAGGGCGATAGCAGAGCCTGAGCAGCAGACAAAGATAACCTGCTTGCCGGCAGCCTTCAAAGCCTTGATGAACTCGCGCTGCACCTTGGGCAGTTCGATGCTAGTGCGGTCGCCACCCTTGAAACCTTCAATGTTGACAGGCATTTCCTCACCTTCGAGGGCGGGCGAGATGCCGCCGACGAAGATGACTTTGTCGATACCCTTCAGTTGGGCGATGGTCTTGCTGTAGTCGATGGGCAGCTCGCGGGCAATATTGATCTTCATGCCGGCGCCCCAGGTCTTGACGGTGCTGAAGCGAACCTCTATCTGAAATGACTGGCCAGCCTGCGCCTGCAGGACGGTACGGGTGGGCGTGGAGCGCCAGATGTGGTGCTTCTCCTTGCGCTCACCATTGACATAGACCTCAAAGTCGCCCGTGCCCTCCACGTTGAGCACGTATTCCCCGCCTTGCTTCGGAGTAAAGGTGGTCTCATACTTGGCGGAAAAATCCTCGATGGGCAACCCCGTGGCAAAGACATGCATACCATTGGTGGTGACTGCCAGCGGTTTTGTGTAGTATTCTGTTGTGAAAGGCTTGCCCTCCATCTGAGTATTCGTCCAGAAAGTACCCTTCAGTCCACGCTTGCCGTCAGGAGCCGTACACTCTGTAGCTATGTGGCACTCTAAAACCTTGTCGTATGTCAGGTCGCAGCCAGGCATATAGACCAGCTTCTTCTGTTTGGCCTTGATGCCGTTGAGAATGGTGACCGTCTTGTTGGGTGTGCCGTTGTAGTTGCCCCACATCATGGGCTCGTTGTCGGCATTGGGACCGATGACGGCTATCTTTTCTGCATTCTTCTTCAGTGGCAGGATGCCATTGTTATTCTGAAGCAGAACGAGTGTCTGACGCGCCATGTCGAGGGAGATGTTGGCAGAAGCCTTCGTCGACATTGCCGAATAGGGAATCTTCGACCACTCCACGAGCGAGGGGGCGTCCATCTCACCCAGGTCGAAACGACCTTCCAGCAGACGGATGACATGCTTGTCGACCTCGGCCTCGGTGATGAGTCCGCGACGTACAGCCTCCGGGATGCTGCGGTAGGCATAGTCGTAGCCGCACTCCACGTCAGTACCGGCTAGCGTAGCCTTGGCAGATGCCGTGACGGGCGATGATGAGCTCTTGTGTGACGTGTAGAAGTCGCTGACGGCACCGCAGTCGCTGACCACCAAATATTGAAAACCCCATTCGTCGCGAAGGATCTGCTGCAGCAGGCGGTTACTGCCGCAGCAGGGGTCGTCGTCAAGACGCTGGTAGGCACACATCACCTCACGCACATTGCTCTTAGTCACCAAGTGCTTGAAGGCAGGCATATAGGTTTCCCAGAAATCGCGCACAGGGACGTCGGTAAGATTGGCAGAGTGACGCGTATACTCAGGACCGCTATGAACGGCATAGTGCTTGGCACAGGCCCATAGCTTGCGATACTTGGAACTCTCGGGACCTTGCAGCCCGCGGACAACGGCATCGCCCATGACGCTGGTCAGGTAGGGGTCTTCGCCGTAGGTTTCCTGGCCGCGGCCCCAGCGTGGGTCACGGAAGATGTTGACATTGGGCGTCCACACCGAGAGGCTGCGCATCTTCATATCCTCGCCCCCCAGATCGTAGAGTCGGTGGTTATACTGTGCACGAAACTCGGTGGAAGCCACGTCGAAGCACTTATATAGTAGGTCGGGATTGAAGGATGATGCCATGGCAACGGGCTCGGGGAATACCGTCACATTGCCCATGTTGGCAGCCCCATGCAGGGCCTCACTCCACCAGAAGAACTTTTTAATTCCCAAGCGTGGAATGGCTGGTGATTCGTCCAGCATCAGCAGGGCTTTCTCCTCCAGCGTTAGGCGTGCACACAGGTCGGTGGCTCGTTCACGTGCCGACAGGTTGGGATTTTGGTAGGGCAATCCCTCTGCCGACACGTCAAGGCACGCGCAGCACGCCACGAAAAATGATAATAAGTGTTGTTTCATAAGTCTATATTATTTCGTTTGAATGCAGATGATGAAGCCCCCTCTCGGCTGGCACACAACCGCTGCAGGCAGTTCCTGGATGGAATGAATACTCCAGCCGCCTTGTTCGCTGTCTGCGAACAGCGTCATCTGCTGGGCAGAGTCTTTCAGGAAGTCCGTTGCGAATGCCAGTGAATGCGGATTGTCGGTACCATTGATGCCTGCCACATACCACGTTTTTCCACTGCGGCGGGCGATGACGACGCTCTCGCCAGGATAGCCTGACAGCAGACGGGTCTCGTCCCATGCAGTGGGCAACTGTCCCAGAAAGTCCTGTACCTGCTGAGGCTGCGACAGGAAGCTCTCAGGACGGTCGGCCAGGTGCTGCAGACCACTTTCAAAGAGCACTGTCAGCGCCAGTTCGTGGGCAAGACTGGTGATGTGCGGATGCTGGGAGTCGCTGAAGGTACAGGGGGTATAGTCCATGGGGCCGATGACGTTGCGTGTGAAGGGTAGGGTGGCGTTGTGGCTTGCCGCTTTATTCGTGAATGTGGGTACATTGTTATACCACTCGGCACCATAGACCCCCTCGGTAGTCATCAGGTTTGGCCATGTACGCTGCCAGCCACGGGGAATGGTGGCACCATGGAAGTTGACCAGCAGGTGGTGGCGTGCGGCACTCTCCAGCAAGTCCTGGCAATAGTCCATATTGCGCTGGTCGTCGCCAGAGAAAAAGTCTATCTTCACGCCAGCAACCCCGATGCGCTCGCACCATGCAAACTCCTTCTCACGGTCTTCGGCTTTGTTCAGTCGGAACTTGGGACCTGGTGCACCATCCACCCAACCGACGGACGAGTTGTACCAGATGAGTGGGCGTACGCCCTGCTCCTTGGCATAGTTGACGGCCTCTTCGATGGTCTTCCCGTTTTGCATCTCGTCCCACTCGGCATCAATCAGTATGTAGGGCAGGTGCAACGTGGCAGCCATGTCAACATATTTGCGGATGATGTCATAGTTGTTGGAACCGTGGTTATAAGCCCAGTATATCCATGATGCCACGCCGGGCTGAATCCAGCTGGTATCGGTTATCTTTGATGGCTCTGAGACATCAGTAACCAGAGTCGACTCCACCACGTCTGCCAGACTGCCGATGATGGCGATGTGCCAGGGAGTGTGGTCGCTGGCACTCTCGGTGTTTTGTTCAGCAGGCACCACGCGGAACAGTTCCCCATCGTTCATCAGGTACGAAGCACTTTGACCTCGTTCGATATTAGCTTCTGTCAGCAGGACGAAGATGTTGTCCTTGGGCTCCAATAGGGCCGGATAGCCCCAGCGGTTGTTCCAGCCTTCATCCGTCTTCGAGATACCGCTGTACGATGGTACCGGCTCCACTTTGCAGGTGGTTGCTAGAGGGAAGAATCCTTCGTAGGAGTCGCACCACTGTTGCATCCACCGGCGGGTTCCTTCTGGGATGCGGTAGACGGTTTCTCCGGTTTTGGCTGCATAGCGGAAGGCGATGCCGTCGTTATACACGCGCAGTATTAGATTCCCACTGCGATACTCATTGGCTTTGTTGGTGCAGTTCAGCCGCTTGCCCGTCAGCATTCGGTAGTCGGCAGTCACCTGCCCTGCTAATTCTGGTGATAAGGGATTGTCTGATACTGTGGGGATGTCGAGTATGGGTTGCTGCTGCCAGTATACGGTCAGCCCCTTTCCCTTTACTTGAATGGTGAGGTTTTCGTCAGGCGATGCCATGCTTTGTGCTTTGATGGATGGAGCACAGAGCCATAATAATGTCAAGGTCAGTAAAAATGAATTTCGTATCATGAATGGTCCTTTAGTCGTTGTGAGGACAAAGGTACGGAGAAAGCGCGAAATACACTTTTGTGTGCGTGTCACATTCTTTTTCAGGTGTAACATGTCCGTATGTACTCTTGCTAAGATATTTTTTTTCGTCGAAAGAGTGGGTTATTGAGATTAATTTTGTATCTTTGCAAGGTAAATAGTTAAACACATAATGAGTAGAAAATTTTTGTTACTCTGGGCGATGATGCCCATGCTGACATTGGTGTCATGTCGGACACACTACGAGGTTGCAGGCTTCCAGCGTAGTCGCATCTTGGTGGATAACCGCTATGACGCAGTTTCCGACACCCATGTGGCAGAGTTTCTGAAACCTTATAAGCACATGGTGGATAGTGTCATGGAACCTGTGGTAGGCCAGTCAGCCAAATTCATGAAGGCCCAGCGTCCTGAGGGTCTGTTGACAAACCTGTTAGCGGACATCCTGGTATGGGCTGCTAAGGATTATCAGGAACAGGTGGATTTCTCCATCTACAACATGGGCGGTGTGCGTGCCGACTTGCCGAAGGGTACTATCACCTACGGCGATGTGCTGGATATAGCACCGTTTGAAAACAAGATAGCCTTTACGACACTAAGCGGTGCTGACGTGCTGGAACTGTTCGAACAGATTGCCTCGGTTGGTGGCGAGGGTGTCAGTCATGGTGTGTGTCTTGTCATCAGTAAGGACCAGAATAAGTATCGTCTAGTCAGTGCAACCGTTAATGGTGAGCCTGTCGACCCATTGCGTGACTACCGTGTGGCGACGATAGACTATCTGCTGGGCGGTACTGACAAGATGTCGGTATTTAAGAAGGGCCGGAATGTGAATTCGCCTCAGGATTCTAGCAACAACACGCGCTTTATCATTATGAATTATTTCCGCGAGCAGCAGAAACAGGGGAACATTGTGGATGCAGAGATAGAAGGAAGAATAACGATAAAATAATAGCAGCTATGAAGACAAGATATATCATCATGTGCCTGATGACGCTATTTGCACTCAGCGGGCAGGCCAAGAAGCATAAGCAGTTAGTTATACTGCACTCCAACGATACTCACTCGCAGATACTTCCCTTCAAGACTCAGATGGGAGATACGTTGAAGGCGGGCAGGGCAGGCTTTCTGAGACGTATCACCCTGCTGAAGGAAGAGCGGCAAAAGCATCCCGACCTGCTTTACTTTGACTCAGGCGACTTCTTCCAGGGCTCGGCTTATTTCACCATGTTCAAGGGCGATGTGGAGATTGGACTGATGAATCAGATGGGCATCGATGCAACGACCATCGGCAATCACGAGTTTGACTTCGGACTTGACAACATGGCTCAGGCGTTCCGAAAGGCTACATTCCCAATCCTCTGTACCAACTACGACTTCACGGGTACGGTGATGGAAGGGCTGACAAAGCCATGGATCATCATTAAGCGTAATGGTCTGAAAATCGGTGTCTTCGCACTCTGCCCCAAATTGGCAGGCTTGGTATCGGCGAAGAACTGCCCCGGCGTCAAATACCTGGATCCTGCCCGTATGGCTTTGGAGACGGCAACGATGCTCAAAGAGCAGCAGAAGTGCGACATGGTCATCTGTATTTCGCACTTGGGTTGGAACAGCAATCGCGGCGAGGATGACCTGTATATGATTAAGGGTTCGCGCAATATTGACCTAGTGCTGGGAGGGCATTCCCATACCTACATGGAGGAGTTGTATTACGAAAAGAATCTCGACGGCAAACCTGTCCCTGTTGATCAGAACGGCAAGTCTGGCATCTTCTTGGGTAAGATTATCGTTGACTTTAAATAGTCTTTGCTGAGCAACTATTCGAAATAGAACGTCAGGACAATCATCTTCGACTGCGCACTGCTAACCGAACCGGCATAAGCCTTGAGGTTGGCATCGCGCAGTTCATTGATATGGTTATGGTCCAGGGCATCGCTCAGGCCGAAGCAGAACTTCAGTTCGGGTATCAGCTTGAAGAAGGGCAGGTAGAAGTCGCAGCCCATACCAATCTCCACCATTGTACTATAACGCTTCAGTCGTATGATATCCTGATCGCCCCCTGTCAGATTCAGCATCGGGTTGATGCCTGCAATGATGTAGGGACGATGGTTGTTCCAGCGCGGTGCGGCAAACTTGATGTCGATAGGCAGCGAGACGTAGGTGTTTTTTAAATCCTGAATTTGTCGTAGCGGTTCTCCCCGCTCATCGACGGATTTTGTATTGAGGAACGTCAGGTGCTTGGCACCAAAGTGCATGGTTGGTGCAATGCGCAGCGAGAAGTGGTTGCTGAGGCGCATCTCACCGAGTACACCGACAGAGAACCCGGGGTTCCACTTGTCGGCATCGCAGAGAATGAGCTCTTCGTGCACGTTCCCTTCTTCGTCTATGATGGTTTGTGGGCCTACATTCTCAAACTCTAAGTCTTGCATGTGTAGTCCCACATGGATGCCGAAATGCATCGGACGCAGGTCGATGTAGGGCTTATGCTGCACACGACGGTCGTTTTGCGCCTGAATGATAAGAGTCCATGCGCAGCTGATGAGGAGGACAATGAGTAATCGTTTCATATACATCTTTTATAACGCAGTCCATCGGTTAATTATTATTTCGATAGCGTATAAATTAACCTAATGATGGTAAAAAAACATACCCTATATTAGGTATTGATGGATTTTTTGCTTACCTTTGCATCATATTTAGTAAGTATTTAAGTTAAACAATTAAATTTTTATAGTAATTATGGCATACGTAATTGGTGACGACTGCATCGCATGCGGTACCTGTATCGATGAGTGCCCCGCTGGAGCTATCTCTGAGGGCGACAAGTATTCAATTAACCCTGATGTTTGCACAGAGTGCGGCACATGCGCTGACGTTTGTCCGTCGGAGGCAATCAGCCTTCCCTAATGAATCTTAATTTTTTGTTAAGTAATGACTACAAAAGGGGCTGTTCGTTCGGACAGCCTTCTTTTTTGATGGAACCAAAATAAATGGAGGGCCGAAGCCCTCCATTTATTTTGATCGTTTTGCTTACTTGGTGCTTAACACCTGCTTGGCAATCTCGTTCTCAGGATCGATGCTAAGCAGTTTCTCAGCGTATTCCTTACCCTTGGCCTTGTTGTCCTTTTGTACGAAGTAATAAGAGATGAGGTAGCGGTAGCTCTCGATGAGACGGGCACGATCAGTATTGTCGAGATCGGTCTTGGGACCAATGAGCTCTACCAGTTTCTCGTAGAACGGCTTGGCAAGTCCTTTCGACTGGTCGGGGTCCATCTGGCCGTTGACACGGGCACGCATGAATGTAGCATACTCGATGGCATTCTCATACTTCAGGGCTAGGTCGGCATAGGTTTCGTCAGCCATCTTGAAAGCCTCAGCCTGTGCGTCGCTGTTCAGAGTGGCACCATGTTGCATATGCAGACTTGCCAGGGCAGCGAGGTCGTTGGCAGTCGGCTTGTCCATGCTGGCCAGGTAGTCCTTGTAATGCTTGATGGCATTGGGGAAGTCTTCCATGTCGCGGTAAGCGTCTGAGAGCTGCTTCACCACACCGGCGCGCTTAGCCTTATTGTCCATATCCTCCTGTTTCAGAGCCAGCTCGTACATCTCAATGGCCTTCTGGGGCTGCTTGGCACCGATGAGGGCATTTCCATAGTATGTGTAGTCGTAGTACGAGAATTTGGCCGAGTCGGACTTGTTGAATAGGGCGTCGGCATACATTAGGGCATTGTCAAACTTCTTCAGCTCTGTGCTGTTAAAGAAGGCCAGACGGTTGAAGGCAGCATGACGGGGATTCTTGCTGAGACCGAACTTAGCTACTTCCAGGGCCTTGTCGTACTGCTGCTTGAAGAAGGCAGACATGGCATAGTCACTCAGGTCGCGCTCCTCCATCAGTTTCATGTCAGCCTTGTTGTATGCGTCGAGAGCCTTGTCAAACTCGTTAGACATGTAATAGATACGTCCTGCCAGGGCGTCAACGGCCACGTCGGGACGCTGTTGGCGAAGTTCATTGAGTTTTGCAACAGCACCGGCAGGGCTGATCTTACGGTACACGTTGGCATACTTGTAGTAGGCATCGGGATTCTTGGGATCCACATAGATGGCTTGTTCGTACATGGCAGCAGCCTGTCCGCCATTGTCGCCGATGGCCTCGATGTCACCTAACAGCAGGAATGCGGGAGCACACTTATGCTTGCTGGTCTCCAGGGCATAGTTGGCGTAGACCTTGGCATGGGCAGTGTCCTTGACAGCCAGGAACTCACGACCGAAGGCTACCAGGTTCTCGGCATTCTTCTTGTTAGCCTTGTAGAACGGCTTCATCTGCTTGTCCAGATCGGCGGGTTTGCTACTAATGATTTTCTTTACGGCATCAACGTCAGCCTTCGTGCCAGTGGCTTCCTGAGCCATGGCGGCAGTGCTGAAACTTGCGGTCAGCGCTGCAATGAATAAATATTTTATTGCTTTCATAACTCTTAAATGATTTCGTTAATACTCTTGTTTTTCTTCTCTCTCGTTGTTTCGTTATTTGGTGATGATGTTTGAACGTTTTCTTGTTTTATCTTTATGACGTTGGAAGTGTCATAAGGTTTAGTCCGTATTGTAATTGACAAAAATCTCCCGTACGTTTGTGGCAGCCTGAATGGGCAGCAGCCCTGACTTCTGGATGATGAGCTGTCCCTTGGGCAGCCGGCAGAAGTGGGCAAATCCTGAGGGGAGTCCGCTGCGTGGCTCATTTAGCAGGGCATAGATAGTACGGATAAGGGGATAGTTGCCGTTATATATATAATATTGGTAGGGTTTCCAGCTGTTGGCTCGCGTTGCCGAGTCGAGACGGCTGACACCCATGACAGTAATATTCTTCTTGAATGTGACGTTTGTCGTGTCGCGCTTGTCGTTGAGCCAGTTGGAACCGATGATGCCGATGGCATTCTTGTGGTTCTCCACGTAGTCGATGACGGCTGCGCTGGTTTTTACGGCTCCGATATTAGGTGCCTTGAACTCCTGTCCTGACAGCAGTGAGTCTACGCACCAGCGGACGGTGCTGGACAGTGGGTTGTCGAAGACGACGTCTATGCTGCCCAGGCGCGACTGGGGGTACAGATCCTTCCACTCTGCTATCTCGCCGCGCAGGATGCGCTTGAAGTCCTTGACAGTGATGCATGTGTCGGGATTGTCGTTATTGACGATAAGTGCCAGACCATCATAGGCAATGGGTATGGTACGTGGCAGATATTTGCGGTCCTGCAGGTTCTGACGTTCCTTGGCTGTCAGGTCGCGTGAGGTGAAGACCAGCCACGTCTCAAGTGTCATCAGTTTCTTGACGGCATCCTGTTCGTTAGTGTACTGGGCTTCTAAGGTATCGAGGACGTTGTTGTAACGGAACACCTCGAGGGCCTCGTTGAGGATGGGGCTGAAACTTTCGTCAGCCATGAAGTAGCGGGCAGCACGTTTGTACTCCTGCTCTGCTTTTGCATTTTTAGGCTTGTTCCCACAAGCGGAGAACAAGCCTAAAATGAGTGTTAATCCAATGATGTATTTGGATGCGTTTCTATTCATGTTGAATCAATTACTGTAGACGGAAGGTTACAGGTACGGTGTACTTTACACGTACTGCCGAACCGTTCTGCTTACCGGGAATCCACTTCGGCATACTCTTCACCACGCGCTGTGCTTCCTTGTCGAGTGAGGGGTCTACTGACTTCACGACGCGAACGTCCGTGATAGAGCCATCCTTCTCAACCACGAAGGTCACGATGACACGACCCTGGACACCATTTTCCTCAGCAACTACCGGGTACTTGATGTTGCTGCTCAGGTATTGCAGCAGGGCGCTCTGACCACCGGGGAATGAAGGCATCTGCTCAACGACGTCGAACACCTTGGTCTCCTCTTCCTTCGGGGGCTCGGGCTGGGCAATGACTTCCTTGGCTTTCAGCACTTCACCTGCAGCCTCGTCGTTACCCTTCACGTCGAATGCACCGATGGCGGTGTTGGTCTTGTTAAGTTCTTCCTGAGATTTCAGCTCCTCTTCGGGCTTCACCTCATCGTCCTTCTTGATCACAGGAGGAACGAACTTCACAGAACTCTTAACCTTTTCTACTTCAACTTTCTCAATTTTCGGTTCTTCTTTCTTCTCAACCTTAGCTTCCTTCTTCTCTGCCAGCTTTGCCAGCTCCACATCGGCCTCGATGGCAACGTCCGATTTCATGGCGTTCTCCACGACACCTTTGATGGCTACGAAGGCGGCGATAGCTACTCCAATGGCAAACATCACCAGAAGTGAGTATACATTACGTTTGCCAGTGTCTTTGCGCAGTTGATAAGCACCGTAGGCCTGGTTTTTGCCCTCAAATACGAGGTCAACCCAGCCATTGTCTATAAGATCTATTTTTGCCATAGTTCTTTTTCTACTTTAATTGTTAGACATTGACTTACTTGACACCAGCCTTGTCAATCAGCGCCTGATCCTCAGGACCAATCTTGTCAATGACATACTTATCAATACTGCAAATGAGCATCTCGTCAAGTGCTGAAATCATGTTCTCGTAGGTAGCGGTGTCCAACGGGCGGATAATGACGGTCATCGTAGGTACCTTCTCGCCGTTAGGCAGCTGACCCTTCTTCAACTTCGAAAGCTCGGCCTGATACTGCTCGTCAGTCATTTTGCTGTTGTAGGCAGTCTTCTTGGCATCCAGCTCTTTCTTAGCTACCATGATTTTTGCAATTGGGTTTACACCTTCCTCTGTAGTGTGGTTGATGAGGACGTCGCGGATACCCTTGGCTCCGTAGCTCGTCTCCTTGACGCATGAGGGGTCTTCGTAGTTGGGTAGTCCGGCAATGTACCATACCTTATCGTTAGCACCTAAGTACAGGGTGATGGTATGAGAGGCTTTCGTTACCGACTTGTCTTTCTCGTCTACGTTCGTGTCGTTACTGGGCATCGTCAACTGCATAGCCTGGGGCTTTGCCAGAGTCGTACACAGCATGAAGAACGTGATCAACAGCATCATCATGTCTACCATTGGCGTGAAGTTCACGCGGGTATCCATTTTTTTCTGCTTGGATAGATTCTTTTTTGCCATAGTTTATTCCTCCGATGCAGTTTTAAGATTAGTAATCAACTGGTAACGGTTCTCGTTCATGTCCTGGAGCTCAGACATCATGGCCTTGACCGTCTTGTACGGGGTCTTGGAGTCGCACTTGATGGCCAGACGGATGTCGGGGTTGGCCTCGCGAGCGGCCTTCACCCACTCCTGGAACTCGCTCTTTCCTCCATCGATACTGTCGGTGGGGATTCCCAGACTCTGAATGGCCTCTGCCATCTTCTCGGGCTCAAGGCTGAGGTAAGCAGCAAGCTTCGACATGGGGGCGCCAGCCATAGCATCTTCCAGGAAGTGCTTCTGCTGGTTGGCATTGAGGGAAACGTTGAACTTGTCAGTCATTGTTTCCATCATGGCCTTCATGTAGTTCTTGTTTTCCGTACCGAGGAATATCCTGCCTTCTGGGCTGACCAGAATGTTCAGGACATCATTTTCCGGAATCTTAACCTCTGACACCGAGTTAGGCGCGTTGACTTTAATAGGCTCTGGCGTCAAGAATGTTGATGTCAACATAAAGAAGCACAGAAGCAGCGTCATCACGTCTGACATAGGCGTCATGTCAATCCAGATGTCTTTTTTCTGTATCTTAACTTTAGCCATACTAAAACTGGTTTATAAAGTTTTAAATGGAACTAAAAATTAAGCCTCGTTGTGGTTAGAATCGTATGTAGCAGCGATGGTGAAACCAATCTCGTCGAGTGCGTACGTCAGCTTGTCAATCTTATTGGAGAAGAAGTTGTAAACAACGGTAGCAACCCAAGAGGTCAAAATGCCAGATGCCGTGTTCACAAGAGCCTCAGAAATACCAGCAGACAGAGCCATAGAGTCAGCACCACCACCAGCAGACAGAGCCTGGAACGAACCGATCATACCGAGCACAGTACCGAACAGAGCGGTCAGGGTACCCAGAGATACGATGGTAGCAACCATAGGCATGTTCATCTGAAGGGTAGGCATCTCCAGCTGGGTAGCTTCCTCGTGAGCCTGCTGAATCTTAGCGATCTTAGCAGCCTTCTTCAGGTGTTCGTCAGTCTCAACGGCCTGATACATGTTGATAGAAGCCATCACGACGTTGCCTACTGAACCCTGCATCTTGTTGCAGAGGTCCTTAGCCTTTGAGAAGTCCTGAGCCTTGATAGCGGCCTTCACGTCAGCGGTGAACTTAGCGAGGTTCATCTTACCAGAAGCGGTGCGGATAGCGAAGAAACGCTCGAATCCAAGGCAGATAACGGTGAACAGCAGGGTGAGGATCAGACCGACCACGAAACCTCCCTTATACACAGTACCCAGCAGGTTTGCGGGGTGTCCGGTGCGGTCGCCACCGATGAAGTTATCGGGGTTACCCATTACGAAATACCAAACACTGTAACCAGCGATAGCACAAATTACGAGGATAATCCATGCAGCTTTTACACCCTGAAAGCCCGACTTTTTGGCTGGGGCTGCAGCCTTTGTTGTTGTTGCCATAATGATTTTTTTTAATTTTTTAGTTATTAAATGAATTTGGTTTGTATTATTCGTTTCAGTTGTAGGTTCGGCAAAGATAACAAATTAAGTCGTTCTTCTTGCCAAATTAAGAGTTTTTAACTTGATATTTCTCAATTTTTATTGTAAAACGGCCAATGCGTCCTTGATACGACGCATTGCTTCCACAATATTTTCATCACTTGTGGCATAGCTCATGCGGAAACATTCGGGGTCTCCGAAGGCATCGCCGCCGACACTTGCCACGTGTGCTTTCTCCAGCAGATACATGGCAAAATCGGTCGAGTTGTTGACAGTGAACCCGTCCATTGCCGACTTCTTGCCGAAGAAGCTGCTGCACTTGGGGAACAGGTAGAAGGCTCCCTCAGGCACGTTGACCTCCAGACCAGGGATGTCCTTGGCCAACTTGACGATGAGGTCGCGGCGGCGCTCAAAGGCCTTGCGCATCTCCTCAACACACTCCTGGCTGCTGATGTAGGCAAACTCCGCTGCCTTCTGGCTGACTGAGCACGGCCCGCTGGTGTACTGTCCCTGCAGCTTGTTGCAGCCCTTGACAATCCACTCCGGTGCTGCGATGTACCCGATGCGCCAGCCCGTCATGGCGTAGGCCTTGCTGACGCCATTGACAATGATGGAGCGCTCCTTCATGCCCGTGAACTGGGCTATTGACTCGTGCTTGCCCACGTAGTTGATGTGTTCGTATATCTCGTCAGCCAGCACGAAGAGGTCGTCATGGCTGAGGATGACCTTGGCCAGTGCCTCCAGCTCTGCCTTGTTGTAGACGCTTCCCGTGGGGTTGCTGGGCGAGCAGAGGATGAGCAGGCGTGTCTTCGGTGTGATGGCAGCCTCCAACTGCTCGGGCGTCATCTTGAAGTTCTGGTCGAATCCGGCTTCTACGATGACGGGGTTGCCTCCGGCCAGCAATACCATCTGCGGGTAGCTCACCCAGTAGGGTGCGGGGATAATGACCTCGTCGCCGGGGTTGATGAGTGCCATGACGGTGTTGCAGACGCTCTGCTTGGCACCGTTCGACACCAGGATTTCCGCCGGTGAGTAGTGCAGCTGGTTTTCGCGCTCCAGTTTGCGGGCGATGGCCTGACGCAGGTCTGGGTATCCGGGAACGGGCGAGTAACGCGAATAGTTCTCGTCGATGGCCAGCTTGGCAGCCTGCTTGATATGGTCGGGGGTGTTGAAATCGGGCTCGCCGACGCTCATGTTGATGACGTCGATGCCCTGTGCTTTCATTTCAGAACTCTTTTGTGACATGGCCAGCGTCGCAGAGGGCGCCAGGCGTTGCAAACGGTCAGATAATTGTGCCATAATGCTACATATTGTTATGTTTCCAACGTGCAAAGGTAATCATTTATTTTCTTTTTCTGCAAAAAAACGACATTTTTTTTATTATTCCCTTTGCATCATGCGCGCATGCAAACCTATTTATATATTAAGATTAGGAATACAATTTTATTAGAGGTGCAGGTGGAGGGTGTGTCCCATGCGCTCCTTCTTGGTTTGCAGGTAGCGGCGGTTATACTCGTTGGGCGTGATCTCGATGGCGACATTCTCGACAATCTCCAGGCCGTAGCCCTCCAGACCAACGCGCTTGACGGGGTTGTTCGTCATTAGGCGCATCTTTTGTACGCCCAGCAGTCGTAGGATCTGTGCCCCGCAACCATAGTCGCGCTCGTCGGGCTTGAAACCCAGATGCACGTTGGCATCGACGGTGTCCAGTCCTTCCTCCTGCAGTTTGTAGGCGGCAATCTTGTTCATGAGTCCTATGCCGCGGCCTTCCTGCTGCATGTATACGATGACGCCCTTGCCCTCCTGTTCTATCATTTGCATGGCTTTGTGCAGCTGTTCGCCGCAGTCGCAGCGCTTCGAGCCCAGGATGTCGCCTGTCATACAGCTGGAGTGTACGCGCACCAGTACTGGCTCGTCCTCGCGCCAGCTGCCCTTGATGAGTGCCATGTGCTCCATTCCGTTGCTCTTCTGGCGGAATGGGATGAGCCTGAAGTGGCCCCATTCCGTAGGCATGTCCACCTCCTCGCCTTTCTCGACGATGCTCTCCTTCTTCAGGCGGTAGGATATGAGGTCCTTGATGGTGATAATCTTCAAGTTGTGCTTCTTGGCAAATGCCACCAACTGAGGCATGCGTGCCATGGTGCCGTCATCGTTCATGATTTCGATGAGGGCTCCGGCAGGATAGAGTCCGCTGAGTTTGCAGAGGTCAATGGCCGCCTCTGTATGTCCTGAGCGGCGCAGCACGCCGTTGTCCTGGGCGTAGAGCGGACTGACGTGTCCCGGTCTCCCGAATGTCTTCGCCGTCGATGCAGGGTCGGCGAGTGCCCGGATGGTGGCAGCGCGGTCGTGGGCGCTGACGCCCGTCGAGCAACCTTCTATCTTGTCGACGGTGACGGTGAACGGTGTTCCCAGCAGCGACGTGTTGTCCTGTACCTGGTGCTGCAGGTCCAGTTCTGCTGCCCGGCTGATGGTGACGGGTGCGCAGAGCACGCCGCGCGCATTCTTCAGCATGAAGTTGACCATCTCGGGTGTAATCTTCTCGGCGGCGCATATCAGGTCGCCCTCGTTCTCGCGGTCTTCGTCGTCGACAACAATGACGAACTTCCCTTCCTGGAAGTCCATCAGTGCCTCATCAATCGTGTTCAGTTTCAGTTCATCCATCTTATATGATTTGATATCTTGTCTTAATAATTATTATATTTTTAATCTTTAATCTTCTACGATCATCACCTCTCCTTCAGCCTGCACGTCGCCAAGTTCGATGACGCGAGGTATGAGCTTCGCGTTGATGCGCAGAATGTGCTGCAGGTCGCGGTAGAGACGTATGCGGAAGCGTATCATGCGGAAGTAGAAGAAGAGTCCCGTGGGCAGGAACAGTCCCGTAATGATGTTCAGCCACTTGCGCTGGAATGGGCGTGTATGTGCATGCGTGGCAATGATAGGATACTGGTTGAGCTTCATCAGCACGTATCTGTCCCTCGTGTACGACAAGTCTTCGATGGCTACCTCCAGCACGTTGTTCAGATGCTCGATGTCGTGGTCGTCGCCTGGACGGAAGAACACCTTGATGGGGTTCGGCCAGCGCAGCAACTTGTGTACCTCTGTGTACATCGCTACCTCCAGACCGACATTCTTCAGCATCTCGGCGTCGGTCAGGTACTTCGGCTCGTTGATGATGACCTCCTTGCGGGCGATGTTGCGCTTCGAGCGCAGGCCCAGCATGCGGCTCAGTATCTGCTTGTACAGGTCGATGTTGAAC
This sequence comes from uncultured Prevotellaceae bacterium, assembly GCA_946185485.1. Taxonomy (GTDB): domain Bacteria; phylum Bacteroidota; class Bacteroidia; order Bacteroidales; family Bacteroidaceae; genus Prevotella. The sequence continues at coordinate 49,950 of CAMHJQ010000001.1, read as the reverse complement.
ACCACCGAGTCATTGTTGGCCTTGTAGGTGAAGAAGACGGCGATGGGCGTCAGCACGGCCGTGGCCAGCAGTTTGCCGAACCACACTGTCCAGTTGTCATCGCGTGCCATCTTCATGCCTGTATTATCCAGGATGTAGAAGATGATGAACACCAGTACCGATATGATGACCGGTATGCCCAGTCCGCCCTTGCGGATGATAGCTCCCAGCGGAGCACCGATGAAGAAGAAGATGAGACACGACAGTGACAGCGTCACCTTGTTGATGGCCTCCATCTGGTGTGCGCGCTCCTCGCGGTTCAGCGCCTTCGAGTAATCTACCTTGTATTCCATCTCGGTCATGGCCGACTGGGCGTCGTTTGACGCCACACGCACCACCTGCTGCTTCTGTTCGCCGCTCAGTTTCAGGTAGACGGAGTCGATGTCCAGCTTGTCGCTCTTGCCTTCCTTGACGGCTTTCGCCGAGTCTTTCTTCTCCAGCATGGGACGTCGCAGCGACCCGAAGCGCGCCTCGTCGTAGAAACGGTGGCCCACCGAGTCGTTGAACTCGCGTATGCTATCCAGGTCGTGCAGTATCTTGCCCATACCCTTGGCGCGTGCGTCTGTCGAGATGCCGCCCATCTCCACCATGTTGAAGTCGCCGTCGAAGTCGAGCAGGATACGCTTGGTCGAGAATGTCTCGCGGCGGTAGGGCACGTTGGCATTGACATTGATGCCCGACTGCTGCATATTCTCGAACCACTCGCCGCTATACAGTGTCAGCAGCAGGTGCTTCTTCTCGGCAGTTGCCTGGATGTGCCCTGAGTCGGCTAGGATGATGGCAGCGTCGTCGTAGCTGCCGTTCATGCGGTATATCATGATACCGTACAGCGTACCCGTGTCCAGGTTCTTCTTCTGCACGTAGAGGTTCGAGCCTGGTATGCCGTCGTAGAAGATGCCCTCGGGAATCTCCACCTCGGGGTTCTTCTGCTTCATCGAGATGAGCAACTGGCGGAACGACACGAAAGCCTTCGGGCCCACCACCTCTTGGAAGTAGAACGAGATGCAGGCGATAGCTATCGAGATGACGATGAGCGAGCGGAATGCCTGCATCAGCGAGATGCCTGCCGACTTGATGGCCGTCAGCTCCGAGCTCTCACCCAAATTTCCGAAGGCGATGAGTGACGACAGTAGGATGGCCAGTGGGAATGCCTGCGGCATCAGCATCAGTCCCATGTACCAGAAGAACTGCGCCATGATCTCCAGCGACAGTCCCTTGCCTATCAGCTCGTCAACGTAACGCCACAGGAATTGCATCATCAGCACAAACTGGCAGATGAAGAAGGTCGCAAAGAACAGTAGTCCGAACTGCTTGGCGATGAAAATGTCCAATTTCTTGACTCGGAACGTCATTCGGGGTGCAAAGGTACAAAGAAAAATGAAAGATTAAACATTAAACATGAAACATTTTGGTTGCCTCCACATTTATTAACACGTTTTGGCTTCGCTTTTCCTAAAATTTAATATTTAGTCTTTCATCTTTATTTTAAATGTCTCTCACAGTCCGCTGACGCGGTGCAGACGCTCCAGGTTGTCGTCCCAGATGCCTCGCAGGTCGGCCTCCTCCTCGTCATCGGCCGCATAGTCGGTAATGCACAGGCTCAACTCGCCCGTCAGGTCGCTGGTCTCGATGCTCATCTCCCAGATGGCCTCGGGCGTGTCCTCGTGGTAGTCCCACAACATTCGGATATGTGCAAACTTCTCGACATCGATGATGCGCGACGTTTTCGTGTCGCGCTCCGTCCAAGGCTGTCCCCAGGTAAACGTCATTGTGTCATTCTCTTCTATCACCTTGTCGGCCAGCCACTTTTCCAGTCCATGGGCATTGCTGATGAGATCCCAGACTATTTTCGGCGAGCGGGTGTTCAGTGGGTATTCAATCGTAAGTTTCTGCATAGTAGTCCATTCAGTTGTTAATGCTATAAGACAGCGCAAAGATACGGAAAAAGTACGAGAATCAAGTATGAATAACGGACATTAACGTAGTTGTTAAAAAACACTAAACAATAAAGATTTTCCGTTTCTCATTTGTTGTTTTTCGTTTCTTTGTTGTACCTTTGCACCCGCAAATCGCGATGGCGGGGTAGCTCAGCTGGTTAGAGCGTCGGATTCATAATCCGGAGGTCGAGGGTTCGGGTCCCCCTCCCGCTACAAAAAAGGAATCTTCCACGTGAAGATTCCTTTTTTCGTTGTTTAACATTTTTCTTAAGCATGATGACCACATCTTTTCTCAATGACGCTGCGGAATATCAAATACTTCTGTTGTCATCATCGCTTTTTCCCGTTCCTCTCACTCAGAACTTGTAGTCGATACCGATTCCGACGACGTTGTTGGTGCGCGAGTAGGTCTCTTTGCCGTAGGCGGTCTGCTTCTCGTAGTCGCTGTAGAGGCTGATGAAGTAGCCAGCGTTGAGGCGTACCTGCTTGTTGACGTTCCATGCACCGCCCAGACCGATGCTGTAGCTGTCGCAGGCGAACGAGGTGTTCTGCTGGTAGCCGTCGGAGAGTCCGTAGTCGGTGCGCTGTCCGCCACAGCTGACGGTGAACTTGTCGTTGATGTCATATTCTACGCCTGCCAGAAATTCGTTCGTTCCGTGTTTGAGTTCTTCCTGCCGGTTGTTGGCCATCTTGGCATGTCTGTCGTCGAAGAAATGGTATTCAAGTGTAGCACGCAGTTTGGGCGTGAACTCATAACCAGCAGCTATGGAGAGCAGGGCAGGCATGTCGTAACGGGTATGGGCTCCGTCCTGATAGGGGGCGGTATAAGCCCCGAGCTGTTGTTGAAGTGCTGCAAGCTTGGCGGGTGTGCCTTCCGGATCGGCCTTGGTCATATACTCCACCACCGTGGCTCCCAGTCCGGCATCCAATATGTTCGTTTCGTTCTTGGGATTGAGCTTGGTGCGGAACTCATAGCGGGCAGTGAGCGTCAGCGGACCTTGGTGGTAGGCCAGGCTGATGAGTGGGGTGATGCCCCATCCTTTCTGGTCAACGTCGAGCAGCAGTTTGGCAACATCCCCAAACATCGGATGCTCGATGGCCTTGACGTGTCCCCGGTAGTAGCCGTCATAGTAGTTGGCTCGGAGACCGACTGCAGCAGACAGGCAGTCAAGAATTTTGTAGGTAAAGTTGACTTGTCCGCCATAGATGTATTGCTTACCCTTCATCTCCGAGTCGAGGGAGTAGGTGTCGGGGGTAATACCGTTGGAGGCTAACATGCTCTGCAACAGTACGTTGAACATAGGCACACCCTGTTTGTATTCCACAAAGCCGCCACTGCCCACGATGCCGAGCATAGCGGAGACGGCCCAGCGGTCGTGCTTGTAGGAAGCGAAGAGGGCAGGGACTATGGGTGCCGAAGCCTTGCCTTCGTAAGTGTGGCTGCCTGCCTGCGTGGTCAGCTCGATGTCGCGATACTGCCAAGGTTTCTGGAAGTTGAGCGATAACTGCCAGCCCTCATGTCCCCAGGCGAGTCCTGCGGGATTGCTGAAGACAGCGTCGATGTCTGTCGTTGTGCCTCGTGCCATCATGCGGTCGAAGGCGATGTGATAGTTGGTGTTGGTCATCAGTCCGCCAGCGCGAACCATACTCACTGAACCTAAGGCGATACATGCCAGTAATAGTAGCTTTTTTCTCATTTAGAATAAAATTGGTTGAAAATTCGGCTGCAAAGGTACGAAGTTTTCTGGGAAAAACCTTGACTTACATTATTTATTTTAAGGAAGGCTTAAAAATTTCCTCAAAACGTTGTGCCGTGTGCACTCTTTTTTGTAATTTTGCAGGCGATTTACGATTATTATAATAACGCGTTATATTTTATGGCAGACAAGAAAAGAATTAAGACAGCGCTCATCTCTGTTTTTCATAAGGATGGGCTGGAAGAATTGTTGAAGAAGCTGAATGACGAGGGCGTGAAGTTCTTGTCGACAGGTGGCACACAGGCCTTTATCGAGTCCTTGGGCTATGCATGCGAGAAAGTGGAGAACGTGACAACGTACCCCAGCATCCTGGGCGGACGCGTGAAAACGTTGCATCCGAAGGTGTTCGGAGGCATTCTGGGCCGTCGTGAGAACGAGTGCGACCGGGAGCAGATGGCACAGTACGAGATTCCCGAGATTGATCTGGTGGTTGTCGACCTCTATCCCTTTGAACAGACGGTAGCCAGCGGTGCCTCGGAGCAGGACATCATCGAGAAGATAGACATCGGTGGCATCTCACTCATCCGCGCTGCAGCCAAGAATTTCAACGACGTGGTGATCGTGCCGTCGAAGGCTGAATATGCTGTATTGCTGGACATCCTGAACGAGCAGGGTGCCGAGACGACCCGTGAGCAGCGCCGCATGCTGGCCACCCGCGCCTTCGGTGTCAGCAGCCACTACGACACAGCCATCAACGCTTGGTTTGAGAAGTAGAATAGTAAATTGTAAATTGTCAAATAGTATACTAGAATGGGATTTTTTAGTTTTGTCCAGGAGATAGCCATGGACCTTGGAACGGCTAACACCATCATTATCAGTGATGATAAGATTGTGGTCGACGAGCCGTCAGTAGTAGCGCTGGACCGCCACACCGACAAGATGATTGCCGTGGGCGAGAAGGCCAAGATGATGTATGAGAAAACGCATGACAACATCCGCACCGTTCGCCCGCTGCGCGACGGTGTGATAGCCGACTTCTCTGCCTGTGAGCAGATGATGCGCGGACTGATTAAGATGGTACATACGGGACACCGCCTCTTCTCGCCCTCACTGCGCATGGTGATTGGCGTGCCGTCGGGTTCGACGGAGGTGGAGCTGCGTGCCGTGCGCGACAGTGCCGAGCATGCCGACGGCCGTGACGTGTACCTGATTTTCGAGCCGATGGCTGCTGCCATTGGTATCGGCATCGACGTGGAGGCGCCTGAGGGTAACATGATTGTCGACATCGGTGGTGGCTCGACGGAGATTGCCGTCATTTCGCTGGGTGGCATCGTCAGCAACAACAGCATCCGCACGGCTGGCGACGACCTGACGATGGACATCCAGGAGTATATGGCCCGCCAGCACAACGTGAAGGTGTCGGAGCGTATGGCAGAGCGTATCAAGATTGCTGTGGGCTCGGCACTGACCGACTTGGGCGACGAGGCTCCCGAGGACTATGTCGTACACGGCCCGAACCGCATTACGGCCCTGCCCATGGAGGTGCCTGTGTGCTATCAGGAGGTGGCACACTGCATCGATAAGACGGTGGCAAAGATTGAGAATGCCGTCCTCTCGGCACTCGAGAACACCCCCCCTGAGTTGTATGCCGACATCGTGAAGAACGGTATTTGGCTGGCAGGCGGTGGTGCCCTGCTGCGTGGTCTGGACCGTCGTCTGGAGGGTAAGATCAATATCCCCTTCCATATTGCCGAGGACCCCTTGCACTCAGTAGCCAAGGGTGCCGGCATTGCCCTGAAGAACGTAGACCGTTTCTCGTTCTTGATGAGATAAGGGAGATACGAGATAAGGGGGAGGTTCTAGATGAAGAATCTGCTGGAGTTCCTGCACAAGCATCACCACTGGTTCCTTTTCGTCATCCTGGAGGTTGTCAGTGCCGTCTTGCTGTTCCAATACAACAGTTATCAGAACAGCGTGTGGTTTACGACGGCCAATTCGATAGCAGGACGGGTTTACGAATGGAGCTCGGCGGTGGAGGCTTTCTTCTCTTTGACGAAGGTGAATGAGGACTTGACGCTTCGTAATTTCTACTTGGAGCGTCAGGTCACTCAGTTGCGTCGTCTCTATAGTGAGGCTACCCAGGAGGTCAGCAGCAAGGAGCGTCAGGAGCTTGAGATGCTCAGCCAGTATAAGCTCATCCCCGCCAAGGTCGTCACCAATGAGTTGCACGAGCGCGACAACCTACTCACCATCGACAAGGGTAAGGCCGACGGCGTGGAGCCCGGTATGGGTGTGGCATGCGGCAAGGGCGTTGTGGGTGTGACCTATCTCACCTCGCCGCACTACAGCGTGGTGATTCCCGTGCTGAACATGTCGGCATCGCGCATCAGTTGTGCCATCCGCGGACACGATTATTTCGGCGTGCTGCGCTGGGACGGCAAGGATGCAGGCATCGCATACGTCGAGGACATTCCCCGCCATGCCCGTTTCAAGCGTGGTGACTGGGTGGAGACGAACGGCTATTCGAGCATCTTCCCGCCAGGCGTACTGGTAGGACAGATCAAACAGGTGTATAACTCCCGCGACGGACTGGGCTATCGGCTGCAGGTGCGGCTGTCTACGGACTTCGGCAATCTGCGCGACGTGGTAGTCATCAACGACAAGACTATTATGGAACGCGTGCGCCTGATGCGGGCTGCCAAGGACACGCTGCAGCTGAACGTGAAGGAGTAGAGGTAAGAGAGTAATCATAAAGTTCAAAGATTTGGCCTTGTGGCAAAACCACAAGGAACAAAGAACAAGGTAAGAGTAATCATAAAGTTCAAAGATCAAAGTTCAAAGTTCAAAGAAAAATGACGATAGATTTGCTGAAACGGGCTGGATGGTTTGTGGTATTCGTCTTGGTACAGGCTATAGTACTGGGACGCATACACCTGTTCCATTGTGCCACACCGCTCTTCTATGTCTACTTCGTCACCCAGTTTCCGCGTAACTATCCCAAGTGGGGCATCCTGCTGTGGAGTTTCATGCTGGGACTGATGATCGACACCTTCTCCAATACGCCCGGACTGGCGTCGGCATCGCTGACGCTCATTGCTGCCATACAGCCCTACTTCTTCGAACTCTTCGTGCCCCGCGACTCGGTGGATGACCTGAAACCGGCCTTGTCGACGCTGGGACCGCTGAAATACAGCTACTACATCATCATTCTGGTGGTGCTCTACTGTCTGGTGTTCTATTCACTGGAACTCTTCAACTTCTTCAACCTTCAGGAGTGGGCTTTGTGCGTGGCAGGCAGTGCCGCCATCACGCTGTTGCTGATCTATACCTTTGAGTTTGCCAAAATCCGCTAAGGGGGCATGAAGGATTATTCGCTGGACAACAGACGCTATGTGATAGCTGGAGTGGCTGTGCTGATTGTGGTCGTTTACACAATCCGCCTCTTTATGCTCCAGATTACCAGCGACGACTACAAGAAAAGCGCCGACTCGAATGCCTTCCTCAAGAAGATAGAATATCCGTCGCGTGGCGTCATCAGCGACCGCAACGGCAAGTTGTTGGTCTATAACCAGCCGTCGTACGACATCATGGTGGTGATGAACGAGGTCGGCAACAGGCTGGACACCCTTGAACTGTGTCAGGCGCTGAACATCACGAAGGAGGACTTCGACAGCCGTATGGCGACCATCAAGGACAGAAACAAGAACCCCGGCTACTCACGCTTCACCCAGCAGCTTTTCATGAGCCAGCTGTCAGACCACGACTTCTCGGTGTTCCAGGAAAAGATGTTCCGCTTCCCCGGCTTCTATGTCCAGCGGCGCAGCATCCGACAATACCAGTATCCCTTTGCCGCCCACGTGCTGGGCGACGTGGCTGAGGTGTCGCCTGCCGACATCGAGGAGGATGACTACTACCAGCCTGGCGACTATATCGGCAAGCTGGGTGTAGAGCGTAGCTATGAGAAGCAGCTGCGTGGCGAGAAAGGCATCCGGATTCTGTTGCGCGATGCTCATGGACGTGTGCAGGGACGCTACCAGGATGGTAAGTTCGACCGCCGCCCCGTGGCTGGTAAGAACCTGACGCTGAGCATCGATGCCGACCTGCAGGCCCTGGGCGAGCGGCTGATGGAAGGCAAGATAGGCAGCATCGTAGCCATTGAGCCCGCCACGGGCGAGGTGCTCTGTATGGTCAGTTCGCCCAGCTACGACCCCCGCGTCATGGTGGGCCGACAGCGCTCCAAGAGCCACCGCCAACTGAGTCAGAACGTATGGAAACCCCTGCTGAACCGCAGCATCATGGGACAGTACCCGCCGGGCTCTACCTTCAAGACCACGCAGGGACTGACCTTCATGTCGGAGGGCATCCTGCATCCCACGCATACCGCCTATCCCTGTGGTCACGGCTTCAACTACAAAGGCCTGCATGTGGGCTGTCACGGTCATGCCTCGCCGCTGTCGCTGGTGCCTGCCCTGAGTACGTCGTGTAACGGCTACTTCTGCTGGGGTCTCTATTATATGATAGGTGCGAAGTCGAAATACGGCAACGTCGTCAATGCCATGAATACCTGGCGCGACTACATGGTCAGCATGGGTTTCGGCTATAAGTTAGGCATCGACCTGCCGGGCGAGAAGCGCGGCATGATACCCAACGGACAGTACTACGACAATGCCTACAAAGGGTCGTGGAACGGACTGACCGTTATCTCCATTGCCATCGGACAGGGTGAGGTGACCGCCACTCCCCTGCAGATTGCCAACCTGGGAGCCACCATTGCCAATAGAGGGTGGTATGTGAAGCCTCACGTCGTCAAGAAGATACAGGGCGAAAAACTTGACACCGCCTATACCCACCGCCACTATTCCAAGGCCAAGCGCAATGCCTACGACTATGTCGTTCAGGGTATGAGAGCCTCGGCGACGGGCGGTACGTGCCATGAGCTGGCGAAGTACGACTTCATGGCATGCGGCAAGACCGGTACTGCGCAGAACCGTGGTCATGACCACTCGGTATTCATGGGTTTTGCCCCTATGGACAAACCCAAGATTGCCGTTGCCGTCTATGTCGAGAATGGTGGCTGGGGTGCTACATACGGCGTGCCGATTGGTGGTCTGATCATGGAACAGTATATTCACGGGAAACTCTCGGAGGCCTCGATGAAGAAGGCTGAGGAGTTCCAGCATAGACATATATCGTATGGCTCAACGAGCAGGTGATGTTTATGGTTTACAGTTTAGAGTTTAGAGATGGCTAACGATAAGCGGAAACAGAGCGTGTTGCTCAATATTGACTGGTGGACGATATTGATTTATATCGCCCTGCTGTCGTTTGGCTGGATCAGCGTCTGCGGTGCCAGCTACTCGTATGGCGAGACGGACATCTTTTCGCTGGCGACGCGTTCGGGTATGCAGATAGTGTGGATAGGTACCAGCATCATGCTGGGGTTCATCATCCTCATGCTCGACGACCGATTCTACGACACCTTTTCCTATATCATCTACGGGCTGCTGCTGTTGCTGCTCTTTGCCACCATCTTCAATCCGCACTCCATCAAGGGCTCGCGGTCGTGGCTCGTGCTGGGTCCCTTGCGACTGCAACCGGCTGAGTTTGCGAAGTTTGCCACCTCGTTGGCACTGGCCAAGCTGATGTCAACATACGGCTATAACATCCAGCAGTGGAAGCATTTCGCCGTTGCCCTGGCCCTCATCCTGCTGCCCATGGTCTGCATCGTGGGACAGCGTGAGACGGGATCGGCACTGGTGTACCTGTCGTTCTTCCTGATGTTCTATCGCGAGGGCATGTCGGGGAGCATCCTCTTTACAGGTGTCGCTGCCGTCATCTATTTCGTGGTGGGCATCCGCTATGCCGACGTTCACTTCGGGGAATCGCCCACCAGCGTGGGTAAGTTTACCGTCATGCTGCTCATCCAGTTATTTTCCATCGGCATGGTGTGGGTGTACTGCAACCGACGCGTGGCGTGGCACATGCTGTTATGTTGCATCGGCATAACCCTCGCCGCTTATCTCGTGTCTCTTATCCCTTATCTCAAAAACTCTTTCGACATCGTCTATGTGCAGCTGTTGATGACGGCTGTGCTCATAGGCTATCTGGTTTGGGAAGGGCTGGGCTCGCGCCTTCGCAACTATTTCTTCATTGCCTTGTTTGCCTTAGGGTCGGTAGGATTTTTCTATGGTGTCGACTTCATCATGAACAATGTGATGGAGACGCACCAGCGGTCGCGCATCAATGTGCTGCTGGGACTGGACGAGGACCTGCGTGGTGCGGGCTATAATGTGCACCAGTCGGAAATCGCCATCGGCTCGGGTGGCCTGGAAGGTAAGGGATTCCTGAATGGTACGCAGACGAAGTTGAAGTTTGTGCCTGAGCAGGATACCGACTTCATCTTCTGTACCGTTGGCGAAGAGGAAGGCTTTTTGGGGTCGGCAGGTGTGCTGCTGTTGTTCCTGGCGCTCATCCTGCGACTGATACATCTGTCAGAGCGCCAGCCGTTCCGCTTTGGGCGTGTCTATGGCTACTGTGTGCTGAGCATCTTCCTGTTCCATGTCTTCATCAATGTGGGCATGGTGTTGGGACTGACGCCCGTCATCGGCATCCCGCTGCCGTTCTTCAGCTATGGCGGTTCGTCGCTGTGGGGATTTACGTTCCTGCTCTTTATCTTCCTGCGCATCGATGCAGGAAGGAATCTGGTACGTTCCTGATTATTTCTTTGTCAGGCGGATGCCGACGTCGGAGATGCCCGGCAGGATTTCCCGCTTCATGTCATGGCGTATGTCGATATGTAGCCTGTCGTCTTTCTTTAGCTCCAGCGTCGTCAGGTGGAAGATGTACTGGTAGTGGCTGACACCGCGGCCTTTGGCAACGCCTTGCTGGTCGATGAGTTTGCAGTTCAGCGTATCGCTCTTGGTCTCCATCGAAGGGCGGACGGTCTGCTTGACAATCAGACTGAGTCCTGTAAAGGGGTAGTCGCCATTGATGCGCAGGCCCACCTCCTCGACATACCGGCCGTCGTGCGTCATAGGCGGCACGTCGAAGGTCAGCGTGTCGTTCTTCTCCCAGCCCGACAGGGGCGTGTGCTCATAGTGGTTATACACTGTCTGCCTTTGGCAGGCGGTCAGTGCCATCACCATGAGCATGACGAGAACCAAAAAGCTGTACCTATTCTTTGCCATCTTTGGGTTGAGGCTTGCGGGGCTTCTTTTTCTTTTTCTTCTTGGCACGGTCGAAGCGGGTGATGTTGTCCTGTGTCGCCAGGTCGATGGGGCCTTGCGGCTCGTTCTTGAGACCGTTCTCCTGCAACGACTCCGGCTTCTCGCCACGACGGTTCATCTCGATGACCTGTCGGGCACGCTGGGCCGTAATGGTCTCCAGGTTGGCGGCAATGTTCTTGTCAGTAGAGTAGGTGACAAGGCCTGCCAAAATGTCACTCTTGAAGAAGAAGTAGTCGCTGTCCTGGGTTTGTAGCTGGATGTCCTTGGAAGGCATCTTGCGGCCAGCCTCCACATATGTGTCGACCTCATAGTTCAGGCAGCACTTCAGTTTGGCACACATGCCAGCCAGCTTCTGGGGATTGAGGGAGATGTCCTGGAAACGGGCAGCGGAAGTGCCGACGCTGATGAAGTTCTTCATCCACGTAGCACAGCACAGCTCACGTCCGCAGGGACCCGTACCGCCGATGCGGCCGGCCTCCTGGCGTGCGCCAATCTGCTTCATCTCGATGCGTACATGGAAGGTGGCTGCCAGGTCCTTGATGAGTTGGCGGAAGTCCACACGCTCGTCAGCGATGTAGTAGAAGATGGCCTTGTTGCAGTCGCCTTGGTATTCCACGTCGCCGATTTTCATCTTCAGTCCCAAGTTCTTGGCAATCTGGCGACTCTCAATCATCGTGGCATGCTCGCGGGCCTTGGCCTCACGGAATTTCTCCATGTCGACAGGACGTGCAATGCGGTAGATGCGGCGAATCTCCTCAGAGCTCTTCAGGTTGGCTTTCTTGATCTGCAGCTTTACCAGTCGGCCTGTCAGCGTCACCACGCCGATGTCGTGACCAGGGTTGGCCTCGACGGCTACGATGTCTCCCTTCTTCAGTTCCAGGTTGTTGACGTTATGATAGTAGCCCTTGCGGGTATGCTTGAACTGTACCTCCACCAGGTCGGTGTCGTCGGTGTTTCCTGGCACGTCGGCCAACCAGTCGTAGGTGTTCAGTTGCCGGTCCTGCCGGCCGATGGCCTGATGGCACAGTCCACGGTCGCAGCCAGTCTTTATTTCATAGTCTTTACTCATATCTCTTATTTTATTTCTGTATCAGTAGTACAATCATTTGCAGGGCGAAGTCGAAGAATACTATCTTTCCGTTGGCATTCTGTCCGATGTCGCGAATGGCACGATTGGCCAGGTCGCTGATGGGCAGGATGTTGGCTTCGTTGATGAAACGGGCGAAGTTGCGGGCGAAGTCCTCTTCGCGCTGTGTCATATAGACGATGTCGGGCTGGTGGAAGTTATACATGAAGTTCTCGCGAATCAGCCGCAAGAAGTATTCCAGGAAGCGCTTCTCACGCTCACGCCCCATCGATGCCATCCGCTCCGACCATGCCTTCAGGTCCTTCACCTTGCGCTGGTAGGCCAGGCGCATCAGTGTCTGGAACATGTCTAAGAAGAGCTCGTTCTCGGAGTCAGCACTCAGCATCTCCAGCGCCTTCAGCCAGTTGCCATTGGCCATGCGGGCTATGCGGTGTGCCATGTCGGCACTGAGACCGCGCCGTTGTATCAGCGCCTGTTCGACGTCTTCGTCGGCTATCTTTTTGACATCGATGCGCTGTACGCGACTGCGGATGGTCTCCAACAGACGGTCGGGCTCCTGGCAGACCATGATGAACAGCGTCTGCGAGGGTGGCTCCTCCAACAGTTTCAGTATCTTGTTGGCACACTCGATGTTCATGCGCTCGGGTAGCCAGATGAGGCTGATCTTGTAGCCGCCCTGGCTCGACTTGAGGCTGAGCTTGCGCACCAGACTGTCGCTTTCGCCGGCTGTGATGATGGCTTGCTGGTTCTCGCCACCCATCTGCTCCAGCCACTCCGTCATGGTGAAGTAGGGCCCCGCCATCACCAGTTCGTGCCACTCGCGGGCAAAGTCCTCGCTGACGGGCTTGTGGTCGCTACTCATTGACGGCAACTTGATGGTAGGGTAGGTGAAGTGCAGGTCGGGATGCTCCAGTTTTTCGAGCATCGCCCTGTCGTTAGCCGTCCTGCTCAGCAAGTGTTTGGCAAATCCGATGGCCAGTGCCATCTTGCCTGCTCCCTGTGGTCCGCACAGCATCAGGGCATGAGGCAGCCGGCCTTCTGAGACCATCTGCATCAGGCGCGACTGCACCTCTTGTTGTCCTATTACTTCGTTGAACGTCATTTTCAGCCTACAAAGTTACGAATAAGCGAGCAAAATGCAAAGGAAAAGCTTGTTTTTCTTTGCATTTTCGAGCGAAAGTAACAACTGCTATCCGAAGAAAAGCATTCTTACCACCCCAAAAGCGCATTTTTGGACTAAGGAAACAGCATGTTTGGCCCATGCAGATATACTGTTTACATGATGCAGATAGCATATCTGCATGGGGCAAACATGGGGTTTTCGAGAAGAAGTGCAACCTTCGAGAAGAAGCGGGAACGTCACTCTGACCAAGCAAGAACGTCACTCCGGCCAAGCGGGAACGTCACACCGATGAAGTAAGCATGTAGTTGGGACAATTTGAGCACGGAGCAAGAACATTCTCTGCACGGAGCAGGAAAATTTCTTGCACGGCGCTCCCGGGCGGGGAGCTGCACGGTACTCTCAAACAAGGAGCGACATGGCATTCCGGAGTCTGAACGCTCGAACGCTAAAAAAGACCTCACATACACCCATGACACCCTTCAAATGCCGATGTACAGGGGCTTTGAGGCACGGGAGGTGTGTGCTCAACACCTCCCGTAGACCTCCCGTCCCTACTCCCTGACAGACTGCATGGGGATGCACGGGCGGTGTATGGAGCCCTCCGGCCAACCTGATGTGATAATAGCTTACTTTGCGGTTTTTAATCGAAAAGTTACAAAAAGTCATAGGAAAAGCCAAATTTATTGGAGTTTTTCCTTTATTCTCGTGGAAAATGATTACTTTTGTAGCACGAAAAGAAACCTCAAAGAAAACTATAAGCATTGTCTTGATATGATAAATCGTGAACTCCTTCAGCCACAGAGTATCGTCGTCATCGGTGGCTCCAACAATGTCCACAAGCCCGGCGGAGCTGTCGTGCGTAACATCCTGCAGGGGGGCTTCCCAGGTACGCTGCGTGTCGTTAATCCCAAGGAGAATGAGGTGCAGGGTATCAAGGTGTTTCAAAATGCCAGCGAGCTGCCCCCCACCGAACTGGCCATTCTCGTCATTCCAGCCAAGCTCTGTCCCGATACGGTGGAACTGCTGGCCAGGGACAAGGGCACCAAAGCCTTCATCATCATCAGTGCAGGTTTTGGTGAAGAGACCCAGGCGGGTGCTGTCATGGAACAGCGCATCCTGGACATCTGTGCACAGTATGGTGCCTCACTCATAGGCCCCAACTGCATCGGACTGCTCAACCGTCACCATCATAGCGTGTTTACCAAGCCCATCCCCACGCTCAATCCCAAGGGCGTCGACTTCATCAGCGGCTCTGGTGCCACGGCGGTATTCATTCTGGAGAGTGCTGTCATCAAGGGCCTTCAGTTCAATAGTGTGTGGTCTATCGGTAATGGCAAGCAGATAGGTATCGAGGACGTGCTACAGTATATGGACGAGCACTTCGACCCAGAACATGACTCGCACGTAAAACTGCTCTATATCGAGAATATTTCGGATCCCGACAAGTTGCTGTTCCACGCCAGCTCGCTTATCCGCAAGGGGTGCCGTATAGCAGCTATCAAGGCGGGCTCCAGCGAGAGTGGCAGCCGTGCCGCCTCCAGTCATACGGGAGCCATTGCCTCCAGCGACTCTGCCGTCGAGGCATTGTTCCGCAAGGCGGGCATCGTGCGCTGTTTCGGTCGTGAGGAACTGACGACGGTAGGTTGTATCTTTAAGACCCTCCCCCAACCCCTCCCTATAGGGCGGGGAGAGAATACTCAATCCATTGAAAATAAACAGCATGGTAATTACTACCCTCCCTTGCAGGGAGGGGTTGGGGGTGGGTCTTTCGCCATTGTCACCCATGCCGGCGGCCCGGGCGTCATGCTCACCGATGCACTGTCGAAGGGAGGCTTGAGCGTACCCCGGCTGGAAGGCCCGGAGGCTGACGAGCTGAAGGAGAAATTGCTCCCAGGCTCTGCCGTTGCCAACCCCATTGATATTCTGGCTACAGGAACGGCTGAGCACCTCGGACTGGCTATCGACTATTGCGAGCAGAAGTTTGACCAGATTGATGCCATTGCCGTCATCTATGGCACCCCGGGACTGACCAAGCTCTACGAAGCCTACGATACGCTGCACAAGAAGATACTCGAGTGCAAGAAACCCATATTCCCTGTTTTGCCAAGTCTGCATACAGCAGGTCCCGAGGTGGCAGAATTCCTGCAAAAAGGACATGTCAACTTCTCTGACGAGGTGACGCTGGCCACCGCTCTCTCGCAGGTGATGAACACGCCCTCCCCGGCTCCGCCAGAGGTGCAGCTCTATGGTATCGACATTCCCAGACTCAATAAAATCATCTATGGCATTGAGAACAGTGGCTATGTGCCGCCTCAGACAGTGCGCGACATCCTCTCCTGTGCAGGCATACCCCTTGTGCCGGAACTGGTCAGCACCTCCAAGGAGGAACTCACGGCCTTCGCCACACGCGTGGGCTATCCTGTCGTCGCCAAGGTGGTCGGTCCTGTCCACAAGAGCGATGTCGGCGGAGTGGCCTTGAACATCCGCACGCCTGAGCACTTGGCTCTCGAGTTTGAACGCATGATGAAGATTCAGGATGCCACAGGTGTCATGGTACAGAAGATGCTCAAGGGCACCGAGCTGTTTATCGGTGCCAAGTATGAGGAGCGCTTTGGGCATGTCGTGCTCTGTGGCTTGGGAGGCATTTTCGTTGAGGTGCTGAAGGACGTCCAGTCGGGTCTGGCTCCGCTCAGCTATGGCGAAGCCTACTCGATGATCAGGTCGCTGAGAGGCTATAAAATTATAAAAGGTACACGAGGACAGGCTGGCATCAACGAGCAGAAGTATGCCGAAATCATCGTCCGCCTTTCGACGTTGCTGCGCTTTGCCACGGAAATCAAGGAGATAGACATCAATCCGCTGCTGGCTGATGAGCACGACGTAGTGGCTGTCGATGCACGAATACTGATAGAAAAGTAATGTGACATGGAAGAAACAAAATGGAAAGAGACTGTCATCCTCGTCGATGCAGACTATGTGAATAAGGTGGCCTTTGACCTGATAGTCAACTTCGAGCGTATGCTGGGGCGCCGCATACCACAGGCCGACATGGCCACTTGGTTAGAGTGCGTGGCACTGGACGGCGGACTGAAACCGAGTTCGGGTGGCGAGGAGTCAGAGGCAAGGGTTCAGGTGGTCCTGCTGCATAAAAAGACACAGATGGACAACTTTGCCCCCGGACAATTCACCGAACTGGACGGCAAGGCCTTTTCGGGCCAGTTGGGCGAGTTCCTCATCAGCTGTGTACCCGTGGAAGACTTGACCACGATGGACGACCTCTTTGTAGACTCTCTGCAGATACTGGCCAATGCGGCAGAGGTGAAGCGGCTGATTGCCATCCCCGATGCCGAGCATATATATAATAAGGTGCGCGACACCTTGCGGCATGCTGACGACGAGAAACGCATCACCGTGCTGGCCATGCAACCCATGGAGGGCGGCAATTTCCGACAGGAAATCCTGGGCTATTCGCTGATGGCAGCCCTCGGCATCAGGTCGGAAGAAATCAATTGTAAATAGTTAAATAGTCAAATAGTCAAATAAAACCATGAGTAGAGTATTAATGATTGGAGCTGGTGGCGTTGCCACCGTGGCAGCGTTCAAGATTGCCCAGAACGCTGACGTGTTTACAGAGTTTATGATTGCCAGTCGCCGCAAGGCCAAGTGCGACGCCATCGTGGAGGCCATCCACCAAAAGGGCTATACACTGCCCATCCAGACCGCGCAGGTCGATGCCGACGACGTGGAGCAGCTGAAGGCGTTGTTCAACGACTACAAGCCCGAACTGGTCATCAACCTCGCCCTGCCTTATCAGGACCTGACCATCATGGAGGCCTGTCTGGCCTGCGGATGCTCGTATCTCGACACCGCCAATTACGAGCCGAAGGACGAGGCACACTTCGAGTACTCGTGGCAGTGGGCCTATCGCGAGCGCTTCGAGCAGGCTGGCCTGACGGCTATCCTTGGCTGTGGCTTCGATCCCGGTGTCACCAGCATCTATACGGCATACGCTGCCAAGCACCACTTTGACGCCATCGAATATTTGGACATCGTCGACTGCAATGCCGGCGACCACCACAAGGCCTTCGCCACCAATTTTAACCCGGAAATCAACATCCGCGAGATTACCCAGAAGGGACTCTACTGGGAAGACGGCAAGTGGGTGGAGACCGAACCGCTGGAGATACACAAAGACCTGACCTATCCCAACATCGGACCGCGTGACAGCTACCTGCTGCACCACGAGGAGATAGAGTCGCTGGTCATCAACTACCCGACCATCAAGCGTGCCCGCTTCTGGATGACCTTCGGACAGCAGTACCTGAAGCACCTGGAAGTCATCCAGAACATCGGCATGAGCCGCATCGACGAGGTTGAGTACGAGGCTCCGCTGGCTGACGGCAGCGGTGTGGCCAAGGTGAAGATAGTCCCTCTGCAGTTCCTTAAGGCCGTGCTGCCCAATCCGCAGGACCTCGGCGAAAACTACGAGGGCGAGACGTCAATCGGCTGTCGCATCCGCGGCATCGGCAAGGATGGCCAGGAGCACACCTACTATGTCTATAACAACTGCTCGCATCGCGCTGCCTACGAGGAGACGGGTATGCAGGGCGTCAGCTATACCACTGGCGTACCGGCCATGATTGGGGCCATGATGTTCTGCAAGGGACTGTGGCGCAAGCCCGGTGTCCATAACGTCGAGGAGTTCGATCCCGATCCCTTCATGGAACAGCTCAACAAGCAGGGACTCCCCTGGCACGAGATTCACGACGGAGATTTGGAATTATAATCTTCGGGACATCGAATCGTCGAAACATCTAAGCATAGAAATATCGAAACAATAAAACAACAAATTAAAAACAACAAAATGGCAAAGAAAGAAGAAAACAATGAGCAACTGACCCCTCAGCAGCAGAAGATGAAAGCCCTGATGGCTGCGATGCAGAAGATAGAAAAAGACTTTGGCAAGGGTAGCATCATGAAGATGGGCGATGAGAAGATAGAGAATGTGGAGGTGATTCCCACGGGTTCTATAGGTCTGAACGCCGCTTTGGGCGTGGGCGGATATCCCAAGGGACGCATCATCGAAATCTATGGTCCGGAGTCGAGTGGTAAGACGACGCTGGCTATCCATGCCATTGCCGAGTGTCAGAAGGCTGGTGGCATTGCTGCCTTCATTGACGCAGAGCATGCCTTCGACCGCTTCTATGCCGAGAAACTGGGCGTCGATATTGACAACCTATACATCTCGCAGCCCGACAATGGTGAACAGGCGCTGGAGATTGCCGACCAGCTGATACGCTCGTCGGCCATCGATATTCTGGTGGTAGACTCGGTAGCCGCCCTGACGCCGAAGAAGGAAATAGAGGGCGACATGGGCGACTCGGCTGTCGGCCTGCATGCCCGACTGATGTCACAGGCACTGCGTAAGTTGACGGGTACCATCGCCAAGACCAATACGACGTGCATCTTCATCAACCAGTTGCGCGAGAAGATTGGTGTGATGTTTGGCAATCCCGAGACGACGACGGGTGGTAATGCACTGAAGTTCTATGCCTCGGTGCGTTTGGACATCCGCAAGGTGACCAGCATCAAGGACGGAGACAACGTCATCGGCAACCAGGTGCGTGTGAAAGTGGTGAAGAACAAGGTGGCTCCTCCCTTCCGCAAGGCAGAGTTCGAGATTACCTTCGGTGAGGGCATCTCGAAGGTTGGCGAATTGGTGGATCTGGGTGTGGAGTACAACATCATCAAGAAGAGCGGTTCGTGGTTCTCGTATGACGATGCGAAACTGGCACAGGGGCGCGATGCCGTCAAGGCATTGCTGAAGGACAATCCCGAGCTTTGCGAGGAGATTGAGGCCAAGATCATGGCAGCCTTGGAAGATAAATAGGAAAAAGGGGAGTCACACTGACTCCCCTTTCTTCTTATATTAAATATCCCTTGAATTACTGTATAGAGAGTCCGCTGCCGTTCACACGGCGGCTGCTGTTCTGCATGGCAGCAGAACGGCGAGTGCTGGTGGCAGCACCGCCACTGGCCTTTCCAGCACGTGCGTTAGCCTTCTTGACAATGCCATCTTCATTGAACTGAACGATGAGCAGCACGCCATTGGAACGGTTATACATCCACTCCATGTTGCCATTGCTGTCCTTAATCTTGGAAATAGGCTCACCAACAGCCAACTCAACCTCTTCCTCGGACATGCCGGGGATGACACGGCCTTCGCGGATGGCAGTACGTGTCTCCAGCGTAGTGTTGTGTAGCTGACCTTCACCCATTCCAAACAGCCGGCCGAAGAAGTCATCAGTCTGGTTGTCAGCACGGGCGACTTCCTCTGAGAAGGTGATGTCCTTGTAGAAGATACGGCGCGTCTCTGTCTCACGCAGTGTCAGCGTAAAGTAATCTGTGTTCTTGATAGGCTTGATTTCGTCTATGATGAATCCGGTAAAGCGTGGCACCTTCACATCGCGAACCTTACCAGAGCCCTTACTTTTCATGGAAGTGGCATAATTCGTGTGGACGGTCTGGTTCAGGTAGTCTCGGATATCGCTCGATACTGCCATGTCATCACCGGTATACTCAAATGAACCTCCAAATAGGAACTTGGCATTGTCCAACTCGAACTCGTTGTCACGCATGCCACTATTGGTCTTACTCATAGCAACATTCTGGTAGAACTGCCTGCCGTCTTCGTCCTCTACGATGATCTTCACGGGGAACGAACGGGTTCCAACACCAACTGCCACCACCTTGACAACCTTGTTCTTGGGCATAGTCACCTCGCGGTAGCCCTCGCCATCGTACTCCGTATCCTCGCGGAATGTGGTGGTGCGGGTTAACAAGTACTGGTCCATCAGCAATTCACGGGCCTTGTCGACATCGCCCAAGTAGGCCAAAGTGGGAACGCCCATCTTGCCGTAACAGTAGTCGTCGAAAGTACCGTTGGGCAGCTCGTAGTAGTAACTCTTGTTGTCGGTTTCGCAGAAAAAGCGGACGTGGACACGACCATTGGGCATGTTCTCATAGCCTCGGTACAACATGATGGAATAACGCAGGCGTGCACTGCTCACTTCTTCATTGGTGACAGCGTCACGGAAGGTGTTGACCAGCAGGTCGTACTTCTCGGGAATAACCATAAAGCGCATGTCTTCTTTCCAATCGCACATGCTATAATAACGGAAATTCTTGCCCATGAAATCAGTGGGCTCGGCATCCTGGTCGGCATTGGTAATTGCTTCTTTTACCTTCACTGCCGACTTCATGGCCCCTTTTGTCTTGACGATGTATGGGTTGTTCTGTGCCATCGCGGTCGTCATGGCTACTGCCATTGTGACCAGAAAAAACATTCTTTTCATCATGATGTATATAAGTTTTTTCAGAAATACGGTGCAAAGATATATATTTTTTTTCATACTTGTGCCAAAATGTCATCATAATATTGCAAAAAAATGTATTTGGCACATGCTTTGCTATCTTGTCAGTGTCAAATTCATGGAATATTAACAATTAAAATTATACAATTATGGGAAAGATTATTGGAATCGACTTAGGAACAACTAACAGCTGCGTTGCCGTTTTCGAAGGTAACGAGCCAGTGGTTATCGCCAACAGTGAGGGCAAGCGTACAACGCCGTCTGTCGTTGGCTTTGTGGAGAATGGTGAGCGCAAGATTGGCGACCCTGCCAAGCGTCAGGCTATCACTAACCCGAAGAAGACCGTTTACTCTATCAAGCGTTTTATGGGTGAGAACTGGCAACAGACCGAGAAGGAAATCTCTCGCGTACCTTATACAGTAGTCAACGAGGGTGGCTATCCACGTGTTGACATCGACGGACGTAAGTATACGCCGCAGGAGATTTCGGCTATGGTGCTGCAGAAGATGAAGAAGACCGCTGAGGACTATCTGGGTCAGGAGGTGACGGATGCCGTCATCACCGTACCGGCATACTTCTCTGACTCTCAGCGTCAAGCTACCAAGGAGGCCGGACAGATTGCAGGCCTGAATGTGCGTCGTATCGTCAACGAGCCTACAGCTGCTGCTTTGGCATACGGTGTCGACAAGGCCAACAAGGATATGAAGATCGCCGTCTTCGATCTCGGTGGTGGTACGTTTGATATCTCTATCCTAGAGTTCGGCGGTGGTGTCTTCGAGGTACTCTCTACCAATGGTGACACCCACCTGGGTGGTGACGACTTCGACCAGGTCATCATCGATTGGCTGGTACAGGAGTTCAAGAACGACGAGGGTGCCGACCTGAAGGGCGACCCCATGGCTATGCAGCGTCTGAAGGAGGCTGCCGAGAAGGCCAAGATCGAGCTGTCAAGCTCTACTTCTACGGAGATCAACCTGCCGTACATCATGCCTGTCGGTGGTGTTCCCAAGCACTTGGTGAAGACCCTTACACGTGCTAAGTTCGAGCAGTTGGCTCACGGTCTGATTCAGGCATGTCTGGCTCCCTGCCAGAAGGCCATCGCTGATGCCAAGCTGAGCACTGCTGATATTGACGAGGTCATCCTCGTGGGTGGTTCAAGCCGTATTCCTGCCGTACAGGAACTGGTAAAGAACTACTTCGGCAAGGAGCCTTCAAAGGGTGTGAACCCCGACGAGGTGGTAGCCGTAGGTGCATCCATCCAGGGTGCTATCCTCAACAAGGAAGGTGGCGTAGGCGACATCGTACTGCTCGACGTAACCCCGTTGACACTGGGTATCGAGACCATGGGTGGTGTGATGACCAAGCTCATCGAGGCTAACACAACCATTCCTTGCAAGAAGAGCGAGGTGTTCTCGACTGCTGCCGACAACCAAACTGAGGTAACCATCCGCGTACTGCAGGGTGAGCGCCCCATGGCCAACCAGAACAAACAGCTGGGTATCTTCAACCTCACTGGCATCGCTCCAGCCCGTCGTGGCATTCCTCAGATTGAGGTGACGTTCGACATCGATGCCAACGGTATCTTGAAGGTCAGCGCCAAGGATAAGGCTACCGGCAAGGAACAGGCCATCCGCATCGAGGCTTCGTCTGGCCTGTCTCAGGACGAGATCAACCGCATGAAGGCTGAGGCTGAGCAGAATGCCGAGAACGACAAGAAGGAGCGCGAGCGCGTCGACAAGATGAACCAGGCTGACTCGATGATTTTCCAGACTGAGAACCAGCTCCAGGAGATTGGCGACAAGATTCCCGCCCAGCACAAACCCGCTATCGAGCAGGCCCTCCAGCAGCTGAAGGATGCTCACAAGGCCGGTGACATCGCTGCCATCGACACTGCTATGGCAGCCCTCAACACCGCTTGGCAGACCGCTTCGCAACAGATGTACCAGGGTGCAGGTGCACAGGCTGGTCCTCAGCCCGATGCCGACCAGCAGCAGGGTCCCTTCTATAACCAGCAGGCCGGCGGCTCTCAGCAGTCCACTTCCAAGGATGACAACATCCAGGACGCCGACTTCGAGGAGGTGAAGTAAGTAAATACAAATTAACTATATGGATCGTGCAGCCCAATGGGTTGCACGATTTTTGTCATTACAAGATATATCCAGTTCAATACTTGTCATATCCATGGTTTAACATTGTTTATCGGTTTTCATACCTCAGTTTGGGAAGAAATGCGTACCTTTGCCGCCGTTTAAGTCTCATCTGAGGACGAAATACGACAATGAAAAAGGTAATGATTATTTTCATGCTGGCAATGATGTCAGCTGCTGGATACGCTCAGAGCGTTATCGGCAAATGGGTAACAGAAGGTGGTGATTCTCAGGTAGAGATTTACCAAAGTGGTGACAAATTGAACGGAAAGATTGTCTGGTTGAGGAAAGGTGATGGACAGCTTGATGTCCATAATCCGGACAAAAATCTACAGAGCCGTAAACTGATGGGTATCAACATTCTGACAGGTCTCACGAAGAAAAAGGACAAGTGGGAAGGTGGCAGGATTTACAATCCCAAGAATGGCAAGAACTATAAGTGTTCTATTTGGCTGGACGGTGACAAGCTGAAAGTCCGCGGCTACATA
The DNA here is from genome assembly GCA_946185485.1 of uncultured Prevotellaceae bacterium. GTDB lineage: Bacteria > Bacteroidota > Bacteroidia > Bacteroidales > Bacteroidaceae > Prevotella. The sequence continues at coordinate 26,833 of CAMHJQ010000001.1, read as the reverse complement.
GCCATGTTCTACGAAACCCAGACTTGGACAAGGAAATAAATCCGCTGCAAAGCCAATCTGGCAGCATGGACAATAAGAATAGCGTTTGGTCAACAGATGACCAAACGCTATTCTTCTCTCTTGTATGCAATGACTACTGGGCGCTGACTATCAGGCAACCGCCGTTCTCGGGAATGGTGATGTTGAACGACTCGCGCTTGATTTTCTGCGTCTTCACACTGCCGTTCAGCTTGGCATCGTCGCTGTAGACAGTCACTTCAGAACCCTTTTGGAACATGGGCAGCTGAATGGTCTTCTTCAGCGGCTGAGGCTCAGCATTGATACCGGCTACGAACCACTTGTCGCCACAACGGCGGGCAATGATGGCATACTTGCCGGGGTACCCGTCAATGAAACGAACCTCATCCCATGTTGTGGGAACCTGCTTCATGAAGTCAATAGCCCATGCTGGTGCGTCCTCTAAATTGTTGGGAGCCAGGGCAAAGTGCTGCACACTGCTCTGGAACAGCACAGCCGTTGCCAAGGCATAGACATCGCTGGTGCGGCGATAGGTACCGCGGTCGTTGCCCGTGCTATAGCGCTTGTTGAGGGCCGAACCACCGAAGTCCATCGATGCCACCGTGTTGCGGATGAAGGTATGTGTGCAGCCGTTCTTGGCCTCTGCGTCACAGGCACCCTGTCCGAAGCTCAGGTTCTCTGATGCCAGCACAGCCTCAGAGGCCACATAGTTAGGATACATGCGCTCCCAGCCGCGAGGCAGCGTGCATCCATGGAAGATACACTGAAGGCCAAACTCGTTAGCGTCGGTCAGAATGTCCTCATAGAGCTGCATCATGACTTGCTTGTCGCCTCCGAAAAAGTCCACCTTGATGCCCAGGATGCCGTTTTTCTGCATCCATGCCATCTCCTTGCGGCGTGCTGCCGAACGGTTCATCTTGTTGCGGGGCCCCTGCGGCGCATCGTTCCACGAACCATTGCTGTTGTACCAGAGGAACAATCCCACGCCCTTTGACTTGGCGTATGCTGCCAGCTGTTCAAGACGGTCGTAGCCTATCTGCGTATCCCAGTGGGCATCGACGAGAACAGAACGATAGCCCAGGGCTGCCGAGAAGTCAATATACTCCTTTTGCTCCTCAAAGTTACAGCTGGAGTCCATCCTGATAATCCACGACCAAGTTCCTTTGCCATAGGTGTACTCCTTGGATGCCTTGTACTTCGGCTGTACCAGGTCGTTGGCAACCGTTGTCTCCACGATGGGGGCGAGTGTCGTTCCCAGCGTCATCGTGCGCCAGGGAGTCAGTGCGGGCAGCGAGACGCTGGCCGAGCTGGTGCCCCAGCCATCCATTTCCTCAGCCTGCGGGAATCCGATGCGGTACTTGTTGGCACCGGCGTTCTCCAGGCAGCAGCCGACGTAGTTACCGTCAGTACCTGTCTCGGAAATGATGACCCAGCCGGCGGGTGTCTTAAACAGGCAGGGGAAGGTATATCCCTGTCCCCATCCGTTCTTGCCCATGGCGTCGTCCCATGTGTAGGATGTCTCGTAGCTGGGGTAGGTGCGTGCAAAGCCACCCATGGGCTTCACCTGCGGACAGAGGAAGGTCGTCGTGCCTTCGGGCAGTATGAAACTGCTGGCCTCACCCTCGACGACAGCACTCAACATGTCCTTTTTGGGCGCATAGATCTTATAGCGATAAGCTACGTCTCGGCCTGTTACACGGAAGATGACATCCAGCGCCGGCTTGCCATTCTTCGTAAACTGGCAGACGGCCTCCGTAGCCTCGTACCTGACGTGGCTCTGCTTGATGGTCTTCAACTGGTACTCGTCCTTGACCGTCGTCACCTGGCAGTCGCCCAGCGTCAGTTCCTTGGCGAGGCTGCCAAAGTTCATCTGCACGCCTAAAGGTGAGCGCTCGATGAACGTCACGTCGCCCAATGTCACCTGATAGGCGGGATTCCCGCCCTCATCGCTGACAGTCACCTGTACCTGTCCGTCCGGACTCTTAAACGTTTTCTCCGTTGCAAAGGCTGTCAGCACCATCATGGTCAGTGCCGCAACCGTCATCATTCGTCTTTTCATCTTTGTACTTATTTGTTTTTAGTGTTTAATTTTTAATCTTTAGCGTATACACGCCTCCAGGCTTGGTGCTCAGGTCGTACTCGTAAACGGTCCGCAAAGGGATTGTCTGCAGTTCTTTGAGTTCTGGCGACAACAGGGACTTCTTGACGGTGGCTGGTGCCATCAGGTCATTGGGACAGGCACCAGTAGCCTTTTTCAGTCCTTTGCCCTGCAGGGGCACGTAGGAACGCAGGCGCAGCGTGCCACCAATGGTAGAACGGACAGTCGCCTGACTGATGGCGCCCCGTTGCCATGCGATGTTCACGATGAATCCACCACGTGCGCGTACTCCTTTTATTTCACCGCTTTTCCAGTCGTCAGGCAGGGCAGGCAACAAGTGCACTGCTCCGTCATGGCTCTGCACCAGCATCTCGCAGACGCCTGCTGCACAGCCGAAGTTTCCGTCAATCTGGAAGGGTGGGTGAGCATCAAACAGGTTGGGGTAGGTGCCACCGCTGGCAGCCCACTCGATGGAGTCGGGAATCATCGTCAGCATATTCTTGATGATGCGGAAGGCATGGTTGCCGTCCAGCATGCGTGCCCAGAAGTTGATCTTCCAGCCCAGGCTCCATCCCGTTGCCATGTCGCCACGCTGTTTCAGGGTGGTGGCAGCTGCCGAGAAGAGCTCAGGAGAAGAGTAAGGTGAAATCTGGTTCGAGGGATACAGCCCATAGAGGTGTGAGATGTGGCGATGCTCGTCCTTGGGATTGTCGCCATCCCATAGCCACTCCTGCAACTGTCCGTAGCGTCCTACCTGCATGGGCGGCAACTGGGCAAGTGCCTTTTGGTAGACCGCCGTTTCCTCGTCGCTGATTCCCAATGTCTGAGCAGCTTTAACTACCTGGCTCAGAGCATCGAAGACAATTTGGTTGTCCATCGTCGAGCCTGCCGTCACCGTCGTCTTCTTGCCCACGGGGCCATGCTCGGGTGACACGGTAGGAGCCGTCACCATCCAGCCATATTCGGGATGCGGACGCAAGTAGTCTATCAGAAAGTCGGCAGCTCCCTTCATCACGGGATAGTAGTCGCGCAGCAGCTGCTTGTCGCCCGTAAACAGGTATTGCTGCCAGATATGCGTCGTCAGCCATGCTCCACCTGTCGGGAACATGCCCCATGTCGTTCCGTCCACCGGACCGGCTATGCGCCAGAGGTCGGTGTTATGATGTGCCACCCATCCCTGGCAGCCATACATGTCGTTAGCAGTCTTGACACCAGTCTCGCTCAGGTCCCGTATCATAGCCAGCAGCGGCTGCTGTGTCTCCACGAGGTTGCCCACCATCGAGGGCCAGTAGTTCATCTCGGTATTGATGTTGATGGTGTATTTCGAGTCCCATGCCGCATTCTTCTTGCCGTTCCATACCCCCTGCAGGTTGGCAGGTTGTCCGCCAGGCTGTGACGACGATATCAGCAGGTATCGGCCGTACTGCATCATCAGCGACACCATGTCGAGGTCTGTGCCGTCGAACTTCGCCAGGCGCTGATCGGTAGGCAGACTGGCCAGCGGCGATGTGCCGGCCAGTTTCAGGCTTACGCGGTTGTATTGCTCCTGGTATTTCTTCAGGTGGTCTGCCAGCAACTGCTTGTAACTCTTGCTCTTGACACTGGCCAGCGTCTGGTTGTTCTTCTTCACGGGATTGCCGCTGATGTCGTGGTAGTTCACGTAGTTGGTAGCAGCAGTGATATAGAGTGTTGCGGTGGTGGCATTGGTCACATTCAGCGTGTTGGCACCTCGTTCCTGTTTGCCGTCGGCTTCCACCAGCATGCGGCACTCCGCTTTCAGTCCCGCCTTGATACCTTCCTGTTCTACGCCGTCGACAACAGCCGCCAGTTCGTTGACCGTCCCATTGATTCCTTCGTGGGCAGACACCGTGAACACTTTCGACTCCAGCTGACTGTCAAAACCGACAGTGAACGACAGCGCGCTTGGCCTGCTGGCACTCATTCGGACGATGATTACATTGTCAGCTTGCGAGGCAAAGACTGTGCGTTCATAAAGTACGTCACCTACTTTGAAGGTCGTGGTATTCAGTGCGTTACCCAAATTCAGCTCGCGGCGGTAGTTGGTCGGCTTTGTCTGACTCTGATAGTCGAAGGAGAGCTTCACGCAGCCTAACGGCAGGAAGCGCATGCCGTGGGGACCACGGAAGAAATACTTGTCCAGCAACTGATGGGCTTCCTCCTCCCGTCCCATCAGTGTCAGGTCGCGCACCTCCTGCAGGTGCTGCTTGGCTTCAGGACTGTTGTTGTTGTGCGGCTGTCCGCTCCAGAATGTCTCCTCGTTCAGCCATATCTGCTCCATACTGGTACCGCCATACACCATTGCTCCCAGATGAGAGTTGCCCACGGGCAGTGCTTTCAGCCACTTTCGTGCAGGTTCGTCGTACCATAGCTTGTGTTGCTGTGCTGTTACTGTTAGGGTTAAGAGGCAAAAAGCCCATACGGTCAATTGTTTCTTCATTGTTTTAGGGGTTGAGATTTATGTTTATAGATTGCTGTGCTTGCGCAGTTTTCTGACGGCTTTGTCACGGATTTGTCGGACGCGTTCCCGTTTGAAACCAAGCTCTTGTCCTATCTCCGCCATGGTCATCTTGTCATAGCCTAATCCGTAGTAGCGGTTGACAACGGCCTGTTCGCGTTCGTTCAGGATGCCGACGGCACGTATCAAGTCTTCCGAGAGTATGCCTTCGTCCGCCCTGCGGTCCGTCTGGGGAGCATCCTTGTCTTCCAGCACGTTCAGGAGCGTGTAATTGTTGTTGGAACCAACGGGCAGACTCTCGTCGGTAGACAGTACGGGGGCCTCGCCCGTTGTCTTTCGGATGGCCTCCTCAATGCTTCGCCGAATGTAGGGCGCCGCAAAGGTTACAAACGGTTTGCCACGCTGTGCATCATACTTCTCGGCAGCCTTCATCAGTCCGATGCTGCCTTCGCTGATGAGGTCGTTGGTGGTCAGAATGTCGCTCTTGTACTGTCTGGCTAAGGTCACGACATAGCCCATGTTACGGGTGACCAGCTCGTCCCTTTCAGTCATCTGTCTGTTGTCATTTCCCATGAGATTCTGTTTTTTCGTGACAAAAGTACGAAAAAATGCGAGAAAAACAAAAGAAAAGTACGGTTTAATGGCTGTAAAGTTTGTTAAATGTAATCAACCCCTTTCTTGTATATGTCGTTTTTTTCTTACCTTTGCAGGCCGAATGCTATATAATTAACAAGGTGTAACTAATAGATTCGCTAATTCGAATAATAACTTAAATAGTCAAGAAAAGATGAAAAAAATGATGATGCTTGCAGCTTTGGCTGCAATGTTGGTCGCCTGTGGCGGCGGCGGTGGCCGTCCTACTTTTGGCGATAACGAGTATCCAGTGGTCACCGTCGGCACGTCGAGTGCTGATATGCAAACGACTTATCCCGCTACCATCAAGGGTGTTCAGGATGTTGAGATCCGTCCGAAGGTGCAGGGTTTCCTGACGCAGATTAACGTCAAGGAGGGTCAGACTGTCAGTGCTGGCCAGACACTGTTTGTGATAGACAATGAGACCTATCAGGCTCAGGTGCGCCAGGCTCAGGCTGCTGTGAATACTGCCCAGCAGGGTGTGAATACCGCTCAGCTGACTTACGATAACTCACAGCAGTTGCACCAGAACCGCGTGATTGGTGACTACGAGTTGCAGACAGCCAAGAACAGTTACGAGAGTGCCAAGGCCCAGCTGGCACAGGCTCAGGCCTCTTTGGCCAATGTCCGTGAGATGCTGAGTTTCTGCTTTGTGAAGAGTCCTGCTGCCGGTGTGGTAGGTACGCTGCCGTATAAGAAGGGTGCCCTGGTGAGTGGCTCTAACGTGCTGACCAACGTGGCCAATATCTCGCAGATGGATGTCTACTTCTCGGTGACCGAGAAGGAAGCCATGGCGCTGTCGCAGAAGGGCCTGAGTTCGCTGCCTGCTGTCAAGTTGCAGCTGGCCGACGGCTCTGTCTATGGCCTTGAGGGTAAGGTGACGCGTATGAGTGGTGTCATCGACCAGGCTACGGGTTCCGTCCAGCTCATTGCTACCTTCCCCAATCCTGAGAAGCAGTTGAAGAGCGGTGGTGCCGGCAACATCATCATTCCGCGTCAGGCTTCGGATGCCATCATCATTCCGCAGTCTTGTGTGTCGGAGGTGCAGAACAAGAAGTTCGTCTATCTGCTGACCGAGGGCAACAAGGTGAAGTATACGGAAATCAAGGTCGATCCGCAGGACGACGGTAACACTTACATCGTTACCGAGGGTCTGAAGGCAGGCGACAAGTATGTGACGAATGGTATCACCAAGTTGAACGACGGTATGGAGATTGTCCCCATTACGCCTGAGCGCTACCAGCAGAAGATTCAGGAGCAGGCCAAAGCCATGACCGCCAGTGACATCGTGGGAGCAATGAAGAAGTAGTTTAATTGGACTATTTGACTATTTCGCCATTTGTCTATTGGTTAGCCCGACGGCAATTGTGAAATAGCAAAATGGTCAAATTGTGAAATGAAGAAATATGACTTTTACAACATTTATCAAACGCCCGGTGCTGTCGACGGTGATTTCAATCCTCATCGTCCTGCTGGGCTTTATCGGGCTGGTGTCACTGCCTATCGAGCAGTACCCGAATATCGCACCTCCTACGGTTGCGGTATGGACCAGCTATCCCGGTGCCGATGCTGAGACGGTGAAGAACTCCGTCATCACACCGCTGGAGGAAAGCATCAACGGTGTGGAAGGCATGGACTATATCACGTCGACGGCAGGTGCCGGTTCGGCTCAGCTGTCCGTGCTGTTCCGTCAGGGCATGAACCCCGACATGTGTGCCGTCAACGTGCAGAACCGTGTCTCGCAGGCCCAGGCACTGCTGCCTGCCGAAGTGACGCGCATCGGTGTGACGGTGACCAAGCGACAGACCTCGCAGGTGCTCATGTTTACGCTGACCTCTGACGGCCGTTACGACGATGAGTTCCTGACGAACTACAATAACATCAATATCATCCCGGCCATCAAGCGTATCCAGGGTGTGGGTGACGTGCAGTCACCAGGTCTGAAGACCTACTCCATGCGTATCTGGCTGAAGCCCGACGTGATGAAGCAGTACAACCTGATGCCTTCGGACATTAGCGGTGTGCTGGCCGAACAGAACATCGAGGCTGCGCCGGGCTCGTTCGGACAGGAGAGCGACGTGCAGTACGAGTACGCCATGCGCTACACCGGTCGTCTGAAGACTGCCGAGGAGTTTGGCAACATCATCATCTCAAGCGATGCCAACGGTCAGACGCTGAAGCTGAAGGACGTGGCTCGCATCGAACTGGGTGGACAGCAGTACTCGGTGTCGATGAAGAACAACAACATCCCGTCGGTTATGGGCATGGTGCAGCAGATTGCCGGCTCGAACGCCAACGAGATAGCCAAGAACGTGAAGAAAGAACTGGAGGAGCAGCAGAAGCTGATGCCGCCGGGCATGTTCTATAAGATCAACTACGACGTGACGGAGTTCCTCTATGCCTCTATCGAGGAGGTGGTGTTCACCCTGGTGTTCACGCTGATACTGGTGTTCCTCGTCATCTACGTCTTCCTGCAGGACTGGCGCTCGACGCTCATCCCGCTGATAGCCGTGCCCGTGTCGCTGGTCGGTACGTTCTTCTTCCTGAGCATCTTCGGATTCTCCATCAACCTGCTGACGCTGTCGGCCCTGCTGCTGGCTATTGCCATCGTGGTCGACGACGCCATCGTGGTGGTTGAGGCTGTCCACGCCAAGCTCGACCAGGGCTACAAGTCGGCACTGACGGCCTCCATCGACGCCATGAACGAGATCTCCGGCGCCATCATCTCCATCACGCTGGTTATGGCCTCGGTGTTCATCCCCGTGTCGTTCATCGGCGGTACCTCGGGAACGTTCTACCGTGAGTTCGGTGTGACGATGGCCGTCTCCATCTTCATCTCCGCCCTGAACGCCCTGACGCTGTCGCCTGCCCTGTGTGCCGTGTTCCTGAAGCCGCACGACAAGGATGGCCACGCCAAGAAGATGTCCATGATTGACCGTTTCCATGCTTCGTTCAATACGGCCTTCAACGCTACGACGGAGAAATACAAGAACGCTGTGCAGAAACTGGTGCGCAAGCCCTTAGCCATCATCGTGACGGTCATCATCGGTATTGCTGTCATGATAGGCACGATGGCTACCACCAAGACTGGTCTGGTGCCAGACGAGGATACCGGTACGCTCTTCTGTACCATCTCCATGCCGCCCGCTACGTCGGTGGAGCGCACCAAGCGCGTCATCAGTCAGGTGGACAGCATTCTCGCTGCCGACCCCGCTATCCAGAGCCGTGAGCAGATTCAGGGTTACAACTTCATTGCCGGTTCGGGTTCCGACCAGGCTACGTTCATCATCAAGCTCAAGCCGTTCGAGGAGCGCCAGAAGGGATTCTGGTGGAAACTCAGCGGACTGTGGCAGGGCGACGGCATCTACCGCTTCTTCCTGAACCCCTACGAGGCAAGCGGCGTGCTGGCACAGATATATCTGAAGACGGCCCACATCAAGGACGCTCAGATTCTGGCCTTCGCACCGCCTATGATTCCCGGTTTCTCGGCCAACTCCGGTGTGTCCATCGTCATGCAGGACCGTACGGGTGGCTCGCTCGACAAGTTCTTCGGTATCGTCAAGGACTATCTGGCCGAGCTGAACAAGCGCCCCGAGTTCCAGACGGCACAGACCAGCTACAACCCGAACTATCCGCAGTACATGCTTTACGTCGATGTGGCTAAGTGTAAGCAGTCGGGCATATCGCCCAGCACCGTGCTCACTACGCTGCAGGGCTACTACGGCGGACTGTATGCGTCGAACTTCAATGCCTACGGTAAGCTCTATCGCGTCATGATCCAGGGTTCGCCCGAGACGCGCATGACGCCCGAGTCGCTCAACAGCATCTATGTACGTACGCCCGGCGGCATGGCACCTGTCGAAGAGTTCTGCCGCATGGAGCGCGTCTACGGTCCGTCGAACATCAACCGCTTCAACCTCTTCACGTCCATCAACGTGACGGCCACCGTGGCTGACGGCTATTCGACGGGTGAGGCTATCAAAGCTGCCCAGGAGGTGGCTGCCGACTACCTGCCGTTAGGCTATACCTACGAGTACTCAGGACTGACGCGTGAGGAGGCCAAAGCCTCTAACACCACGGCTGTCATCTTCCTGCTGTGCTTCATCTTCATCTACCTCATCCTGTCGGCACAGTACGAGTCGTACATCCTGCCGCTGGCTGTTGTGCTCTCTGTTCCGTTCGGACTGGCTGGCTGCTTCCTGTTCACCATGATGTTCGGCCACGCCAACGACATCTACATGCAGATCTCGCTCATCATGCTGATTGGTCTGCTGGCTAAGAACGCCATCCTTATCGTGCAGTTCGCGCTGGAGCGCCGCCAGACGGGTATGGCTATCTCGTGGTCGGCCGTCCTGGGTGCCGCAGCCCGTCTGCGTCCTATCTTGATGACGTCGCTGGCTATGGTCATCGGTCTGCTGCCTATGATGTTCGCATCGGGTGTAGGCAAGAACGGTAACCAGACGCTTGGTGCCGCTGCCGTGGGCGGTATGCTTATCGGTACGCTGTGTCAGGTGCTGGTGGTGCCCAGTCTGTTTGTCATCTTCCAGTCGCTGCAGGAGAAACTCAGTCCCATGAAGTTCGAGGGTGAGGACGAGACCCCCGACGTGTCTACCGAGATAGCACAGTATATGCACCGTCCCGTGGATTATGAATTAGAAAAGTAAGGACCCACCCCTAACCCCTCCCTGCATGGAGGGGGATAAAATGAACAATTAAATAGAAATCAATATGAATAGAATATTTAGGAACAAAGTATCTACTCCCCTCCATTTAGGGAGGGGCAGGGGAGTGGGTCTCCTCTTGCTGTGCTTGATGCTGGCAAGTTGCGGCGTATACAACAAGTACGAGCGTCCTGACGTAGAGACGAAGGGGCTTATCCGTGATGCCGTAGTCGATACCGATACATTGGCCGTGGCTCCGCAGGATACCGCCTCGTTCGGCAACCTGCCCTGGCGCGAGGTGTTTACCGACCCGCAGCTGCAGGCCCTCATCGAGCAAGGACTGGAGAAGAATACCAACCTGCTGAATGCTGCCCTGACGGTGCAGATGTATGAGGCCATGCTGAAGGCCGCCAAGCTGGCCTTCCTGCCGGCTATCTCCATCGGCAGCACACAGCCTACGGGAAGCATCGCCACCCTCTATACCGACCCGTCGACGACCACGAAGAGCTATTCGATACCCGTCGCAGCCTCGTGGACGCTGGACCTCTTCGGCAATATCCTGTCGCAGAAGCGCTCTACGCAGATGAAGCTGCTGGGCTACAAGGACTACCAGATGGCAGTCCGTGCCCAGGTGGTCAGCGGCATTGCCAATGCCTACTACACGCTGCTGATGCTCGACGAGCAGCTGCGCCTCGTCAAGGAGATGAGCCAGATGGCCAAGGAGACGTGGGATATGATGAAGCTGCAGCATGAGCTGGGACGCGTGCGCTCTATCAGCGTACAGAGTGCCGAGGCTGCCTATCTGTCCATCCAGACGCAGGCTAACGACTTCCGTCGCCAGATACGTGCCACGGAGAATGCTCTCAGCCTGCTTATCGGACAGCAGGGACAACAGATTCCCCGTTCTACGCTGGCCGAGCAGTCGCTGCCCAGCGAGTTTGCCACCGGTGTCGGTGTCGCCCTGCTGAAGAACCGTCCCGACGTGCACAATGCCGAGATGAACCTCGCCGCCTGCTTCCATGACGTGCAGACAGCCCGTGCGCAGTTCTATCCCAATATCACGGTAGGCGCATCAGCGGCCTTCACCAACTCCAATGGTAACCTGAATCCCGGCAAGTGGCTCGTCACGCTGTTCGGCTCGCTCACGCAGCCCATCTTCCAGCGCGGTGCACTGGTCACCAAGCTCAAGGTCAGCAAGATGCAGTACGAACAGGCCTTCAACGTCTGGCAGCACTCCATCCTGCAGGCCGGCAACGAGGTGTCGAATGCACTCGTCAACTACAATGGTTACGATGCCAACGGACAGATTGAGACTCAGCGTATCAAGGTGCTCGCCCAGGCCGTTGAGGACACGAAGTTGCTCTACAAGAGCAGGGGTAGCAGCTATCTGGAGGTGCTCACCGCCCAGCACCAGCTGCTTGCTGCCCAGCTGAACAAGGCCACTGCCGAATTCAACAAGATGCAGTCCGTCGTATCGTTGTACACAGCCCTTGGCGGCGGTGGAAAGTAAAGGTTAAAAGGTAAAAAAGTAAAAAGGTAAAATATGGCAAGCGTAATAAGTGACAAGGCCGAAATCAGTCCCAAGGCGAAAATCGGCAACAACTGTAAGATATTCCCCTTTGTCTATATCGAGGACGACGTAGAGATTGGCGACGAATGCATCATCTTCCCCTTCGTCAGTATATTAAATGGTACGCGCATGGGCAAGAAGAATAAGGTGCACCAGGGCAGCGTCATCGGCGCTCTGCCGCAGGACTTCGAGTTCCGCGGCGAGAAGTCGGAGTGCATCATCGGCGACAACAACATCATCCGCGAGAATGTCGTCATCAACCGCGCCACCCATCATGGCTGCCAGACCGTCCTCGGCAACGACAACGTGCTGATGGAGGGTGCCCATATCAGCCATGACACCAAGGTGGGCAACCGCTGCGTCTTCGGCTATGGTACGAAGATTGCCGGCGACTGCGAGATTGAGGATGGTGTCATCTTCTCGTCCAGCGTCATCGAGAATGCCAAGACCCGTGTGGGCAGCGGTGCGATGATTCAGGCCGGTACCACGTTCTCCAAGGACGTGCCGCCCTACATCATCTGCACCAAGCTCGTCGAGTTCGGTGGTGTCAACATGCAGGTGGCCCATGAGCATGGTGTCGACGAGAAGACGCTGAAGCACATTGCCAACGCCTACCGCCTGGTGTTCCACGGCAAGACGGCCCTCTTCGATGCCATCAACCAGATTGAGGAGCAGGTGCCCGACGGTCCCTTCATCCGCCACATCATCGAGTTCCTCCGCAACTCGAAGATAGGCATCATCACCAAGATGTAGACCCTCGCCCCCAAGGAGGGCGTAGCAACACCAATTAGAGCGCCGTGCAAGAAAATTTCCTGCACGGCGCTCGAAATTTTCCTGCACGGCGCTTCAAATGCCCCTGCTGGTCACTGCCGACTACTCTTCATCCTCTTCGTCGTCTTCGTCCCAGTTATTGTACTTATGGCTGCGCGACGCCGGGTCTCTTGTTCCGTCATCCACACCACCATATTTAATACCATTGCTATTCGAAACGCCTGATCCGCAAAGGAACTGCGTGCTGCCGATTACCACCTCACTCATGGAGGGTTTGTTATTTTTCATCGGGAAAGTGATGTGGTCAGTAGCTGGCGGAGCAGGGAATGCCGGCGGCGATGACGCGGTCGCGGATAGCATCGAGTTGTTCGGGAGTGGCTTTCAGCAAACCATGGGCCGGGGTCTCGCGGTCGATGGTATAGACCATCACCTGTTGGGGTCTGATGGCTTTGACGGCTTCGAGCCAGGGGCCGACGAATTTCTCCCCAGTATTGTCGACCACTGAGCTCTCCTCCTCTTTGGAGGGGGACAGGGAGAGGCTTCCGCGCATGAACATGGTCTGGATGATGATGTGGCCGTGGAAGGCTTTCATGTGTTCGATAACCTGCTCTACATCGTAGGCGCCGGTGGGACGGTCTACCTTATTAATATAATGAGGGTCGATGGTGTCCAGCTTTAGGATGTTATTGTCGACTAGCATCAGGGCTTCGTAGACAGCAGGACGGTGGATCATGGTAGAATTGGAGAGCACGCTGACCTTGGCCTGTGGACAGTAGCGGTCGCGCAGCAGGATGGTGTCGCCAATGATGTCGGCAAAGTGGGGGTGGCAGGTCGGTTCGCCATTGCCGGCGAAGGTCAGCACGTCGGGTAGTTGTCCCTCGACCTGCATCTGCTGCAACTTCTCTTCCAGATGGATGGCGACTTCCTGGCGGGTCGGCATCGGCAGGGTGGGGCGGTGGTCTTTGTTGAAACCGCACTCGCAGTAAATGCAGTCAAAGGTACACACCTTGCCGTCGGCAGGCAGCAGGTTGATGCCAAGCGAAATGCCCAGTCGGCGGCTGTGGACGGGGCCGAAAATGGGCGAAGAATAGATGACTGTACTCATAACGAGCACAAAATTACAAAATATTTTTAAATCATCGCACGAGTTTCATATTTATTTTGTAATTTTGCACGAAATTAGGTGTAATACGTCTAAATGAGACTATGACAAAGAATCGAAAAAGAGTCCGCAACCGTCGTGGTATGCAGGCTGTAACACTATGCATAAGCACTACGATGGTCCTTATCCTGTTGGGGCTGGTGGTGTTCTTTGGCTTGACAGCGCGTAATCTGTCGGCGCACATGAAGCAGCACCTGACGGTGAGTGTCCTGTTGAAGGACTCGCTGTCGCTGAACGATGCCAAACAGTTCTGCCGTGAACTGTATCACCGGCCTTACTCCCATAACATTGACTATGTCAGCAAGGAGCAGGCTGCCCGCGAACAAGTGAAGGCGCTGGGCAGTGACCCCACGGAATTTCTGGGTTTCAACCCCTTCCCTGCCACTCTGGAGATACAGCTGAAGGCCGACTATGCCAACCGCGATTCACTGAAGTGGATAGCCAAGGAACTCAGTGCCGACAAGCGCGTCAGCGACCTGGCGTACATGGAGGACCTGGTGGACAAGGTGAATGCCAATCTGAGCCGTGTCAGCGTCATCCTGCTGGTGCTGGCGGTGCTGCTGACGTTCGTGTCGTTTACACTCATCAGCAATACGGTGCGCCTGAGCGTTTATGCCCGACGGTTCATCATCCATACCATGAAACTGGTGGGAGCCTCGTGGGGCTTCATCCGCCGTCCGTTCCTCAGACGGGCTATCGTGGTGGGCGTGATAGCCGCCATATTAGCTAACGCGGTGCTGGGACTGGGCATCTATGGTCTCTACCTGAAACAGCCCGGCATGTTGGAGGTAGTGACATGGGAGGTCTTGGCGATTACTGCCGGTGCCGTGCTGCTGTTTGGTGTGGTTATCACCGTGCTGTGTGCATGGCTGGCCGTCAACAAGTTCCTGCGTATGACGGCGGGAGAGTTGTATAAGATATAGGTGTTTAGAGTTTAGGGTTTAGAGTTTAGAGAAGAAACAAAATATGGAAAAAAGAGATTTTGCTTTTGACAAGGTCAACTACATTCTGTTGGCAGTTGGAATGGTTGTGGTGGTCATCGGCTTCCTGCTGATGAGTGGAGCTGGTTCTACCGAGAGTGCCTACAACCCCGACATCTTCAGTGCACGCCGCATCAAGGTGGCTCCGCTGGTGTGTCTTGTTGGCTTTGTTTCAATGATTTATGCGGTTGTTCGCCGCCCCAAGAACTAAACTATGGATTGGATAGAGACCGTTATCATTGCCATCGTTGAAGGACTGACGGAGTTCCTGCCAGTGTCGTCGACAGGTCACATGATTATCACCCAGAACCTGTTGGGCATCGAGCAGGGCGATCCCTTCGTCCATGCTTTCACGTTTATCATTCAGTTTGGTGCCATCCTGTCGGTGGTATGCCTCTACTGGAAGCGCTTCTTCCAGTTCGACTGCTCACCGGCTCCTGCAGGCAGCAACTTCTTCCAGAAGCTGAAGCACAAGTACTATTTCTACTGGTTGCTCTTCGTGGGCGTGCTGCCCGCCGTGGTCATCGGATTGCTGGCCAAGAAGTCGGGCTTGCTCGACTGGCTGCTCGACAGCGTGCTCGTCGTGGCCATCATGCTCGTCGTGGGCGGTGTCTTTATGCTGTTCTGCGACAAGTTGTTCAATAAAGGCAGCGATGCCAACAAGGTAAACGAGCGCCGGGCTTTCAACATCGGTCTCTACCAGTGTATCTCCGTTATCCCCGGTGTGTCGCGCTCGATGGCTACCATCGTGGGTGGTATGACGCAGGGCTTGACGCGCCAGCGTGCTGCCGAGTTCTCGTTCTTCCTGGCTGTGCCCACCATGGCCGGCGCTACGCTGCTCGACCTGCTGGACCTGTTGAAGGAAGACACTATATGGGCTACGCCCCATAACATCAGCATGCTGATACTGGGCTGTGTGGTGGCCTTTATCGTGGCACTGTTAGCCATGAAATGGTTTGTTGCTTTCCTGACCAAATACGGTTTCAAGGCTTTCGGATATTACCGCATCATCGTGGGTGGCATCATCCTGGTGTTGCTGCTGACTGGACATTCACTTGCAATGGTTGACTGATGAACTTCACAGAAGGGGAATTCATATACATCAACAAACCCTACCGGATGACCTCGTTCGGGGCACTGGCATACGTCCGTACCCGCATTTCCAAGAAGATGGGCGTGCGGCGGGTGAAGACAGGACATGCCGGCACCCTCGACCCGTTGGCAACAGGCGTGCTCATACTCTGTACAGGCAAGAAAACCAAGGAGATAGAGCGTCTGCAACTGAACGACAAAGAGTACACGGCCACCCTGCAGTTAGGAGCTACCACGCCCAGCTACGACATGGAGCATGAGGTGGACCAGACCTATCCGACCGCCCATATTACCCGGGAACTGATAGAGCGTGTACTCGCCGGTTTCGTAGGCGACATCCAGCAGGTGCCCCCGCAGTATTCGGCCTGTAAGATTGGTGGCGACCGTGCCTACGATCTGATGCGCAAGGGCCGCGACGTAGAGCTGAAGGCCAAGACGGTGCGCATTGACGAGCTGGAACTGACCGACTTCAATCCCGAGACGATGCAGATGAGCATCCGCGTGGTCTGCGGCAAGGGCACCTATATCCGTTCGCTGGCCAGCGACATCGGTCAGGCACTCGACAGCGGGGCCTACCTGACGGCTCTCTGCCGTACCCGTCTGGGCAGTGTCCGCATCGAGGACTGCCTCACGCTGGACGACTTCCCCCAGTGGCTCGACCAGCAAGAAATAGAAAAGTCGTGATAACGGCATAACGTGATGACGACGTAACGAAGCATCGAAACAACGTAATAACGAAACAACGTAATAACGAAATAATAGGATGAAACTGTCACAATTCAGATTTAAGCTTCCCGATGAGTTGTTGGCTCTGGAGCCGCCTCACAAAGTGTTTGAGAACGAGGATGGTACCGTAGAGAAGGTATATCGTCGCGATGAGTGCCGCATGATGGTGGTACACCGCAAGAGCCAGACCATCGACATGTTTGATAAAGATGCTGAAGGCAACGATACCGACCAGTATATGACTTTCCGCAATATCGTCAACTACTTTGACGAGGGCGATGTCATCATGCTCAACGACACGAAGGTGTTTCCTGCACGCCTCTTTGGTACGAAGGAGAAGACCGATGCCAAGATAGAGGTATTCCTGCTACGTGAACTCAATGAGGAGTTGCGCCTCTGGGATGTGCTGGTGGAACCCGCCCGCAAGATTCGTATCGGCAATAAGCTATTCTTCGAAGATGACGGTCCCATGGTGGCAGAGGTCATCGACAACACTACCAGCCGCGGACGCACGCTGCGTTTCCTCTACGACTGTCCGCACGACGAGTTCAAGCGCGAACTTTTCGCCCTGGGGTCGGCACCCCTGCCGCGCTTTATCACCGACCAGCGTGAGGTGACACCCGACGATATGGACAACTTCCAGACTATCTATGCCCGCCATGAGGGTGCTGTGACGGCACCAGCCTCCGGCCTGCATTTCAGTCGTGAACTGATGAAGCGCCTGGAGATCCGAGGCGTCGACTTCGCATACGTGACTGTACATTGTGGACTGGGCAGCTTCGACAGCATTGAGGTGGAAGACCTTACCAAGCATAAGATGAGTTCTGAGCAGATGAAGATTGACGCCCAGGCCTGCGATATCGTCAACCGCGCCCGCAAGGAAGGCCACCATATCTGTGCCGTCGGTGTGACGACGATGCGTGCTGCTGAGTCTGCCGTAGGTACCGATGGTATGCTGAAGGAGTTTGACGGCTGGACCAATAAGTTCATCTTCCCGCCCTACGATTTCGGACTGGCCGACCGTATGATTGTCAACTTCTACTATTCGGAGTCGACCATGCTCATGTCCACTGCTGCCTTCGGAGGCTACGACCTCATCATGGAGGCCTATCAGAAGGCCGTCGATAACGGCTATAAGTTCGGATGCTTCGGTGACTGCATGCTCATCCTGGATGACTAAGCATCAGGTTTTTCTGGGTCTGGGGAGCAATCTGGGCGACCGGGAGCATCACTTGACGGAAGCCATCCGACTCATTGGCGAGCGGGTAGGGCAGGTGGTGCGCCAGTCATCGTTCATCGAGACAGAGCCATGGGGTTTCGAGTCTGAGAATGGTTTCCTGAATGGTGTGATTCTCTGCGAGACAACACTCACCCCTCGTCAGGTGCTAAGGGTGACCCAGAAGATTGAACGAGAACTTGGCCGTCAGGTCAAATCCCTCACCGCTGACGGCTCTCCACATACGCTTCCAAGGTACGCCGACAGACCTATTGACATCGACATCCTGCTCTACGACGACCTGACGGTCGATGAGCCTGACTTGAAAATACCACATCCGCTGATGTACGAACGCGACTTCGTGATGATTCCGCTGAAAGAGATAAGAGAGAATATAAATTAAAGATAATAATTAAGCTACTAAAACAAACTGCGTATGAAAAAGCTAATCTGTCTACTGCTGTTAGGCGTCACGCTGACTGCCTCGGCGCAAAAGCACACCTGCGAACAAGGCAAGGGCTGTGCTAACTGTGAGAATCCCTACAAGCGTTTTACCAAGGACCTGCCGTTCCAGATGCCTGAGGTCAAGGCTCCCCAATTCCCCGACTTCTCTGTCAGCCTGAAGGACTTCGGAGCCAAAGGTGACGGCATTGCCCTCAATACCGAGGCTTTTGCCAAGGCCATCGATGCTTTGAGCAGTAAGGGGGGTGGCAAGCTCGTCGTACCTGCTGGTGTATGGCATACGGGTCCCATCGTGCTCAAGTCGAACATCAACCTGCACTTGGAGATGGGCGCTGTCATCCTCTTCGCTGCTGACGAGTCGCTCTATCCACTGGTCAAGACCTCGTTCGAGGGTCTTGACACCCGTCGTTGTCAATCGCCGCTGAGTGCCAATGGTTGTGAGAATATCGCCATCACCGGTAAGGGTGTCATTGATGGCAATGGTCAGTACTGGCGTCCCGTGAAAAAGTCGAAGATGACGGACGGCCAGTGGAAAGAAGTACTCTCTCGTCCTGGCGGTGTGGCTGTGCGCTCTGACTACTGGGTACCCTCACAGGGCTATGCCGATGCCGAGAAGAATGCCAACATGAACGTGGTCAAGGCTTCATCTGAGGCTGAGTGGAACAACTACAAGCGCTTCCTGCGTCCCGTCATGATTAGCCTGGTCAACTGCAAGAACGTGCTGCTGCAGGGTGTCATCTTCCAGAACTCTCCTGCTTGGAATATCCATCCGCTGATGTGTGAGAATATTATATTAGATAATGTACTCGCGCGTAACCCAGCCTACGCCCAGAACGGCGATGCCCTCGACCTGGAGTCGTGCAAGAACGCCCTCATCGTCAACTCTAAGTTCGATGCTGGCGACGACGGTATCTGTATCAAGAGCGGTAAGGACGCCGACGGTCGCCGCCGTGGCATCCCCTGCGAGAATGTCGTCGTAGACGGCTGCACCGTCTTTGCCGGTCATGGTGGTTTCGTGGTAGGTTCCGAGATGAGTGGTGGCGTCAAGAACATCCTCGTCAAGAGCTGCCAGTTCTTGGGTACCGACGTGGGTCTGCGCTTCAAGTCGACGCGTGGCCGTGGCGGCATCGTGGAGAACATCTTCATCCGCGACATCTCGATGACTGACATCAAGACCGACGCCATCACCTTCAACATGTACTATGGCGGCAAGTCGGTGGCTGAGATGCTGGCCGACGGCGACAATCCCGACAACACCACCAAGATGCCCGTCAACGAAGAGACGCCTATCTTCCGCAACATCGACATCCAAAACATCGTCTGTAATGGTGCCGGACGCGCTATGGAGTTCAATGGCCTGCCTGAGATGCCCATCAGGAACATCAACCTGAAGAATATCGTCATCAAGGCCAAGAAGGACGCTGTCTTCACCAACTACGAGAACGTCACCAAAGAAAACGTCAACATCACCCTGCAGTAAGCGGGTGATGTTGCAACATAAAGAAGAGGATGTGCATGTTTCCATGACACATCCTCTTTTGACTTTCTTCCCTTTTGATTACTTACGCAGACCGAGAGCCTTGATAAGTGCACGATAGCGGGTGATGTCCTTGTTGTAGAGATACTTCAGGAGCTTACGACGGCGACCTACCATCTTGGTCAGTGCACGGGCAGTACCGAAGTCCTTGTGGTTCTGCTTCAGGTGCTCGGTGAGGTGCTGAATGCGATAGGTGAACAGGGCAACCTGGCTCTCGACGGAACCCGTGTCCTGGGCGTTCTCGCCATACTTCTCGAAGATCTCAACCTTCTTTGCTGAATCTAAATACATGTTGTTTGATGAATTTAATTGTTAATACTATACATCTTTCAGATGCCTTCCGCCCTCATCAAAGACGGGCACATCGTCAAATGCGGCTGCAAAGGTAGTTATTTTAGTTCATAGTTCATAGTTAATAGTTCATAATTTTTATCATTTTAACATTTTTAAGTTGTTTGATGATAAAAAGTCGATAATTCTTCGTAATTTTGCAGCCGATTTTTAATATTCATAGCTGCTCGGTCAGTTATGAACGATGAATGATAAATTATGAAATCAATTAGAAACATTGCTATTATTGCGCATGTAGACCACGGCAAGACGACGCTTGTGGACAAGATGATGCTGGCCGGTAACCTGTTCCGTGAGGGACAGGACCTGTCGAGTCAGGTGTTGGACGCTAACGACCTGGAGCGCGAACGAGGCATCACCATTCTTTCGAAGAATGTCAGTATCAATTGGAAAGGAACCAAAATCAATATCATCGACACCCCGGGACACTCCGACTTCGGCGGTGAGGTGGAGCGCGTGCTCAACATGGCCGACGGCTGTCTGCTGCTGGTGGACGCCTTCGAGGGTCCCATGCCGCAGACACGCTTCGTGCTGCAGAAGGCTCTGCAGATTGGCCTCAAACCCATCGTGGTGGTCAATAAGGTGGATAAACCCAACTGTCGGCCTGAGGAGGTCTACGAGATGGTGTTCGACCTGATGTTCTCGCTCAACGCCACCGAAGACCAGCTGGACTTCCCCGTGGTCTATGGCTCGGCCAAGAACGGCTGGATGGGCGAAGACTGGCAGAAGCCTACTACCGACATCACCTATCTGTTGGATAAGATTGTCGAGGTGATTCCTGCACCCAAACAGTTGGAGGGCACGCCGCAGATGCTCATCACGTCGCTTGACTATAGCAGCTATACTGGCCGCATCGCCGTGGGTCGCATACACCGTGGCACCTTGAAGGATGGCCAGCAGATTACTATCGCCCATCGCGACGGCTCGATGGAGAAGACAAAGATCAAGGAACTGCATACCTTTGATGGCATGGGGCACCAGCGCATCGACCAGATAGAGTGCGGCGACATCTGTGCCGTCATCGGTCTGGAGAAGTTTGAGATTGGCGATACCATCTGTGACCTGGAGAACCCGGAGCCCCTGTCGCCTATTGCTATCGATGAACCCACGATGTCGATGCTGTTCACCATCAATGACTCGCCGTTCTTCGGTAAGGAAGGCAAGTTCGTCACCTCGCGCCACATCAACGACCGCTTGGAGAAAGAACTGGAGAAGAACCTCGCCCTGCGAGTGGAGCCTTTCGAGGACTCTACCGACAAGTGGATTGTATCGGGACGTGGTGTGCTGCACCTCAGCGTGCTCATCGAGACCATGCGCCGTGAGGGCTATGAGTTGCAGGTTGGTCAACCGCAAGTAATATATAAAGAGGTAGATGGCGTGAAATGCGAGCCCATTGAGGAACTGACCATCAACGTGCCCGAGGAGTTTGCCTCGAAGATGATTGACATGGTGACGCGTCGTAAGGGCGAGATGACCAGCATGGAGAGTCAGGGCGAGCGTACCAATATCGAGTTTAACATCCCCTCTCGCGGCATCATCGGTCTGCGCACCAACGTGCTGACGGCCAGTCAGGGCGAGGCCATCATGGCCCACCGTTTCAAGGAGTACCAGCCTTACAAGGGAGAGATAGAGCGTCGTGTGAACGGCTCCATGATTTCAATGGATACGGGTAATGCCTTTGCCTACGCCATCGACAAGCTGCAGGATCGCGGCAAGTTCTTCATCGACCCGGGCGAGGACGTCTATATGGGTCAGGTCGTGGGTGAGCACGTTCATGATAACGACCTCGTGGTCAACGTCTGCAAAGCCAAGCAGCTGACCAACGTCCGTGCCTCGGGTACTGATGACAAGGCACGCATCATCCCCAAGGTGGTGATGTCCTTGGAGGAGTGCCTGGAGTATATCAAGGAAGACGAACTGGTGGAGGTGACGCCGAAGTCGATGCGCATGCGCAAGATTATCCTCGACCACGACCAGCGAAAGAAGGCCAGCAAACAGTAGTTTGGCCTTCTTTTCCATTTTGCTCATTTTTTGGGGTAGTCATTCTTCATTTTTATATAGAAGATGATGACAGCGCAGGTGGCGGTAATGAAGTTGGTGATGAAAAAGAATATACCAACCCCGATGCCCTGCTGAATACACAGCATCAAACCTTGGCTCATAAAGCAGAAGCTGCCGACAGACATCATGATGAATCCTGGCAGTGAGATACCGTCCGTATTACGTGTACGGATGGTCTGAATGGCCTGAGGCAGATAGCCTAAGATAAGGCCAATGCTGCCTAACCATCCTAAAATATGATATAAAACATCCATAGTATAATATTTAATTTTAGTGTCTATTTTCTAATCTTTAATAGATGACCTTCATGTTCTTCGTGTCTATCAGATGACGGTCGGTAATCTTGATGTCGGGAATTACCGGCAGACACATGAAGGCCATGGTGATGAACGGCGACTTCATCTTACAGCCAATGTCTCTCACCTTTTCCTGGATGCACAGCGTGCGGAAGGCAATCTCATGACCGCCCATCGGAGCCATCAGTCCGCCGATGGGGAGAGGAATATCCAGCATCTCCTCGGGACTGACCACCACCTGTCCGCCTTGCATCTCTACAATACGGTTGATAGCCTTTACCAGATACTCGTCACTGGAGCCGATGGCTACGATGTTGTGACAGTCGTGAGCCACGGAACCGGCAATGGCACCATTCTTGATGTCGAAACCGCGTATCAGGCCTACGATGGGCTTGGCACCGGGTACATAACGGTTGTAGACTACAATCTTTTGCACCTCTTTCCAAGGATAGTGCGAGTCGAACAAGGGATTGCCGGTCAGCTCCACCTCCTCGTGCTCAGTCAACAGACTGCCGTCCGAAGCATGGATGATGTGTACCGTGTCGCCGGGCTTGAGGTCAATGTTAATATCGGCGGCGGTGATGGGAGCTGCCACGAAGTTGTTGGGGTAGTCAAAGTCCAGAATATGTTTCACGTCGTCATGATGGAAGTGCAGGCTGGCGTTGTAGTCGAACACCTCTTCTCCACGAATCCATGTACTCTCCACACGGAAGTGCGACGAGAAGTTGTCTACTGTGATGAAGGTGGCAGGGTCGCCCACCTGCAAAAGTCCCCAAGACTGTTTGTAGTGCTTCTGCGCATTGACACAGGCAGCCTGTAACACGTCCCACAGGTCGTAGCCGTCGGCCAGGGCACGTTTCACGATGAGGTTGATGTGGCCTCGCACGAAGTCGTCGGGGTGGCAGTCATCGGTGCAGAACATCACCATGTTGGGACTCTCCTTAATCAGCGGACTCAGCAGCTGATAGTCCTTGGCGGCACTGCCTTCGCGAATGATGACCTTCATACCGGCTTTGATGCACGAGCGTCCTTCGTCGAGCGTTGTGCACTCATGGTCGGTGGTGATGCCTGCTGCGGCATACCGGTCACGCTGATGCCCCGTCAGTCCAGGAGCATGACCGTCTACGGGCTTGCCGTTGCGGAGTGCTGCCGTGATCTTAGCCATCACCTCCTTGTCGTCAGCCAGTACACCAGGATAATTCATCATCTCGCCCAAGAAGCCAATATCCTCGCGAGCCATCAGTTCTTCCGTGTCCTTGGCATCAATCACCTTGCCGCAGGTCTCAAGATCCCCGCCTGTAGCTGGTACACAGCTGGGGGAACCGAAAAGGAAATTGAAGTGAGCCTCTTTTCCGGAACGAATCATGTAGTTGACACCCTCCACGCCCAGTACATTGGCAATCTCATGCGGGTCGGCAATGACGCCAATCGTTCCGTGGCTGACGGCGATGCGTGCAAACTTGTGTGGAACCATCATGCTGCTCTCAATGTGTACGTGGCTGTCAATGAAACCAGGCATGATATATGGCCAGGGTTCTTCACGCTCAGGCAGCTTGTACCGCTTCACTTCTACTATCTTTTCATCCTTGATGACTATTTCGCCGTCGAAAATCTCGCGGCGAACAACATCCACAATATGTCCTTTCATGCTATTCATAGACTTTGCTTTTAGTTAAATGGGTATAACCTGTTCTTGGCGTGTGTCCTTTAACAAGACTTTGCGTTTGCAAATATACATTTTTTTTCCCAATTATACTTCCCTAATATACAAAAACAGGAATTATCTTTAATATTTTTCTATTTGTTGTTTGAAAAATCCATGAAATTTACTATCTTTGCAGATGATAACTAACAAATCTGAAGCTGTACATGATGAAAAAGGTATACAAGGCACATATCCTTTTTACGAAAGAGAGGGACTGTTTCGAAGTTTTCGAGAATGGTTATATCGCAGTGGAGGATGCCTGTGTGGTTGGCGTTGCATCCAATCTGAAGGACTTGGACTGCCAGAATGCTGAAGTGATAGACTTTGGCGATAAGTTGCTGATTCCGGCCATGAACGACATGCACGTCCATGCTCCGCAGGTGCATAACCAGGGAGTAGCCATGGACCTGGAACTGCTGCCGTGGCTTCAGAACTATACCTTCCCCGAGGAATCGAAGTATGCCGACGTCCGCTATGCCGAGCGCATGTACCGTCGTTTCCTGCATACCCAGTGGCTTTTCGGAACCATGCGCAGCGTTGTCTTTGGCACCGTGCATACAGACAGTACGCGGGTGCTGATGAAGTTGTATCAGGAGGCAGGCATGGGTGCCATGGTCGGTAAGGTGGCTATGAACCGCAACTGTCCTGACACACTCAGTGAGGGCGTAGAAGCCGCTGTCGAAGGTATGGAGCAGCTCATCGCCGAATTCAATGGTCCTCGCAACGCCACACTCTCTCCGAGAGAATGTTCAACAGTCAATGGTCAATGTCCTCCGCTGGTCCGCCCCATCATTACGCCGCGTTTCGTGCCGTCATGTACGCCAGAGCTGCTGAAAGCCTGTGGCCAACTGGCTAGTAAGTACCAGTTGCCCGTGCAGTCGCATCTGTCGGAGAATACGTCTGAGATAGCCTGGGTGGCTGAGCTGGAACCGGAGAGCGAGAGCTATGGCGATGCCTACAACCGCTATGGACTCTTCGGTCAGACACCCACCATCATGGCGCATTGCGTGTGGACGCATGGCAGTGAACTGGAACTGATGAAGAAGAACGGCGTCATGGTGGCCCATTGCCCCACGTCGAACTTCAACATTGCGTCGGGTATGGCGCCTATCCGTACCTTCCTCGAAGAGGGCTTGCGTGTCGGACTGGGCAGCGACATCAGCGGTGGTCACGACCTCAACATGTTCCGCATGCTGGTCTATGCCATCCAGGTCAGCAAGATGCAATACCAGCAGGACCACAGCAAGGCATTCCTGACGTTGCCTGAAATCTTCTGGATTGCCACCAAGTCGGCAGGCAGCTTCTTTGGTAAGGTGGGCAGTTTCGAGCCTGGCTACGAGTTCGATGCGCTGGTCATCGACGACGGCGTGCTGCATCCTGACGAATACTCGCTGTTGCACCGCTTGGAGCGCTTCATCTACTTAGGTGACGACCGTCAGATAGTCCACCGCTTCTGCCGCGGACAGGAAGTCAGCGAACCTGAAATGATATAACTGTGAACTCTGAACTGTGAACTCTGAACTATGAACTAAAATAAGGGCCTATGAATAAGGAAGAAAAATTTGTGATTACCATCAGCCGCCAGTTTGGAACGGGCGGTCATGAGATTGGAGCTGAGCTGGCTCGCCGGCTCGGAGTGAAGCTGCTGGACAAGCAGATACTGAATGAGGTGGCTTCAAGGATGAATGCAGTGGAGGATGCCGTGGAGAAGATAGAGGCACGGAATCCGTTGTGGCGTGATGACTTTACGAATTTCTACCGTACGTATATGGCCAAGGCTGAGTATAACGGCCAGGAACAGGACCAGACGAGTCATACACTGTTCCGTGCACAGGCTGACGCCATTCGTCGTATTGCAGCAGAGGAGTCGTGTGTCATCATCGGACGTTGTGGTTTCGATATCTTTGCCAACCATCCCAATGCACTGAAGATCTTTATCCACTCCAGTCTGGATTGTAGGAAGCGGCGCATCGCCGTGAAGTATGACATCAGCGAGCAGGATGCAGCAGCCATGATTGTGGACAATGACTACAGCCGCGAATTGTATACGAAGAAGTTTACCGGGCGCGACTGGAAGGATGCCACCAACTATGACATCTCGTTGGATGTAAGGAAGTTTGGCGTGAACGGTGCCGTCGCTTTCCTGATGAATTGCATTGAGTAAACAAAAAAGAGGGCCGAGCCCTCTTTTTTTGTTTGCGTTATGATATCAGACTGTGGTCGTTTACTCCTCAGTTCCTTTTTCCATTGCCTTGAAGTTCTCCAAGTCTTCTACCTGGAAGGCCTTGATATAAGCTGACTTACCAAGCACATCTTCCTCGGTCATGCGAACGTAGACGTTGGCACTCTTCTTGAAGAGCTCAGGAGCCTTGCTGGCATCGCGGATGATGAGCAGCGACATCACCAGTTCGGCAGTCATATCGTACAGACGACGAGCCAGGAAGTCGTGTGCATCCTGATTCTCCAGCGCCTTCACGTTGGCGAGAGCCTCCTCATAGATGGGGATGAGCTTTTCTACGCGAGCCTTCAGTCCAGCCATGCAATCGCAAGTCTGCAGGTTTGCAGCCATCTCCTTGATGTTGTTCAGCATGGTGCCGTTGGTGATGTAGCGGATGGCAGCCACCACCTGCAACTGAGTGGTACCCTCATAGATGGAGAAGATGCGGGCGTCGCGGAACAGGCGCTGGCTCTTGTACTCCATGATGAAGCCCGAACCGCCGTGGATGCTGATGGCATCGTAGGCATTCTGGTTGGCATACTCAGAGTTCATACCCTTAGCCAGCGGGGTGAAGGCATCAGCCAGACGCTGATACTTCTTCAGCTCCTGCTTCTCCTCGGGTGTCAGCTTGCGGTCGCGCTCGATGTCCTCGAGGCACTTGTAAACATCTACGTAGCAAGCGGTCTCATACAACAGTGAACGACCGGCATCGAGCTTGGCCTTCATGCGAGAAAGCATATCGTAAACAGCGGGGAAGTTGATGATCTTATCACCAAACTGCTGACGCTCCTTGGCGTAAG